>CALAWP010000051.1 GCA_937895345.1 uncultured Paenibacillus sp. | reverse complement strand
AAAACGCTCCAGATCCCTTGTGGATAAAGGGATTTTCTTCATTCAGCAAGCCCTACTATATGTACCATAATGGAGAACATAAACGGACAGGCCCGGAGCTCCGGGCGCCGGGAGAGGGGAGAACAGCATGACTAGCGTAACGACAAGCGATTCGACGCGTATGATCACCGTTTCCGAAGATATTTTTCGACATCCGGGATTGGATATTTTTTCGCAAATGGTTTATATCGTGTTAAGGGGATGCCTGACTTCCGAATCCGATACGCCCGAATTATCGGACGTATCGAGGCTGGGCCGAATGAGCGAGAAGCAGACGATTAAAGCGCTGCAGCAGCTGGTGGAAGTCAAGATTTTGCCGAACAAGGTGTACAGGCGAATGGTCGGCTACTTCCGGGACGACCGGCTTTCGTGGACCGCCAAGGGGCTGCTGCATTTTTGCAAGGAACATCCCGCGATCGACATGCAGACGCTGCTGGAGATGGCAGGCGAGTCGGGAGAGGACGAGCATCATATTCGCCATGCGCTGAAGGAGCTCGACAAATACGGTTATCTGGAAGAGTACCCGGCCTGGAGACGGCTCGTCAATGGACCGTCCGGTTAAGGAAAAGGAGTGACGGGCCGCAGTAACGGTCCATCACTCCTTTTATAGTTGGAGCGGGTTAAACGGCGATTGCCATCTGATCGGCCGCGATGCCTTCATACACGTCGATCATCTCGTTCAGAACGGCCTCTTCGTCGAAATTTCCTGACCTTGGCGCCGCGGGGCTTGATCAGCCCTTCTTCAGCTGCAGCATAAAAGTTTTGATCTCATACGGCTGAATATGAAACTCCACGTCGGACTGCGTTTGCATCTCGCCGATCGGCCGTTCCATCAGATCGGTTTCCTGCCAGCCGGTCAGCGGGAAGTCGCTGGTCAGACGCACCTTTCCGCGCGCTCCGGTGAATTCGTGCAGGCGAACGATCAGGCCGTCGCCGACCTCGGCTTTCTTCACGGCGTCGATCATGATGTTCGGCGCATCGAGCTTCAGCAGGCTTCGTCCGGCGAAAGCCGAAGCTCCTTCGGTCCATGTGAGCGGATTGTTGAGCGCCCACGCTTCCTGAACGGTGCCGCCGTCGACCCAATCGCCGGCATGCGGCAGAAGCGAATACGTAAATTCATGAAAGCCCAGGTCGGCATGGGGGTCGGGGTGCGTCGCCGACTTGATCAGCGTCAGGCGCAGGACGTTGTCCTTTACGTCGTAGCCGTATTTGCAGTCGTTCAGCAGGCTGACGCCGTAACCGCGCTCGGACAGATCCGCCCATTGATGACCGACCGTCTCGAAGCGGGCGTAATCCCAGCCCGTATTCCAGTGAGTCGGGCGCTTCACATTGCCGAACTGGATATCGAAGGTAGCTTCGGCGGAACGGACGGTTACCGGGAAGGCTGCCTTCAGCAGCTGCTTGGGTTCGTGCCAATCGACCTCCGTCTCGAAGTCGATCCGTCTGCTGTCGGCGTAGACGATCAGCCGCTGGCTTATCGTGGAGTCCATATACGACCACTTGAACCGCACTACGGCCCGCAATGCCCCGCACTCCTCAAGCTCGACAGCTTTCAGTTGTTCGACTGCGCGCTGTTTTTCCTGATAAAAGATATCGATGTCCCATGCCTCGTAGTTCAGCGGCTTGTCCTCGAATACCTGCAGCACGTTGCCGGCTTGCCCGTCTGCCAGCACCTCGCGGCCGGCTTCCCGGTCGTAGATGCGGGTCAATTGACCCGCATCGTTCCACTCCAGCTCGTAATGAGGCGTCGTCAAGGAACGTTCGCGATATACGAATGGAGACGAATCGGATGCGGTCGTGCGCGCTTCCGGATGCCAGACGATCGCCGCGCAGCCCATCGCGGGAATGTCTTCGACCTTCACCTGCCAGACGTCGCCGATGCGCTCCGCCTGCAGCGCGCTTCCGTCCGCTCCTGTCCATGCGCCTTCGCCGAATTCCGCTTGCGCGGGAATGCGGACGAGCCCGGTCTGATCGAAGAACGCGCTGTTGAACACCGTCCAGCGGAACGGTCCTTCGGCGCTTGCCGCGCCGTCCGATCCGGCCAGCCGCCGGGCGGCTTCCTGCCATATTTCCCGGCCGAGACGCTCGGCTTCCGCATATTCCAGCCGCGAGTCCTCATACACTTCGGCAATCGAAGAGCCCGGAATAATGTCGTGGAACTGGTTGCGCAGCACGATTTCCCAGCCGCGGTGGAGCATGTCGTCCGGATAGGACTGCCAGGTGCCGGAAACGGCGCTGTAGAGCGACTGAATCCACTCGCTCTCCCGGTACAGCAGCTCCAGCTTGCGGTTCATCCGCTTGGTATAGGCTTGGCTGGTGTAGGTGCCGCGATGATATTCCAGATACAACTCGCCGTCCCACGTATGCACGTAGCGGTCCGTCGCATCGATCGTCTTATGAAGCTTTTCAAAAAAGACGTCGGCGCGTTCGGTGACGACATTCGGCAGCCCCGGCATCGACTCCAGTCTTCGGCGCATCTCCAGCATCTCGCGGTTGACGCCGCCTCCGCCGTCGCCGTAGCCGTAAGCAAGCAGCAAGTCCCGGTTAATCTCCTTGTCCTGGTACATATCCCAAATGCCTTTCACCGAAAAAGGCTGGATAAAGCCGTTATAGGTGTACGACCAGCCCTTGTGGTTCGCGGAAGGCGGCGTCGAGACGACATACGTCAGCACCTCGGAGCCGTCGATGCCGCGCCAGCGGAACGTGTCGTGCGGCAGCCGGTTGTATTGGTTCCATCCGATCTTCGTCGTCATAAACGTATCGATGCCGGATTTCTTTAAAATTTGCGGCAGCGCCCAGCTGTAGCCGAATACGTCCGGCAGCCACAAATAGGTGCATTCCGCTCCGAATTCCTCGCGAAGGAAGCGGGTGCCGTACAGAATTTGGCGAACAAGCGACTCGCCGCTCGGCAGGTTGCAGTCCGCTTCCAGCCACATCGCGCCTCCGGCTTCCCAGCGGCCTTCCTTGACCCGTTCCTTGATTTGGGCGTACAACTCCGGATAGTCTTCCTTGATATACGCATAAAGCTGAGGCTGCGTTTGCAAGAAGACGTACTCCGGGTATTTCTCCATCAGCCGCAGAACGGTGGAGAACGACCGCGCCGCCTTCTCCCGCGTATGCGTCAGCCGCCATAACCAGGCGACGTCGATATGCGTATGGCCGATGCAGTGTACGGTGACGCCATGCTTTTTCTCCCAGCCGGACAACGCTTCGCGCAAGACGTCGCGCGCCGCTCTTACGCTTTCGTAGAAGGCGTCAGAACCCGGTCTCGCCCAATCGACCAGCAGGAAGGCCCGGTCCGCCGCTTGAAGAAGCTCCTGGCGTGTCGGATCGTTCTCGCCAAGCACCTTGGACGTATCCAGCGCGGCCAGTCCCGTATAATACAAATCGTCGGCGGCTTCATCCAGACAGGCAAGCTCCGCTTTTCTGAACTGATGCTCCTGCTGGACTGGCACGCCGCCGCCCTCCAAGCCGGACCAAAGGCGGAAGCAGAACTCCCGGCTCGAACCGGCCCAGTCCTGGGGAATGAACACCTCATGATGGTTCGTGTCGACTCCTTGGTATGGAACGCCGTTCACATACAGCAGCGACTCGAACCCGGAATTATGGAAGGGACCCGTCTTGCCGAAATCGAACAGGCCGACAACCGTACGGCCGCTCCAGGAAGCAGGAATATCCACTTGCTTGCGCACCCATGCGTATAAGTCACGGCCTTCCCAGCGGGCTCCCTTCGCAATGGTCGTCCACTCCCCGTCAACAGGGGGATGCGCGCCGTTGCGCTTTTCTTCATCGATTCTGAAATCCCATTCGTTCAGCTGGATCGCATCGCGATATCTGTATTCGCCCAGCTCCTTTAGTCGGGCGGCCAGCTTTTCCGTTGTCCAAAACATGCTTATTCGCCTCCATTTGGTAACACGTGTTATTAATCATACCGTCGCCTGCAAGCGCCGACTGGCATTTACAGGGACGATGACGATTCGATAGGGGCCATACTCTCGCCCGCAAGCAGCTCGGCCTTTAGCCAGTGCTTCGCGACGGTATTCTCTCCCGGCTGCGATTGCGATTGCTCTCCGCCTTCCAGCGTCTGCAGCAATACATGTACGGCTGTCTCGCCCATCCTCACGTAAGGAATGTTCATGACGGATAAGGAAGGCACCAAGCTGCGGTTCAGCCGCTGCGTATTATCGGCCGCCATAACGCGGACGTCCGTTCCGACACGCAGTCCGAGCTCATGCGCCGCGCGATAGATGCCGATGGCGCCGGCCGACCAGTTGCACAATAACGGAGGAAGGAGCGCATGACTGTCCCGAAGCTGCAGCAGCAGGCTTCGCACTTCATCGCCGTTTTTGTGCATCAGCTCGAAGAGGACCGGTTCCGCCCGCCGCTCTCCGCACCAATCCAGGTACGCCTGCCTGCGGCTTCGTTCCGCCCAGTTGCTTGCGCTGTCCTTGTGGTTCATCTGCACATAGACCGGCTTGCCGGCCTCCGCGGCGCAAGCGGCCATGTAGTCCAGCGCATCCCGGACGCTTTGCCCGTAATCGGCCAGAACGGACGTGACGGAATTCGTCTCGGCATAACCTTCCACGGATACGTAAGGCACCTGGAGCTTGCTCAGTTCGCCTGCCCATCGCGGATCGGCGTAACTGACCGGGTCGAGCGACACGATGCCGTCGATGCGACGCTGCAGAAACAGATCGATCAGCTTGAAGCGGCCTTCCTCGTGCGCGCCTTGTCCGCTGATCAGCACATGATAGCCGCGCTCGCCGCAGGCCCTCTGCATCCCTTCCAGCACCTGCAGGAAGAGGGGATTGCTCGTATCGCCGAAGGCGGCGATACTGCCGCTCTTGCCGGTCTTCATCGCGCGAGCCTGCGCATCCACATGGTAGTTGAGCTCTTGTATAGCCGCAAGCACCGCTTCCCGCGTCTCGGGGCTGATGCCGATCCCCTTGGTGCCGTTCAGCACGGCGGACACGACGCTGCGGGATACGCCGGCCAAACGGGCGACATCGTGGCTGGTGACTCGTTTTTTTCCCATGGAGCAACACCTCTGCGCTAATAGTAACACGTGTTATTGTGCCTGTAAATACGCTCTGAGCGGCGAAAAATTTTCATTCTATTCCGTCTATTAGCTGTGGCAAAGCGTATTTGGAAATAGGTATACTATAAATAATTTAGTTGAATGTATTATCATATCTTAAAGCTGGCAGCTTGAGGACAATTGAAGATCGGAGGCCTACATAATGCAGGAACTAGCAGGGTCTGCGGATAAAAAAAGAAAGGACACTCACTTGAGCCACTTGGCTTCCGTCGGACAAATTGCTGCGGGGATCGCCAATGAGGTCAAAAATCCGCTGACCGCCGTCAAAGGATTTTTGCAATTGTTGAAAGAGCGAAGCGATAGGAAGTACATCGAAATTGCCGAGTCGGAGCTGGAGAATGCGCTGGACATTTTGCAAAATTTGCTTCACGTGTCCAAGCCCGATTTGGAGGATGAGCAGCATGTTTCCGTCGACCTGGCCGTGGAGCTGGAGTCCTTGACGCAGCTGTTTCAGGATCAATTTTATCGGGTGTCCGTACATACAAACTTGCAAGATCCGGGCTCATATATTTTGGGCAAAAGAAATCAATTGAAAAAAGTGTTTTTTAATTTGCTGAAAAACGCGTTTGAGGCTATCCCGGATAAGGGCTCGATCCAGATCGAGCATTGGACGACGGAGGATGAAGTCATCGTCAGCATCCAGGACAGCGGAGTAGGCATCCCGCAAGAAAAGCTGGACATGCTGGGCACGCCGTTCTATACGACGAAAGCCAACGGCACCGGAATGGGTCTGACTCTCGTTTTCTCTGTCATCTACCAGCACAACGGGGCCATCGAAGTCCAGAGTGAGGAGCATGCAGGGACCAAATTTACCATCACTTTTCCGAAGGGTACCAAAAATATTCAATTAAAAGAGGTGGTTCATTTGGAGCTGGAGGCAGCGACGAATTTAAAAGATTTTTTTGTTCTTAACCGGGAAGCTTTCGAAGAACGGCTGCTGTTGGAAGCGGTTAATGTCCGGGACAAAATCGACGAAATACTGACGATCGGCAATATCCATTTACTGGACAACGCCCATAAGCTGGTGCTCTTCATCGTCGATGGGAAAGAGTATGAAGTGGTCGCGTTTGCCAAGCAGGAGGGGGTCACGTGGGCGAAGCATTCGCTTGCCCTCGCCTTCAAGCTGGAATGGATCCAGGCGGTCCGGCGCGTCATGTGGGACTTCTTGTACAATTACGACAGGCTGAACAACCAAACCGACAGCCGGGAGCATTATTACAGCCTGGAAAAAAACATTAACCAGTTAATGGACCAATTTCTCAATCAACTGTTTATCAGCTATTCGCTGTTCAAAGACGACCTGATCCGGGCGCAGCGGGAAATGGTGGAGGATTTGTCCGTCCCGATTATCCCATTGACGCGGACGACTTCCATTTTGCCTCTGATCGGAAGGATAGACGAGTTTCGGGCCAACACGATCGAGGACAAAGTCATTTCGCAAATCGGCAACGAAAGGATCGAGACGTTAATTATCGATTTATCGGGTGTGATGGTAACGGATCCCGATGTCGTTCGCCAGTTGATCAACGTCTTCGACGGGATTAATATGATGGGCTGTCAGCCGATCGTGACGGGGCTCCGGCCGGAGATCGTGAAGCTGATGATTCGGTCGGGCCTGTCTTTCGAACAGAAAGCCGTTACGAAAGGAACGCTGCAGCAAGCGCTGGTGGATCATTTGGCGGGTGATTTCAAGCTCGACTGATGCAGCTCATTAATAGAATACATCGCACGATAATGGCAAACCCGTTGAAAAGCGGGGGCGCAAAGCTATAGGGGCTAACTTGGTTGCATGAATGCCGATATGTCTGCCAGCTGCCGAATACGACGGGCAACTCCGTCTATTCACTTCAGACTTAGACAGGAGTTTTTTTGCATGCAAGGAAATAAGCACGATTGATGAACGCTGTAAAAGAATGCTTAAAGGTACGAAACAAGAGGGGGGCGACGGCCCCTCTATTTTGTTGTCGAAACAACAAAAAAACGACACTGTTCAAGTGTCGGGTACGTGTTTTTGGGTGATTTTAAATAGAGGGCACCTATCTCGATTCCCTATAATCGTATTATAAAGCCAGGATTATTATAAGTCTATACTTTTTGGTAAAAAATCCGTATCTTATTCATGCCGGCCGGCAAATCTCATACAGGAGGTCTACTAACTTATGTTTCCAGATTTGACGAAGCATCCGGAATATGCGAGACCGCAGACGATGGAGTGGTGCAAGCAATTGGCAGCCAAGACAGGCAAGTACGAATTCCCTTGGAAAAGCATAATTGAGGGCCAGGCGGCGGAAGCCGTCTTGACCGCAAGGCTGTCCGCAACGGCACATGGAAAAGTATTGGATGTGGGCTGCGGTCATGGGGCCTATACCGTTCAATGGGCCGGCCATGCGGAAGAAGTCGTCGGGTATGACGTAACGGAAGGTTTTATTGAGACAGCTAATCGGAACCGGAAATCAAACGTTCGGTATGTCACGGGAAACACTCGAGACGGGTTGCCTTTCCCCGATGACTATTTCGACGTAGCTTATACGAAGAAGGGGCCGACCAGCTGGTATAAGGAAGGGAACCGAGTGGTGAAGTCAGGCGGAACGCTGCTGCTGTTTCACCCCGGCGACGGCAATGGCAAAGGCGGCGAGCTTGGGCTGATCTTTCCCGGGTTATTCGCTCCGCCTGCAGCAGGCACGCCGGTTCTGGACAGGATTCAGGAGCGACTGGATGGCAGCGGTCTAACGGACACGAAATTAACAGTCTTGAAAGAAATGGTGTGGGTCCCATCGGCAGATGACGTATTCGAAATGGTTTGTTTCGGGCAAAGCGACGGATTCAGGCAATATGCCGAAGAACAATGCCGCCGTCTGATCAACGCGCAATTCGAGAAGCACGCCAGCGACAAGGGAATCCTCACGACGGGATTTTATTATTGGATTGAGGCGAAAGCGTCGTAATTTGTGAACAGCCGGTCCTCAATTCGTCGGCCGCTGCGCTAATGGAGCATTGGCGGGGGCGGACCGGCAGTTGTGCCGGAAACATAGATTTCGCCGTTTGTATCGACGGATGCGTAAACGACGTCGTCTTGCCGAAGCTTCTTCGCTTGCAGCTGAGACGCCAGCCATGACAAGTCCTTGCGGATGAAAGTCAGCGTTTCCTGGAGGACGTTCCCTTCAATTATCAACGGATAGGACAGGCTGCTCTGCTGCTTGACGAGGCCAAGATCCTCCAAGGCCGGAACCGATTTCTGATCTTTTTTGTAGACGGACAGCTTTCCGTTGGCCTCCAGTACGGCAAGCTCGACGTCGCCGAGATGGAAAATATCCTTTTCCCGCAGCATTTGGGAGATGTTGTCGATCGAGTAGCGCACTTTTTTTAAATTGCTCATTAACAGATTGCCTTGATAAACGACGACCGTCGGTTCGAACGTGATAAGCTTGCCGAATTTTCTGGACTTAATCGTCAATGAAGAAACGACTCGCTGCAGGAGACCGATTAATATGATCGCCACGGCCGTATGGATATGTTCGATCTTGGGATCCGCAATATCGGCGCCGACGACAGCTCCCAAGGCGATGATCACCAGGAAGTCGAATACGGGCAGTTCGCCAATGGACCTCTTGCCCATGAACAGACCTACGACCAGCATAAGCGGGAAGATCGTCACGATTCTTCCCGCCACCAGCAACGAATCTTTAGCGGTATCCATCCACATGCAGAAGCAACCTGACCTTTCCATGTTCTAATATTATAGTGCGTATGATTAGTATGGTTTTTTGTTCTGTATAATATAACCAAATTTTGACGGGTCTACTCCTCAGGAAAAATTGAAGAAGTGAAAACATGCCTTTTGCCTACTTTCAAGATAAAAATTTCGTATCATCATTCGATTTAATGAGAGAACCCTGTTTTTTCCTTGCCATATTTACTACTAGAGTTCCAGACCTATAAGCGTTATCCTAAAGTAAAGATATTATTCTGAAGGCTTATAAAGAGGTGCATGAAATTGTGAATAAAGCAATGTTGAAATGGGTGTTGGCTCAACAAGAAGAGGCGGTATTGTACGACCTGGCAATTGCAACGAACTGTAAGGTAAAGGGCTTTCGGGAGATTACAAGAAACAATATAAAGCAAATACGCCCTCAAGTGATGAACGAATTGCAAAAAACGACCAAAGTGATGAGGTTAAAAGCAGGGCTGCGAAAACATATCAATCAGTGCTTAACTGAAGAGGCTGTTAAAGACATTAGAAAACTAAATCGGGATGAGCTCTTGGAATTAGTCAATACGGGGAAGTACAGCCTGATAAATATTCTGCTTGCTCTAACGACAGGGGAAGTGGAAGATTCTGAGGAGGCGGAAGCTCTTTTTGCCTTTATTTCGGATTCAGGAAATCTTGCCCGGTATGAACCCCAAACAGGCATAGTCCAGAATCAAGGAGAGGAGCCGGCATCTATCGAAACAGCGGTTCCAGCAATGGAATCAATCATTCGAGACCTAGAAGAACGGCTGTCTCAGGAAAAGCTTAAGGCGGTTAAACTTGACGAGGTCATGAAAGAGCTTAGGGAAAAAAGAAAGGCAGAGGTACAGGAATGGAAAAAAGAACGAAAGACGCACACAGAAGAAATAAAAGCATTAAAAATAGAGCTTGAAAATAAAGAGAAACAAATAACTGAGCAAGCAGATGATATTGCAGGTTTGAAAGAAGAAGTATCCAATCTACAGGAAGAAGTCAAACGTTTGATTACTGAACTTAAAACGAAGACTGTAGATGCAGCGAATTTGATATCCCCGCAAGACCAGCAGATTGCAAATCTGACGCCGAGTCCTAAGAAGGTTGTGCTGTTAGGGGAAGGAGTTCATGAGTCGTTTCTACATACGCCACAATATGACGTTGAATTGGTAGGGAATGGCCAAATCGAGGATTTCTTGCAGCGCGAGTCCCATTCTGAAGAAATCTGGATGCTATCATTTCAAATTTCACCCCCGAAGCAGCGAAAGCTAAAAAGCGTCTTAAAGGAAAAAACCATTAAAGAATTTTTAACATTGGTAGAACTTCAGTCCTATCTAAACAAAAGGTGAGGGAATAATGTATGTATAAGGATTGGAACGTGGATTTTGTCGGTATATTGGCAACGGAAGAAGATGTTCAGAGACGACCAATTATTATAAACTCGCAGAATGCGCTTCAATTTTATGTGAAATTGATATCCGACACACCTTATGGATTTCCTAATGTAAACCTTTTTACTTGTTACTCCAGCGACCTGTCACGCTACGGGTTTGAAGATGAATACTATCGTCCGGATGATGAGCGGAAGGAAAAGCTTGAACGATTTTTACACGATTATATACTCATATTCAGACCGCAAAAGAAAGTTCTGCCAAATCACAATGAGATTTATGTTGGTAAAGAAGTGAGGCTGATCAGGAAGTCTGACAGTTATGTCCAGGGTATGACATTTATCCCTGTTCCAGTCTTTAGTGAGGAAATGCATGATTTGACCTTTGATGATTTTATCCATAAGCTATTAAATAATAAGTTTGTAGGCAGGATTGAAAGTATTTCAACTGAAACTAACGACACTCCACAGTTTGTGCTGTGGAAGCAAAGAGATAAATTTAGCATTATTGGGGAGTTCGACAAGCATCAGTACGCCCATGGAGGGTACTGTTTGAATATTGCCGGGCATCTGAAGGTGCTGGAGTTCGATGATGATTGGTTGGAAGATTGTTATGGGACGCCGGAAAATTCGACTCTCATGTTTGTGCCGCTAAGCATCTATCAAAACATGAATGCCTACATGGAGTCCGCGGCACCGCTCGAAAGCTTGCAGGATGCTGCATTAGAGACTGCTGCGGGGGCGGTTGTGGAGGTCCCTGAGATGAAGAAACCGGAGGCCGTTCTGGCGGCTCCGCCTGCCGCGGTGGAAGAGGCAGATGTAGTCATTCCCTCAGATAATGAAGAATATCGGTTTATGGACCATTTTATACAAGTTACGAGAGAGATGGGGCTGCAATATTCCGAAAAGGATTTGTTTAATTTTCATACTGCCTTGAAGTCGAATACGCTCAATATTATCGCTGGGATGAGCGGAACAGGCAAGTCAAGACTAGTTCAGGCATACGCGCGTGCCCTTGGGTTAGATGATGACCAGTTTGTCATCATTCCGGTGCGCCCCTCCTGGACAAACGATTCCGATTTGATCGGATATGTCGATGCCATGAACATGGTGTACCGCCCGGGGGATTCCGGATTAATTAACACCTTGATTCAAGCGCAAAAGGAAGAGAACCGAAAAAGCAAGCTGTATCTGATTTGCTTTGACGAGATGAACCTAGCTCGCGTCGAGCATTATTTCTCGCAATTTCTGTCTGTCCTGGAGATGGACCCGCAGCGCCGGTTTTTGCGGCTGTATAACGACGATTTGACGGGCCGTTTGTATAACACGGCTCAATATGAGCCTGTCATTGCCATTCCTGAGAACATTATGTTTGTCGGCACCGTCAACATCGACGAATCCACGTACCACTTCTCCGACAAGGTACTGGACCGTTCAAATGTGATTTCGCTCGACGTGCTGCCGTATACGGGCTTGAGGCATTTGGGTCAGAAGGAACGAAAGCTGCAAGGACGGAAGACCTCGTATTCGTTTGAGGAATATAGCAAATTCCGTCAGACGGAAGGCTTTACGTTAAGCGATCGTGAAGCGGAGTTCTTCTGGGCTATTCACCGGACGCTTCATGAGTCGAACAAAAACCTGGGCGTCGGTCCTCGCGTTGTTCGTCAGATTGACACGTACCTTCGCAATTTGCCGGAAAATCCGTATATCTCGAAGAAAGAGGCTCTGGACCTTCAGGTCGTGCAGCGGATTCTTACGAAGCTGAGAGGCCCGGAAGGCCTGCTGAAGGATTTGATCGGGAAGGCGGATGCGAACGGTGAAGTGACGGGCAGCAAGCTTCTTGATCGGTTGAAAGAATTCGAGGACATTTCCGATTTTGTGGAAACGCGAAATGTGCTAATTCATAAAGCGAAAGAGCTGAAAATTAATGGCTACACCGTTTAGTCCGCTCCCGTTTGAGTTGTCCTTTCAGGTTGGTTATTCGCAGGAGCCTGTAAGCCGATTTTACGAGGACGAGCAAGGCTTTTACGAGTACATTGACGAGCCGTCGGCGACGCTTATAGAAAACATTGAGATTACGATCGATTTTAAATCGCCAGACGATAACGCTAGACTCTACATGTACGGGTTGGAGACGATCCCTTACCCTGGAGTGAAGTTTGATGAGAAAGGGGAGGCTTTCCTTTCTCCGAACGGAGGCAGTATTCCCCTCTTTAACAAAAACTATTATCCCTTGATACCGGGGACGTATCAGATTCGGGTAGAGATTGGCGATAAGGTGTGGTATGCGCCCTTCGCCATCCAACCGAAGCAGCTTTCGACTGAACAGTTGTACGTCATGAAGGAACAGCTGGAAGAAGTTATCCGGGGACTGGCGTTCGATTTTATCAGTAAGCAGTTTTCCAATGGGCAGAAGCTGGGCCGATCGCTGCCGCCCCGGCTGCTTATGCAGTTTATGGTGATCTCGAAGCATTTCCCGAACGTGATGGCCGCGCTCAGCGATCTGTATACGAAGGTCAACTTTCGAACGCGCAAGGAATACGAGATGGCTCGGTCAGACCGCGCGAATGTCGTCGACGAATTGACGGTGCGGCATCGGTTAAAACACCCCGAAATTAAAGGGTTTCTTAAGGTGCCTGTTCGCATCATCGACTATGACTTGCCAGAAAATATATGGATAAAGCATATTGTCAGACGCCTCATCACGGTGCTGAACGACTTTGTGATTTCCGTCGAGCAGTATGCGGAGGACCTGCAGGAGGAAATCGACCAGTTACGACAGTTCGAGTTCCAGGACAGCACGAAGATTGTTCTGGAGCAAAAAAGCAAGGTATACAATGAGCTCCAGCAGTATGTAGATATCGTGCAGCAAATGAAGATCGGTTTCCAGCTTATCACCTCCGCTCATTGGTACGACCAAGTGCACGAGAATCCACTCATGACTGTGCCTTATGTGCTGACGAAGGATGCCCGGTACCGCTCTATCTATATGCTGTATCGGGAGCTTCAAGAAGATGATTTGGAAATTACACTTGATCCGTTGTACTCCTTCCAATGGAAACGGACGGACAAGCTCTATGAAATGTGGAGTTATGTGGAGTTGCTGCGAATTTTGGAGGAGGAACTGGGATTTATCCCTATTCGCGGCTGGATTTATAATCTGCACTTTAACGGTGAGGGCATGCTGATTCCGTCGCTTCCTTCAGGGGAGCGCGTGATTCTGGAAAAGGACGGCCTTCAACTGCACTTCGTATACGACGGAGCGGTGCCTTTAACCAGCAGAGATACGCAGATGTTTGTCCATCCGCTCTATGTCCGGCAGCAGTATAACCGTCCGGATGGCCGGCTGGACGTATACAGGAGCGGGATATACTGCGGGTCTGTGATGATGGATTTCAAATATCGTCCGCGGCGCAATTTCTGGGACAAAGACAAGGTGAACACGATCGCGCGCACCCGCGAGATGAGCCAGTTAATTGCTTACAGCGATAGCCGCTCCAATTACCTTTACGGCGAAGACAGGCTCAATGGCAACCCGCTGCAACGGCTCAGTCCGGTAGCGGAAGTATGGGCGTTTTACCCGGTGAAAGAGGGGCGAGAAGAGCTTCCGAGCGCCTCGGATGACCACAGTTTGCGGCTGATTCCGCTTAGTCCGGGGGATCGGAACGCGCATGTGCTCGGCGAGTTTGAACGAGTACTTCGGCAGTTGCTGCAGGACAGCGAAGGTTTTTTGGGAAGTTATCCAATGACTTGAAATTCGGAAGCAGGTCATTCATATCATGGAAATGTAGATCAGCAACCCCAATGAGGGTTTTTGCGCAATTAGTCAACCATTGCCGCTTTTCCTGCGGCAATGGTTGTTGGCGTGCAGCCGTAAGTCGGGGTGTTCCGCTTACGAACTTTTGCGGACGTTAAGCAGCCGGTATGCGGCAACGGCCAGCGCGGCTCCGGCAAGCGGAGCGACAAGAAATACCCACAGCTCGGACAAGGCTTCTCCGCCAAGGAGAACCGCCGGTCCAAGGCTTCTGGCCGGGTTGACGGACGTTCCCGTCAAGCCGATGCCGAGAATATGGACGAACGCGAGTGTCAGACCGATCACCAGGCCGGCAACGTTTCCGTTGCTTTCGCCGGAGGTTACGCCCAGAATCGTGTAGATGAAAACAAAGGTCAACACGATCTCGACGACAACCGCCATCATTGCCGTAATTCCGATCCCGTAGCCGGGGCCGAAGCCGTTCTGGCCGAGTCCCGTAACTGCGCTGCCGGTGGAGTCGATGATGGCGTACAATATGGCGGAGCCTGCTACAGCGCCGGCAATTTGCGATAAGACGTACCCGATGAAGTCGCCCCCCGTCAGCTTGCGGTTCAGCAGCATAGCAAGCGAAACGGCCGGATTAATGTGGCACCCCGAAATCGGCCCGATGACGTAGGCCATCGCCACAATCGACAGGCCGAAGGCGAAGGCGATGCCCAAATATCCGAGTTCCCCGCCCGCCGTAGCGGCGCTGCCGCAGCCGAACAGCACCAGCACCAATGTTCCGATAAATTCGGCGGCATACTTTTTGAAAGACGCGTTCATGTCCAATCCTCCCAATTATTAGAATCCTTCTGATTATAATCGAGAGAAATTGACAAAATCTGAACATGGGGGAATTGCTAAGTCCTAACAACGCTTTTTGCATTTGTTTATCAAAATGACATAGGGCTCATCCGAATAAACGAGCCGGTACACCAACTCGTTTCCTTCTTTCGCTCCCAAGTAAAAATCTACGCCTCTGCTGACGCCTACGATCCTCACGTCGCCGACAACATCGGGAAGCTCGATCAACTTATAAGGCGGGTCGTCCTCCGCCAACATGTTGTCAAAGACGGCAAACACATAGGAATCCGGATCCGTTTCTTTTTTTCCCAGTATGACTTTTTGAATATGATCGTGAGTAACCTCAATATTCATGTTGACTGGAATAACGCCTTCTACATATTCGTCCACATCGTAAGAAATTTTGCTGAGAGGCCGATTCACTTCGTTATAGTGGACGACGGGTTCCACATAAAGCGCATGATGAAGTCCGTTGGGGATTTGCGGGTTATTTTTTGAGGCAACGAGAGCAAATGGATTTGCGTTGCTCAACATCCAACCGAATAGAATGAACAACAAAATGAAGAAAGGAATAATCAGCACGATGCGTCTCACCAATAAAAATCCCTCCGAACTGAATTTTTATATTCTTTCGACGGACGGTATGCGGAAACCTTGCTGACCGAAGTCAAATTGGCGAATCTATGAAAACGTCAGCGCATCGATGGCGTACAAATCCGGACTTTTATGGGCCCATTCCCGCTTCTTGACTGCAACCGCAGAAATTTACCGGCTTTCAAATCACATTTAACTATCATATAATAGTAAGTATCAATCATTAATCATGATGAACGTGATCAAGTCTTATTTCATTATTCTCTTTTCTTCCAATATCAGCGTGTAAGGACGGTAAAAATGAGCAATCAATCGAAAACAGACGTAATCTTAATCGGAGCCGGCATCATGAGCGCGACCTTGGGATCGCTGCTGAAGGAGCTGGCGCCGGACTGGGACATCAAAGTGTTTGAGCGGCGCGCAACCGCGGGAGAAGAAAGCTCCAACGAATGGAACAATGCGGGTACGGGCCATTCCTCGCTGTGCGAGCTGAACTACACCACCGAAAAAGCGGACGGATCGATCGATATCAGCAAAGCGATCAAGGTGAACGAAGAATTTCAGGTTTCGAAGCAGTTCTGGTCTTATCTGGTAAACAGCAAGCTGATCCGCAATCCGCGCGATTTTATCGTGCCGGTGCCTCATATGAGCTTTGTGCAAGGGGAGCAGGACGTAGCCTTCTTGAAAAAACGTTACGAGGCGATGTCCGGCAACCCTCTGTTCGAAGGAATGGAATATTCCGACGATCCGGCCAAGCTGGCGGAATGGATTCCGCTGATGATGAAGGACCGGACAGTGAACGGACCGATCGCGGCAACGAGAATCGAGTCCGGAACGGATGTCAACTTCGGCGCTTTGACGCGCATTTTGTTCGACCATTTAAAGAAGAAGAACGTAGACATCCATTACAACCACAATGTGGATGATATTAAACGCGCAGGCGACGGCTCGTGGCAATTGAAGGTTAGAAATCTGGCCAGCGGCGCCGTCGAGCGTCATACGGCCAAATTCGTCTTTATCGGCAGCGGGGGAGGCAGTCTGCACTTGCTGCAAAGATCCGGCATCCGGGAAGGAAAGGGGATCGGAGGCTTCCCGGTCAGCGGGCTGTTCATGGTGTGCCGGAAACCGGAAATCGTGGCGCAGCATCGCGCGAAAGTGTACGGCAAAGCTTCGGTCGGCGCTCCTCCGATGTCCGTTCCGCATTTGGACACCCGGGTGATCGACAACCAGGAATTGCTGTTCTTCGGACCGTTTGCCGGCTTTACGCCGAAATTTTTGAAATACGGCTCCAATCTCGATCTGTTTACATCCGTCAAGCCGCATAATTTGACGACGATGATGGCGGCGGGCGCCAAAAACGTTCCGTTGACCAAATATTTGATCAAGCAAGTGATGTTGTCGAAGGAGCAGCGCATGGCGGAGCTGCGGCAGTTTGTCCCGAATGCCAACAGCGAAGACTGGGAGCTGCTTGTGGCGGGCCAGCGCGTGCAGGTCATCAAGGATACGGCTGCCGGCGGCAAAGGAACCCTGCAATTCGGCACGGAAGTGATCAGCGCCGCCGACGGATCGATCGCCGCGTTGCTTGGCGCATCTCCGGGAGCGTCCACCGCCGTTTCCGTCATGCTGGAGGTTATCAACCGCTGCTTCCCTCAACAAGTTAAAGCGTGGGAGCCGAAAATCAAAGAAATGATTCCTTCCTATGGCACGGCACTATTGCAAAACCCGGATTTGATCCGCCAGATCCACACGGCGGCGGCACAGGCGCTTGGACTGGAAAGCGAACGGGTTCCGGTTGCCCAAGCATAACCGCTTGCGCAAGGGAACGGAGATTATAAGTGAATGCAAGTAAAAAAGCGAAGCGCCCGGGTTAATCCGGGCGCTTTATTTTTTTATTCGCAGGGCCGTTGCAACCCCGTATTTTCTTGAGCGGGCGTTAAATTCCGATTGACACGTTGTCCTGCATCCTATACGATAAAAATAGTAATGTAAGCGCTTTATATGGAAAACGTTTTCGTTATAGTAAGGCGAGAAGCCTTGACTATAAACGGCGCCCCGGCGGGTGTGCCGTCAAATCCGCGAAGGAGGGTGAATGATGATGAACAAGCTGTACGTTTTAAGGAACGGGGGGAACGGGCGATGAAACGATGGCACTGGCGCAAATCGATTAGCGCGGCGGTGGTAATCGGCATGCTGGGCGCACTCTTGTATGCGATGCCGTCCGTTCAGGCGCAAAATACGATTCTGCTGCAGCACGGTTATGAAGACGGCACGACCCAAGGGTGGACGGGACGAAGTACGGCGGAAACGTTGACGGCGGCGCCTGAAGCCGCTCGTTCCGGAGCGTTCGGCCTGAAGGTGGCCGACCGGGCCAGAGGCTGGCACGGAGCGACGCTGGACGTAACGGAGCAGCTGGAGATGGGCAAGACCTACGTATTCACGGGCTGGGTCAAGCTGCCGGCCAACTCCCCGAACAGCCGCGTCTACATGACGATGCAGCGTACGGCGGGCGGCAATATGTTTTACGAGCAGCTGAATTACGGTACGGCTTCGTCCGGCAGCTGGGTTCAAATCAAGGCGGAATACAAATACCGCGAACCGTCGGATCAGCTGTCCATTTACTTTGAAATTCCGGATCAGCCGACGCTGTCCTTCTATCTTGACGACTTTGCGCTGGAGAGGCTGCCCGATGCCGAACCGGTCGTCATCGAGGAAGGAATTCCGTCGCTGCAGGACGTATTTGCGGATGATTTCCTGTTCGGCTCTGCCTTCGAAAATTTCGAGCTGTATTCGGAGCCCGACCGGCAATTGCTGGCCAAGCATTTCAACAGCGTAACGCCGGGCAACGTGCTGAAGTGGGACGCCACCCAACCGCAGGAGGGCGTATTCCAATTCGGCGAGGCGGATCTGGCCGTACAGTTTGCGGAGGACAACGGCCAGCAGGTGCGGGGGCATACGCTCGTCTGGCACAATCAGACTCCGGATTGGGTGTTCCGCGACGCCAACGGCAATCTCGTGACAAAGGAAGTGCTGTTTGAGCGGATGGAGGATCATATCAAGACGGTCGTGGGCCGGTACAAGGACTCGATCTATGCCTGGGACGTCGCGAACGAAGTGATCGACGCGGCCCAGCCGGACGGCTTGCGGCGCAGTCTGTGGTATCAGATCGCCGGCGAGGAATATATCGAGAAGGCGTTTATTTACGCGCATGAAGCCGATCCTGACGCGCTGCTTTATATCAACGATTACAATACGCACGAGCCGGCCAAGAGCCAGGCGCTGTACAATTTAATCACGCGGCTGCAGGCCAAGGGCATTCCGATACACGGCGTCGGCCATCAGACGCATATCAATATCGATTATCCTCAGATGAGCCAGATCGAAAGCTCGATATTGAGATTTGCCGCACTCGGCTTGAGAACGGAAATTACGGAGCTGGATATCGATATTTATACGAACTCCGGTCAAAGCTACGATACGCTGCCGGCCAACCTCGCCCAGAGGCAGGCGACCCGCTATAAGCAGCTGTTCGATATATTCCGGAGGCACAGCAATCTGATCGACAACGTGACGGTGTGGGGCAAGGACGACGGCAACACCTGGCTGCGCAAATTCCCGGTCAACCGCAACAATTGGCCGCTCCTGTTCGACGAACGGCTCCAGTCCAAGCCGGCTTACTGGGAAATCGTCAACGCTGCGCAGCCGCAAGTGCCGCCGGCTCCGGCGAACGTCCGGGCGACGGCCGGCAACGAGCGGGTGACGCTCAACTGGAACGCGGCGGCGGGGGCGTCCGGATACACCGTGAAGCGCGCGACGCAAAGCGGCGGGCCGTTCGCGACGGTGGCCGACGGCCTGACAAGCCTGACCTATATCGATACCGGATTGGTCAACGGCACGACTTACTACTATACGGTCAGCGCGCATAACGCCGCGGGTGCAAGTCCCGACTCGGCGGCAGTTTCGGCGACGCCGCAGGATGCGCCCGAGCCGCAGCCCGGCGATTTGGCGGTGCAGTTCCGCACCAGCTCCACTAATGCCGGCGACAATTCGCTGACGCCGCAGTTTCAAATCGTCAATCGGGGAACCGAGGCGGTTCCGCTCGATGAACTGACGATCCGCTACTGGTATACGATCGACGGGGACAAGCCTCAGCAATTCCATTGCGACTGGGCGCAAATCGGCTGCAGCAATATCAGCGGCAGTCTGGTCAAGCTGACTGAAGCGAAGCCGGGGGCGGATTATTATTTGGAGCTGACGTTCTCCCCGTCGGCCGGCAGCATTGCGGCGGGCGGCAACACCGGGCAAATGCAGACGCGCGTCAACAAGACCGACTGGACGAACTACAATGAGCTGGACGATCACTCCTACGATCAGACGAAGACGTCCTTCGCCGATTGGGATCGCGTGACGCTGTACCGGGGCGGCACGCTCGTCTGGGGAGTGGAGCCGGGGATGTGACGAGTCGCGCGGAACCGGCATGCGACGGAGGTCGGGGCGGATGTAATGATCATGAGGCCTGTGCGGTTGCGCACAGGCCTCTGTCTTAGTCCGCCGGCTTGCGGCCGTCCCGAACATCAACGAATATTAGCGCCGGCGATCAAGGGCAGCGAATTGATGCGGCTTGGCCGTAGAAAGGATACATTCATTTTCCTTTATTTTTACACTTGAAACGATTGTCAACGAGCTGCACGATCTGTTATGATTTGTTCATCTTGCTTTGGAGGTGCTCCTTTTGACCCATTCGATGCGTTTAAGGTAATTTGAAGTGCATTTCGAATCGACTCGGCCATTTTGACGAATATTTGGTGCGGGTTATTTGTCATGTGCTTTTCATGTTGCCTGGATGCGGGGATGAGGTTTTTTTGTGCTGTTCACGAACGTGAACTCGCGAATATAAACAAGCGTCCAATGCGGCGCTTGCAAAAGGAGATTTATAATCATGCACCTTCAATGGAAAAAATCGTTTGCCATTATTTTTGGCGGACAGCTCTTTTCGATTCTGACGTCTTCAATGGTTCAGTTTGCGGTTATATGGCATTTGACGGAAACGACCGGATCGGCAACGGTGCTTATGCTTGCCGGGCTGGCTGCCTTTTTGCCGCAGGCGCTGCTGGGACCTTTCATCGGCGTTTGGCTTGACCGCTGGAACCGTAAAATAACGATGATCGCCGCGGACAGTGCCATTGCGTTAACTAGCTTGATATTAGGCTTCCTGTTCGTGCTGGATGAGCCGAGCTTGGCAGTCATCTACGCCATTCTGATGATTCGCTCGGCGGCTTCCGCTTTTCATGCTCCGGCCTTCCAAGCGGCCATCCCGCTTATTGCGCCCGAAGAGCAATTGACGCGCGTGGCCGGATGGCATCAGATGGTCTTTTCCTTCTCGAACGTAATAGGACCGGCGCTTGGAATTGCGGTATACTCGGCCTCCTCGCTTGGAACGGTATTGTTCCTGGATGTCGCCGGCGCTTTGTTCGCCAATGTCATGCTGCTGCTGGTTCGCATCGATCAGCCAAAGGGGGAGGCCGCGCAAACTCCTTCTTTCGTCCGTGAATTTAAGCTTGGCTGGGAGACGTTTGTTGCCGTGAAGCCGGTCGTCTGGCTGACCGCCGCCGCCGCCCTGTTCGGCATCGCGTTTATGCCGCTCGCGACATTGTTTCCTTTAATGACGCTGTCTCATTTCGGCCGGGGAGGATTTAGCGCGAGCGTGGTGGAAGCTGCATTTGGAATCGGCATGATCTTAGGCGGCGCCCTCTTGTCGGTGTTCGCCGGGAAGCTGAAAGATACGGCGTTTATGTCGTTGAGTCTGACGCTGATCGGATTGGCATGTGTCTTTAGCGGTCAAATCTCGGGAGAGGCCTTTGCAGCATTCGTTGGCCTGTCGTTCTTCATGGGTGCGGCCGCACCTCTATACAACGGGCCTTATATGGCTATGATTCAGAAATCGTTCGAACCGGAAAAGCTGGGACGCGTCATCTCATTCATTACGAGCCTTACGCTGCTGTCATCGCCGATCGGTCTTGCGCTGGCGGGACCTGTCGTCGAGAAGTACGGGGTTCAAATGTGGTTTTTCGGGTCGGGGATCGGCATTCTGGCGATCGCACTGTTCATTTATGCCAAATTCAATCGAATCGGCACGAAATAAAACGGAGCGGCCACGGAGCGCTTGACAGCCGGTACAACCATAACAACATAAAAAAACAGCCTTTTGCCTTTGGCCGAAGGCTGTTTTTTATGCTGTTCCATTTTTCCTTACAGCCGCACTGTACGTCCGCTTTCGACCTTGACGACGGCCTTATCCACGCTGAGCCAGACGTCCATTGCCGAGGCGTTGTAGACGAAGTCGAGGCTGGCCGAAAATTTCAACTGCTCATATGCTTTCATATAATCGACGATCTCGATATTCGTCGCATACCAGATGTCGTCGCGGCCGCCGGCGAAGGCGCAGAACCGCTCCATCAGCTCCCAGTTGTCGTCCGCATCGAATTCGTAGCTGTGGCCCCATACATACATCAGGTACAAATATTGCGACTTGTGCAAGCCGACGAACCGCTCCGCATGAGCCATCAGCTCCCGGTTGTGGTGGCAGGTCGCCTTCCACTCCAGCCAGTCGTGCGGCAGATCGAAGCCGCCGGTCGTCTGCACGACGCGGGCGTATTCGATGCCGAGACCGGGCAGCAGCCGCTTGAGCCGTTCATTATAGGAGCCGTTCGGATACGACATGCCGCGCACCGTATAACCGACAAGCCCTTCCAGCGCTTTGCGGTCCTCCATCAATTCATGCACCATCAGCTCATTGGGACAGCGGGCAATCGTCGGATGACGCACCGTATGCGCCGATACTTCATGTCCGGCATATAACGAAGCGACTTCCTCGGCCGGAATCCGGTCGCCGCTTCCGAGCAGCCCGGAATTGAGATGGAACGTGCCCTTCAAGCCGTGCCGGTTGAACAGCTCCACGAGCCGTCTGTCCGCCGCGCGCCCGTCGTCGTAGCTTAACGTCAGCGCCTTGAAGCGCCCGCCGGGATAACAAAGCAAAACTTCCTTCATAACGATCTCCTCCTGAATAAGCAATTAGGCAAGCCTACGCCGCCATTGCGGAACGCGGAAATGGCGGGCGGGCTGCGGAGCGGTGTCCCTCGTGGACCGGAGCACCGATAAGCGCTTCCGAGTCTAATCCGGAACGGCTTGGGCACGCGGCAGATGAAGCATTGGCAGCGGCACCTTCGCCCAGTCGATGTCCGAGGCAAAATAAAAGCTGGGATAACAAGGCTGATTGTACACGACGTTCTGCCAGGCGACGCCGACGCGGTACTGCGCGTCGTGCATAAGCGTGTACAGCTTCCGGTCGGTCAGTTCCGTGCTCGTATAGATTCGAATCGCCGTACTGTCCGCCGTGCGCACGAGCAGCTCCTCCCGCCAGTCGCCCCAGATGTCGGCGACGAGGCACGGATTGCCCTTCGTCCCGTTGTTGGAACGTGTGCCTTCCGCCGTCAGCAGCCGGCCTCGCTTCCAATCGTCGATGACGACCGGCGAGTCGAACGTGCCGCCAATTACCTGCGTTGTCATGTCGGCCGCCCATTTGATGCTCATATTCGTGCCGGGCGTCTTGCGGTCGATCAGCTCGCCCTTCGCCGTCATAAGGCCGAAGCCGGTCTCGCCGGTAACGTCTTCGCTTGGCCATACCTGCAATCCCCGATAGGCGGGATCGACTTGCCCGATCATGCCTCGGCCGACATCACCAGTTGCGAAGCCGCCAAAGAGCACTTCTCCGGTCGCGGCGTCGCGCAGCGTATAGCCGTACGGTCCCCAGACGCCGCTTTCATGGACCATAAAAATTTCCAAGCCCGGCCGGTCCGGATCGATATCGGCGACATGGAGGGCATCGCCGTGGCCCAGCTTGGCGATTGCCCCCGGCGCCGCGCTCCCTTCCGGCAGCACGCCCTCCGAGCTGTACAATAGCGTGCCGTCATGATCGATCGTCGCCGCTCCGTAAATGATTTCGTGACAGCCGTCGCCGTCCACGTCGGCCACGCTTAAGGAATGGGCGCCTTGGCCGGCCAGGGCGCCCCAAGTCTCGCTCCGCCCGTCTCTTCGCCCCAGCGTGTCCCGAAACGGATTGTCCATCGGCACCCAGCCGCTGTCGGCATACCAGACCTCCCGCAGCCGCTTCCCGTCCCAGCCGTAAGCGGCGACCGCCGCCCGGGTATAATAGCCGCGCGTGAAGATCGCATAAGGCTTGCATCCGTCCAAATAAGCGACTCCGGCGAGAAACCGGTCCACCCGGTTGCCCGGCTCGATCCGGTTCCAGGAGTAGTCGCCCCACATGAGGCCGTCGTCATGCCGGCCGGGCTTATAGCGGATCGTCTCCAACTCCTCGCCGTCCTCGCCGCGAAACACGCTTAAATATTCGGGGCCATGCAGGACGAATCCTTCGAACGCCCGCAAGTTGTTGCGGCCGCTGCGGCTCGGCGCGTAGACGTCGAAGAAATGGTCGGCAAGCGCTTCGGCGTCCGTCCGGGACAACGGGTAACGGTATTGGTCCTCCATGCCGAAGCATTGCTCCAGCGTCGGCGGCCAATGGCCGGCCCGCACCTCCTCGTGCTCATGCCATGCCATAAACGTCCGCACGATGTGCTCGTAATAGTCTTTCCGGCTGCACCGGTAGTCGTCGTCATGCCCGTACCCGGCGGCCTCATCCTCCGGCGGCATCGTGATGCGGCGCTCGGAGACGACGTTGCCGCGAGCGCCGAAGCGGACGACCTTCGTGCCCGGAGCCGTCTTGAGCATCACTTCCGCTTTGCCGTCCCCGTCGAAATCGTAGACGAGCAGCTGCGTGTAATGCGCTCCGGCGCGGATGTTGACGCCCAGGTCGATCCGGTACAGCAGCGTGCCGTCCAGCTTGTAGCAGTCGATATAGACGGGGCCGGTGTAGCCCGAATGCGACACGTCCTTGGAGTTGGACGGATCCCACTTGACGAAAAACTCGTAACGGCCGTCTCCGTCCACGTCCCCGACGCTCATATCGTTGGCGGAATATGTGTAGGCCTCCCCCGCGGGCGTCACGCCGCCGTCCGGTTTACGCAGCGGCAGCTCGCAATAGCCGTTCTCCCAAGGGCGGGCTTCCGCGCTTCGTTCCAGCTCCCGTCCGTCCTCCACGGCGCAAACCCAATACACGGAGGACAATGTCCCGTCCCGATCCAGGTAATTGGTGCTGTCCTCCACCGTTGCGATGCGGCGGCCGTCGCGGTACAGATGGAAATGGACGCCGATCAGCCCTTTGTCGCCGCAGCCGGCCGCTTCGCCGCCGAGCAGTCTCCAGCTGAGGTAATTGCCTTCGGACGTATGGACGGCAACCAGCCCGCGATCCAAATGTTCAAGCTGCGCCAACTGCTCTCGTTCCATTCGCGTTTCCCTCCGTCACATGCGTTTGCTTTTACTGTAGCGCAAAAGAAAGGTATAATCGTCTTAAATATTGCCTGATTCCCATCAAAAGTCGCAATTATTGCGCAAACGCTGCGGAGGCATATCATGTACATCTTCCATAACGCCGCGGGAACGATCGAGATCGATCATCGCAAGCGTACCGGCTATTTCACGATGACGAGTCATCATTCGCACGACGGCTATGAGCTGTATTATTTGATGGCCGGAGAAAGGGACTTTTTTATACGGGACCGGACGTACCGGGTGAAGCGGGGGAGCTTTGTGTTCGTGGGCAAAGAGGAGCTGCATCGGACGATCGATGCGGGAACGCCAAGCCATGAGCGCGTGGTCGTCAACTTCGCGGATTCGCTGCTTGCCGGCTTTTCGCTTGGCGGACGCAACGGCGTGATAACGCTGCCGCCGCAGGAGCAATACAAGGGCGAGACGCTCGTGCGCGAGCTCGTGGCGGAAGCGAAGGGGGATGCGCCGGGGCGCGACGCCATGCTGGAGGCGCTGCTGAGACAGCTGCTGCTGCTGCTGTTCCGCACGCAGGCGGAGCGGCCGGAGCCGGATTCGCAGCCGTCCTTTGCGCATCGAACAATGTCGAAGATCGCCGCCTTTGTCGGAGCGAATTATCGGGACACGCTGCTGCTGAAGGACGTGGCGGAGCGGTTTTTCATAAGTCCGTATTACTTAAGCCGCAAGTTCAAGCAGTGTACGGGCTTCGGCTTCGCGGAATATGTGCAGCTCGTGCGCGTGCGGGAGGCGCAGCGGCTGCTGAGGGAGACCGACCTCAAGATCATCGAGGTGGCGGAGCGGAGCGGCATCGGTCCGGTCGCCAGCTTCCACAAGCTGTTCAAGAAGATGAACGGCTGCTCGCCGCTGCAATACCGCAAGCGCCAGCGGAGCTCATGAATCGCCGATTGCAGCGCGGGGAATGCTTTGATACGATAGATGCAATAGGGAAACGCGATGATAAGAAGAGTACGGGAGAAGGCGATTGAACAGAGAGCTCCGGCAGCTGAAAAGGAGCCAATAGCCACTCCCCGAACCAAGCCTTTGAGCGGCGTGTCGGAACCTTAGCGGGGGGTGATGCGACGGGAGCTCCCGTTATCGAGCTAGAGTATAAGCATTGCCTGCAATGCCGTACTCGAAGAGGTTAATATGGCGACATATTAATGAAGCTGGGGTGGCACCGCGAACGATTCGCCCCCAAGACGACGGTCTTGGAGGTGAATTTTTTTATTTTCCGATTGTCCCATACCCATTCATGAGGAGGCGTCGCCATGGTTAACGGCAAGGATCATTCGAACGAGCATTTTATGCATAAGCTGATACGGGAGGAGCTTCGGCATCAACCGCTGGACAGGGAGATGCGCACGAGGTTTCCGCCCGAGCCCAACGGTTACCTTCATATCGGGAGCGCCTATGCGATCCACACCAACTATACGATCGCTCAAACGTTCGGAGGGACGTTTCATTTGCGGTTCGACGATACGAATCCCCTTAAAGAGGATATGGAATATGTGAACGCCATTCTCGAGGATATGAAATGGCTTGGTTACGACCCGGGAGAGCATGTCTATTTCGGGTCGGATTATTCGGAGGAAATCTATGCGGCTGCCGTACGGCTCATCGAACGGGGGAGCGCCTATGTCTGCGATTTGCCGGCGGAGGAAATGGCGGAGTATCGCGGGACGTTGACCGAGCCTGGCAGAAACAGCCCTTACCGCAACCGGACGGTCGAGGAAAATCTGATGCTGTTGGCCCAAATGAGAAAAGGCGAATTCCCGGCAGGCGCCAAGGTCGTTCGGGCAAAAATCGACATGGCCTCGCCCAATATCGTTCTGCGCGATCCCGTTCTGTACCGGATCATCCATGCGGAGCATTACAGGACGGGCACGGACTGGTGCATCTACCCGATGTACGATTTTGCCCATCCGATTCAGGACGCGATCGAGGGTATCGGCTATTCCTTATGCTCCATCGAATTCAAAGAGCATCGTCCTTTGTACGAATGGGTGTTGAAGGAGCTGGAAATCCCTTCGCCTCCGCGGCAAAGAGAGTTCGGGCGGCTGAATATTACGGGGGCGGTGACAAGCAAGCGGTTTTTGCGGTCGCTGGTCGGCGGAGGATTTGCAGACGGATGGGACGATCCCCGATTGCCCACGATTCGGGGGTTGAGACGAAGGGGATTCACCCCGGACAGCATCCGCCGCTTCATCGAAGCGGTCGGCGGCATTCGAACCGAAAGCACGGTCGATATTTCGCTGCTGGAGCACGGCCTCAGGCAGGAGCTGAAAGGAACGACGGTCGGCGCGATGGCCGTGCTGCATCCTTTGAAGGTTGTGATCACAAACTATCCGGAGGATGGCGAAGAATGGCTGCCGGTCGAGAACAACAGCGAGAACGAGGCGCTTGGCCGCCGAGAGGTCCCGTTCTCCCGAACGATCTATATCGAGCGGGACGATTTCATGGAGCAGCCGCCCAAGGGTTTTCACCGGCTAAGCCCGAATGCCGAGGTGCGGCTGAAAGGCGCTTATTACATCCGATGCGAAGAAGTCGTCAAGGATCCGCATTCGGGAGAAGTAACGGAGCTGCGCTGCACGTACGATCCGCTGACAAAGAGCGGAACCGGATTTACGGGGCGCAAAGTGAAGGGGACGATTCATTGGGTGTCGGCGGCGCATGCCGTTCATGCGGACGTGCGGCTGTACGAGGAGCTGCTGCCGGACCGGAACCTTCCGAAGGCGGATGACGGCAACTGGGCGGAGCATCTGAACCCGAACTCGCTGATTGTCCTGAAGGAGGCTCGGATCGAGCCCTCCGTCAGGCAGGCGCAGCCGGGTCAACGATTTCAATTTTTGCGGCATGGTTATTTTTGTGTGGACAACAGGGACGGCGAAGGCGGAAGGCTGACGTTTGGCCGGATCGTGTCGTTAAAGGATACCTGGAACAAAAAATGAAAGGAGTCGGAGCGGCGCGATGGAAGACCGATTTGACATTTTGCCCGAGGAAGAGGCGCCGGCATGCGCGCGGCATTGCGAACGATGCGAATTGTCCGGTCAGCGCCGCCGCGTCGTCTGGGGCGAAGGGAATCCGGACGCGCCGATTGTCATGATCTTGGACAATCCGGGGGCAAGGGAAGACAGGGAAGGCCGGCCGTTTCTGTGCGGCACCCGCGAAACGCTGCAGCGGGGCATGAGAGAAGCGGGAATCGGCACGGATTCCGTATATGTCACGTATTTGCTCAAATGCAGGCCGGTCCGCGCCTACGACAAGCCGAGGGCCCGGGAAGCCTGTTTGCCCCATTTGCGGATGCAGCTGCGGGAGAAACGGCCGCAAGCGCTGTTCGGCTTCGGGAATGTGGTGGCGGAAGCTCTGCTTCCATGGAAGGAAGACCCCTCCGTCAAGGCATTGAGAGGGAGCTGGCACGAGTACGAAGGATTTCCGATCGGGTTCACCTATCATCCGCTCGCGGTGCGCCGGCACCCGAATTTGCTGAAATTTTTCGTTGAGGACCTGACCGCTCTTCGGGAGGCTGTTGTAAAATAGACCGACAGCTGTTATTTTGTGCTGAAAGGATGCGTCCGGCAATATTCGGTCGACGAGTCGGGCAAGAAAGCGACGTCCAACTTCTATACGGAAGAGATGGCGATTGCCGTGTTCAACCGCTATTAGGACGACCGGTCGTCCGAATATACGTTTGCGTGCCTGGAAGACTGCGCACCGGTCGTCGGGCCGCTGGATATCGAGCGGGACATGTATGCCAAGCATGCTCAGCTCGAATCCATGACGCGGCAGTTGACGGAGGAAGACTTCGGCCGGATGCAGGAGCAGTTCGCGGCATTTATTGCGGCGGCGCCGGAGGAACGTTTTCAAGACGCTGCTGAGGACAAGACCGCAGCTCATCGATCGCTTGCCGCAGCATCAATTGGCGAGTTATCTCGGCATGACCCCGGAGTCGCCTGAGCGGGATCAAGAAGCGGGTCCAACAGGCGGATTCAATGGATGACGAATGACGGACACTTTGCCGCCCTTCAACAGCAGCCATAAACCGAAGCCCAATTCGCCCGCGGTCATGGGGACGATCCATACATATTCATATACTTCGAAGAAGCGGCCGTATTGCGGCATGAGCGTATAGCCCAGATGAAGCGTGATGTAGCCGATGGAAGCAAGCAGCAATAACAGGCTGACGAGCTTGGGGACGCCGGTTGATTGGAAGGCCAACAATCCCGCAATAAGCAGATGTCCGCCAAAGACGATTAGACCGACCGACCAGATCGCATCGAACGCATCCAGAAACAGCATCGCAAGCGCTGGAAGCTCATCGGCTTCGAATAGGGAGGTATAGCCGCCGCCGTGGGCGAGAATCGTCACGAAGACCAGACAGGATACCGCAATGGCCAGAATGGCCGTATACATCAGCCGGAGCCATGCGCCGAGCAGCGAAAGTTGCCGATGAACGGGCTTCAAAAAGATATAGATGCCCCAGGCAGCCGCGATATCGCAAATGAGGATGACGATCCATCCGGCTATTTCGGCTTTGAAGAGCGCTTGCGACGAGACGAGCTGTTGATAGGTCGCGGCGGGGTCGCCTTGTACGACAAGGCTTCCGTGGGCATATCCGAATGAAAACAGGGCGGCGAGAGCCATGATGACAAGCGCCGTGCCGGCGGTTAGCGCGCTTGCGCGCTAACCGCCTGCAAGTTGTTCGAAGCGTGCATACGTAATTCTCTCCTTCGTTTCCGATTGATTCTCATTGTACCCGGCGGGGAGCAAACGTTCATTGACTTAAGTCAATGAGTTCGGGTGAATTTGCGAAAGGCCAAGCGATCTGAGTTGTAAAAAGCCGATAAAAGGAGAACCTGCAGAGTATGGAAAAAACGATTGCGGACAAGCTGAATCTTCACAAGTACAAGCAGGCCGCCGTCCTGGACGCGCCGGAAGGCAGCGGTTATTTGGCCGATCTCGCCGGTTATGACACCGAGCTTCGGGAGCGGACGGCCTACGATCTTATATTTGCTTTTGCGCTGGATATGGAAGCTTTGAGGACGCTGGTGCGGCGGGTTATCGAGGGCGGACATCTCCAGGAGAACGGTTATTTGTATGCGGCATATCCGAAAAAGGGGAACAAGGTCTACGCGACATATATTCATCGCGACGATCTGCTTGAAGGGCTCGGCAGCGACGAGAACGGCTACATCGGGACAAGCAGCCTCAAATTCGCGCGCATGGTCGGCCTGGATGAAGTGTTTACCGTTGTCGGATTCAAGGAGGATACCAAAGGCAAAAGCAAAGCCGGGCGCCCGTCCTCGAAGCCGAGCCAGTCGGTGGACGATTACATCGCGCTTATTCCGAGCGTGGAGAAGGATCTGGAGGATGCGCCGGAGCTGCTCGCCTTCTACCGTTCCTTGACGCCGGGATACCGCAAGGACTGGGCTCGTTACGTGTACAGCGCCCAGCAGGAGGACACCCGCGCCAGCCGTCGGGAAGAGATGAAGGCGATACTTGGAGCAGGCTTCAAGAGCCGCGAGTTGTATCGTAAGGCTCGCTCATAATCGGCGATCGAGAAATATTTGGATAAGTTAGAAAACGTTCATAATCGACTCGGCCTGGGCGCTGCGATGATATACTCCTAATGCATCAAGACATCCATCAGGAGGTATATCATGAAATTCAACTGGATCTTCAAGACGGCAATTGCAACGATGTGCTGCGCGGCTCTGCTGTTCACTCATGCAGCCGTCGGCACTTCCCATATTGGACAAGCCGAGGCGGCCGCGACGGCTTCGACGAAAGCGGACAAGGTGATTGCGACGGCGAAATCGCTGCGGGGCAAAGTGACTTATAAATTCGGCGTCAACAATCCGAGCCGGCTCATCTTCGATTGCTCCTCGTTTACGAAGTATGTATTCGCCAAGCAGGGCGTCAGCCTGAAGTGGGGGACGGCTTATCAGAAAAATCAAGGCAAATACGTATCCAAGAGCAATCTGCGCAAAGGCGATTTGATCTTCTTCAACAACGGCAGATCGTCCAAGATCAGCCACGTCGGCATCTATATCGGCAACGGCCAATTCATTCACAATACGATCGGCAGCAACGTAAACGGCGTTGTCATCGGCAAGCTGAGCAACTACACGAAACGTTACGCTACGGCCAGAAGAGTGCTGTAACGAAGCGTAAAGCGGCGAAGGCTGCTTCAAAATATTTGCGATATTTAAATAGCGCCTGTTCAGGACGGTACAGTCCCGGACAGGCGCTTTTTGCGCAGATTATTCTACATTGGCTTGATTTGCCCGGTCAACTGCCGCCAAAGCATGAAAGGCGAGAAAAAAGTTGTGCGAACTGGAGTGTTTGTTTATTATAATGGTGAAAAGCGGAATATTTCTTCAATCCAAGGAGTGTCTGAAATGTCGAAATTAAAAGGATCTTCCGAGAGCGCCAATACGCTTCTTGTCATTTCCAGCATCTACGAGTCGCTGACGAAAACCGAGAAAAAAATCGCCGATGTCATTCGCAAAGATCCGGAAGCCGTCGTCTACGTCACGCTGACGGACCTTGCGGAGCTGGCCGGCGTCGGGGAAACGTCGGTGCTGCGCCTGTGCCGCAAAATCGGCTTCAAGGGCTATCAGGAATTCAAGCTGGCGCTTGCCCAAGACCTCGTCGTGCCGGTTCGCAACGTGCACAGCCAGATCGACGAATCGGACAATCTGCAGGAAATCGCCGCCAAGATAACCGCGGAAAATACGAGATCCATTGAAAATACGCTGAACCTGCTCGATATGGAACAGATGGAGCGCGCGATCGAGGCGATCGGGAACGCGCGGAAGCTTTATTTTTTTGGCGTCGGGTCTTCCGCGAATACGGCCATGGACGGCAAATACCGGTTTATGCGGCTCGGCTTCGACACGGAAGTGGTGACCGATCCCCATATTATGGCTATGAACGCCACCCTTATGAAGGAAGGCGACGTGCTGTTCGCGGTATCGACGTCGGGAAGCACGAAGGATATTGTGGACGCGGTACGGATCGCCAAGGAAAGGTCGATTTTTTTCATCTGCCTGACCAGCCATTTGCGCTCTCCGCTGACGCAGCATGCCGATGTCGTGCTGCTGTCCAAGTCGCGGGAAACGCCGCTGCAAGGGGGCGCCTTTTCCTCCAAGCTGTCGCAAATTCATGTCCTCGACATTCTGTCCACCGCGACGGCGATCCGGTACAAAAGCAAGTCGTACGAAGCGCTGGAGCAAACCTCCAAAGCGGTCGTCGATAAAATTTATTAAGACCGGTTGTTAAGGAGTAAAACTCCATTATATAATAAAATTATAAAGAAAAAATCCACTCGATTATCGGAACGTGTGGATTTTTTTATTCGCCTGAATCATATCGATAAGACTACCGGAACAGGAGCGATGAAGCAAAATGACCAAAATCGTTTATTTGCCGCTTGACGAGAGGCCGTGCAATTACGACTACCCCCGGTATTTGGCCGGCATGACGGAGCTGGAGCTGACGGCGCCCGACCGCAGCCTGCTGGGCGACAAGAAGCGGCCTGCGGACACGGACGGGATCGCGAAGTGGCTGGCGGAGGAGACGAAGGACGCCGATTACGCTCTCGTCAGCCTGGATATGCTGCTGTACGGGGGAATCGTCCCTTCCCGCCTGCATCTGCTGGACACGGCGACGCTGGAGGGACGGATGGAAACGCTGAGAGAGCTGAAGCGCATCCGCCCTTCGCTGAAGCTGCATGCGTTCCATCTGATTACGCGCGCACCCGCCTATTCCAGCAGCGAAGAGGAGCCGGACTATTATGCAGACTTCGGCAGAGAGCTGTACGAGTACGGCTGGCTGAACGATAAGAGGGTCCGCGACGGGCTGACGGAGGCGGAAGGCGCCCGGTTGGAGGACGTGAGCCGCATCGTGCCGGCAAGCGTATTTGAAGATTTTCTCGGCAGACGGCAAACGAACCAGCGAATGAACGAGCTGTCCGTCGCCCTCGCCGAAGAAGGCGTTATCGATTATTTGGTTATCCCGCTCGACGACAACTCGAAGTACGGTTATACCTCATCCGAGCAGAGGAGCTTGATGAAGCGGATTCAGGAACGCGGCCTGCTGGACCGCATTGCGGTGTATCCCGGCGCCGACGAAATCGGCTGCACGATGTTCAGCCGGATCTTCTGCGAGGTGCATCGTTACGAGCCGCTCGTCCATGTGCGGTATTCCTCGACGCTCGGGCCGACGATCATTCCCAAGTACGAGGACCGCAGCTTGAACGAAAGCGTCAAGCATCATATTGCGGCTTCGGGCGCTTGCCTGGCCGGCGGCTTCGAGACGCCGGATATTTATTTGATGGTCCATGCCCCCGCCGCCAGCGGGACGGACGTGGCGGAGACGACGGACGGCTTCGACGCGAAACACCATTCTTACTTTGCGGAAATCAATCTGCGCGAATTTGCCGGTTCGATCGCCCGTTACGCCAAGCACGGGAAGACGATGGCGCTGGCCGACACGGCGCTTTGCAACGGCGGAGACGATGTGCTGATGAAGCTGCTGGCCAAGCAGGGACTGCTGTCGGCGCTCGATTGCTACGCAGCTTGGAATACGTCCGGGAACGCCATCGGCACGGCGGTGTCCCACGCCGTCATTGCATCCTATAACCGCTCGCTTGCGGAGCCGAACCCGGATCATGCAGCCGCCAGCGAATGGTATTTGCAATACCGGCTCATCGAAGACTGGGGATACCAGGCGCTGGTCCGCCAGCAAATAACGGAGCAGGATTTGCCAGGGCTGGACGCGTCTTATTTTCGCATCGCTCATGTTCAGCCAGTCGTGGAACGGTTGGCCGAAGAGAAGCTGCAGCGGTTCGCGAGGGAGTATGTTCCGGGCGGAAGCCGGCTTCGCATCAGCGGGACGACGCTGCCCTGGAAACGGATGTTCGAAGTCGGGTTTCGTTTGGAACGCGAGTAAGCGGGGGCGGCTTGCCAACGGCGAGCGAAATGGCGGTATAGAGAAATAATGAATGGCGCCATGGTGAAAGTGTACAATGACCGCATACAAAATAGGAGTAAACCTCCAAAACTTTAAATTAAAAAGGAAATATTCTTTACAAAAACGAAACCCCGTCATATAATGGCACCAAGAACGCTTTCATTACATTTGAATTAGGGGGATTGAGCGCATCATGTTGAAGAGAAGATGGATGACCGCTTTCATGGCTTTGGTTCTGGCGGCGGCGACGGCCGCCTGCGGAAACGGCGGCAATAATCCCGATCCCGGCGGCAATGCCGGCACGAACGCCGGCAATAACGGCGGGACGCCGGCGCCGAAGGAGAAGACGGAGGTCAGCTTCTGGTACCTGTGGGGCGGTACGGAAGGCGAATACGTGGAAGAATTGATCGCGGAGTTCAACGCCAGTCAGGAGCTGTACGAGGTTAAAGGCTTGTCCGTGCCGGATATGCAGAAGATCATCGTAGCCATTTCCAGCGGCGAAGGTCCCGACGTTACCGACAACTTCAGCAACAACACCGCTTCCTATGCGGAGAAGGGGATGCTCCTGGCGCTTGACGAATATATCGAGCGCGACAATTACGACATCTCGGACTTCGTGCCGGCCGCCCTGGAAGGCGGACGTTACGACGGCAAGCTGTACGCGCTGCCGATCAACGTCAACTTCAACATGATGTTCTACAACAAGGCGCTGCTGGCGGAAGCGGGACTGGACGGTCCTCCGAAGACGGAAGAAGAGCTTCTGGACTATGCGATCAAGCTGACCAAGACGAATGACGACGGCACGCTGAAGGTGATGGGCTTCCCGGATTATCCGAACGTCTATTACACGAACAGCATGGCCTACGCCATGGGCGGAGACTTCATTTCCGAGGACGGCAAGACGCTGACGCCGGACAACGAAGGCATGCGGAAAGCGATCGAGCTTATGCAGGCGTACCGCAGCGAATTCGGCGCGGACAATGTCGTGAAGTTCAACTCCTCGGCACAGTATTTGGACGCGACGGATCCGTTTATCCAAGGCAATCAGGCGATCCGTTTCGACGGACCTTGGTTCGGCCATACCGTCAAGAACGTGCTCAAAAAGGATATCGACTACGGCGTGGCGCCGTATCCCGCGCCTGCGGGCAAGCCGGAGCTCGCCGGCGGCGGCGAAGTCAGCTCGTCCACGTTCTTCATACCGAGCAACGCGAAAAACAAGGAAGGAGCATGGGCGTTTCTCAGCTGGCTCATGGCCAAAGAAAACATGATCAAATTCAACGACAAATTCGCCAATCTGCCGGCGAGAACGTCCGCCTACGACGATCCTTCGCTGCAGGACATTCCGGACTTCCAGGCGTTCGCCGAAGCGGCGAAAAGTCCGAATTTGAAGTCGTTCCCGACCTTCGGGGAGCAAGGCACTTACGGAAAAATCATTACCGACGAGTTCGAGCTGGCCGTCAACGGCAGGAAAACGGCCGAAGAAGCGATGGCAGCCATGAAGGCCAAATCGGCGAACCTGCTGAAGTAACGGCGTTCCGGCTTCTGTCTGCCGTACCGCTTCGCCTCAACGGGCGAGGCGGTACGGCATTCATGAAGAGAAACTAGTCTTCCAGGGGGAGCATCGATGAAGAAAAAAACATGGACCGGATTGGCGTTCGCCAGCCCTTGGCTGATCGGATTTCTGGCCTTTACGCTGTATCCGCTGCTCGCTTCGTTATATTACAGCTTTACGAGCTTCAATATTTTTCAGGCGCCCGAATTTATCGGCATGGACAATTACGCCGAGCTGATGAAGGACGATCTGTTCTGGAAGAGCGTCAGCAACACGGTGTATTTGACGGTCGTCAGCACGCCGGTCAATTTGCTGTTCTCGCTCATCATCGCCATGCTGCTGAACATGAAGGTCGGCGGGATGTCGATCTACCGCACGGTCTATTACATTCCGACCATCGTGCCGCTTGCCGCCACTTCTTTGCTGTGGATGTGGATCTTGAATCCGCAATACGGACTGCTGAACGACATGCTGCGGGCGGTCGGGCTGCCGGGGCCGAACTGGCTGGCCGATCCCGAGCTCAGCAAGGTGTCTCTCATTCTGATGGGCCTGTGGGCGTCGGGCAACGTCATGATTATTTTCCTTGCTTCGCTGCAGGAGGTGCCGCAATCGCTGTACGAATCCGCGGCGATCGACGGAGCGAACAAATGGCGGCAATTTTGGAACATCACGCTGCCTACCATTTCGCCGATTATTTTATTCCAGCTCATTATGCAGGTCATTAACAATTTGCAATATTTTACGCAAGCCTATTTTGTCGTTTCCAGCAGCGCCCTGAATATGCCGGGCAGCGGCGGGCCCGAAAATTCGCTGCTGATGTATGCGATGTATTTGTACCACAATGCCTTCATTTATTTCAAAATGGGCAAAGCTTCCGCCATGGCATGGATCATGTTCCTCATCGCGGGCATTATTACCTGGCTCATCTTCCGGTCGTCGAAAAAATGGGTCACGTACGGAGGTGAGTAATATGAGCCCATCCCTATGGAAAACGAAGTTGCCGGTGCATCTTATTCTCGCGGTATTGGGTATTGTTTTTTTGGCGCCGTTCGGCTGGATGCTGCTTACGTCGCTCAAGTCGCTCGATGAAATTTCCACGTTTCCTTTGACGATTTGGCCGGAGGTCGTCCGGTGGAGCAACTACTCGGAAGTGTTCGAGGTGATCCCGTTTGCGAAATATTTCTTCAACACGCTGCTCGTGACGGCTGCCAGCGTGGTCGGGCAGCTGTTCGCCGCGCCGCTGGTCGCCTATTCCATTACGAAGATCGAATGGAGCGGGCGCAAGTGGATCTTTCCTATCGTGATCGCGACGATGCTGCTGCCGTTTCAGGTGACGATGATTCCGATTTATATTATTTTTCAAAAGCTCGGACTGACGGGCAGCTATTGGCCGCTCATTATTCCGACGTTTACGGGAGCGCCGCTGTACATTTTTCTGCTTCGCCAGTTTTTCATGTCGATTCCGGATGCCATCATTCAGGCGGCCCGCATCGACGGGGCGTCGGAATCGCGCATTTACGTCACGATGATTTTGCCATTATGCCGTCCCGCTTTGGCGGCGGTCGCCATCTTTACGTTTCTGTATACATGGTCGGATTTTATGGGGCCGCTGCTTTATTTGAACAACGCAGACATGTATACGCTGACGCTGGGACTGCAAGCCTTTTTGACGGAGCATTACACGGAGTGGGGGCTGCTCATGGCGGCTTCGGCCATGTTCACGCTGCCGCTGATCGTCATGTTCTTTTTTGCCCAGAAGCAGTTCATTGAAGGCATTACCCTGACAGGAATCAAAGGTTGACGGATCCGTACGGTAAGGAGTGTAACCATAATGAAAACAGACCTACTGCAAGCTCTGAAAGGCGGGTTGATCGTATCCTGTCAAGCTTACGCGGGCGAACCGCTGTTCGGCGCCGACGTGATGGCCAAGCTGGCATCCGCGGCGCAGGAAGGAGGGGCGGTCGGCATCCGCGCCAATTCGCCGGCGGATATCTCGGCCATCAAGGGCAAGCTTCCGCTTCCCGTTATCGGCATATGGAAAGCCCGTTATGACGATTCGCCCGTTTATATTACGCCGACCTTGCGGGAGGCGGCCGAGGTGGCGGAAGCGGGCGCGGACATTATCGCGCTGGATGCGACGGCAAGGCGCAGGCCTGGAGGCGAGCATCTGGCCGATATCGTCGCTTATTTGCGCGGCAAGCACAGCCGCTGTCTGCTTATGGCGGACGTGTCTACGGCAGAGGAGGGGATACAGGCGGAGGCGCTCGGCTTCGATATCGTTTCGACGACCTTATCCGGCTATACCGACTATTCTCCGAAGCTCAGCGGGCCCGATCTGGACTTGATCGGCGAGCTGTCCCGCAAGGTGTCCGTGCCGGTGTTCGCCGAAGGCCGGATCCAGACGCCGGAGCAGGCGCAGCAATGCCTTCATCAAGGCGCATACGCCGTTGTCGTAGGCAGCGCCATTACGCGTCCGGAGCTCATTACGAGACGGTTCGTGGACGGGCTGCGGCGCTCTCCCAAGCTGGTCGGAGGCGGTGCTTGATATGGCACGGAACCGCGCCGCGTTAGGCATCGATCTTGGCGGAACCAATATCAAGTGGGGGATCGTGTCGGAGAACGGCCGTTTGCTCGCGGAAGGCATCGTGCCGACGGAGCCGCGGAACGGACCGGAAGCACTGCTGGCCAAGCTGTCCGGCATCGCGAAGGAAGCGCAGCGCCGGGCGCGGAGCGCGGAGCTTGCCCTTGCGGGCGTCGGCATCGGCACCGCAGGCCAGGTCCATCGCGGGAGCGGCGCAGTCAAGGGAGCGACCGCCGCGCTGCCGGGCTGGGCCGGCGTGCCGCTCGGCGAGCGCATTGAACGGGAGACGGGGCTGCCGGTCATCGTCGACAACGACGTCAATATGATCGCGCTCGGAGAGGCATGGCTCGGCGCGGGGCGGCACTGGAGCGACTTCGTGTGCGTCGCGCTGGGCACGGGCGTCGGCGGCTGCCTGATCGCGGATCGCCGCGTCTATGCGGGGCGGCACGGCTATGCCGGCGAGTTCGGCCACATGACGGTCCAGCTGGACGGCCGCGAATGCAGCTGCGGCGGCCGAGGCTGCTGGGAGGCGTACGCTTCCGTCACCGCTTTGATCCGGATGGCGGGCGAAATGCAGCCGGACGGCTCGCTGGACGATCCGCCGACGCTGTTTGCGAGAGCCCGCGAAGGCGATGCGGCCGCACTGGAGCTGGCGGACAAGTACAGCTCCTATGTGGCGGCGGGATTGGCGGGACTTATCCATATCTTCAATCCTCCCGCTATCGTGCTGGGCGGGGCGATCGTGGCCGGCCAAGGCGATTACCTGCTCGAGCGGATCAAGCTCAGCCTCAAGCGCCGGGTGATGCCCGCGTTCCAAAGCCCCGAGCCCGTCGCGATCGTTGCCGCCGATCTGGGTGGCCACGCAGGCGTTATCGGCTCGGCGCTGGCCGCGCTGAAACGATAATTACGGAAATCTGCTTGGAACGTTTGGTTTGGAGAAATCAAGGAATCGTCGTCAGCCCGCCTTAAGATGAGACAGAAGCATTTTTGCGCATGCTTATTCTATCCCATTGACGAGGAGAGATGGATTCATGAAGAACAATTTGCGGTTTGAATGGCGGAATCGAATGGCTGCCGTTCTCTGTTTCATGCTGCTTGTTGCGATGTTCGGACCGGCGGCGCCGGCAGCCGTGCAAGCGGCGGGCGCTAATCTGATAGCCGGGTTAAGTTATAGTTCCAGCGTGCCGGCCCATGCGAGTTATCCCGACGGCGGCGGCGAATTGACGGACGGCGAGAAGGCTTCGGCGCTGCTCGCCGATCCCGCATGGCAGGGCCGCTTTAACGCGGCAAGCTATACCTTCACCGTGGACATGGGCTCAAGCCAAACGTTCCAAACCTTCGAGTCGAACTTCTATAAATATACAGGAGCGGCGGTGCAGTCTCCGACCTCCGTCTCGTTTAACTATTCCAACGACAACGCGACCTACTATACGGCATGTTCGGTCGGGCAACAGGGTGCCGGCAGCGATATTGCGAGCATTCCGTACAATTGCTCGGCGCCCGCTCCCGTAACGGCGCGTTATGTGCAGATGTCGGTCGCCTCCGCCCCGAGCACGTGGTCGTTTGTAGATGAATGGAGGGTACTGGAGGCCGATGCGGCCGGCGCGAACGCGCTCAAGCTGAACGGCTCCTTCCTTCAGCCCGAGCTGGGCGACCAATGGAGTCATACGGAGTGGGAAGACGAGTTTCAGTACATGCGGGACGTCGGCATGGATCACTTGATCCTGCAATGGTCGGCCAACACGGAGTTTGGAACGGCCGTGTACCCGACGTCGGTCGCCGGCTTGACCCAAAATACGGCGAACGATGTGGTCGCCAAAGCTCTCGAGATGGGCGACGAATACGGCTTCGATATTTATATCGGCCTTCAGCTCAACCATGAGTGGTTCGCCCATTATACAAACGATTTGAATTGGCTGGAGGAAGAGGCCGTCCTGGCCGGCGAACTGATCAAGGACTTGTGGGACCGGTATGGAAGCCATGATTCGTTTGCGGGCTGGTACCTCAGCTTCGAGGTCGACAATTGGAATTTGCCGACCTCGGCCGAGTGGCAGCGGATGGCCGATTTCTACAATGACGTGACGGCCGTTGCGGATGCGGTATCGCCCGGCCTGCCCATTATGATTTCTCCGTTCTATAATGTGTCGGGCGGATTGACGCCGGCCGGCTGGGAGACGATGTGGAAATATATCCTGTCCCGTACGAGCATCGATATCGTGGCGCTGCAGGACGGCGTCGGCGCGGGCCATGCGGCGACCGGCGACCTGGCGGCTTGGTTTGCAGCGACCCGAAACGCCATCGATGCGGCAAGTCCGGCTACGGAGCTCTGGTCGGATACCGAAACGTTCAATACGGATTTCAAGCCGATGGATATGGCGCTCATGCTGGACAACATGGAGGCGGTGGAGCCCTATGTCAGCCATTATACAAGCTTCAGCTTCAATCATTATATGAGCCCGCAGGAAGTGAATCCGCTGTATTACGAGACTTACCGCGATTACGTATTGTCGGGTGCGATGGATGCCGCCGCGCCGACCGCTCCTTCATCCGTATCGGCGGCGGCGGTCGACGCCATGACCGTCAGCTTGAACTGGCCGGCGTCCAGCGACGATACGGGGGTCGTCGGATATCGCATTTACCGCAACGGCGAGCTGGTTTATGCCGATTACTCGGGCGTTACGAGTTTCACCGATAAGCAATTGTCGTCCAATACGACTTACACGTACGCGGTTCAGGCTTTTGACGCGGCTGGAAATGTATCCGCCTTGTCCCCGGCCGCTTCGGCGACGACGCCGGCAGGCGCAGCTTATCCCAACATCTGGTCGGCGGGCAAGCCGTATACGGCTTCAACCGCGGCAGACGTCTCCTATCCCGATACGGGCGGGGCGGAGCTGACGGACGGCAGCTTCGGCGCTGCGACTTATACGGACGGCGCTTGGCAAGGCCGCAATACGGGCAATCCGTACAGCTTTGTCATCGATCTGGGCGTATCCCGGAATATCGGGGAACTGTCCGCCAATTTCCTTCAGGTAAAGTCCGTTTATGTGCTGCTGCCGAAAGAAGTCCGGTTCTCGGTATCCTCCGACAACGTCAGTTTCGTCAGCGCAGGTACGGTGGAGAAGCCCGCTGTCGGAGGCTCCGACCAGACGAAGACGTACCGGGTAACCGGACTTGGCAACATAACCGGACGTTACATCAAAGTCGAAGTGGTGCCGGCGAGCAGCGCATGGACGTTTATCGACGAGGTACAGGTAAGAAACTGACGAGCCGGGACCGAGCATCCGCGCATCTGTGCTTCCAATCCCGGCGGGCGGAACATCCTGCCGCCATTGACGTTTGCGTCTCCGATGGTATGCTGGGTTTGTAAGCGCAAGCCGAACTCATGCCTAAAGGAGCTGAAAGGGATGGCTGTTTATAATGCCGCTTCCGATGCGGCGAACCCGCGAAAGGGACATCGTCTGGCGGATATTCCCGCGCACGATCCGTTTATTCTGGCCGATGGCCGCGCTGGCGTGTATTACTTGTACACCGGCGGGGCGCCATGGCTGAACGGCATGGACCGTTACGGCGTGGTCGTCTACAAAAGCACGGATTTGTCCGAATGGGAAGGGCCCTATGTCGTTTTCACCGTGCCCGACGACATATGGGCTCATCCGCAGCATGGCGCTTGGGCGCCGGAAGTGCACGAATACCAGGGGCGATTCTACCTGTTTGTCACCTTGCACAATGAGGACAGGCGGCTTGAGGGCGAGCCGGTGAACGGGTATGCCAAGCATTGGAGAGGGACTGTTATCGCCGTAAGCGATTCGCCGGAAGGGCCGTTCGAGGTATGGAAAAAAGATTCGCCCGTGCTGCCCGCAGCGAAGATGACGCTGGACGGCACGTTGTATGTGGACGAAGACGGGGCTCCATGGATGGTGTATTGTCATGAATGGATTCAAACGATTGACGGCACTGTCGAAGCCGTCCGGTTAGCGGAAGATTTGTCCGAAACGGCCGGAGAGCCAATTCTTCTCTTTCGTGCCTCGGAAGCGCCCTGGGTTCAACAAGTGGACGGGGATGACGGCGGCAAGCCGGTATATGTAACGGACGGATGTCAGCTGTACCGCACCTCGGGCGGTCGATTGGTCATGCTTTGGTCGAGCTATGAGTCGGGCAGCTATGTGCAGACGATCGCCCGGTCGGCATCGGGCAGGCTGGAAGGGCCTTGGGAGCAGCTCGCTCCGTTGGTGAAAGGAGACAGCGGACACGGCATGCTGTTCCGGACGTTCGATGGAACCTGGATGTTGATACTCCATCAGCCGTTCAAGATGCCCGAATCCCGATGCAAGCTGTACGAGGTGAAGGATTCGGGCGACAGCTTCGAAATCGTGCGCGCGCGGGAAGATTTGCATGGCGGACAGCCGTAGCCTGCGGCTTCAGCCTCTTCACCGCGCCCGATCCCTTTACACCAGCGCCACTAAGGTGATAGCCAAGATCAGCATCAGGACGGCGTTGAGCGCCATATACGGCTTGTGTCCGGCACGGAACAGATGGGCATGAACGGCGCCCAGCATCAGAACCGCAATAAGCGCGGCGGCATACTTCAATACGCCGGGTATCAGGAAACCGGTCAGCATGCCAAGGGCAGCCAGCGCCTCCAACGCGGCAATGGCATGCATCAGCCAGAACGGGTAGCGGTAGTCGTTCCAGTGTTGTACCATCGTTTGGGTGCGAAGAAATTTGGAGGCGGCGGCGATCGAGAGCTGCGATTGATGATTTGCCGTAGCCGACGACGGCAATCGGCGGAAAGGCCGTCCCTCCGGACGGCCTTTTCCCACGTATGTGACAAATGATAGGCCGCGAAACGCAAGCACCTTCAAAGGACGGCTTCAGTCGTTTACGCTTGTCTAGTCCCTCCCGGATGGGTTTCAACCCTCATAGGCTTGCCGCAGCGTTTGAAGGTCGATTTTGGCTTTGGTTTGGAGCAGCGCCTTCATGACTCTTTCGGCTTTTTTCGAATCGGGATCGCTGATCATCTCCGTCAACCGGCTCGGGACGATTTGCCACGACACTCCGAATTTATCCTTCAGCCAGCCGCATACTTGAGCTTTTTCGTCGCCGCCTTCGGACAGCTTGTCCCAATAATAATCCAATTCATTCTGATCGTCGCAATGGACAATAAACGAGACGGCCTCCGTGAACCGGTACTGAGGGCCGCCGTTCAGCGCAACGAAATGCTGCCCGTCCAGTTGGAACTCCACGTTCATCACTTTCCCTGCGGACGCGGGGTCGTAGCTATGGTTGCCGTAGCGCGTGATTCTGCCGATGCCGGAATTAGGAAAGACCGAGACGTAAAACTCGGCCGCCTCCTCCGCTTGCGAATCGAACCACAGGTTTGGCGTAATCTTTTGCACCTTGCTGCCCATGCAACCTCTCCTCCTTATCGATCATCCTGCCGTTATTTTAGCCTATCGAGCCTGCCGGAATTTCTCTTCGATTGCTCAGTAACGGCATTGGAGGCGGGGGCGGTCAGCTCCACCCGGATTTCGAGCCAGCCTTCCTTCAGCGACGCGTCCGCGCGTCCTCCCATCTGCTCCGCCAGCAGCCGGACGATCGACAGGCCCAAGCCGGTGCCGCCGGCACGCGCCTTGTCTCCGGTATAGAAGCGGTCGAACAGCCGGCTTGCATCCGGGCTGGAAGCGGGCTTGACCGGATTGCCGAACCGCAGGACGGCGCGGTCCGAAGCCGCCTCCAGTGCGACCTCGACGTTACCGCCGGCATGTTCGATCGCATTGCGAATCAGATTATGAACGATTCTTCGCAGCATTTCCTTATCGGCAAGCGCAAATACCGGCGGCGAACCCGTTTCCGTCAGGCGCACTGACAGGCGGTTGTTTTCCAGCGCCGGCACGGCGGCCGCCAGACATTCCGTCACCAGGTTCGTAAGATTAATCCGTTCGAGGTGCAGCTCCGGCTCGGCGTTCAGCAAATACGAATATTCAAAAAAACGCTCGATGAGCCGGCCGAGCTCATCGGCATGCTTCCTGGCAATCCGGAGGTTTTCCCGCTGGCTGTCGGACAGCCCCCCTTTTTCCGCCAACTGCTGGTACCCTTTAATCGCCGTCAGCGGCGTCCGCAAATCGTGGGACAGATTGGCGATCAGCTCCTTGAAGTTTTTTTCATCCCGAATGGCTTTAAGACGGAGGTGTTCCTCCGCCTTGAAGCTGTTGTTGATTTGCATCGCCAACGTATTCAGTTCCTTGTCCAGCAGCTCCAGTCGGATCGGCTGCCGCGTATGCTCCTTCAGCCTTTTGGCCAACTGCCGGTTGATGCTGTGCAGCTGCCGCCGGATGAACATGATATATAAAGCGAGGATAACGACCGTGATGCCCAAAGCTCCGGCGGCAAACGTCAACGCAGTCACCAGCCTTTCTTTTATTTGATTTCCGCTTTGCGGAACAGACCGTAAGCGGCGGCGATCATGAGCGCGATGAAAACCAGGCTGACGGCGATCGACTTCGCCATATCTCCCGTCTCCGTGTCCAAAGCGGTAAAGACATGCGCTCCTCCGTACGGCGTGAAGGAGAAGATGCGGTCGAACGCAGGGGAGCTTTGGCTCATAGCAAGCAGCTGCCCGGTCAGAATGGACAATCCGTAGTAGATTGCGATTACGAACACCGGTTTTTTTAGCCAAAAGGCCAGCGGCACGCAAATGCTGAGCTGCGCGGCATAGACGATGAACAACGTAAGCGCGACGGCAACCAGCTTCCACGTTTCCGCGGCGGATATCGCCGAGCCGCTTTCCGATGTGAGCAAGTTCAGGAAGCCGATCGACACGGCTCCCATATTGAATTCGCCGCCCATACCCAGCGCGATGCCCGTTACGAGGGCATAAGGAAGCAGAAGGCCGGCCAGAATGAACAACAGTACGCCGGTTTTGCCGGCGATGATCGAAAGTTTGCCGATGCCGCCCGTGACGGCGTCCTGTATCGATTTATTGTCGAAATCCCCGCAAATCAAGAGGCTCGCGGCAACGGCGCCAAGAATGCTGATCACGTTAATATCCGAGAACATAAAGCCGATCCCCGTCAGGCTGTCCTCGATTCGGCCCTGGGATATGAGCGCCGCGAGCAGCGTCATGACGGCGGCGCATGCGGCCGATACGGCCAGCAGCATTTTGGCGGCCAACGCTTTGCGCCATTTGAACAGATCGGCCTGAATCAGATTAAGCATGCCGTTCACCCCCGATGACCGAAATAAAATAGTTTTCGAGCGTATCCCCTTGGACCGAGATCGTTTCGACGACGATGCCGTTGTCGAACAACGCTTTGGCTACGCGCTCCGTCTCGTTTACGCAATCGTAAAGCTTGACGCTTCGGTCGGGCATCACCCGGAAGTTGGTCGTCATCAGCTCGCGCTCCAGCACGTTGGCCAGCTTCTCCGGCTGCCCGCACCGAATCAGGAGATGGCGCTTGCAGTTTTGGTCCAGCTGCTCGAGGGTGAGCGTCTGTTTTACTTCGCCCTTGTGAATGATGATATAGTCCGTAACGGTCTGGTACAGCTCCGGCAAATTATGGCTGGAGATCAGTATCGTCATATTTCGCTCTTCGCACAGCTTCTTCAGCAATTGGCGGATCTCCACGACGCCGATTGGATCGAGTCCGTTGACCGGCTCGTCCAGAATAAGCAGCTCGGGGTTGCCGAGCAGCGCGATCGCGATGCCCAGCCGCTGCTTCATGCCGAGCGAGAAGTTTTTCGCTTTTTTGCGGCCTGCGTCCGCCAGCCCGACCAGCTCCAGCAGCTCGTCCTCCGCTTCCTTGTTCGGCACCCCGCGCAGCATGCGATGGTATCGCATGTTGTCCTTTGCCGACAAATAAGGGACATATCCGGGATGTTCGATCATGCAGCCCATTCGCTTCCGTTCGGTTTGCAGCGCGCGTTCGCCGCGATGGCCAAACAGCTCGATTTCGCCCTCCGTCGGAAACGCCAGTCCGGAGAGCAGCCGCATCAGCGTCGTTTTGCCCGCGCCGTTCTGTCCGATCAGCCCGTACAGCTTGCCCGCTTCCAGCGCGATCGACACGCCGCGCAGCGCATAGCCGCCGCGATAGCTTTTGGTCAGGTTGTCCGTTCTTGCCACGTATCGTTTCATGAGGCTCACCTTTCCTTTCTGAAGTCAGTATAAAGGCGAGAGGTTTAGAAAAGGTTAAGCCGCCGCGGGCAAAACGTAAGGAAACGGTTAAGAAAAAGCCGCCCGTTCAGGCAGCGGGCCGATATTGCACGCCATGGCGGCCGGCAGCCATCGGGTCAAGGCTGCTCCTTGCACAGCCGGTAACCGAGCCCCCATACCGTTTCGATATATTCTTCGTCCGGATTCGCTTTTTTTAGCTTATGGCGCAGGTTGCTCATGTGGGTTTTTACGGCGTTGTCGTCCCCGAGATATTCCTCCTGCCAGACCGACTCGTACAGGTTCGCCTTGGTATACACTTTGCCGCCCTGCTTGACCAGCAGCTCCAGAATGCCGTATTCCTTGGCCGTCAGCTCCAGCTCGGCGCCTCGCACCGTTACCCGCTTGGCCGCGTCGTCCAGCGTCAGATCCTTGTATCGGTACAGAGCGCTTTCCCGCTTATGCTTATGGGCACGCCGCAAATTCGATTCGACGCGCGCCGCCACCTCGCCCAGATCGAAGGGCTTCGTAATGTAGTCGTCCGCCCCCAGCCGCAGCAAATCGATCTTTGTGCCAACCATGTCCTTGGCGGATACGACGATGACGGGAACATCCGTCCATTGCCGCGCTTCCTTCAATACTTCGTCCCCGCTTTTGTAAGGCAGCATAAGATCCAGCAAAATTAAATCATAGGCGTTCGAACGAATCTCCGCGATGCCGTCGGCGCCGGTATAACACGTCGTCACCCGATATCCCGCATCGGTCAGCGCTCTAGCCAGCATTCGGTTGACGTCTTCGTTGTCTTCGATAATGAGAATGTTATCCATCAGGTCACCTTATCCTCAATGATGTTCGGCAGCAAGACTAACTCGACTTTATTATAGAGGATAATCGAGCTTTTACCGTCAAAAAAATGCCGGAATGCAAAAAAAAGAGCGGATCGGAATCCGCTCTTCGTTACTTGTGGAGCAGCTTGCGCACGATTTCGGCAACCTTTCCTTTGCTGAGCTGCTCCGGCGCCACGACCTTGCCGTCCAGCGTAACCGCGGGCCAGCGTTCGATGCCGTATTCCTCGGCCTTGGCGCGCATCTGCGCTTCGGTTTCCGGTCGGTCGGCGTCGTAGACGAGAATGGAACAGCGCGGGCAAGCGAGCTCCCGGACTCGGGCTTCAAGCTTATGAGCTTCCGGGCTTCCGTCCTTGAAAATTTCAATCGTTTTGCTCATGGCGGGCATCGTCCTTCCTGATGATTGCCAATACGGGGCAATCGGGTTTAGGGAAGGGAACGGGATGGACCTCCTTCGCGACGGCTTGCTCCAGCAGCGATCGGAAGCTTGCCAGCCGGTCGATCTGCTCGCTGATTTCCCGAATCTTCGCGACGGCGAAAGCGCGCATCTCCTCTGCCGGGAAATAGCTGTCCTGCTTGACGATTGCCAGCAAATGCTTGATTTCGTTTAGCGTAAATCCGATCTCCTGCGCTCGCTTGATCAGCCGGATATCCTGCACGGCTTCTTCCGAATACAGGCGGTACCCCGAAGCGCTTCGGGCCGGGCGAGGCAGCAGCTCCCGCCTCTCGTAATATTTGACAGTCTCCGGGTTGACGCCCGCGGCCTTGGCGGCCTGGCCGATCGTAAGTCCTTCCATGCCCCATCCCCTCCCGCAGTTATTATAAACCCGGTACTATGGTACCGGGTCAAGGCTGTCGATGAGTGTGCTCTGAACGTATCACCCGCGTTCAGACGAAAATTCCTTTTAATTCGGATTGATCCAATCAACCGATCCACCACAGGTGCCGATGAGGTTCGTTGCTAATTCAAACCTGTGATTTCGGCACGAATAGCGAGTGTCAGGTTCGTTAAAATTTCTGCGCGAATAGCGAACGTCAGGTTCGTTGGAGCGAAGGCGAAAAGTGTAACGAACATCAGCGAGCTTAACTGCTCTCCAATGGCCGGCTAGGAATTCTAACGAACATGAGCTAGCTTATTTACCCCCAAATGGCTGGATTTTGTCCGAAAATAGGGTAATAGCGTCGCTGAGATTCGTTACATTTTCAATCCCGTGATTTCGGCACAAATAGCGAGCATTAGGTTCGTTGGAGCGAAGGCGAAAAGTGTAACGAACGTCAGTGAGCTTATCTGCTCTCAAATGGCCGGCCAAGGAATTCTAACGAACATGAGCTAGCTTATTTACCCCCAAATGGCTGGATTTTGTCCGAAAATAGGGTAATAGCGTCGCAGTGATTCGTTACATTTTCAATCCCGTGATTTCGGCACAAATAGCGAGCATCAGGTTCGTTGGAGCGAAGGCGAAAAGTGTAACGAACATCAGCGAGCTTAGCCACCCTCCAATGGCCGGCTAGGAATTCTAACGAACATGAGCTAGCTTATTTGCCTCCAAATAGCTGGATTTTGTCCGAAAATAGGGTAATAGCGTGGCTGAGATTCGTTACGTTTTTAAACCTGTGATTTCGGCGCGTATAGCGAGCATCAGGTTCGTTGGAGCGAAGGCGAAAAGTGTAACGAACATCAGCGAGCTTAGCCACCCTCCAATGGCCGGCTAGGAATTCTAACGAACATGAGCTAGCTTATTTGCCTCCAAATAGCTGGATTTTGTCCGAAAATAGGGTAATAGCGTGGCTGAGATTCGTTACGTTTTCAAACCTGTGATTTCGGTGCGAATAGCGGACGTCAGATTCGTAAAATCTCGGTGCGAATAGCGAGCGTCGGGTTCGTTAAAATCTCGGCACGAATAGCGAGTGTCAGGTTCGTTAAAATTTCGGCACGAATAGCGAGCGTCAAGTTCGTCAAGCACCAGGGAACCGGGTCAATTGGCAAGATCCATTCAGGCCCCTTATGGGCATATCGCATGGGCCAAAGGACGGCGGACGGGTTTACAGCCAGCCCTTTTCTTCCGCGATGGAGACGGCTTGCTGCCGCAAGTCGGCGCCCAGCTTCTGGATGGCGGTGGACAAATAGTTGCGCACGGTTCCTTTGGTCAGAAACAGTGCTTTGCTAATATCGTCCGTCGTCATGCCTTCCTTGGTCAGGCGCAGCATTTCGCATTCCCTTTCGCTCAACGGATTCGCCTCTTTCATAAACAGCGCGGCGGCCAAATCCGTGCTGACAACCCGCTCGCCTTTCATGACCCTGCGAATCGAATCGATGAGGTAATCGATCGGCTCGTCCTTCAATAAATAGGCGTCCGCTTGCGCTTCCATCGCTTTCTGCAAATAGCCGGGACGGGCGAACGTCGTCACGATCATAATTTTGCAAGGCAGTCCCTCGCTTCGAATCCGTTCGGCCAGCTCGAGGCCGGTGGCGATGGGCATCTCGATGTCCAGCACGCACACGTCGGGCCGATGCTTCCGAATGGCCTCCCAGGCTTCCCCGCCGTCCGCCACCTCCGCCACCACCTCCATGTCGGGCTCGAATTTCAGCAGCGCCGCGAAGGCGCCGCGCAGCATCTGCTGATCCTCCGCAATGATGACGCGAATCATATCGCAAGGCTCACTCCTTTCTCTGTCCGCGCAGCGGGAGCTTCAAGGCGATTTCCGTTCCTCCGCCGGCGGCGGCCTTCGCCGAAAAGGCCCCGCCGAGAGCCTGCATCCGCTCCTGCATGGATTGCAGGCCGTTCCCGCCCGCGTTGCGCCGGCGGTCCAATCCGATCCCGTTGTCCGCCATATAGACGGCATATTCGCCGTCACCCGCTTCCAGCCGAATGGAGCATCGGTCCGCTTGGCTGTGCTTGACCATATTCGTGGCCGCTTCCCGGATGCAGAGGGCGACCATCGTTTCCTCCACGCTGGAGAGCAGCGGGGCTTGGCCCTGCTCCTCGACGGCCAGCTGGATACCCGCCGCTTGCAGCAGCTGCCGGGCGTGCGCCAGCTCGCCGGTCAACGAGACGAACTTCATTTCGGATACAAGCTCCCTTACCTGCTTCAATGCGGTTCTCGACGAAGCCCAAATATCGTTCAGCTCTTTCTTGGCTTGCGCGGCGTCCTTGTCGACCCACCGGGCCGCCAGCTCGCTCTTCAGCTTGATCATCGTCAACGTCTGGCCCAGCGTGTCGTGCAGGTCTCTCGCGATCCGCTGCCGTTCCTCCTGCTGAATGTAATGCTCCAGCTGCCGGTTGGCCGCATCGAGCCCGCCTTGCAAGCTTTTTGCTTTTTCTTTGATATAAATGACGACGGGCAAGGCCAGCTGGATGACGGCGAGCGGCAGCCGGTACAGATGCTCGGGCTCCGCGAAGCTCTCCGTTCTGATCCAGGAGACAAGGATGAACATGAGGGCGATGGCTGCCATGCCGATGCCGATCTGAACTTTCGATTTCGACCGGCCGAGCAGATCGGCAAAGATAAAGCCGAACATCAGCATATTGAAGCCGATAAAGCCGGCAATTATGGTCAAGACCGCCAGCCCGGCCAATACCGCCCCCAGCAAATACCGGTCCCGGCGCCACAGTCCGATGTAAAAGGCGGCCGAATAAGCCAGCAGCAGAAACAAGCTTCCCGAAAGGCCCAAAGCCGTATCCGACCGCAAGACGAGAAAAAAGAAAAATACGGTCGTGACGAGATCGATCAGCAGATAGTTTTTGATTTGGTCTCTGGGGTAAAGCTTATCGAACATACCCGTCCTCCGCGGCGGTTATTTGGAATCGAGAAAGGCGACGGCGCGCTTGCGCAAGGCTTCCATCGGCCCGAGCCTAAAGCGGCGGAACCATACGGCCGCAAAGGCGAGCTGAAGCGCGGAAACGCAGCACCAGACCGCGATGACGGCCGGCGCGTTCAGCTTGCCGCCCAGCGCCAGGCCCCATCCGTAGAAGAGAACGGAGCAAACGTTATTTTGCATGACGTAGCAGCTCAAGGACATTTGGCCAACCTGCTCCAGCAGACGCCATAACCGATCCCATTTCGTATATTGTATCATCTTCCCAAGAAGCGCTATATACCCTAGGGACATAAGAGGCGCAAATAAATAGCGGACGGTCAGATCGAAGGCGCCCCCCGGCACGAACAGGAGCAGGTTCAACGGAAGTCCCGCATAAATGCCGACGGCAAACAGCTTATCGCGCAGCCTTCTGCCGTTCTCGTCGGAAGCGAAAGCCCCCGCGCGCATCAAGCGGACGCCAAGCAGAAACAAAAAGACGTTCATCGGGATGACGAGAATGACTTCCAGCCGCAGCACGAGGAAGTTGGACAGCCGATACCGGACTTGCTCCAGCCACGTTCCGTCCCGATAAAGCGCGATAATTTCGTCAAAGCTGCCCAGCGATACATTTCCGCCGAGCAGACCAAGCAGCAGTATGGCCAGCATGAGGGATGCGTGAATCGACCCGATCGCGATCATCGTTCGCGAGATGAGCCGGTCGCCGCCTTTGACGATGAAAGCGGCGATGATCGCCGTTGCGCCGTAACTCATCAGGATGTCGTATTCCATGACAAAAGTGTAATGAATCAGGCCTTCCGCCAACAGAACGAGAGATACCCAAATGTACACTCCCGGCCAAGCCTTCCCTCGACGCAAAGCCTGCCGGTATTTCAGCTCCAGTCCCGCCCCGAACATGATCGTGAGCAGCCCCAGAAGCTTGCCGTTGACGAGGAACAGCACCGTCATGCGGAGCCAGTCGTCCGGCAGCCAGACGTCATGGTCGAACGTCGTAACGTAAGTCAGGTCTCCCAAATAAGCAAAAATCCATATGTTTGTCCCCAAAGTGCCCAGAATGGCGAAGCCTCTAAGCACGTCAAGCAGACGCAGCCGTTCTTGTTGCAGTTCCATAACGTTCATCGTTCCTTCCGCTGAGATGATCTACGATATTTATTGTAGGGACGGAAGGGACGGCGGAACATTCACACCCGTAAAAAGAATCGAATGACACGTGTCATATTGACGGGGAGGGGCTGAACGCGCGGCAGCGGGCATACACATGTAACATCACTCCATAAAGGGGAAATGTACGGTGCTGAACATTCGGATTGCCCGGAATCGGGAGACGCTTCGGACGATAGCGCGCGAGCGCGGAATGACGACAGGTGAACTGCTGGCGATTAATCCGCATATTCGTCATCCCGATCAACGCATTGCCGGGTATCCGGTTTATTTGTCTCCGTCGAACGGGGCTCACGGGCCGGCGATGCCGGAACTGCGGCCGGCCGGGCTGCCGACCTGCCGGGCGGAGCCCGTGGAGACGCTGCAGCATTGGTTTCCCTTGACTCCGCTTGAGGAGATGGCGAAGCAAGAATACGATGTGCTCGTGGTCGGGAGCGGCGCGGGCGGCGGAGCCTTGTTGTGGCGGCTGTGCCAAAAGTGGCGGCGGGAGAACAAGCGGATCGGCATGATCGAACGCGGCGATCTGGTCGTGCCGACGCATGCCCGCAACCTGCCGATGATGAATACCGATAGGCTGACGAGATATTTCAACTCCGTCTCCAGTCCGCTGCCGGGGGCGGAGCCCGATTATCCGGGAGCCCGGCAATTGTTTGCGTTCGGCGGAAGAACGCTGTTCTGGTATGCGTTCGCTCTGCGGATGAATCTGGCTTTGACCGAGAAATGGCCGGTGCCGGTCCGGGAGATGGAGCGTTATTACAATATGGCCGAGCAATTGTTGAACGTAACCAAGACGTTTACGGAAGGATCGACGTTTACGGAGCTTTTGCTGGACCGTCTGTGGCAGGGCGGTTATCCGGATGCGGATCATATCCCGCTTGCCGCCGACCTGATGCCGAGCTTGTATGGGCAAATTCATACCGATGTGTTTACCAGCTCCATTTCATTTCTTTCCAAGGCGCTGAATCAGAGGCCGTTCGATATGGCGGTAAACGCCCGTGCCGTGGAAGTGCTGCATCGCGGGGGTCAGGCGGAAGGGGTAAGGGTGATGACGCCGGACAAAACTTCGTATACGCTGAAAGCGAAGACGGTCGTCGTATCGGCCAGCACGTTCGAGACGCCTCGCCTTCTGCTTCACTCGGGGATCAACCATCCCGCGCTGGGTCACTATTTGATGAATCATCCGCTTGTCCAAGCGACCGGAAGCATCGGCAGCGCGCAATTTCCGTATCCTTTAGGGACGCTGGGCATTATGGTTCCCCGGAGCGTCCGCCGGCCGTATGTGCTGCTGATGGCGGGCCCGGGCGACTTTTACTGGTACCAGCCTGCCGAGATCCGACCGATGACGTTGGAGGAATCCGTTATTTATTTCGGTTACGCCCAGGTGGAGCCCCGGTATGAGAACCGCATCGCGTTAAGCCCTTACAAGCGGGACGAATACGGCGTGCCGGAAGTCGAAGTGCACTACGCGCTGAGCGAGGTTGAGGAAAACAACGTTCGCGAGCTGGCGGAGGGCATTCGGCATCTGTCGGCGTCGGCCGGCATTCAGCTCGTCTCCCGCGACGGCCGTCCGCCGATCTGCCTGTCCATGCTCGGCGAGCCGCATCACGATTCCGGAACTTGCCGGATCGGAGAAGATCCGGTCACATCCGCGGCGGACACGAACGGCCAAGTCCGGGGCGTCAACGGATTGTACGTGGCCGACAACAGCATGCTGCCGTCTATCGGGGCCGAGCATCCGACCTTGACGACGATCGCGCTGGCGATCCGGCTGGCCGACCATTTGGCGGGGCTCAAGCGGCAGCGGATGTGATAGGATAGAAACTAGGACGGCGCGGAGCTTGTCCCTTGTCCCGTAAGGGCGGGCTGCCGGCTGATTGATGATGCGGAGGGATCGTGGATGAAACATAATTTGAAACTGAAACAATATGCCTTGTCCGAGCTTGAGCATGTCAAGGTTCACGGCCGGACAACGGAATGCCGCTCTCCGTTAACGTTGTTTTGGACAGGGAGCGGGATGGAGCTTAACGTGCAAGGCTCGGAGCTTTGGATCGAGGTGGAAGCGGAGTACGACCGGTACGAGCCCTGGATCAGCATTCTGGTCAATGGCGCGCCGGTCGGCAGGCAAATGGTGACAGAGGGACGGCACTGGATATGCGTGTTTAGAGGCATGAACGAAAGCGTTGTCAAGAACGTCCGTATCGTCAAAGATGTCCAGGCTACGAGCGCGGATCCCGTCTGTTCGCTGCATATTCACGCCCTTAAGCTGGATGGGACGTTATGCGTCGTGGAGGACAGGCCTTACAAGCTGGAATTTGTCGGCGACAGTATCACCTCGGGCGAAGGTGCGGTCGGTGCCGTCGCGGAGCAGGATTGGATTCCGATGTGGTTCAGCGCCATCGACAATTACACGGCCATGACGGCGGAAGCTTTGAATGCGGATTACCGGGTCGTCTCCCAAAGCGGATGGGGCGTGCTGACGAGCTGGGACAACAATCCGAACGGCAATATTCCCGGCTGTTACGAGCAGGTATGCGGATTGCTGACCGGGGAAAGCCATCAAGCGCTGGGCGCTCATCGGCGGAACGATTTTGCGGCGTGGCAGCCGGACGTTGTCGTCGTGAACCTCGGAACGAATGACGCGGGAGCGTTCCATTCGCCGGAATGGCGGGACGAGGCAACCGGGGCGGTGTACAAGCAGCGTCTGAACGAAGACGGCTCCTATCGCGAAGAGGATTTGCAGGCATTCGAGGATGCGGCGGTCAGATTTTTGGACAAGCTTAGAACCTGTAATCCCGGAGCGCATATCGTATGGGCTTACGGCATGCTCGGCATTCCGCTGATGCCGGCGATATACCGGGCCGTTGACATTTATAGGAAGAAGACCGGGGATCGGAAGGTTGCGGTATTCCAGCTGCCGGATACGACGGAAGAGACGATCGGAGCGAGAAGCCACCCCGGCAAGCGGGCCCACGAGAGGGCGGCCGCCGAGCTTTCCCGGTTCATCAGGCCTCTGCTTCCGGAGCTGGAAGCGTAAAATGAGCCGCGATCAGCTTTATACGATCGGCCATGTGTCCCGGCTGTGCCGGCTTTCCGTTCAGACACTGCGATATGTATCGTTGACAGCCGGAAGCTTACGGATCGTTTCGGAGTGTCGGCTACTCCGCTTGAAACGGCGCTATTGGCGACGGGGGAATGGTACCGGATGGAAGGGACTCCGTCAGGAAGGGACTCGCAAGGAAGGGACCTGTAAGGAAGGCCCCCTGTAGACCTCCTCTGACTTCCCGCCTCACCGTTTCTCCCGCCATCCCCGTATCCCAGAGAGCAGGGCGAACGGCTGCAGTTATGTTATACTGTATGCAGGATAAACAGTTTGCTACTCGGTATCGAGCAGCTTCAGAGAACGGGGGGTTAAGCGATGGGGAGCGATGAACGCCGGGAAGAAGATGAAATATTTGCAAAGCTGCCCCCGGGCATCGCGTTAAGCTGGGGAATTGTCAAGCAGCCGCGAAGAGGGCCGAAAGGCGAGCTCAGCATTGCCAAAATCGTCGATGCCGCCATCGAGATCGCCGACCGGGAAGGGTTGTCGTCATTGTCGATGAGCAAAGTCGCACAAGCCCTCGGTTTTACAACGATGTCGCTGTATAGGTATATCAAGGGAAAAGAAGAGCTGCTGGTGCTGATGCAGGATGCGGTATGCCGCATTCCGATTCCCCCGGAGGATGCGGGGAAGTCGTGGCGGCAGGAGATGAGAGAGTATTTTGAGGCGGGGGTCGGCGTGTTTCGAAGGCATCCATGGTACGGCGAAACGTCGTTCGTCCATCTGCCTATGACGCCCGGCAATCTCGCCGCCATCGATTGGCTGCTGCGCATCATGCGAAATTTGCCGCTGACCGATACGGAAAAGATGTCCTTTATGCTGCTGATTGCAAGTTATGTGAGAGCCTGCGGTCTGGCCGTGATCGATTCGGATCGCGCCGAACGCGAGGGTGCAAGCCCGGATGCCTTCATCAAGGACGCTCATGCCGCTATGTTCCGGTTGGTCAGTCCGGACCGGTTTCCATACTTGAGCCAGGTGATGATGTCGGGGGCGTATTCCGAGGATGTCGGCGATTCGGAGCTTACCGGACTCGATTTTGGCTTCGAACGGATCATGGACAGCATCGAATATTACGTGCAGCGGAAAATGTAAGGGCGGGAGCGGCAATTTGACCGCGCCCGCCTTGTTTTATGCGATTTATCGCTTAAGATGATGGCTTAGTCCGGTTGACCTCGTTGAATGAACGATAAATCGTTCAAAACACTAGCAATAGCCGACCGCCATCCAGCTTAAACGATTCATCGTTCAAGCTGGATGGCGGTTCTCCGTTAATCGATAGAGACTGCCGATGCCGCCCGGCCTGCGGCCTGCAAGCGACTAACGCCGCCCGGCTTTGCGGCGGAAGGCGGCGCCGCACCAGACCAGCGCGACGGCGAGGATGGCGCCGCACCAGACGACGGCTTTCCAGCCGTAATCGCCGGCAGGCATGCCGGTCAGCAGCGCGCGAATGGTCTCGATGACCGGCGTAATCGGCTGATGGTTCGCGATCCCTTGCAGCCAGGACGGCATTGTGCTCGTCGGCACGAAAGCGCTGGACAAGTATGGCAGAAACAGGAGGATGAAGCCGTAACCGCTGGCGGCGGTAGGGCTGCCGGTTACCAGGCCGATGGCGGCGAACAGCCACGTAAAGGTCAGGATGAACAGCACGATCAGGCCGATGGCTCCCAGCCAGCCAACCAGGCTTGCGTCCGGGCGAAAGCCGACGAGCAGGGCGACGCCGAACACGATGGCCGTTGCGAGCAGATTTCGAATAAGGCTGGCGACGACGTGGCCGGCAATTACGCCCATGCTCCGGATCGGCATCGTTCGGAAACGGTCGATAATGCCGTTCGTCATGTCCGTCGCGACGTCGATGGCGGTGCCTGAAGAGCCGAAGCCGGCGCACAGCAATATGATGCCCGGGACGACATAATTGACGTAACCGCCGCTCGGATCCAGGGCGCCGCCGAATACGTAGGTGAACAGCAGCATGAGCATGACGGGCAGCATGATGGCCATAAGCAGCGACTCCACGTTGCGCAGGCTGTGGCGAATGCTGCGGCCGATGAAGACGGCGTTGGTGACGGCAAGCGACGGCGGGCGGACCTCATGAATCCGGACCGCCGATACCGGCGACGGCTGGGTGCGGGATTGTACGTTGTTCATGCGAGAGAAGCCTCCTTCGTTCCGTTGGTCGTCAAGGCGAGAAACACGTCGTCCATGCTCGGCTGGCGGATCGCGATGCGCGTATCCGGCGGATACAGAGCAGCGATTTCGTTCAACTGCTGGCGAACGTCGTTCACGCTTCCGTTCGTCGGAATGGTCCGCACGACCTGATCGAACCGGTCCCGAAGCTCGATGACTTCCCCTCCGATTCGAGACTTCAATGCTTCCGCCGTCCCGGCCGCGACAATGCGGCCGCCGTTCAGCACGGCGATTTCATCCGCCAGTTGGTCGGCCTCCTCCAAATACTGCGTCGTCAAAAAGATCGTAATGCCCTGCTGCTTCAATTGCAGAATCATATCCCAGAGCGAGCGGCGGCTGACCGTGTCCAATCCGGTCGTCGGCTCGTCGAGAAACAGCACCGGCCGGTTGACGGCGAGGCTGATGGCCAGGTCCAACCGGCGGCGCATCCCTCCGGAATAAGTCGCCGCGCGTTTGCCGGCGGCCGATTCCAGCTCGAATTGCGCCAGCAGCTCTTCCGTCCGAATGCGGCTGTCCCGGGACGACAGACCGGACAGGCGGCACATCATGCAGATGTTTTCCCGCCCCGTCAGCACTTCGTCGACAGCGGCGAACTGTCCGGTCAGACTGATCGAGCGGCAGACGTCCTCCGGCGCGGAGACGACATCGTACCCTTCGATTCGCGCGCTTCCGCCATCCGGCTTGATCAAGGTAGACAAAATGTGAATGAGCGTCGTTTTACCGGCGCCGTTCGGGCCGAGCAGCGCGAAGACGGTCCCTTTGGCCACTTTGAAGCTAAGCTCGTTCAGCACGGATTGCTTGCCGAAACTTTTGCGCAGCTTTTCGACCTCAACGGCATAGGATTTCATAAGGCTTCACCTCTTATTGTGTATTATATAAACAGTATATATGGTACACAATTATTCCGCCTCATCCTCCAGACCGATTTATGCCCTTTGAATTCTACAACCAACCGTTAAAATTAAGCCCCATCCAAAAAAGTTGAAGGATGTAGAGGAAAAACAACGCGGCTCCGAGAATGTAACGACATGGACTGGAAAACGATAGTGGACAAATACAGCCTGCACATTGCGGGCAACCGGCGGGATGCCGAAGATTTGGCGCAGGAAGCCTGGGTCAGGCTGATGAGGGCCATGCAGCAAAATAAAGAAAGGGCCGTGACGAAGGCGTACCTGTATCGGATCGTGAAGCACGCGTGGATTGACGGATTAAGGGGGCAAAAGGTCAGCGTTCCGATCGAAGATTACAACGCCGCCGCGCCGGACGATTCGTTGTTTAGCCGCGAGCTGCTGGAGCAGCTGGCGGAACGTCTGCCTCCCAAGATGGCCGTTATTGTGCTGTTGATGGATGTGTTCGCTTTTACGGCAAAGGAGACGGCCGGCTACGTCGGCATGAAGGAAGGGGCGGTGCAAGTGACGCTGGGCCGAGCCCGGCTTAAGCTGAAGCAATTGGCGCAGCAGCCGCCCGGTCCGGTTAAGAACAGCGCGCGTGATACAGCGATGGGGCCGGCCGATATGAACGCATTGACGGACGCGTTCCGCCGCGCCGACGCGGAAGGGATATGTCGAGCGTATTTCGGACTCGCGAAGGAAGGCATACGGCTTGCCGGCTTGAAGACGGACGGCCGCAGGCTTCATTTTACGTTCAAAGATCCGGACGGCAATATGTTCCTGGTGGTGTCTTCATCGAATTAATGCCATCTTCTGTTTGGTTTCGTCCCGCGCCGGCGTTTCTTGTTGCGGAAGAGAGTTACAATAAGCCAATTAGCGATTGCTAAATGCGTAGAAGGGATGATCGGAATATGATCCATGGAAATGCCTTAAAGACAGTGTGTTCGAATTACGTGCCGGTGCGAAACGCCTTGAAGTCGGCGGAATGGTGGCGGCGTCAGTTTGGGCTGGAATTCGCGGTGCCCTACAATCCGGCGGAAGCGCAGGCAATCCTGAAGCTGGGGGACGGCCAGTGGCTGCACTTGGTCGAGACGGACGGGCCGATCGACAATCAGTTTCCGAACAAGGCGGGTTACGAGATGTTCCGGCTGACGTTTGAAGTCAGGCAAATCGAAGTGCTGCACGATCATTTGAAGTCGAACGGGGTCAGAATCGAGAATTTGGAGGACCGAGGCAGCTGCGGCATCAACTTCGTCTTTTTCGATCCGGACGGCAACAAGTTTGACGTGAACGAAGTGGTGCATGTCCATCGGTCGCCGGAAGAGGCGGAGAAGGCGAAAGCCCGGTTGTTCTCCTATAGCTAGGCATATGTTTCACTCTATGACGAGCTTACAGGTCAACGCGAAACGTATGCTGCGTTCTGCAGGAAATGACGCTTGGATTGGCGCGGGCCGAGCAATTCCGATACACTGGATAGAGCATGACGATATTTTACTCTAATGCGTGGTGATGCCTCTTGTTCACAATCATGCTCATCGAAGACGACCGGACGCTGTTTCGCGAGGTGAAGGAGCGGCTCATGCAGTGGTCCTACGACGTATACGGCGTCCAGGACTTCGGCAAAGTGATGCAGGAATTTGCCGCTGTCCGGCCGGATCTCGTCATTATCGATATTCAGCTGCCGAAGTTCGACGGCTTTCATTGGTGCCGGATGATCCGGTCTCACTCCAACGTGCCGATCATATTTTTGTCGTCGCGGGATCATCCCACCGACATGGTCATGTCCATGCAGCTGGGGGCGGACGACTTCGTGCAGAAGCCGTTTCATTTCGACGTGCTGATCGCCAAGATTCAAGCGACGCTGCGCAGAGTGTACAACTACAATACCGAACGGGTGGAGCTTCGCTCCTGGCGCGGGGCGACGGTCGAATACGTCCGCAATGCGGTGGCGAACGAACAGGGAACGATCGAGCTGACCAAAAACGAAATGCTGATCCTCAAGCTGCTGATCGAGAACAAAAACCGCATCGTCAGCCGGGAGGACCTGATGAAGAGCTTGTGGGACAACGAGCAGTTCGTCAGCGACAATACGCTGACCGTCAACGTCAACCGGCTGCGCAAAAAGCTGGAGTCGATCGGTCTGGCGCCGTTTATCGAAACGAAGGTGGGACAGGGCTATATGGCAACGGAAGAGGCGGAGCCCGTATGATCCGAAAGTTTTTGCGGGAAAGGCTGAGCTGGATACTGTTGTTTCTCTCCCTTCAATTTCTCGTCCTGTTTGTCGGTACCGTCGATGCTTCGATCCCGTTGTCTTCGCTGCTTTATATCGTGCTGCTTTCGTCGCTGCTGTTCTTCGGTTTTCTGTTTGCGCGCTATCAGAAGGAAACGAGATTTTACCGGAGTCTGGCCGCATGGGACGATACCTACGATCTGGCCGCCATCGCCCCGCCTTCCAGTCCGTTTGAGGAAATGACCATGGATCTGCTGACGCTGCAAACGGAACGGTTCAAGCGGGAATCCACGATGCGCCGGATCGAGCTTGAGCAGGAGAAGGACGAGCTGCTGTCGTGGATTCACGAGGTGAAGACGCCGCTGACGGCCATGCAGCTGATGATCGACCGGATGGAGGACGATAAGCTGAAGTCGCAGCTTCAATACGAATGGCTGCGCATCCATCTGCTGCTGGACCGTCAGCTGCATCAGAAGCGGATTCCTTTTATGGAGAACGATTTGTTTATCGAACGGACGAGGCTGGAGCCGATCGTCTACCGTGAAATTAAAGAGCTGAAGTCGTGGTGTTTGCAAAAGGGGATCGGCTTCGACGTTTCGCTGTCGGCCGCCGAAGCGCTGACCGACGCCAAATGGCTGGGCTTTATCCTCCGGCAGCTGCTGACGAACGCCGTCAAATACAGCGAAGCGTCCGATATCGTCATCGACAGCCGGATGGAGGCTGGGCGCGTTCGTCTATCGATCCGGGATTTCGGGCGAGGCATCGATCCGAAGGACCTGCCCCGCATCTTCGACAAAGGCTTCACGTCGACCGCGCAGCATCAGGATGCCGCCGCTACCGGCATGGGGCTGTATCTGGCCCGCAAGGCAGCGGACGCGCTGCTGATCCGGATGGAGGTCGAGTCCGGCCTTGGCGAAGGAACGGCGTTCACGCTGACGTTTCCGCGCCGGAACGAGTTCGTGGCGCTGGCGGATCGCGGGGAACCTTGAGACGATGCGGCAGGAAACGCCTTCGAAGCTTGCCTTCGCGATAGCTTAAGTTGAAAGCATGTGACAACATTGTCACATGCTTTCGTCATTTGTTCGGCGAATCGAAGGAAACGGCGGCGGAATCGGGTTATCATAATTTCAGAGACGGAAGTTGAACGGCAGGATGCGCGAGCGGAGCGGAGTTCAACGACAATAGACGGGAGTGACGAGAGATGACGGCTATATTGGAAGCTCATCAAATATCCAAAACATACGGCAACAAATTCAACAAGCAGGAGGTGCTGCGAGGCATCGATCTGCGCGTGGACAAGGGAGAGTTCGTCGGCATTATGGGTCCATCGGGCTCCGGCAAGACGACGCTGCTGAACGTGCTGTCGTCCATCGACAAGGTCAGCCTTGGAACGATCAAGATCGAAGGCAAGACGTTTACGGGCATGAAAGAAAAGGAGCTCGCCGAATTTCGCAAGCGCCATTTGGGCTTTATTTTTCAAGACTACAATTTGCTGGACACGCTCACGGTGAAGGAAAACGTGCTGCTGCCGCTGTCGATCAAGAAGGTATCCAAACGGGAGGCTGATGCAAAGTTTCAGCAAATCGCGACGGAGCTTGGCATTTACGAGCTGAGGGACAAATATCCGAACGAAATATCCGGCGGACAGAAGCAGCGGACGTCGGCCGCCCGCGCGTTCATTCACGATCCGAGCATTATTTTTGCGGACGAGCCGACCGGCGCGCTCGATTCGAAGTCGGCCTCCGATCTGTTGAACAAGCTGAGCGAGCTGAACCAGAAGATTGAAGCGACCATCGTCATGGTCACGCATGATCCGGTCGCCGCCAGCTACTGCAGCCGCGTCGTATTCATCAAGGACGGACAAATTTATACCCAGCTGAACAAAGGCGACGAATCGCGGCAATCGTTCTTCAACGGCATTATGCAGACGCAGGGCGTATTGGGCGGTGTTCAGGCATGAACTTGAGCTTCCTGATTTGGCGCAATTTAAAAAAGAACCTGAAAAATTACTATTTGTACGTCTTTGCGTTAATCTTCAGCGTCGCGCTTTACTTCTCCTTCGTTACCTTGCAATTCGATCCCGCGATGGATCCGTATGAGGGCTCGGTCAAGGGCGGCGCGGCGATCCGGGCGGCTTCGGTGCTGCTGGTGGCGATCGTATCCGTCTTTCTGCTGTATGCCAACACGATGTTCATCAAGCGGCGCAGCAAGGAAATCGGGTTGTTCCAGTTGATCGGCTTGACGAAGGGGAAAATATTCCGCATTTTGAGCAGCGAAAATCTGATGCTGTATTTTGGCTCCATGCTGCTGGGCATCGGCTGCGGCTTTGTCTTCTCCCGGCTTATTCTGATGATTTTGTTCAAGATCGTCGGAGTGGAGCAGCAAGCCGAGCTTCGGTTTTCGGCGGAGGCGCTCGTTCAGACCGTCCTAGTTTTTTCGGCTATCTATGTTCTGATTATGATCATGAACTTTACGTTTATTAAACGGCAAAGCATTCTGTCGCTGTTCCGCGTCGTCTCCACGACGGAGAACAAGGTGAGCCGAATGAGCCTGGGACAAGTGCTGATCGGTTTGCTGGGGCTCGGCTTGATCGGTGCGGGCTACTTCGTATCGACCAAGCTGTTCGGCGGCGATTTCCTTACGATGACCAGCCTGTATATGGCGATGCTGTTCATTCTCGGCTCGGTCATTGTCGGCACTTATTTGTTCTACAAAGGTTCGGTCAGCTTCGTCTTCAATCTGATTCGCAAGAGCAAGGGCGGCTATCTGTCGCTGAAGGAAGTGCTGTCGCTCTCGTCCATCATGTTCCGGATGAAATCGAACGCGCTGCTGCTGACCATCATTACGACGGTGTCGGCGCTGGCCATCGGGCTGCTGTCGCTCAGCTATATTTCGTATTATTCGGCGGAGTCGTCGGCAAGGCAATCGGTGCCGAATCATTATTCGCTGGTCGCGCCCGAAGATATCGCCGCGTTTGAAGGCGCGCTGGACGATGCGGGCATCGGCTATGCGGAAACGCGCCGGAAGGTCATCCATATGGAAGCCGACGTATCCCAAATTATCGGGGCGACCATCGGAGGCGAACAGAAGGATACGATGGTGCTGTCGGTCGTCAGCGACGAGACGGTGCCAGGGGTTGACGTGGCGCCGGGCGAGGCGCGGTTCACCGGCTTCGACGACGCTTTGATGCAATTTTTGTCCCTGAAGGACAGGGGCAAGCTGGTCTTTCGGGGCGTAAAGGAGAACACTCCGATGGATTTGACCGGAATCAACAAGGAGACGGTCGTCTCCTGGTATTACGCGATCAACATGCCTACGGCCATCGTCGATCAGTCGTTGTTCGAGAAGCTGGAGGCCGAGGCGAATCCCGAGCTGCAACGCGAGCACAACACGTACGTGGGCATCGACATTGCCGATCGCTCCCAGCTGAAGGAAGCCGAAGCCATCTACGTGAGGCTGGGCTTCGAACAGAAGGCGGGCTCCTATTCCCAACAGACGCTCATTACGAATCAGAAGGTAAATATGGGGATGGCGATGTTCATCGTCGGGTTCCTCGGGTTGACGTTTCTCATTACGTCCGGCTGCATTTTGTATTTCAAGCAAATGGACGAGAGCGAGGAGGAAAGGCCGAGCTACACCATTTTGCGCAAGCTGGGCTTTTCCGGCAGCAATCTGCTGGGCGGCATCCAGATCAAGCAGCTGTTCAACTTCGGCATACCGCTGGCGGTCGGCTTGTCCCACAGTTATTTTGCCGTGAAATCCGGATGGTTTTTCTTCGGCACGGAGCTGTGGACGCCAATGGTGCTCGTCATGCTGCTGTATACGGCGCTCTACTCCGTCTTCGGGCTGCTGTCGGTGCTGTACAGCAAACGGGTTATCAAGGAATCGTTGTAGCAAGCTCCTTCGCGGAACAAACCCTCCAATCCCGCAATCCACGCGGTGTTGGAGGGTTTGTTGCTTGCATGGGCGGCCAATGCCCCTATAATGGAATAGACGGATCGACGTCTGATGGTTGTGGCCCAAGTTCATGTGAGGAGTGGTTATCATGGACAAGTTTTCAGGACAACAGCAAGTCGAAGAGTACTTGAGGAAACTTGAACATCCGCTAAAAAGGGAAATCGAAGAGGTTCGCCGAATCGTCCTAAGCATCGATAAGGAGCTGTCCGAGCATGTAAAATGGAACGCTCCGAGCTTCTGTTTTCGCGATGACGACAGAATCACATTTAATCTTCATGGCAGAGGATTTTTCAGACTGGTCCTTCACCGCGGAGCCAAAGCCAAAGAAAGCGTGAACTTGAAGCCCTATTTCGACGATGCGCAAGGGTTTATGGAGTGGGCGGCCAATGACAGAGCCATTATTAAATTTACCGATCTCCAAGACGTCGAAGCCAAAAGCGAGCGGCTGAAAGACGTGATCGGAAGATGGCTGGAAGTAACGTAAAACGTACGAGCAGCCGCCCTTTCAGAGGGCGGTTTTCGTTTGGTCTAACCACAACGCCGCGATATTGAACGTAGCCTGCGATGAGCAAACAAGGTATATTATGCGTATAGCGGCGCAATCTAATGGAGATTCTGCCAAGCGTCCATCATGAATAAGAAAATAGGAGCTTCCATAATGGATAATCACAAGATCATCAATGCGGGATGGAATTTCGACAACAGTTACTCGCGGCTGCCGGAGCAGCTTTATTCGCGGCAGGAGCCGACGCCGGTAAGCGCGCCGACGCTGGCGGTCCTGAATGAGCGGCTGGCCGCCGGTCTGGGACTGGACGTGCAGGAGCTGCGCAGTTCCGAAGCGGCGGATGTGTTCGCCGGCAACCGCGTGCCGGAAGGCGCGGAGCCGATCGCCCAGGCGTACGCGGGCCATCAATTCGGCCATTTCACCATGCTGGGAGACGGCCGGGCGCTGCTTCTCGGCGAGCATATTTCGCCGGCGGGCGAGCGCTTCGACATTCAGCTCAAAGGCTCCGGCCGAACGCCGTATTCCCGCGGAGGAGACGGCCGGGCGGCGCTGGGGCCGATGCTGCGCGAATATATCATCAGCGAAGCGATGCATGCGCTGGGCATTCCGACGACCCGCAGTCTGGCGGTGGCGGAAACCGGCGGGCGCGTCATCCGCGAGACCGTGCTGCAAGGCGCCGTACTGGTCCGCGTGGCGGCGAGCCATATTCGCGTCGGCACGTTCCAATACGCCGCCCGGTTCGCAGAGCCCGAAGTGCTTCGGGCATTGGCGGACTATACGATCCGGCGGCATTATCCGGAGGCGGCGGAGACCGCTTCGAACGGAACCCGGTATCTTGTTCTGCTTCAGGAAACGATCAAGCGCCAAGCGTCCCTCATTGCGAAATGGCAGCTCGCAGGTTTTATTCATGGCGTTATGAATACCGACAACATGGCCATTAGCGGCGAAACGATCGACTACGGTCCTTGCGCCTTTATGGATGCCTTCGACCCGAAGACAGTATTCAGCTCGATCGACACCCAAGGCCGTTACGCGTATGGCAATCAGCCGCCCATTGCGGTCTGGAACCTGGCCCGTTTCGCGGAGGCGCTGCTGCCGCTGCTTCACGACGACGAGGATGCTGCCGTCAAGCTGGCGGAGGAGGCGTTGTCCGATTTTTCCGGATGGTTCGAGGATCATTGGATGGCAGGCATGCGCGGAAAGCTGGGGCTGTTCAACGAAGAAGACGAAGATGTTGCGCTGGTTAAGAAACTGCTCGGATTGATGGAGAGCCATAAGGCGGACTATACGAATACGTTTCGTGCGTTGACGTTCGGACGGGTAACGGAGCTTGGAGCGATGAGCTGTGACGGCGCGTTTGCCGATTGGCTGGAGCAATGGAAGGCGCGGCGCGGGCGGCAGCAGGAGGATGAAGCGGCGTCGCAGGAGCTGATGCGCCGCAGCAACCCGGCGGTCATCCCGCGCAACCACCGGGTCGAAGAGGCGCTGGAGGCGGCGCAGCAAGGCGATTTGGGCGTTATGGAGCGGCTGCTGGCCGTGCTGGAGCAGCCGTACGCCCATACGGCCGAGCAAGAAGAATACGCGGCGCCGGCCGAACCGGCCGGTATCCCGTACCGCACCTATTGCGGCACGTAGGAGAGCCGTTTGGCGTCCTTGACTGCGATTTAAGGCCGCGGAGTTGCACGCTCTAAGTTCATGCGTGACCTTACAGCGAAGTATGATCGAGTCTAGTGGCGCTCTAAGTTCATGCGTGACCTTACAGCAGAGTATGACCCGGGTCCAGGGACGCTCCAAGTTCACGCGCGACCTTACAGCGGAGTATGATTGAGTTCAGGGACGTTCTAAGTTCATGCGCGACCTTAAACCAGAGTATGACCGAGTCAAGGGACGCTCCAAGTACATGCGCGACCTTAAATCGGAGCATGATCGGCTCGAGAGACGCTCTAAGTACATGCGTGACCTTAGAGCGAAGTATGATTGAGTCTAGTGGCGCTCCAAGTACATGCACGACCTTACAGCGGAGTATGATCGAGTCAAGGAACGTTCTAAGTTCATGCACGACCTTACAGCGAAGTATGATCGAGTCTAGAGACGCTCTAAGTACATGCGCGACCTTAAATCGGAGTGTGACCGAGACTAGAGACGTTCTAAGTACATGCGCGACCTTACAGCGAAGAATGACCGAGTCCAATGGCGCTCTAAGGCCATGCGCGACCTTACAGCGTAGTATGGTTGAGTCAAGGAACGTTCTAAGTTCATGCACGACCTTACAGCGAAGTATGATCGAGTCTAGAGACGCTCTAAGTTCATGCTTGACCTTACAGCGGAGTATGATTGAGTCTAGAGACGTTCTAAGTACATGCGCGACTTAAATCGGAGTGTGACCGAGACTAGAGACGTTCTAAGTACATGCGCGACCTTACAGCGGGGTGTGGCCGAGACTAGAGACGCTCTAAGTACATGCGCTAGGCTGATTACAGCTTCACGATCTCCTTGATCCCGCGCGGGTCGTAGATGTTGACGCCGCCGTTGCGCCGTTGGGCGGCCTCGAGCATCGCGCTGGCAACCGTGCGGGCCTCGAGGGCAAGGCTCGCGGGCAGCGGAGAGCGCGTCAGCTTGGAGAAGGCGCGGCTTACCTTAACCGCGATCCGCTCGCCGAGCCGGAATTCCGCGCGATCACCCAGGAGCAAGGAAGGGCGGAAGATCGATGCCGCTTCATACGGCATGCGCTTGATCTGCTCTTCCAGCTCGCCTTTCATTCTGGAATACGGGATCCGGGAGCGCGGATTTGCCCCGACGGCGCTGACGAGCAAATAGTGGCAGGCGCCCATGGTCAATGCCAGCCGGGCCAAAGCGAGCGGGTAGTCGACATCCACTTTGTACATCGCTTCTCTCGTCCGAGCTTTCTTGATCGTCGTCCCTAGACAGCAGAACACATCGTCCGCCGCCGGGACGTCCGCCGTCTCCTTCAGCCGATCCCAGTCGCATACGATTTCCTGCAGCTTCGGATGGGAGATGCCAAGCGGTCTTCTGACCAGTGCGCAGACGGCGCTGTATCGCGAATCCTCCAGCAGCAAACGCAGCAACTCTTGCCCGACCAGTCCCGATGCCCCCGCTATCCATGCCGATTTTTCCATTAGCGAGCCTCCTCCCGGCATTTGCGCCGATGTTATGTTGTTGCTCTAAACATCCGAATATTACTCCAGATGCACATGTTGCACGAACGTCCGAATATTACTCCAGCAGCTTCTTCAGCAATTGAGTCCGGTTCGCGGCCTCCAGCTTGTAAAGCATCGACTTCATATGTTTTTTGACGGTCGCTTCGCTAATGTACAGCCTTCCGGCGATTTCCGCGTTTGTCAGCCCTTCCGCCAGCAGCTGCGCCACCTCTTTTTCGCGGGAAGTAATGTCGCTCCTGTCCGCGATGCGGGAGGCGATGTCGCCCCTGTCCGCGATGCGGCCCGCAGCAGCAGCGGCTTCGGGAGCCCCGCTTGCCGGAGATGCCGCAGCAGCCGCAAAGGCAACGGGAACTCCGCTTGCCTGTAATGCCGTACGGGTGCCTGTCGCTCCCGCCATATTCGCCGCACCCTGCACATTTCGCACACCCGTTGTATGAGGTGACGCATCGGACGCACCCTGCACTTCCGCCACATCAAGCGAAGCAACGGACACCCCCGGCGGGGCCGAGACATCCCCGGATTCCGGCATCGCCATGGCGGCCGCCAGGCTCAGCAGCTTCCTTTTGTCCATCCGGATAGTGAATGTAGGGGCCGGCGTAACCCCGTCATAGTTCGTATGCGTGCCGTTCGGCGCCGCTTCGAAGCCGAGGCCGTAGTGCGTATCGATAAAATAAGGAAGCGGAGCGGGAGATTCGACGACCAGCTCGCCGCTCAATATAACGGCAAACAGCAAGTATCCGATGGCCGTTTGCTGGGACGCGTCGGAGAAATTGTCGGTATCGATCGTCTCGATAAACCAGCCGGCACGGTCGTTGTCGGCTACGGCCAGCTTAGCGTATTGCTCGGGGGAAAGGGACGAGAAATAAGCCCGGCCTCGAGGACTGCTGGCCAAGTAGGGGAGCGTTCGGCGGTTGATCGGAATGATCACCGCGACCCCGATCAAGGCGCCGGACGAGTCCCGCATCACGCGAACGACATCGTAGCCCAATTCGAACAGTGCCCGGAAGTCCAGCCATTGCACCGTAAAGACGGCCTGTTCCTTCGTCCAGGAATATTCGAACAGCCGATTCGACTGCTTGTCATACAACTCGACGCGGGTGTCCTTGGCATGATCCCGACGCCGCGTCACGTAACGTTCGAGCTCGTCCAGGTGATGGATGTCCGCCGGCTCGAAGCGGAGCGGGATATGATCGAACCAGGACATGAAAGCCCGAATCAGCGAGTTTCCGATGTAATACATCAGCTCGTAGGCTTCGCTGGAATCGGCGTCGACCCGGGGACTTTCCGCCAGCCGGTCGTAATAATACCGCATCGCGCGGCTGCGCAGCCGATCGAAATAATAAGGGGCGCGGTTCATCAGCTCCTGCTGCACGGCCTCCCTCATTAAGGCGTGCAGCGTCCAGCCCCGGCTTGCTTTGCTCACGAACGAGAAGCGAATCAGCTGATAAAATGCTGCGTTCGACACCTCCTCACCCATCGCAAAGCCTAGACTTTCCTGATTGAATTCCCTCAGCACGGAAGCGGCTTCGATCAACGGCCGCAGCCGGTCGTCGGGAACTTCCCGAAGCCATTGCTCCACGATGTAAGGCAGCGTATCCTGGTCGCTGTAATGCCATCTCCAATCGAGCCGCCGCCGTTCCTGCATAAAAAAAGCGATCAGCGATAAAGTCAAAGGATGCCCTTTGCTGTAGCTCCATAAACGAAAGGCCGATTCCGCGTCCTCGAGGCCATTTAACCGCGCATAGTGTTCCACATCCTCTTGCGACAACTCCGACAACGGCATTCTGACGATGGCCTGCCTCCATGCCGGAGATAGAAACCACGCTTTCGGAAGCGGCGTTCGGCCGGCGATGACGACGAGAACTCGCGGATCGAGCTGCTTCAGGAAGTAGTCCCGAAGCCATTGATCGATGCTTTCCATGCGTTCATACGTATCCAGCATCAATACGACGCGCCGACGATCGGCCAGCTGCCGCAAGTCGTCCAGGCAGCGGTCGTACAGAGAATCTTCTTCGCCTTCGCCGCCGTCCTCGGCGGCAACGTCCGGCTTCAGCGCATTCCGGATCTGCTTGCAGAACGATTGCGGATTCACAGCCATCCGTTCTCCGTCCAGCGACAATGTCTGTGCGGAAGCGGCTTTGCCGAGCTGTTCGAATTCGGCGAGCAGGAAGTTTTTGCCTACGCCCGCCGTTCCGTAAATATGTAAGATTTGCTTGGCCTGCGGCCGGTTCAGCAATCGAACGAACCATGCCGTTTCGTTCGTTCTTCCAACCAAATAGGCATTCGCCGTCCTCGTACGTTCGTTCTCGTACATGATAGTCACCCGCTCGCAAAGTTAATGGATCGTACATCCATTCTATATCAACCCCCTTCTCTTGCCTATGCCCGCACAAAGCAAAAAGTATCCTTTCGGATACCATGAAAGATCCGAAGGAGGAATATATAACCCGATTGCCGGGTGGTACTCTATTTCCTGTAAACAAACGCGCATATGCGGAAAGGAGAGATTCGGGTGCACAAAGCGAGCGTTCGGGAATTAAAGGAAGGGGATGTTCTTGCCGAACCGGTTGTTTCGCATCACGGTATGGCGATATTGAACAAAGGGGCGACGCTGACTGCCCGCTACATTAAACGTCTGCAGGAGATGGGCGTTCGGACTGTGACGATCGAAGGAAGCCCCGCGGAAAAGCCAAGGGCGGTAAGGCCGGCCATAAAGCCTGCAACGGAGCCAAAGCAATGGATTCTCGAGGAGCTGTTCGGCAAGCTGGAGCGCGAAGCGGATTATGTTCTGGCCGTAGACGAGCGGACGCGCAGCCAGCTGAAGCGGAGATACCGGAATGCCGTCATCGACCTGACTTGCGAGCCGCAAATCGTGGAGCTGCTGGCGAGGCTGCGCCGCAGCGACCGTCAGCTGTTCGACCGTTCCGTCAAAGTGTCGATTCTGTCGGCCATGCTCGGGATCGCTTCCCAATACGACTCCGGCAAAATGACGGAATTCGTCATCGGCTCGCTGCTCTACGATATCGGAATGACGGCGGAACCCGGCATGCTGGCCGAGTTGCCCGAATCGCCGGGAGCCTCCGGTTCCGTCCGCGGGCGGGGAAGGCGAGGCTTCGACCGCGTCAAGCTGCATCCCGTGGAAGGGTACTACATGCTTCGGCGGATCGACGGCATGCCGGAGCTGTCCGCGCAATGCGCCTTGCTTCATCATGAACGCTACAACGGGAGCGGCTATCCATACAAGCTGGCGGGAAGCCGGATTCCGGATTACGCTCAAATCATCGGGATGTGCGATGCCTATTGCTCGCTGCTGTCCCCGGAGGCTGAAGGCCTGCCGTACAGAGCGGAGGAAGCGGTCGAATATTTGTACGCCGCAGGCAACTACACCTTCGACGCGGAGCTTGTCCGGCTGTTTTTGAGGCATGTCGCCGCTTATCCCGTCACGAGCGTCATCAAGCTGAGCAGCGGCCAGACCGGCATCGTGCAATCCTACAGCTCGAAGCTACTGCACCGTCCGGTCGTCCGAATTATCGAAGAAGCCGACGGCTTGGGCGTTGCGGCGCCGTACGAGCTGGATCTTGCTTCATCCAAAACGATAACCGTCCTGCAGGCTGCAGGCCCTCTCCATAGATAACTTTTTAAGAAAAGGAATGGTAAGTAATGATGAATTGGACAGAAAATGCCCCGGCTTGGACCGCTCCGTTTCCGGATGGGAAGATTGCGGCGGTCATGGAGGCGTTGAAATCGAAGCATAAATCGACCTTCGAGCACTGCGTCCGCACGGGAAGGATCGCGGAACGGTTTGCGGAGCCGCTGGGCATGGACGGAGCGGCGCGATTGACGCTGATGCAAGGCTGCAGCATCCATGATATCGGGAAGATCGTCACGCCGGATTCCGTACTGAAGCGGAAGGGCAAATTATCCGAGACAAGCTGGGAAACAATGAAGGCGCATCCTCTGGACGGTGCCGATTTGGCCGTGTCTTTGTGCAAGAAGCTGAGCGGCGAATCGGTGGGCATCGTCCTTCACCATCATGAGCGTTGGGACGGCGGAGGATATCCGGCCGGACTCGCCGGAGAACGGATTCCTTATATGGCCAGAGTTTGCGCCGTCATCGATGCGTTCGACAGCATGATGTTCGACCGCTGCTACCGCAAGCGGCTTCCGTACGCCCGGGTAAGGGAGGAATTGCTGCGGGGCGGCGGAACGCAATTCGATCCCGACATCGTGCGCGCGTTTGTTCCTTTTGTCGACAGGCTGATGGGCGGGACGGCTTTCGACGCCGTCAAGGCCTGTTCGTGACCGTCCGACTCCATGCGATTGGCAAAAGTGCTGTCTGAATGCCCTCGTGCGAATTCTACGGCGTATGAACAAGGTGCATATAAAAAGTTGCCGAATCCCCGACCGCGCTTCGGGCATACAGCTTGCCCTTGTGCTGCTCGACGATCGATTTGGCGATGGCGAGTCCGAGACCGTAACCGCCCTGCTTGCGCGACCGGGATGCATCGGTCCGGTACAATCGGTCGAAGATGCAGCCCAGATGCTCCGGCGCTATGCCGTCCCCCGTATTGGCGACCGAGAGCACCGCGTCTTGATGCTGCTTCTTAAGCGAAATCGTCACCGAGCCTTTGGCGTTCGCATATTTCACCGCATTGTCCAGCAAAATGACGACGACCTGCTTGATTTGCTCCCGATTCCCCGTCACGTTCAACTCCGGCTCGATCTCGCAGCTCAACTGCAGCTGCTTTTCATAAATAACGGCCTCCATCGTCAAGATAATCGTCTCGACGGCTTCGCTCAAATCGAACTTGGCAAACAGCATGGAGCTGCGCGCTCCTTCCAATTCGGTCAGATAGAGCAGATCGCTGGTCAGCTTGTTCATCCGTTCGGTTTCCTGCTTAATATAGCCGAGCCATTTCGCCTGGCTGCCGACCGTTTCGTCCCGGTTGGCGAGCAGCACGTCCGTGTTCGTCCGGATTACGGCCAGCGGCGTCTTCAATTCGTGGGAAGCGTCGGCGATAAATTGCTTTTGCTTCTCGAACGCTTCCTTCACCGGCGCGATCGCGCGGTTTGAGAAGAAACGGCTGATGAAATAGATGATGATGAGCATAACGAGCGCAACGGCGGTAAAGGTATAGATCAGCTTGGTCAAAATGCCTTGGCGGGCCGTCACGTCGAGAAAGACGTATAGCTGTCCTCCGGAGGAGGCCGGCTGGGCGGAATAGGCCCAATCGGTGCCGCCCAGGCTGAATTGGCCCGAGTCTTTGCCCCTTGCCTGCACTTCGTCCAGAGCCAAAGCAAAAAATTCATCGTCCATCTCAAAGCGGGACTCGCTGTCCGTCAGGCGCCCTTCGCTGTCCGTCTGCAGCATAAAGGATACCGAGCGGCTCTCCGACCCGCCCTTTGGCATCGGATCGTTGCCGGCAGGCATGTCTTGCATCGGCGCGCCGTCCATCGGCAAGTTTGGAAAAGGCAGCGGCTGCCCGATCCCTCTGCCGCCGCGCGGCGGGCCGTCGATGTCATGACGGTAGGCGTCCGCCATTTTGCGAAGCTCCATGCCGATGTCGTGCTGCACGTCCCGATAAGTTATAAGGTAGATCGTGACAAACGCCGCCAGCATCGTCAGCGAAATGATGACGAGATTCAACAGGAGAAACCGGTTTTTCAGCTGCCGAAACATCATTTGCCCGCCTCCAGGACGTAGCCTGCGCCGCGTATGGTGGTTATCTTCACCACGGAATTCAGAAACGCCAGCTTTTTGCGCAAAAAGGAGACGTATACTTCCACGTTGTTGTATTCGACGTCCGAATCGAATCCCCACAGCTTCTCGATAATCTGTTCCTTCGACGTGACGGCCTGCTTGCGGGTCATCAGCAGCTCGAGCAGCTCGCTTTCCTTCAAATTCAGCTTCATTTCCTTGCCGCCCGCCGTCAGCTTCAGCTGCGACAGATTCAGCTCGATGTCGCCGTACGTTAGGGCGTCCTCCGGAACGATCTCACCCTTGCGCCTTAACGCCGCACGTATGCGGGCCAGCAGCTCCTCCGTCTGAAACGGCTTTGCAATGTAGTCGTCGGCACCGCCGTCGAGACCGGCGACCTTGTCTGGCAGCTCGCCCTTGGCCGTCAACAAGATGACCGGCGTCGATACGCCTTCCTTCCGAAGCTCCCTCAAGACGCTGATCCCGTCCATTTCCGGCATCATAATGTCGAGCAGCAGCAAATCGTAAATGCCGCTGAGCGCATAGTCCAGCCCGGAGCGGCCGTCGTGTACGGCATCTACGGAATAATGCTGCTTTTTCAAGATTTGGGTCAAGGCTTCGGCGAGATGAAGCTCGTCTTCCACGATTAATATTCTCATAGGCGGCCATCCTCTGTTTCCAAGTTTTCGATATAGTTTCATCTTAACCTGCCAACCTTTAAATAACCTTAACCGGCCGCTCGCGACGCGAATGATCGAATCGACGGGTTGAGCATTTATGATGAAATTGTAAATTCGTTTAAGGTTGATTCAAGGTTCGGCCGCTAAGATACAAGCATGAAGACGACGCAGCCATGACGATAAGCGGAAAGGAGACGAACCGATATATGGCGATCGAAGTGTTCAACCGGTACGAAAACAAATATTTGCTGGATGATCGGGCGTACCGGGCTTTTTATAACGACTTGCTGAACTACATGGAGCCGGATGAGCACAACAAGCGGCACGGGTTTTATACGATCAGCAATTTATATTTCGACACGGCGCACGATTCGTTGATTCGAAACAGTCTGGCCAAGCCCAAGTATAAGGAGAAGCTGAGGCTTCGGGCGTACGGCGTGCCGGACGGGGATGCGAAAGTATACCTGGAGCTGAAGAAGAAGGTGTTCGGTCTGGTGAACAAAAGAAGAACGGCCCTTCGGCTGGAGGAAGCCTACGACTTCGTCCGAACCGGCATCGAGCCGGCTTACCGTCCTTACATGAACAAGCAGGTGATCGAGGAAATCAAATACGTTTTGCGCCGGTATGCGCTGGAGCCCAAAGTGTATCTGGCTTACGAGCGGAAGGCGATGTTCAGCAAGGAGAGCCGAGATTTGCGCATCACGTTCGACACGAACATTCGCAGCCGGCGGCACGACTTAAGGCTGGAGCGGGGCGACCACGGCGAACCGCTGGTGCCGGACGGAAGGTGGCTGATGGAGATCAAGGCCGAGCATACGATTCCGCTATGGCTGTCGCGGCTGCTGTCCGAGCATCGCTTGTACCGCACCAGCTTTTCCAAATACGGCAACGAGTTCAAACAAACGATCAAGAACAAGGAAACAGAAAGCGAGTGTGTTCTCTATGTTTGATTTTTTGACCGAAATGACGGCAACCGGCACCGAAACGATGACCTTTGCGAGCGCGCTAGTCACCATATTTGTGGCTATCGCCTTGGGCGGCATTATCAGCTTGACTTATATGAAAACCAACACGGCGAACTATTCGCCAAACTTTACGCTGACGATGGTCATTTTGCCGGTCATCGTCGCCATTATTATTTTGCTGATCGGCAGCAATATCGCCCGGGCGTTCAGTCTGGCGGGCGCCTTCTCGATTATCCGGTTCCGCAGTGCGCCGGGCGATCCGAAGGATATTGCGTACGTGCTGTTTACGATGGCGGCGGGGCTGGCCTGCGGCGTAGGCGCCTTCGGCTATGCCGTCCTGTTCACCTTAATATTGTGCGCGTTGATGTATATGCTGAATCGTTTCAACTTCGGCGCGAGGAAAACGTCGCAAAAGCTGCTGAAAGTAACGATTCCGGAAAGTCTCGGCTATGAGGAAGCTTTTGCGGAAGTGTTCCAAATGTTCGATGTCAGCTATGAACTCAAAAAGGTGCGCACGACGGAGCTGGGCAGCCTGTACGAGCTGGTCTATGCCGTGACGTTCGATCAATCGCTGAATCAGAAGCAGTTTCTGGACGCCATCCGCGTCCGCAACGGCAATCTCGATCTGTCGCTGACGATGGCGCCGACCGTGGTCGCCGATTACTAATGCACAGAATCTACAAGGAGGATGAAGGTATGAATAGGAATCGTAAACTAATGATGATGCCGGACAGAACGAACGGAAAGGCAGGCCGGAGACATTCCGGGCAGGCGAGCGGCGGATCAGGATGGCGCAAAGCGGGAAGCCGGATGCGGCTGTGGGCGGTTGTATGGAGCGCGGTGATGGTCATATCCGCATGCAGCAACGCGGCTGGAACGGAACCGGGGGCCGGCGCGGCCGGGAACGCTGCGGCGGGACCATTGGAGACGGCAACGGAGGCGGTGCAGACAAGCGTGAAGATGGAAGAGTTGGTATCCTTCGACGAACACGATCTGAACGCGGCGTGGAGCGAGAACGACGCCGCGATGATTGCGCTGAATGGAGCCTCCGCCCAGGTGACGGGCTCCGGGGCGTACGCGAACGGCGGCACGGTGTCTATTACGGATGCCGGAACTTATGTGCTGAGCGGACAATTGGACGATGGGCAGATCGTGATCGACAATCAGAATGACGGCGTCGTGCATGTCGTGCTGAACGGCGTGCAGCTGTCCAAGTCGGACGGGGCCCCGTTCTATATCAAGGAAGCGGGGAAGGTCGTGGTGACGCTTCAGGACGGAACGGTCAACAGCATCTCGGACGGGGACGCGTACGTATTCCCGGATGCGTCGACGGACGAGCCCAACGCTCCCCTGTTCAGCAAAGCCGATTTGACGATCAACGGCACCGGTAAGCTGACGGTGCAAGCGAATTACGATGACGGGATTGTGAGCAAGGACGATTTGAAGATCTTATCGGGCATTCTGGAAGTGAAGGCGGCGGACGATGCGATCAAAGGGAAGGACAGGGTTGCCATTCAAGACGGAACGTTTGCGATTGAAGCGGGAGGGGACGGCATCAAGTCGACCAACGCCGAAGAGACGGACAAAGGCTGGGTCGCGATTGCGGGCGGCAGCTTCGATATTCAGGCGGGGAATGACGGTATACAGGCGGAAACGGTATTGCTGATCGACGGCGGCACGTTTGAACTGAAGACCGGCGGCGGCAGCGAAAACGGCGAAACGCACGTCGAGGAAGGCGGCTTCGGCAGCGGCTGGGGAGGCAACTTTGGGGGCAGAACCGGCGGTCCATCCGGCTCACCGGCGGGAGAGGCTGCAGCGGATGCATCTGAAGAGGCTTCCGAACCGGCTTCCGCTGCGACAGCCGATACGGCGGCTGAATCGTCCAGCGCCAAGGGGTTGAAGGCAGGCGCAGATTTGATAATTAACGGCGGTACATTCGCCATCGATGCGGCGGACGATGCCGTGCACAGCAACGGCAATGTGACGATTGCGGGCGGAGAACTGACGGCTGCGACCGGCGACGACGGCATTCATGCGGATGCCGTGGTAACGATAACCGGAGGTGCCATAGACATTACGAAGAGCTACGAGGGCATCGAAGGCGCGGTCGTCGTGGTGAACGGCGGAGATATTAGGGTCGCGGCGACCGACGACGGCATCAACGTCGCCGGAGGCAACGACGCGAATACGGGCTCCGGAACGCCCCGGGATTCGTTCAGCGCCGATCCCGACGCCCGTCTGGAGATTAACGGCGGCACCGTCTATGTGGACGCCGCCGGCGACGGACTCGATTCGAACGGCTCCATTACGATGACCGGCGGCACCGTTCTGGTCAACGGTCCGACGGGCAACGGCAACGGATCGCTCGATTACGACGGCAGCTTCGAGATGAGCGGAGGCTTCCTGATAGCGGCCGGCAGCGCAGGCATGGTGCAGGCAACGTCGGAGAGCTCGAGCCAGAACGCCGTCCTGATGACATTCCCGCAAACGCAGCAGGCCGGCGCCATCGTTCGGCTCGAAGACGGCCAAGGGAAGGCGGTGGCGACGTTCGCGCCTTCCAAAGACTATCAGGCGGTGCTGATCAGCTCGCCGGAGCTGAAGCAAGGCGAATCCTATACGCTGTATTCAGGCGGCAGCTCGACCGGCAGTGTTGTCGACGGACTGTATGCGGACGGGGATTACTCGGGCGGCGCGAAAGTGGTCGGCTTTGAAATAACGTCCAGCGTCACCTGGCTGAACGAATCGGGCGTCACGACCGGCGGAGGCGGCATGCGCGGAGGCGGAATGGGCGGTCCCGGCGGTGGCGGCGGCCGCATGAGAGGCGGCCAAGGCCAAGCGATGCCGGAAGGCGGGCCGGGGGCCCCTCCGGCGGACGCCGTTCCGGGAGCGGCGCTGGACGCGGGAGCCTCGCAATAAGCGGACGGACGCGGAGAGCCGAGGCCTGCAAGGCTGATATCAACGACAAAGTCGCAATTGGCCTGGCCGTATTCCACAGCCGGCAAATTGCGATCTTTTTTGACTTTAGTTCAAAATATATAGTTGACCAGTATAAATATGATCCAGAGTACTCCCAATATTATCAAACCAAACTTCTCTTTTTTCGCAATGCCTCGACACCCTCTTTCGTTACTTTACGCCTCAAGAGATATCTGGCAAATTTTCTCGTTTATCCAAAACGGAATCCAAACGATTAAAAGAACGGTTTGAGGAAGCTTTTTGCGATCAGGCATCGGGGGAATATATCGATTACAAGCGGGAATACGGTTATATGCTGTGGGATTGCATGATCGGCGGACCAATTGTCATGACGGAAGATCAAATCAATAAGGAGCCCCCTTTCATGGGGGACGTTTATGTTTTCTGGGATGTATCGGAGAGCAATTTAGAGATGTATACGCTTGGAAAAGATTATGTGCATCGAATGACGTTCGATGATTTTATGCGAAACTACCGTTCGTTCCCGCAAGAGACCTATGTGTTCGACGACCAATTCGAGCAGGCGCTTGTACTGTCCCATGAATATTATCACGATCACCTGAAAAATCTGTGTTTGTATATACCTGCAGAAAGAGATAATTGTTATAGATTCGGCTAAGGTTTGCTGACTGTCAAAAAAACGCCGCATCTCCTGTCATTCGAACAGGCGGGCGGCGTTTTTTCGCAATCCGGTTCCCGCGCAACCGAAGTCGCGCAGCTTATATGGAACCAGCTTATTAAGGTTCATTCAAATGCAACTACTTGCTTCTTCTTTCCTCCAGCTTTTGCATGAAAGCCGCTTCGTTGTCGAACAGCTCCACGCCCATCAGGTAGGAGAGAATGCGAGGCAGGTCCGTGTTGTCGATCAGGCCGACAAATTCGTTAGAGCCTTGACCGAAGGCATACAGAGGAACCTCTTCGCCCGTATGGTTGCGGGAGCCCCAGCTGATCAGCGCATGAGCGGAGATAACGGTGCCCGCTTCGTTCGCAATAGCCGTGCCGCTGTTCCAGTTGACGCCGGCCAGCGCTTGAACGTCTTCATCCGTCAGAGAGAAGCCGACGATCGGCTCTACGACTTTTTTGACATCGACGAAATAGGCGGCCGAAGCTTCCGGCTTATCCGTCGTCGTGCCGATGGCCGCTTGCGTGCCGATCAGCTTGGCGATCTCGGCAACGTTAAAGTAAGCGGTCCCCTTCTCGATAAAGAAATCGGCATCATTGTAGACTTTAGAGCCGGCTGCCACCTCTTTGTCGCGAAGCTTCACGGCGAACTTCGCTCCTTTCAGCTCGACGTCCGCCCGCAGCGCCTTGGCGTCGTACGAAAGCGTGCCGTCCAGCTGCTCGACGATTTCTCTGATCGGCATGTAATAGCCGCCGTCTACCAATTTGGCGGAGCTGATATCCAGCTTGATCGCCTGCGACAGCAGCGCGTCCCGCACCGCGTTGGCGCTGCCTGTGGCATTTTTCAGTACGTTGATGTTTTCTTGGTAGCCGCCCGGCGTATTGCCGACGTTCATGCCGCCGGTTTCATGGTCGCCTACGATGACGACGAGCGTCTCGTCGTTGCTCTTGGCAAACTCAAGGGCGACGTCGACCGCTTCCTCGAACGCGAGCACGTCATGAATGACCGCTACGGGATCGTTGGCGTGACCGGCCCAGTCGATCTGGCTGCCTTCCACCATGAGGAAAAATCCGTCCTCGTCCTTGCTGAGCGTATTGACGGCCAGCTCCGTCATTTCGGCCAGGCTTGGCACGTTGGCTTTATCGCGGTCGATTTCATACTTCAGGTCGGACATGGCGAACAGGCCGAGGATTTTATCGGCGTCGACGTTCGCCATTTGGCTGCGGTTCGTCAAATATTCGTAGCCGGCCGCTTGTGCTTCCTCGACCAGATTGCGCTCCGGCTGATTGCCGCCTTCCGATTGCGGCAGGAACATGTCGCGTCCGCCGCCGAGAATGACGTCTACGTTGCCGATGTATTCCGTCGCGAGGGCAACTTCGTTGCCGCGGCTAGGATCGTGGGATGTAAAGACGGCCGGCGTCGCATGGGTGATGCGGGAAGTCGCGACGAGACCGGTCGCTTTGCCGTTCTCTCTGGCCGCGTCCAGAATCGAGTCCGGCTGCTTGCCGTCCGGCGTTACCGCAATGACGCCGTTGTTCGTTTTGTAACCGGTAGCCATCGCCGTGCCGGCCGCCGCCGAATCGGTAATGTTCGTGTCAGCCGAGTAAGTTTTCATCAAGCCTTTGACGTAACGCTCAAAGGACAATTCCTCGCCTTTGTAAATTCTCGATGCCGTCATATAGCTGACGCCCATCCCGTCCGGGATCATCAGAATGACGTTTTTGACGCTGCCTTTCGCCGCCGCGTCCGCTGCGCTGGCAGATCCCGAAGCGGCAGCGATGCCGCCGACCAACAGCGTGGCCGCGAGCGCAATTTTACCGATTGTTCCATATAACCTTTGGTACATTATAATCCTCCTCGACTATGGAATAATTCAACTATAGAAGAGGAAGATTAACGGAATGTTTGGCCCAGAATAAGGAAATGTAAAGACAAGCTGAAAATTTGGAAATCGGCTTTGCAGGACCCAATCTTCTGCAGCGTCTAAAAAGGCAGAGTTGGCTCATGCCTGCGGGCGGCCGACTAGCACCGTAAGGTCGACCGTCACGTCCAGGGCTTCCGCCTCGAACGCCCGTCTCAGCTGCTCGGGCATCGCTCTCCACGACAAAGGCGTCATGCGGACAAGATGGCCTAGGAGGGCGCGATCCAGACGGACGGTGCGGCAAAGCCGAAGAACGTTCGTCAGCTCGAACCGGCTGGCGAACCGCTCCCGCACGGCGGCGTTCGAATATTCGCGGCGGCCGGCCGAGCCGTGCAGCAGGTCGCGCAGCTCACGCAAATAGCCGGGCTCGGGGATGACCTTGACCATCCGTCCGTCTCGTTTGAGAAGACGACTGCTTTCGGCGTAATGAGCCGGAGACAGAATATTCAAGATCGCGTCAAATCGCTTATCCATCAGAGGACATGCCGCCAGATCGGCGACGCACCAAAGAGAAGCGGGATCGTTGCCGGCTGCGAGAGCGACGCCTTCCTTGGCGATGTCGAGCCCGACTCCGAGCGCCGGCCTGCCGATGCCGCGGGCCAGCCGTTCCCTGATGTTCGACAGATGGAAGCCTTCGCCGCAGCCTGCGTCCAGGATGGCGGCCGTGTCTTCGTGCTCCGCAAGCGATTCTGTCAGCAGCTCTGAGACAAGGCGGTGCAGCGGATCGAAGAATCCGCTTTGCATCACCTTTCGGCGCGATTCGAACAGCGATTTGCCGTAATCCGACGCGGCCGGACGAGGAAGCAAATGAACGTAACCGGATTTGGAAATATCGAAGCAGTGCCGATTCGGGCAGCGCAGGCTGTAATCGGGATCCGCGTTCAGCGGCCCCGAGCAAATCGGACATTGGAACAGATTAGGATAAAAAGTGATCAAGGCGGCGGCCGTTTCCCGCCGGGTGTTGTTGCGCATGCCAAAAAGCACCCCATTCATTCGTTATTTGCGCAGAATGAAAAAAGGTGCAGTCAAATAAGCCTGGCCTGGCAAATTTAAAAAAAGGCCGGACTTACCGTTCTGCACCGATCATTAACGCAAACGAATGTAATGGATCATGATGGGAACGCACCTCGATTGCAGGGGTATGGATCCTTCGGATCCTTATGCATTATAACATAGAGAGAACGGAGATGGGCTGCGCCGTTGCAAGACCATGCTTTGCCATTGCAAGGAATGTCTATATAATGGAGAGGACTACAGGCTCGGAGGAGGATAAACGATGACGGTTGGATTATTGGCGCATTTGCTGGGGAAGCAGCCATACAGGGAGCTCGCGGCCAAGCTGGGCGAGCGAGGTTTTTCCTATGTGCAGCTGGCGCTGTCGAAGGCGATAGCGGATGCGGATTTTTCATTGGGCAAAATGAGTCCGGGATTGGCGAATGAGGTAGGGGGAGCTTTTGCGGATCACAAGGTCGGCATTGCCGTACTCGGCTGTTACGCCAGCCTGGTCGATCTGGACGACGACACGTTCCGGCATAACGTGGACCGGTTCAAGGAGCATTTGCGGCATGCCCGGCATTTCGGGGCTCCGATCGTGGCGACGGAAGTCGGCCACCCGCTGGACCCGTCGGATCCGTCGCTCGTTGCGCGGCACTGGGAACGGCTCGACCGTGCGCTGGAAGAGCTGGTCGAGGAGGCCGAGCGCTGGGGCGCAACGATCGGTCTGGAAGCCGCCCAGGGACATCTGATCGATTCGGCGGAAACGTTGGCGGCCGCCATCGAGCGGTTTCCGTCATCCTGCGTCGGCGTCGTGATCGATCCGTGCAACCTGATGAACCCGGACAATTTCGGCCGCCAGGAGGAAGTGATCCGCACGGCGTTCCGACTGCTCGGGCCGCGCATTGTGAGCGCCCATGCGAAGGACTTGAAGCGGGAGGCGGTCGGCAGCCTGACGGCCTTGGCGGCGGGGCTGGGCGAGCTTCAGTATCCGTTATTCTGGGAACTGCTGGAGAGCTGCAAGCCGCGCGGCTTCGTCACGCTGGAAGAGGTGACGACAGAGCAGATGGCGGATGCCGCCCGGTTCGTGCTGGAAGGCAGAAAAGCGGCTTCGCAGTAGCCTTTCGGTCGGCTTGAAGGACGCTCCTGGATTGCTGCTAAGAATAGTTGCGGAAAGGAACGGGAGCGCCGTGATTTCTTTTATTTTGACGTTAAAAAGACTGCTGAGCGCATTATGGAAGGCATTCAAGCTTCGTAATTTTCAGGCCCTGTTCGTTCTGGTGCTGCTGATGCTGTTGTCCGGGACGATATTTTACGTCACGCAGGAAGGGCTGAGCGTCATGGACGCGCTGTACTTTTGCATCGCCACGCTGAGCACGGTCGGTCATCCGGATTTTGTGCCGCAGACGGCGCTGGGCAAAGTGTTTACAATGCTGTACATCGTCGTCGGCACGGGGTTGTTCGTCGGCATGGCCGGGTACATCGCCTATGCCCTGATCAAGAAGCCGGGCGGCATGGAGAACGGGGACGGGAAATAAGTCGGGCCGCCGGCATTCCATTTTGCCCGCGTTTTTATTATACTACTATACAGCGATTGTTTTTCAGGACACTGTCGGAGCCGCCGCTTCGGCTCGGACAAGCACCGCAGACGGACAGCAGGGCGAAGGGCAGCCGAATGAAAGACGAACAAGCAGAGGCAGTACATTATAAGGAGGATTTTTGCAATGGCATTGGTTTCGATGAAAGACATGCTGAACAAAGCGTTGAACGAGGGGTATGCGGTCGGTCAGTTCAACATCAACAACCTGGAGTGGACGCAAGCGATTCTGGACGCCGCTCAAACGGAGCAATCCCCGGTCATTCTGGGCGTATCCGAAGGCGCAGCCCGCTATATGGGCGGCTTCACGGTCGTTACGGCCATCGTGAAATCGCTGATCGAAGAAATGAAAATTACCGTTCCGGTTGCGATTCACCTGGACCACGGCTCCAGCTTCGACAAATGTAAAGCGGCCATCGACGCGGGCTTCACTTCCGTTATGATCGACGCTTCCCATCATCCGTTCGAAGAAAACGTCGAAACAACGAAAAAAGTCGTGGAATACGCGCATGCCAAAGGCGTTTCCGTCGAAGCCGAGCTGGGCACGGTCGGCGGCCAAGAGGACGATGTCGTGGCTGACGGCGTGATCTATGCGGATCCTAAAGAGTGCAAAGAGCTTGTAGAGCGCACCGGCATCGACTGCCTGGCTCCAGCGCTTGGCTCCGTGCACGGTCCTTACAAAGGCGAGCCGAAGCTGGGCTTCAAGGAAATGGAAGAAATTTGCCAGACCATCAAGCTGCCTCTCGTCTTGCACGGCGGAACGGGTATCCCGACCGACCACATCAAAAAAGCGATCTCGCTCGGCACGGCCAAAATCAACGTCAATACCGAAAACCAAATGGCGTTCACGAAAGTCGCGCGCGAAATTTTGACGACCGACCAGAACGTATACGATCCTCGCAAATTCCTGGCTCCAGGCCGCGAAGCGATCAAACAAACGGTCATCGGCAAAATCCGCGAGTTCGGTTCCAGCAACAAAGCGTAAGACGCCTCGCGCGTCCGGCCGTTTGGAAACGGCAAGAAGCTATTCTCTGCCGCCAATGTTTGGCGGCGGGAATAGCTTCTTTTTTTACATGTGCAAAGGATTTGATTTACGGTTGAACGCGGTTATACCCGTTTTCTCCATACGGCTGAAGCTTTTGCAGCCATTTGGCCTCCAGCTCCTCGACAACCTGCTTGATGTCGCGGCCTTCCAGCTTGCTGCGGTCGACCTTCTCCAATATTTCAAACGTGAAGGCTTGCTCGCCGTGCAAATTCCAGTCGCTTTGCAGCTCCCGCAGCGGGGACGAGCCGGTTTGCAGCTCAAACCGCTTCCCGTTCATTTTTTTCAAGTCGTAGGCGCCCTGTACAAACCGTTTGCCGTTTACCGTGTTGCGGATGGCGAAGACGCCCGCCTCCGTGCCGGTTTCCTTGTATTGCAGGTTTAATTCCTTTCGGCGGTCCATAGCCGTTGTCTCCTCTCCTTTGGTTTCGGATTTGACCCAATAGGCGCTGCAATCGGGGGTGCGATCCAAAAAACCGTATTCGATCAAATACCGGCGAAGCGTCGCGTAATCATCGTAAGCTTCCGACAGCGTTTCGTTAATTTCCTTTTCGTTGTACGTGCGCCCCCGTTCGAACCGCTTGGCGAGCTCGCGCAAGGCGACCAATTTATGTTTTTCCTTGACGTCGAACGTCTTCAAGCGCCCCTGAGGACCGTCGGGAAACAGCTTGCGCACCGACTTGGCGTATTCGTCCTGGGTGACGTTGTACCGGTCATCGACCATCGTAGCGGTCGGATGCGCATCTACAAACGCGGCGGCCCGATCGTTTCGTTTGCGCAGCAGCTCCATCAACGCTAGGTAAATTTTGGCCTGCCGCTCCTTCTCACGCATCGCAAACCGGTGATTCCGAATGGTGGAGGAGCTGCCGATGCCCGTCTCCTTCTGAACCTCCGCGTCGCTCTTGCCTTCGTAGAACAAGCGCAGCAGCTTGTTCTGATGGTCGGACAGGCCGGTATGCCGCTTATCGAGCGAGATCAAATAATGAAAGACGGAGCCGTGCTCCCGCTCGATATGCAGCCGGATATAGCGGCCTGCCTCATATAGCATACCGTCGACGGGATAGATAACGCCTTTGTCGACCGACCGGCCGCACAACAGGCAGCTGAAGCGCTCCTCTTCTTCGGCGTACCCTTGCAGCAGCTGCTCGAAGGGCGCGTTCCAAAATCGTTCATTAACATCATTCATATAAACATTTCCTCTATTCGTTTGATTTATTATAGACATAATACATTTTAATCTACTTATGTGTCAACTGGACAGAATGACTATAAGACGTTTGCAACCGCTCCCATTGTACGATTTATTAATTTATAGTAATGTTAATATATTGATAAAAATATTAACGATAATAGGGGGCTGCTTGAGTGGGCAAACCAGCCGTGCGGTATGCCGCCGCAACGATCTTAGGTTTGGCGGCGATTGCCGTTGCGATGATGATCATGATGAAAGGACAGAATGAAATGAACGATTCCAAGGCCAAGCAGCCGGGCTTGCCGGCTGAACCTTCTCCGGCCGCATCGCAGGAGAAGGCCGAAGCTCCGCCGGTATTCCGCCACGTCTCCGTCCACGATCCGTCCGTGGTCAAGGATGGAGATACGTATTATGTGTTCGGCTCCCACATTGACGGGGCCAAGTCGACGGACTTGATGCAGTGGACCAAATTTACGAACGGCTATACGAAGACGGGCAATGCGTTGTACGGCGAACTGTCCGCCAATTTGGCCGAGTCGTTTGCCTGGGCCGGAGAAAACGACTCCGACAGCAAGGGAGGGTATGCCGTATGGGCGCCCGAAGTGTTGTGGAACGAGCATTATGTGAACGAGGACGGCACGAAGGGCGCGTACATGCTGTATTACAGCGCTTCATCGACGTATATTCGTTCCGCGATCGGCCTGGCCGTATCCTCCAGCATAGAAGGTCCTTACCGGTACGTCGACACGATCGTTTATTCCGGTTTTACGAAGGAGGAGCAATACGATGCCGACAGCCGGGTAAACAAGCGGTGGAGCAACACGAACATAGCAAAGCTGATTTCAAACGGAACGGTCGGCGAAGCGAACGAAAACTGGTTTCATCCGGACGGCTCTTATAACAACAGCGATTATCCGAATGCGATTGATGCCAATCTGGTGTTTGATGCGGAAGGAAAGCTGTGGATGAGCTACGGCTCCTGGTCGGGCGGCATCTTCCTGCTGGAAATCGACAAGGAGACCGGCCGGGCGATCTATCCGGGCGTGGACGGCGAGACAGCGGACGGGCGGATGATCGACCGGTATTTCGGCGTCAAAATCGCCGGAGGGTATACGAAGTCCGGAGAAGGTCCTTACATCGTGTACGACAAGGACGCAGGCTGGTATTACTTGTATCTATCCTACGGATGGCTCGGCTCGGACGGCGGCTACAATATGAGACAGTTCCGGTCGGAGCGCATCGACGGCCCGTATGTGGACGCCAGCGGACACCACGCCATACTGCAGGACAAGATGAGCAATTTTCTTTTTGGCAACAAAATCATGGGCAATTTCCTGTTCAAAGACGGCGATGCGGGGAGGGGGTACGGTTACGTCTCTCCCGGACATAACTCCGTATATGCGGACAAGGAGACGGGCCGGCAGTTCCTCGTATTCCATACGCGGTTCCCGGGACGGGGAGAACGGCATGAAGTTCGAGTCCACCAAATGTTTATGAACCGGGACGGCTGGCCCGTCGCCGCGGCTTATCCGTATTCGGGCGAAACGCTGGAGCCCGTGTCGGAGGAAGAGATTGCGGGGAGCTACAAGCTGATCGACCACGGCAAGGACTATTCGGCGCAAGTAATCGAATCGGTCGACGTCAGCCTGAACGAGGACGGCACGATTGGGGGCGCGGTCTCGGGCGCATGGAAGCTGGACGGAGACAACGGAGCCGAAATAACGGTCGGCGATGCCGTCTTCCGCGGCGTCTTCATCCGTTTGTGGGACCCGCAATCGTCCCGCCGCGTCATGACGTTTACGGCTTTGTCCGGCTTGGGCACCTCGATCTGGGGGAGCAAGTCGGATATACCGGCCGAGTAATCCGTCATCGATTTGGGCCGTCACTCGCATGCACGGAGCAGGGCCGCTTATTCTTTCAGCAGCTCCAGCTCCGATTGCAGCGAGTCGACCGTCAACTGCCGAATGCGCGCCAGCAGCTCTAAGGGGTCGATTTCATTCTGCAGAGAGTTGTAAACAAACTGCGACCAAATTTCCAACGCTTTGGCGTCCAGCGGCGTCGGCGTATAGGAAGGCATGTTGCGGATCAGCCCGGCATAGAGCAGGTTGGTCTGCTGCCCTCCATAAAACGGATTTTCTTCGGTGTTGAGGTCACCCTCCAAAACGTCTTTGCCTCCTGCCTTGGCAATTTTGTCGGTCAGGACGCGGACGACCGCCCAAGCCCCCGCCTTATTGTTCGCGTCGGAAGGGATCAGGACGCCCGAGCTGCCGGCCCAGCCGTATTGACCGAAAGGCAGCCGCATCATTCTCCATTTCCCGGCGGTCTCGGGCGCGGAGATTGCCAGCTCGTTCCGATACCACCAGCCGTTGTAGAACATGGCGGTCGTTCCGTTATTCAGGGCCGCGCGGCCTTCATCGCTGTACAGATTCAAATTGGATGCCAGGCCGTCGCGGCTGATTTCGCGGGCAAGGCGGATGGCGGAAGCGAACGCTTCCGTTTCCCGCGCATACGCCAATTCGGCATCGAAAAATCCGTAGCCGTATTCCGTAATCCACACGGGATCCCATACGGACGAGGCGATCCAGGAGCCTTGCTCCTTGAGCGTTCTCGCCGCGCTCAGCCAATGGTTCGGGTCTTCCAGATAGCGGCTCAGCTCTTCCGGCTCCGAGGGCAGTCCGGCCTGCTCGAACACATCCTGCCGGTAATACGCGACAGCCGGACCGATATCGAGCGGAAGGCCGAACAGGCTGCGGTCTTCAAGCGAACGGTAAGGCGAGACGACCGCTTCGGTGAAACGCGAAGCCAGCTCTTCGCCGTGATACGGAGCTTTCGACAAATTTTCGAAAGCATTCAGGCCCGTCAAACTTTTCAGCATCACATTTTCCGCAAAGAGTACGTCCGGCGCCGTGCCGCTGTCGATGGCGGACAGGAAGCGGCTCTCGTATATATTCCATGGAACTGTCTTGACCTCGATGTCAACATCCGGATATTCGGCCTGTACGACCGGAATAATCCACTCGGCTCCCTCATAGTGGCTCCATACCGTTACTTTGCCGGAAGGATGCTCCATATCGGCCGCATCGGGGGCCGAAGCGCCTCTCGAGTCTTCGGTAATGCCGGGGACCGGCGCCCGTTCGGCATCCCATGTGATGCCGGCCGAGCAGCCGGCCGCCGTCGCCGCGGCCAAACCAAGCGCGATCAGCAAGCGAAGCTTCATCGACGCTCACCTTCCTTTGCATGCATATTCGCCAGGAGCGGCTCCAAAGCCGCGGCGTTCATCGGTTTGCCGAAGCGGTACCCTTGCAGCTCGTCGCAGCCGTACAAACGGAGCAGCCGCTCCTCCTCGGCCGTTTCCACGCCTTCCGCCACAACCTTCATGCTCATGCTGTGCGCCAGCTGAATGATCGCCTGCACGATCGAGTCGCTGCTGCGGTCCCGATCCATCCCTTGAATAAACGACTGGTCGATCTTGATTGCCTGAATCGGATATTTTTTCAGCTGGCTCAAGGAGGAGTAGCCGGTGCCGAAATCGTCGATCGAGATAAATACGCCGAGTTCTCTCAGCCTGCGGAGCACATTGGCGGAGCTGGCTTCATCCCGGTGCAAATAGCCTTCTGTAATTTCAAGCTCCAGATCGCACGCTTCCATTCCGGTTTCGTTCAAAATTTCACAAATCGTATCGACCAGCCGAGGATCGTGGAATTGTCTGGCGGACAAGTTGACGGCCATTCGCCCGGCGGGATGCCCGGCTTGCCGCCACAGCACATTTTGGAGGCAGGCGGTTCGCAATATCCAGCGGCCAAGCGGAATGATCAGCCCCGTCTCTTCCGCCGCCGGAATGAATTCGGCAGGGGAGATGAGTCCCCGTTTCGGATGATTCCAGCGGACCAGCGCTTCCATCCCGGTCATGAGGCCGCTAGCGCATTCGATCTTGATCTGATACTCCAGATGAAACTCATGCCGCAGCAGCGCCTGATGCAGACTGTTCTCCAGCCACATTTTGCGGGACAATCTGTTGTTGTAATGCGCCGAGTAGACGGCATAGCCCTTGCCTCCGTTTTCTTTGGCCGCATACATGGCGGAATCCGCATTTTTCATCAGCGTATCGATGTCCCGGCCGTGAAGCGGGGCGGATGCGATGCCGATGCTCGGGGTGATGTACATCGCCTGTCCATGCAGCGCGAACGGCGAAGCCAGCTGGTCGATCAGGCGCCGGGAGGCTCGAACGGCTTCCTCCGTATCCGCTTGCCGCAGAACGACGACGAATTCGTCGCCGCTGATGCGGGCGATAAAGACGGTGTCGGACTCCAGCTCTCTCAGCCGGTCAGCCACTTGGCACAGCAGCTCGTCCCCGGCAATATGTCCAAGCGTATCGTTAATTTGCTTGAAGCGGTCCAGGTCGATGAACAGGACGGACAGGCTGATCTGCCATCCGGCCTCCTCGGCGGCGTCCAGCTCCCGGCCAAGCCGCTCCTTCATGCTCAGCCGGTTGGGCAAGCCGGTCAAATGGTCGAAGTAGGCCAGCTGCGCGAGCCGCCGCTCGGATTGCGCGAGCTGATCCTTTTGCCTGCTGAGCTGCAGGTTCGCCTGCTGCGTCTGGCGGAGAATCGAAGCCATATTGTCGGCAGCCGCTTGAAAGTTCTCGGTGAGCAAGCGAATTTCGCTGATTCCGCTGCGGGGCCATACGAGGGCGATCTCCCGCGAGATTTTGTCCGGAATGCCGATCGTCGTTTCCGCCAGCCGCGCCAAAGAGCGAAAAAACAACCGGTTCAGCAGCATGACCAGCGTCATGGCTACGAAGATGGACATGAGCAGCAGATGAAAATAGGAAATAAACGCTTGAACGGCCTCCTCCATAAAAGGAGCGAAAGGCAGCAAAAAAACGGCCGTCGAGCCGCCGGCGGAGACGGTTTCCCGGACGAGATAGGAATACCGCCACGGCTCGCTGGCGTAAGGCTCGCGGCCGCCCGGCAGCCACAGCTTCGCGGCGCCTCTGTCCTGAACGAGCCCTCCGGCCGTCCAGTCGTATCGTTCTCCGGGCAAGGACGGGTGCATGCCAACCGCGTTCAGCACACGGCCGTCCGCGTCGGTCAGCACGAGTCTGGCCGAAGACGAACCGCCCGCCGCGGCTTGCATGTCGTTATGCAGCTTGCGCAAATGAATCGTGCCCATCCGTTTCAAGGAGTGGTAGTTTTCTCCCTGCCAGGCCAGCAATGCGCGGTTTGCCGCGCCGGTCTGCGCCTCCAGCGATTCGACCGCCCGGTTCCACGCGGTCTGCTTCTCTTGATAACCGCTGACCAAAATATAAATAAAAAACGGGATCGTGGTTGCCGCCAGCACCAAATGCAGCATAATCCGGTTGAACGCGTAGCCGCTTCGCTCCCGGCCCCGGGAGAATCGACGCAAGAAAGGCGCATACGACACCAGGATATCGGCGGCCAGGGCGGAAAGAAAAACGGCCAGCATCTTGTTCAAGCCGTAAAGGCAGCCGAAGGCGTCGTAATATCCCGTTTCGACTCCATATAGATAGTATGAGGCCGGGAGCCCGGCAAACAGCCAAAACACTAATGTAACGATCATCAAATGAGCGGGGTGCTTGCGAAGGAATAATCCGGACACGGCGATATAAGCGATCATCGGCAGGCTTTGGAGCCATGTCGCTTCGCCAAGCAGCGCCAAAGCGCCGTATACGCAGACGGCGGCGGACAGCCCTCCGGGTAATCCGTACGCCAGGAGGACGACGAGCAATACGACGGCGCCGGCTCCGATCGGTTGTCCGTAATACCAGGTTGCGGAGTACATTTCCAACCCGAACGCGAGAAGGATTGACAATAGCCAGCCGACTGCGGCTAACGGCAGAGAAGGCACATACCTGAGCGGTATTTGAGAACGCGGATGCATAGCAACCCCCCGGAATTCTTGATGACGAGTTTCTGTCGCAGCATTCGCAGCGGCGGCAGCGTACGGATCTTGTATGTGCAGGTTCGGTTATCACCCTCATGTGGCAGCGCTTACTTTCTTTTAGTTCGTTACGGAAGCTCAAATTCCTTCCGCGTTGTCACAAATCGTTGCGAGTCGGCGTGATGCAAATCACAACCCGCCCTTCCGGCCGGGCGCTATACTGGGAGCGAGTCAGATCCATTAAACGATGGGAGCGGTGATGTGATGTTAAGCGCCAAAACAATCCAAATCATCAAATCGACGGTGCCGGTGCTGGAGACGCACGGAACGGCCATTACGAAGCGGTTCTATCAGCTGTTGTTCTCCAACCATCCGGAGCTGCTGAATCTGTTCAATCATGCGAATCAGAAGCAGGGACGCCAGCCCGCGGCGTTGGCCAATGCCATCTATGCGGCGGCGGCCAATATCGACCGCCTCGAGGCGATTGCTCCCGCCGTGCGCCAGATTGCCCATAAGCACCGCAGCCTCGGCGTGACGGCGGAGCAATATCCGATCGTGGGCCGCAATTTGCTGGCCGCGATCAAGGAGGTGCTGGGCGACGCGGCGACGGACGACATCCTGGAGGCCTGGGGAGAAGCGTACGGCGCGATCGCAAAGGTGTTTATCGAGGTCGAGGCCGGCATGTACAAGGAGTCGGAGGAACGGGAGGGAGGCTGGTCCGGCTTCCGGCCGTTCCGGGTCGAGCGCAAGGTGCGCGAAAGCTCCGTCATCGCGTCCTTTTATCTGGTCCCTGCGGACGGCGGGGCCGCCGCATCGTTCGAGCCCGGTCAATACGTCAGCGTGAAATGCAGTCTCCCCGGCGAGACCTACACGCATATTCGGCAATACAGTTTGTCCGACGCGCCAGGCAAGCCGTATTACCGCATCACCGTCAAGCGGGAGGACGGCACGGATTCTCGCGACGGCGGCAAAGTATCCCGATATTTGCATGAGCATGTGCGGGAAGGAGACGTGCTTCAGCTGTCCGCACCGGCGGGCGATTTCACGGCCGATTTGCAGGATGCCCGTCCGGCCGTGCTGATCAGCGGAGGAGTCGGACTTACGCCGCTGATCAGCATGCTTCATTCGATTGCCGGCCGGCAGCCGAACCGCCGGGTGATCTTCATTCATGCGGCCCGCAACGGCGATGTCCATGCGCTGAAGGAAGAAACGGAGGCGGCCGTCGGCGCCCATCCGCAAGCCGAAGCCCATTGGTGCTACAGCGAGCCGTCGGAGACCGACCGCAGACGAGGCTCCTTCCATAAGGAAGGATTCATAGATGCCGATTGGCTGCGGCATATCCTTCCGGATGAACCGGCCGCGTATTATTTCTGCGGTCCGGCGCCTTTCATGAGATCGGTCTATCGCGCGTTGAAGTCGCTGCACGTACCGGCAGCGGATATGCATTATGAATTTTTCGGTCCGGCGGCATCGTTGGAGGAATCGGTCTCGGCCTTGTCCTGAGCTCTCAGCAGCCGGTTGATCGTTTCGCGGCGCAAGCCGATCAATTGCCCGATTTCCTCTTGCGTCAGCACGTCCGTCAGCCGGGCGGGGGCGATATAGGCGTTAAACCACGCCTGCAGCTTCCGCAGCCTGACGGCCGGTTCCGTTTCGGTCAGCTGATCGATCCGCTGCTGCATCATTCGAAGCTTGTCCTGAAGCTTCAGCGCGACCGAACGGCACAGTCCGGGGTCCTCGTCGAGCGAGCGGTACCAGTCCTCGGGCGACAGCGTCTCGACTTCGCAAGTGACGAGCGCCGCGGCCATGCCGTAGTAGGGCTTGGGAGACAGCAAGGAATGATGAGGGATCATTTCGCCGGGGACGATAATGTTGACCAAAGTTTGCGCTCCGTTCTCGTGGACGCGGATGATTTTCAGGAGCCCGCTCTTCAGCAAATACAAGGGGCCGGTTTCCCCTTGCCGGAACAGCACCTCTCCCTTATGAAGAATCATGAATTCGTCACCTCCGTCTATCACTGGCGCCGCCGTCCTTCATTATCAAGGACGGCGTTTTTTTGCGCCGCCGGCTCCCCGTTCGGCATGCGGCTTTCCATCATGCATGAAGCGGGATTCCTTCGGTCGACAAGCCTATTAAAATCGTTTACAATATTTGTGTGAATACAATCTATTATACAGGCAGCACATCCTGCGAAACGGTCATCCGCAATTGGGGGCTTGATAGTGATTATAACGGACAAACCGGATTTTATCGTGCAATCCAACAAATATTGCGAGCAAATTGGCATGGATCCCAAGGTGGTTCCATTCCCCCATGCGATCTTGTCGCCCGCCGAATTAAGCCAGCTCAGGGAGGAATACGACGAAATTTTGTCGGTGGTCAGCTTCTTCGGGGAGAAGATTCTCCATTCCTTGAGAGGGACGCCGATTTTGTTGTCCGTATCCGACGACAAGGGGTTCATCCTTCATATGATGGGCGACGAAACGATCAAAAAGACGATCAACGATCTCGGCATTCGTCCAGGCGTGCAGTTCACGGAAGACAGCATGGGAACGAACGTCGTCAACTTGTCTCTCAAGTACAATCAATCGCCCGTCCAGGTGATCGGCGATGACCACTACCATGAATATTTGCACGGAACGGCTTGCTACGCCGTCGCTTTTCATTATACGGATGTGAACGATCTGCTTGGCAGCGTCATCATTATGACCGCCAAAGAGTTTCAGAACCCCATGATGAACACGATGCTGGCCACGACGGTCGATTCCATCGAAAGGGAGCTGCTGCTCCGCAAGCAAAACCGGAAGCTGAACATTTTGAACCAGATCATTATGGACAACGCCCGCAACGGCATCATATTGACGAATCGAGAAGGCGAAATTACGACGTTCAACCAATACGCGGAGTTGTTTACCGGAAAGTCCAAGGAGGATATGCTTGGCACGAACGTGCGGCATCTCGGCTCCATGGGCGAATATATTTACGAGGTGGTGCAAAACGGCAAGACGTTCGAGGACGTCCAAATGACCTTTGAGCAGGGAGCGACGGAAGACCGGCTTGTCTGCCTGTTCGACGCTTATCCGCTCTTTGACGAGAAGAAGCAGCTGCTCGGCGCTTTCGGGCAATTCAGAAGCATTACCGACCGGGTGAAGGCCGAGGAGAGATACAACTATCTCGCCAATCACGACGACTTGACGAAGCTTCCGAACCGCCGGCATTACAAGCACAACGTAACGCAGCTGCTGCAGCAGGCGCAGGCGCAAGGCTTCAAGGCCGCCATCGTCTGTCTCGATTTGGACCGCTTCAAGATGATTAACGATACGTTAGGCCATTCCAGCGGAGATTTGCTACTAATTATGGTCGCAACCCGTTTGCAGGAAGTTATCGGCACTGGCGAATTTGTTGCTAGGATGGGAGGCGATGAATTTATGTTTGCCTTTCCGCGCATTCGAAGCGAGGAAGAAGCTTTGGAGCGGGTAAAGGCGATCCTTCATATTTTCAAGGAACCGTTCAGCCTGAACGGCTATGAGTTCCATCTGACGGCAAGCGCCGGCATTTCGGTCTACCCGAAGGACGGGCACAATCTGGAGACGCTCATGATTGCGGCGGATACGGCGATGTACAATGCGAAAGGCCGGGGCCTGAATATGTACGCGCTCTACACCCCCGACATGAACATCTCGACCCGGGAAAAAATCGTGCTGGAAGGCTCTTTGCGCAAAGCGATCGAAAATGAGGAATTTCGTCTGTTCTATCAGCCGCAGGTGGATATCCGGACTGGCGAGCTGAAGGGCGTCGAGGCGCTGGTCCGCTGGCAGCATCCGACGAAGGGGCTGCTGTCGCCGGGCGAATTCATACCGATCGCCGAGGAGACGGGGCTGATTAACAAGATCGACCGGTGGGTGCTGCGCACCGCTTGCCTGCAGAACAAGAAGTGGCAGGACAAGGGACTACCGCCGTTTCGCGTATCCGTCAATCTGTCCTCGCAGGAATTTTTGGACGAAGCGCTTGTCGGCATCGTAAAGGATGTGCTGGTCGAAACCGGCCTGGAGCCTAAATATTTGGATCTGGAAATAACCGAGACGATGACGATGAACGTCAAGCATGCCATTCCGATGCTGCGCAAGCTGCATTCGCTGGGCATCCAGATCAGCATGGACGATTTCGGGACAGGCTACAGCTCCTTGAATTATTTGAAAAATTTCTCCATCAACCGGCTGAAAATCGATCAGAGCTTTGTTCGGGACATCTGCAAGGACGCGGACGGAAACGATACGAATCTGGTCAGCATCATTATCGCGATCGCCCACAGCATGAATCTGGAAGTTGTGGCCGAGGGCGTAGAGGAAAAGGAACAGCTCCGCTTCCTTCAGGTTCAGAAATGCAACGAAGTGCAAGGATATTACTTTAGCCCTCCTATTCCGGCGGAACAATTCGAGGAATCATTTGCTGATCTAATTGCCAGAATCAAAAAGCTGTATTGATCACACGAAGGGGGGAACGTTTCACTCATGCCAAGTGTCAGCCGAATTCTAGCCAAGCATCTGTCCGCTTGGGGAGTCAGCCACGTATTCGGAATTCCGGGCAAGCCGGTTACGCCTCTGGTGCTCGACATGGACCAGGCGGGCATTACGTTCGTTCTAAGCAAGCATGAGGGAGGAGCGGGACTTGCGGCCGCCGGTTATGCGATGGCGGGGGGAGGACTCGGCGCGGCGATCGGGACGGCGGGACCCGGCGGCATCAATATGCTGACGGCCGCGGGCCAGGCGCTGTTCTCGCAGCTTCCCGTCCTGTTTATTACAGGCTCTCCGCCCATTAAGGATATCGGCAAGGTATTGGGCCAGGACAGCACCATGTTCGGCACCGACCTGGTCAAGATGTTTGAGCCCGTTACGAAATTCAGCGCCCGGATCGACCGGGGCGAGCTGTTGAAAGGTTATTTGGAGCATGCCGTGGAGCAGGCTTTCTCGGGAACGAAGGGACCGGTGCATCTGTGCATTCCGCTCGATGTGTTGTCGGAGGAGATTGCGGATTTCGATATTCCGCTGCCCGATGCAGGTCCCGCGGTCCTCGCTTCGAATTTGGAACGGGCGGCCGAATTGCTGGCCGCCGCCAATCGGCCGCTGCTGCTGGCCGGAGGAGCGCTCCATGCGCAGCAAGGGTACCGCGAGATTGAAGAGTTCGCTTCCCGGTGGTCGCTGCCGGTCGCGACGACTCCGGGCGGCAAGGGCGTGTTCCGCTCCGATCATCCGCTTTATCTGGGACCGTACGGTCTCGGAGGCAATGCCGCGACCGACAGCTACATACAGGAAGGCATCGATCTGATGATTGTGGCCGGCAGCCAGCTCAGCGATCTGGAAATTCCAGGTTTGCCGCCGGCCCTGTACCCGAAGCAGGTGCTGCATTTCGACTTCGAGGCGCGGTTTATCGGCAAGGCTTTGCCGGTGGCGACTACGCCGCTGCTCGGCGATCTGCGCGGCAATTTGCAAGCGCTGGCCAAGCTGGCTCCCGCCCGGTTGGAGCGGGCCGGCGGCTTGGCGGCCTGGCTTGAAAGCGCAGCGGCGGCCGAAGCCCAAGCGGCGGCGGCATCAACCGTTCCGGAGGCGCAGACAGGCTTCCTTCGCGGAGGCGAGGCGATGCGCGTCATGCGCGAGGAGCTTCCGGCCAATACGCTGATGTATGGAGACGCCGGCAGCCATTCGTTTTATGCGATCAAATATTACGATATCGCCGAGCCGGGGACGTTTTATTTCGAAGAGGTATACGCCACGATGGGACGGGCGATCGGCTACGCCGTAGGCGCCAAGCTAGCCGCGCCGGAGCGTCCGGTCGCTTGCTTGACGGGCGACGGCTGCATGTTCATGAACGGAACCGAGGTTTCGACGGCGGTGAACTGCGGCGCCCCGGTTATTTTCTTTGTGGCGAACAACGCCGCCATCGACATGGTGGATAAAGGGATGTCCAAACATTTGGGCCGCTCGGTCGGTACGACTTACGAGGTTCCTCTGGACGGCGCGCGGTTCGGCGAGTCGCTTGGCGCGCGGGGCTACCGCTGCGCGACGGCCGAGTCGCTGAGGGCGGCGATTCGGGACGCGCTTCAAAGCGGGGAAACCTGCGTCATCGATATGATTATGGATCCCGCGGAAGTTCCGCCGACGATGAAGCGGGGATAAGGGGAGAGACACGCATGAGCTTGAATCAAACGCAACCGGGCCAAACGAATAAGGAGCGATACGAGGCCGGATTGGATACGCTGCGCGCCATGGCGGGGGAACAAGGCGTCGGGACGGTGCAGCAATTGGGCGAATTTTTTCCCGATTTCGGCCATACGCTGATCGCCTTCGGCTTCGGCGATCTGTATTCGCGCGGCGTGCTGGATTTGAAGCAGCGCGAAATCGTGACGATAACGTCTCTGATTACGCAAGGTGCGACCGAGCAGCTGCCCTTGCACGTTCATGCGGCGCTGAACGTCGGCATGACGCCGGAAGAGCTGCTCGAAATCGTCCTGCATTGCGGCGGATATGCGGGGTTCCCGAAAGCCTGCGGAGCATTGGTCTCCGTACGCAAAGTGTTCCAGGAGCGGGGAATCGTCGTTTAGCGGCGGCAAGAAAGGAGCCGATGGCGCGATGCAGCCTTATACCCGCAAGGTCATCCGGATCATCAAGAGCATTCCCCCGGGCCGGGTTATGACGTACGGTCAAATCGCGGAGCTGGCAGGAAGCGCGAGAGGAGCAAGGCAGGTCGTTCGGATTTTGCATGCCATGAGCATCCCGTACGGCCTTCCATGGCACAGAGTCGTCAACGCCAAGGGAGAAGTTGCGATTCTGGACGACGAAGGCCGCTTTCTTCAAATGGCCAATCTGCGGGAGGAAGGGGTCACGATTGGCGCGGATGGACGCATCGACCTGTCCCGTTACCGTTATATGCCGGATGCGGTCCCATGGCCGGAAAGCGAAGATTAGTCCACCACATAGGCAGGCCATCCGGGCGGATGGCCTGTTCCCGTAAATTTTTGGTATAGATCGCACGGAACGGCTGAATATATATTCATAACGAATGTTGTAAAGGAGATCGCAGGGATGGCAAATGAAGAGTTGATCGTAACGAAAGAAGGATTGGCCAAGATCGAGGAGGAGCTGCACGAGCTGAAGACCGTAAAGCGCAGGGAGCTGGCCGAGCGCCTGAAGGTGGCGATCAGTTACGGCGACTTGAGGGAGAACAGCGAATATCATTCCGCCAAGGACGACCAGGCGTTTATGGAGACGAGAATATTGGCGCTGGAGAGAATGCTGAAGATCGCCAAGGTCGTCGACACGGACAGCTTGAGCCAGGGCGAGGTCGGCGTCGGAGCGACAGTGCTCCTTCGCGATATCGAGTTTGACGAAAAGCTGGAATACCAAATTGTCGGTCCTGCCGAAGCGGACGCCGCTGCCAACAAAATATCGTATGAAAGCCCGCTCGGCAAAGAGCTGATGGGCAAAAAAACCGGAGATAAAATATCGGTCAACGCTCCGATGGGCATCATCGAATACGAGCTGTTGGATATTAAGTACAGCTGATGCGGCCCGTTATCCGATGACGGTCGGCGCCAGCCAATCGAAAGGCGGAATATTTCGCAGCACGCCGAACAGCAGCGTCAGCGCCAGCATGGCGCCGATCAGCACATAGGAAGCGCGCTTGCGCTTCTTGCGGTTCGCCCATGCGTAGGCGATTCCCAGCGGAATAAGAACGGCCGGCAATACATTGAAGCGCAGAGCCTGCTCGAAATCGAGCTCAAATGCGGACAGGGCGGCTCGGGTCATGCCGCAGCCCGGACAATATAAGCCGGTCACTTCGTGAAAGACGCACGGTATGCCGAGATTGGTGAGCGGCAGCCATGCCTTCAAATACAACAACCCGCCTGCGCCGATCAAGGAACCCCAAGCGAGCTTGGGGTTCCTTTGCGCAAAGCGCTTAAGGCTGTGCCATCTTGTTAACATCGGATTGCACCAGTGCGTACACGATAATGCCAAGGCCGAAGATGCTGAGCACAAGATAAATGATGGCGTTGTCGCTAACCTGCATACCGCGTTGGCGTTGGGCTTCCGCTACATGCTGACCAACTTGGTAAGCCCATACGATGCTCCAAATACCGCAAGTGACGAGTGTCAGCAGAAAATGCTTGCCGCCCGTAAAGGAGGAGTCGCCGCTCAGTCGGCCGACTTCATTGGTCATTACTATAAACCAATAAATTCCATAGATACCGCAAGTAACTAAGGATAAAATAATTGCTACCGCTACATTTCTTTGTGTAACCATATCCACCATCCTGGTCTTTTTTATTTCGAGGCCTGGGTTCGCAAGCGTTGCCGGCATGGCTGGCTAACCGGCAGGCCTAGAAAGTAAAGCGGTTTCCCGCTCTCCTAAAAAAACGACCCTGCCTTGCAGGATCGGCCGGTCGTTCCGGTTGATGCAACACGAAGCGACAAAACTAGTATATGAGATCATTCTCATATTATCAATATATTTTTGAACAAAAAAATAGAACTTCACCCGATTTAAAAGCGATTATTTGGGATGAAATTCTATTTATGATGTATGAGCGTGCGTTTATGCAGAACCTGACTCTAAGGAAGAATATTGCCTGCCGCGCGGTAGATGTCGTACCATTCTTCCCTTGTCAGACGGATGTCGGCAGCCTTGCAGCAGTCCCGCAGCCGTTCGATGTTCATCGTGCCGGTCACCGGCTGGATGTTGGCGGGATGGCGCAGCAGCCAAGCGATCGCTATGGTCGTGTTGCTGACCCCGTAATGGGCAGCAATTTCGTCGATCTTGCGGTTCAGTTCGGGAAATTTGTCGCTGCCCAGAAATACGCCTTCGAAGAAGCCGTACTGGAACGGCGACCAAGGCTGGATTGTTATATCGTTCAGCCTGCAATAATCCAGCACGCTCCCGTCCCGATTGACGGCGGCGTCGTTTTCCATATTGACGTTGATTCCGCTTGAGATCATCGTGGCGTTGGTTATGCTGAGCTGCAGCTGGTTGGCGACGATCGGCTGCTTGACATATTTTTTTAACAACTGAATTTGCATCGGATTTTGGTTCGAAACGCCGAAATGGCGGACTTTGCCCGAGCTTTCCAGCTTGTCGAACGCTTCCGCCACTTCCTCCGGCTCGACGAGCGCATCGGGACGGTGCAGCAGCAAAATATCCAGGTAGTCGGTGCGCAGTCTTTGCAATATGCCGTCTACCGATTGAAGGATATGTTCCTTGGAAAAGTCGAACATCCCTTTCCGAATGCCGCATTTCGATTGAAGGATAAGCTTCTCGCGGATGTCGTCGTTCATCCCGGCCGCCTCGGCGAATATTTCTTCGCAAGCGCCTCCGCCGTATATGTCCGCATGGTCGAAAAAGTTGGCGCCGAGCTCCAGAGAGGTGCGGACAAACCGCCCGGCTTCCGTTTTGCTCAACGAGTTGATTCGCATGCAGCCTACCGCAACGGCAGGAACCTCCATAACGCCGGGACCAAGTTGTATCGTTTTCATTTCGCTTCCTTCCTTCCTGCTGATCATTTAGCGCAATGTCTATTGAAGAACCTTCGCCTCCTATTGTGACATATACTTGTTTGCGCTATCAATGCGTATAAATATTTCGATTAAATATTCCTTTACAGGAATATTCCCTATATGGTATATTTAATTCAGGATTACGGCAGGAACGCATGAAACGAGGTGAGCGGATAGGATGAATCCCGTTGCTACGATCGGCGCCGTAACCTTGGACCGCAATGTTTCATCAACCCGATAACGACATGATGGATACGACGACTTTCAGCGCGTTGTCGGAGCCGAACCGGCTGCATATTGTGGAGCTGCTGCTGGACGGTCCGATGACGGTCGGGGAAATTGCCGACACGGCCGGCTTGCGTCAGCCGCAAGCCTCGAAGCATTTGAAGGTGCTGCTCGAGGCCGGGCTTGTCGAGGTGCAGGCCGAAGCCAACCGCCGCAACTATCGGCTGCGGCCGGAGCCGTTCCGGGAACTGGACCGGTGGCTGGAACAATACCGCGCGGTATGGGAAGAACGTTATGACAACTTGGATCGATACTTAAAGATGCTCCAGAGCAAAGAAGCGTTGTCGAAAGAGGAACGGAAGGATTAAGCAATCAAACCAAGGAGGCTGCAACCCAATGGCAAACGCAATGACGTAAGAGCGGAAGGCAAGGAAATTATACTGGAGAGAGTATTCGATGCGCCCCGGGAGCTGGTATTCAAAGCGTTTACGGAAGCGGAGCATTTGAAGCAATGGTGGGGCCCGCGCGGCTGGGAGGTTACCGTCTGCAACGTGGATTTTCGTCCGGGCGGAGTGTGGCACTACTGCATGAAATGCGTCGATCGCAATCAAGGCGACTTCTACGGGTTTGAATCGTGGGGCAAGGCGGTCTATCAGGAAATTGACGCTCCGGAGAAATTCGTCTATATCGATTATTTCTCGGATGCGGAAGGAAACGAAGCGGAAGGGATGCCCGCGACCGAGTCGACGATCATCTTCGAAGATCTCGGTTCCCGGACGAAAGTGGTCAGCATCGGACGCTACGAATCGGAAGAAGCGCTTCAGCAGGTGCTGGAGATGGGAATGGAGCAAGGCATCCGGGAAACCTGGGATCGCCTGGCCGAGCATCTGCAATCGAATTAATGCGGGAAGCGCGTCTGCGACGTTCTGTGATATTCGGGAAACAAAGGGAGCCCTCCATACGGAAGGCTCCTTTTGTTGTGTCTTTAACCAGCACGCCGGTCATACCGGGTCGGCGAGAGACGCCGCTCAGCCTTGGCGTTCAAGCTCCTTGCGCACGATCGGCGCGACTTTGGTGCCGAGCAGCTCGATGGAGCGCAGCACGTCGCGATGCGGCATCGTGCTTACGTCCACATGCAGGAAGAAACGGGTGACGCCCAAATTTTTGCGCAGCAACAAAATCTTTTCCGCTACATACTCGGGGTCGCCAACGTACAGCGCGCCGCGCAGATCGCGGGAGGCGTCGTAGTTGGCGCGCGTCAGCGGCGGCCATCCTCGTTCGCGGCCGATGACGTTCATCTGCGCCTGATTGTGAGGGAAGAACAGCTCGGCGGCCTGCTCGGTCGTTTCGCCGACAAAGCCGTGTGAGTGCGTCGCGATTTGCAGCTTGGCCGGATCGTGACCGGCTTGCGCAGCCGCTTGCTTGTACAGATGGACAAGCGGAGCGAACCGTTCCGGCATTCCCCCGATAATCGCGAAGACGACTGGAAGCCCCAGCGTGCCGGCCCGAATGGCCGACTCGGGATTGCCGCCGCTGGCGATCCAGACCGGCAGCGGCTCCTGCACCGCCCTTGGATATACGCCAAGATTGTCGATGGCGGGGCGATGGCCGCCGGGCCAGGTTACTCTTTCCGTTTCGCGAATGCGAAGCAGCAGCTCCAGCTTTTCCTCGAACAATTCATCGTAATCGTTTAAACTGTAACCGAACAGCGGAAACGATTCGATGAACGAGCCTCTTCCCGCCATAATTTCCGCGCGGCCGCCCGATAACCCGTCAAGCGTGGCGAATTGCTCGTAGACGCGCACCGGGTCGTCCGAGGACAAGACGGTAACGGCGCTTGTGAGCCGGATTCGTTTCGTGACGGACGCCGCCGCCGCCAAGACAACGGCCGGGGCGGTTCCCGCATAGTCGGCGCGGTGATGTTCGCCGATGCCGTAAACGTCGAGGCCGACTTGATCGGCCAATACGATTTCCTCTACCGCCTGCCGGAGCCGTTCCGGATGGCTGACGGCTTTGCCTGTCGCAGGCGAGGGATTCGCTTCCAAAAACGTGCTGATGCCGATTTCCATAGCGGCCGAATGAGTCATTTCGTTCGCCTCCCTTGTTTGCTTCATTTTACTCTATATTTTATAGTTTATCAATATTAGTAAGTGAAATTTGGCATCGCAACAACTAACATTCGAGGAAAGAGCGGTGGTTGTGCGTAACTCGTTCTTATCAGGGTACCCATAAAGGAGCTTCGCCGCATCGACCGCAAGGCGTTCCTGTTTCTGGTCCTGGACGAGCGGATACGGTCGGATACGGGCGGATCGATGATCGCCACCGGGGCATTGCTGCTCTTGCAGCTGAAACCGATTTCGATTGACAGATAGTTAAGAACAGATTAAGATTTAGTAAAGTTGTTCTTTATAAAGAACAGCCGATCTCTTTTGGATTCAGATGCTTCGTGAAGCGTTAAGATGATCGTATCTTTCGTAAACGGGAGGTGAAGCAAATGGACAAAAAGCAATGGAGCAACCCGCAATTGGAAGTGCTCGATGTGGGCATGACGATGAAAAAAGGCCGCGGAGGCGGAAGAGGCGGTTCCGGCAGCGATTCCAATCCTTCGGATTCCAGCGGATCGAGCAGCGTCGGCTTCGGCAGCTAAAGCGCCGCCGCACGGCGAAAGCAGGCAAGTCCAGCCCTTATTCCATCGCCTATGGAATTGGGGCTTGTTTGGTTCGGTCAAACGGTTCTTTATGACGAACGTTGAGAAGGGGGCTATTCGGGATGATACGCCAGAACCTGTACCGTTACCATGCATTTGGCTTGCGAATCGCGAGCGAAATTCCGATGCTGAGCCGGGAGCCGGAGGAGACAGGCCATGCGCCGGAATCCGACATCGTCATCGAATATGGCAGCCTGGACGAATTGTGGGCCGAATGGTCTGCCGAATCCGAAGACAAATATTTGGTGAAAGGAAACGATGTCCTGTTTCGCATAGCGGAAACGGCGGTCTATTATGTGCAAAACGGCCGGAAAATTACCGTATCCCCTGTCGGCGAGCCAGACCTGGACCGGATTCGCCTGTATCTGGACGGTTACGGCATATCGGCGCTGCTGCTGCAGCGGAAGGTGCTGCCGATTCACGGCACGGCCTTCGTCATGAACGGCAAAGCGTATGTCATCATCGGCAGCTCCGGCGCGGGAAAGTCCACTTTGGCCAAGGCGCTGCTCGATCTTGGATGCGAATTTTTGAGCGACGATATCGTTCCCATCTCCTGTGCCGAAGACGGAGCCTTCGTCATGCCGGCGCTGCCCGAGCAGCTGCTGTGGGAGGAAAGCGTGCAAGCGCTCGGCATGGACAGCGGCCGTCTTCATCCGTTGTACAAGAGGGGGAAATCGGCGGAAAAAGCGGATCCGAAAGAGCCCCATCGGCAAAAGTATGCGGTACCGGTCCGGCAGCTCTGCCGGAAGCCGCTTCCGCTTGGCGGGATGTTCGAGCTGGTCAAATCGGCCGCCGGGACGGAGCCTTCGGTGCAGGAGCAGTCGAAAGCGCTGCAATTGAAGGCGCTGCTGCGGCATACGTTCAATCGGGCGCTTGTTCCGCCGCTGGGGCTGCAGGAGTGGCACTTTACGGAAGCTTCCGGCATAGCCCGTTCGGCGCATATGTGGAGGCTGGAGCGTCCTGCAGACGCCTTTACGGCTCCCGAATTGGCGTCCCTGGTGATGGACAGGGGGAACTGAGGGGATGAACGCATGAAGCCGATCTTTCATTTTGCCAGGGAGCTGTACCGTTTCGGAGGAAGCGCGCTTATGCTGAACGCGGCGCTGTTGTTCGGCATCGGCCTGCTGCAGTCGTTCGGCATCGTGCTGATCTTGCCGCTTCTCAGCATGACGGGCTTGCAGCTGGATTTAAGCGGCATTCCTTATGTCTCTTCGCTGATGAATCTGTTCGGGCAGCTCCCGCAGCGATGGGGTCTTCCCGTCATTCTGGCCGGATACGTGCTTATTATCGCGGCGCAGGGCTGGATCGGACGCAAGGCGGCAATCGTCAACAAACAGCTCCAGCTTGGCTATGTCCGGCATTTGCGGGAGGACACCTATCGTCGCTTGCTCCGATCGAATTGGGCGTTTTTTCTGGCAAACCGCAAATCGGATCTGGTCAAAATGATGACTTCCGAAGTCGCCAACGTCAAAAGAGGGCTGAGCATGTATTTCCAGTTCGTCTCTTCTCTCATGACGGCGGCTGTCCATCTGTCGCTCGCGTTGCTGCTGTCTCCGGCCATTACGCTGTTTATAATGGCTTCCGGCGCGCTGCTGCTCTTTTGTTCCCGCGTCTATACGCGAAGATCGAAGGATTTCGGGAAGGAGAATCAGGAAATTTCTAAGCAATATATCGCCCGAATTACGGATGATCTGGCGGGCATGAAAGAAATTAAAGGCAACACGTTGGAGGCTGCCCGAGCGCGGTGGATGAACGAGCTATGTGAACAGGCGGAGCGCAATACGCTGGAGCAGACGAAGCTGCGATTGAACTCCCAGTTTCTATATAATGTCGTGTCGGCTGTCGCATTGGCGTTCGGCGTATACGCGCTTATTCGTTTATTCGAGTCGCAGCCGGCGCAGCTGCTGCTGATCGTGACGATTTTTTCCCGGCTGTGGCCGATTGTCTCCCGTATTCAATCCAAGCTGGAAAGCTTGGCGGTGCTCGTTCCCTCCTTTGAAGCGCTGCTCGCCTTGCGGAAGGAATGTCTGCGCTCGCAAGAGCTGGGGAGCGGCGGCGAATGGGAGGATGCGGAGCCGCTTCGCCTGAAAGAAGGGATTCGATTTCAAAACGTCTCGTTCCGCTATCCGGGCAAGGAAACCGATGCGCTGTCCTCCGTCAGCGTGTGGATTCCGGCGTGCGGAATGACGGCAATTGTCGGGCCTTCCGGCGCAGGCAAAAGCACGCTGGTCGACATGCTGATGGGGCTGAACCGGCCGCTGGGCGGCGATATTGCCGTGGACGGAGCGCCATTGGCGAACGGGCTGCTGCTTTCGATGCGAAGAGCGGTCAGTTATGTCCCGCAGGATCCATTCCTGTTTTACGGCACGATCAGGGACAATTTGCTGCTGTTGGAGCCCGACGCGAACGAAGGCATGTTGTGGGAGGCGCTGGAGGCGGCTTCGGCCGCGGAGCTGGTCCGATCGTTGCCGGCCGGGCTCGATGCGCGAATCGGGGACAGAGGCGTCCGGCTGTCGGGAGGCGAGAAGCAGAGGCTTGTGCTCGCCCGGGCTCTGCTGCGCAATCCGTCCGTTCTTATCTTGGATGAAGCGACCAGCGCGCTGGACACGGTGACGGAAGCGAAAGTGCAGGAAACGCTGGAGAGGCTGAAGGAAAGGATGGCCGTCGTTGTCATCTCCCATCGGCTGTCGACGATCCGCAGCGCCGATCAGGTTGTCGTGCTGGATCGGGGCCTTGTCGTCCAAAGAGGCCGGTATGCCGAGTTGGCCGTAGAGCCCAACGGGCTGTTCGGCCGTTTGCTGCGCAAGCAAGCGGAGCCGGCCTCGGGGTTGTAATCGGCCGGAAGTTTGGACTCGGGCGTATGATTTATAACCTCGTTCGGGCAAGTTAGGAGTAGCGCTTCGACTATCCAGCTCGATACGGGAGTGATCAGAACGATGGGAAGACGAAATCGCCGCAAGTACGCCGTTCCCGAAGCGGCGCGCGGCATGCAGGCTTTTAAGGCGGATGTGATGAAACGGGAAGGTTACGCGGTCGATCCGGATCGTCCCGACGAAGTGAAATATGAGGTGGCCAAGGAGATCGGCGTGCCGTTGCAGCAAGGGAATAACGGCGAACTGACGACGGAATCGGCCGGACACGTCGGCGGCAGAATCGGCGGGCCCATGGTGCGCGAGCTGATTCGGATGGCGCAGGATCAATTGGCCAAGCGGCAGTAGAGCGCAAGCTGATTCTCGAGTTATAGGCAATCAAATATTGGAGAGCCCGGCCCGGCAGCATCGCGCCGGGTATTTATGTTCTCGGGTTATATTTTGCCTGAAACCGTGATATATTAGTTATTGCCTAATAAATTAAGTTAATATTTAATTATTTAAGGTTTTGGCTAAAAAGATGGAGGCGATGGGCGATGCTCGAATGGATGCTGAGGCAGGTGATGGCGCAACGCGGCATTTGGACCGGAGCGGCGTTGGCCAAGTTGTTAAAGGAAAAAGCGAATTACCGGTTGTCCGCGCCTTCGATCAGCGCATTGCTGACGCAGCAGCCCCGCCAAATGAAGGCGGACACGCTCGATGCGCTGTGTACGGCGCTGGAGTGTACGCCGGGCGACTTGTGGGTGCATACGCCGCCGCGCGAAGAGAAGGGGGCGTAGCGACCGGTGACGACGAAGACGATTGTCCCCTTTGGCGACCCGATCTTAAGGAAGCGGGCCAAGCCCGCAGAAGTTCCGCTAAGCCCGAAGCTGTCCAAAGTGTTGGACGATATGATAGAGACGCTGTATGCCGCCGAGGGAAGAGCCGGACTGGCCGCTCCGCAGGTCGGTTATTTGCGGAGACTGATCGTCATGGACTGCGGCGACGGATTGATCGAGTTGATCAACCCGGTAATGACGGCGATGAGCGGCGAACAGGACGGCACCGAAGCCTGTCTGTCCTTTCCGGGCTACTACGGCCGGGTGAAGCGGGCGCATCGGGTGACGGTAAGCACGATGAACCGCGACGGAGAGAAGCGCTTGCTGGAGGCCGAAGGTTATTTGGCCCGCTGCATTCAGCATGAAATCGATCATCTGAACGGCATCCTGTTTATCGATCACGTGAAGGACAAATGGCTCTATCACGAACAGACGGGCGAGCGGGTCAGCGTCATGGAAACGCTAAAACTGAGCAACCAAGTCCGTTGAACAGGCGTGCGCCCAAATTTTTTTTTGAAAAAACGAAACCCTCATCGGAAAGTTGCGTAAAACAGGGTTAGAACTGCAAGTCTGACATGCCGGCCGGGCCGGTTCATATGCGATGCCTTCTCCAAAGGGGAGTAGCTGCCGCAATAAAGTCGTCATTACGAGAAGTTCCTTCTCCGGCTTTATTGGCAACGAAAGTTGTTAGCGAGACCTTTGCCTATCTTTAAACGTAGGCAAAGGTCTTTTTTGCGTGAAAAAGGCGGCATGTCGAGACCGACGCAACGACATTTTAATTTTCGAGGGGGCAACGACATGGATTTTGCACTATTGTTGGAGTATGGTTGGGTGCTGCTCGTATTGATCGCGCTCGAAGGCCTGCTGGCGGCGGACAACGCGCTAGTGCTGGCGATTATGGTCAAGCATTTGCCGGAAAAGGAACGAAAGAAGGCATTGTTTTACGGTTTGGCGGGCGCGTTCGTCTTCCGGTTTGCTTCATTGTTCGCCATTTCGTTTCTGGTCGACGTCTGGCAGGTGCAAGCGATCGGAGCGCTGTATCTCCTGTTTATCGCACTGAATCATATTTTCCGCAAAACGCTGATCAAGAAACAGGCGGACAAACCAAAGGAAGAAGCCGAAGGGGCAGCGCCCAAAAAAGGAGCCGGCTTCTGGACGACAGTCATTAAAGTCGAAGTGGCGGATATCGCCTTTGCCGTCGACTCGATTCTTGCGGCGGTTGCTCTTGCGATGGCGCTGCCGGAGACGAAGCTGCCGAATATCGGCGGCATGGACGGCGGACATTTTATCGTCATCTTCCTGGGCGGATTTATCGGATTGCTCATTATGCGGTTTGCGGCGACTTTGTTTGTGAAGCTGCTGGAGCGCAAGCCGGGCCTGGAAATCGCCGCCTTCGCCATCGTCGGCTGGGTCGGCGTCAAGCTCGCCGTATACACGATGTCGCATGATGCCGTCGGATGGATTCCGCACGATTTTGCCCATTCCACAGGCTGGAAAGTGAGCTTCTATGTGGTGCTCGTCTTGATCGCGGCGGTTGGCTGGTTCTTGTCGAGCGACAAGGAAAAAGTGGGGACCGAGTCGAAAGCGGCGTTGTGAAACCAATAGCTCAAGCGAAGAAATAAACGGAATGTGCTAGGAAGCCGGCGGCCATACTTTGCGCGATTACGTATCCAGCCTAAAATAAATTTAGTTGAGTATGTCCGCAGAAGCACGAACTGCTATACTGAGGGCGCTGATGACTGCTATCCGCCAGAACATAAAGAAGATAGCCAACTACTTGCTTGTTTATCTCGGTTTTTCTTAATTTCGACCATAACATTAAGTGACAAAGCCCCGAATACGGGGGTTTGTCAACAACTGAAGGAGTGACGGCACGCGTCACTCCTTGTTTTTGCAAATTTTGAAACAAGCCGCTCAAGCCGTCAGCAATCCTCGTAGCTCCAGACGTTGATTTGGTTTCCGAACGGGTCGTGCAGGTGGAACATGACTAGAAACTGCGGTTTGCCGGCAATATCGCTTACTTCGAAGCCTTGCTCCTTCAGCCTCTCATGCGTCTGAAAAAAGTCGGACTTCTTCCGGATGACCCAATACGGACGCGCGGCGGCGTTGATGCGGCCTCTATCGGCTGCGGAAGCATCCGTCTCCAGCAATACCGGACATCCCTCGCTGCAGATGTCCACCACGGCCGACTTGCCGTCTTCGCTGATGCGTTCCGTCTTGCCTCCGAGATTTCGTTCGTACCAATCGACAGCTTCGTCCAGACGGCTCACGGCGAAGCGGGGCAGGCTCTGGAACGGGAATCGGGCGTCCGGCGCCTTGGCGAGCAATTCCTCCGTGCCTTCGCCGGGCTCGACGGCGGTCAGCCGGTTGCCGACGGGATCGTAGAAATCGAAGCGCCGTCCGAAGGCGGTGGCGGCGATGTCCGCCGTTTCGATTTGCCGTTCTTTCATATACTCCAAGGTTGCATCCAGGTCCGGTGCGGTAAAGCAGAAGCGCGCACTGCCGTTGCGCCCCCAGTCCGCGGCAAAATGCGGATGGTCGTACTCGACGGATTTGACATGGATCGCTCCCAAAGCCGGAAATGTAAGCGTGGCCATCTTTTCGACAGGATGATCCTCTTCATACGTTACCTTCAAATCCAGATGAGTGCTGTACCAGTTCACCAGTTCTTTAAATCGGTCCCACGGGGCGATAATGAATCCGCCGTCGAAATCGTCCAGCCGAAGAGCGCTCATACGTATACCTCCATCAATCAAGTAGTGGCAAAGATTCCTAATCAGTATAAAGCTTCAAGTTGGTTGAAGGTCAAGCGTACTTTGCGAATGGACGACGGGGATCATAATTTCGTACAGCGGAGACGGCGGAAAATGACGCTCCAGCCGCTTACCCGCAGGCTTAAAGCCGAATTTGTCCAAAAAACGGATCGTTCGCATGCACACATGCGAATCTTCCCAGGAGCTGTCGACCGAGACGAACAGAGCGGGCGGCATCGGCTCGAAATAAGCTTGCGGCGGCAACCGGTCCTTCTGCCGTTCGGAGGACGGATGAACCGGATGTCCCGCCTCAAGGAGCAGCTCCTCTCTTCGCGATTCGATCACGCGTATATAAGCGGGTCCTTGCGCCCGCATGCGGCAAGCCTTCAGCCGCTCGGCGGCGTCTTCCAGCACCGGGGCGTAACCGGTGACCGGCTTGCTCAGCCGGAAGGGCTGCCACACGAACAGGGCGGGCTCCTCCCATCTCACGAGATGAAGGCTGCCGCCGCCGTCCGGCCGAATGCCGTTCAAGTATTGATTGGCGATTTGAACGGACAGCATGCGCGCTTCCGCCTCCCGCCGCCAACGGTCGAGCAGCTGCTGCTTGACGGCGGCGTCCGCCTCGACAAACCGCCGGATGTCGGCAAGGCCGACGCCCGCCTGACGAAGGCTGTTGATCTGCTTGGCCCGATGAATTTGCTCCTCCGAATAAAGGCGGTAACCGTTTTCCAGCCGTTCTGCGGGAATGAGCAGCGCTTTGGTTTCGTAAAAGCGCAGCGCGCTCGCGGACAAGCCGGTGCGCGCCGCAAATTCCGCGATGGTGATCAACGGACGTTCTCCTCCCTTTGTATGGACCGAAAGAGTCGGCTATGCTTTTTGCTCGTACAGCTGCACGATTTCGACGATTGTCTTCACCGCAAGCACCATCGTGTCGACCGAAACGTATTCGTAACGTCCGTGATAATTTTCCCCGCCGGTGAACAGATTCGGCGTCGGCAATCCCATGTAGGACAGCTGGGAGCCGTCCGTACCGCCGCGGATCGGCTGGATCACGGGGGCGATGCCAAGCTTCTCCATCGCTTCCCGGGCGTTGTCCACCACATGCATCACGGGCTCGATCCGCTCGCGCATGTTGTAATATTGGTCCTTCAGCTCAAGCTCGATCCGGTCCTCTCCGTATTTCTCCCGCATGCTTTGCACGATGCGCTCCAGCTCCGCTTTGCGGGCTTCGAAGCGGCCGCGGTCAAAGTCGCGGATAATGTACCGGAGCTGAGCCTTCTCGACGTCGCCTTGCAGGAAGGTCAAATGATAGAAGCCTTCATAACCTTCCGTCATTTCCGGCGCTTCGGCTGCGGGCAATTGGCCGTGCAGCTCCATGGCGAGCTTGGAGGCATGAATCATTTTGCCCTTGGCTGTGCCGGGGTGCACGTTCGTTCCTTTGATTGCAATGCGCGCAGATGCGGCGTTGAAGCTTTCATATTGCAGCTCGCCGAGCGGACCGCCGTCCATCGTATACGCATAAGCGGCGCCGAAGGCTTCGACGTCAAAGCGGTGCGGTCCTCTGCCGATTTCCTCGTCGGGCGTGAAGGCGACCCGCACTTTTCCGTGCTTGAGCTCGGGATTCCGGATCAACACATGCATGGCGGTCATAATTTCCGCGATGCCGGCTTTGTCGTCGGCTCCAAGCAACGTCGTGCCGTCGGTCGTAATCAGCGTCTGGCCCTTGTAACGGCTGAGCTCGGGAAAATCTCGCGGCGACAGTACGATGCCGCCCGTTTTGTTCAGCACGATGTCGCCTCCGTCGTAGCTCTCGACAATTTGCGGATTGACGCCGGCTCCCGTCATGTCGGTCGCGGTATCCAGATGGGCCAGAAAACCGATCACGGGCACCTCCTTGTCCGTATTGGCCGGCAGCGTGGCCATGACGTAGCCGTAGGCGTCAAGCGTTACTTCTTCCATGCCGATCGCCTTCAATTCGTCGACCAGCATTTGCGCCAGCGTCAGCTGTCCCGGGGTGGAGGGGCAGGTGCCGCTGCCTTCGTCCGACTGCGTGTCTACCTTCGCATAGGCGATAAAGCGGGAGATGATCTCATCTTTCATCATCGGTTCAACTCCTGTATTTGGTCTTAACAGAAGTATAATACAAAAGTCGTTCCAAGCCTAAAATGGCAGGTGTACGGCAATTGTGAGCGAGCTGTTTTTGTTATATGATTAGGAGGGTCTGCAGTCCCGTCGAGGGACGCGGCTTGCAAGACCGGCGGCGCCAGCGGACGGCCGCCCGACGAACAGGAAAGCGAAGTGATGACCAAATGACAAACAATCCGAAAGATTTGAATTATACAATGCCCGCCGAATGGACGGAGCACGAAAGAACGTTTATTTCCTGGCCCGTTCAGGATTCGATGGTATATCCGGAGCATTACGAGAGCGTATGCGGGGAAGGCTATGCGGAAATTGTCCGTGCGATCGCCGAATTCGAGCCGGTGACGATCGTTGTCAATCCGGACGATTTGGAGCGGGTCAGCGCGCTGTTTGCAGGCAACGAGCAAGTCGATTGCCTGCCGATTCGGCATAATGACGCTTGGCTGAGGGACAACGGCCCGACCTTCGTTCGAAACGAAGAAGGGGAGCTTGCCGGCGTCAATTGGCGCTTTAACGCATGGGGCGGAAAGTATTCGCCGTGGGACTTGGACGACGACGTCGCTCCTCAATTGTTGGAGCATGCGGGGATCAAGCGGTTCGACGCTCCTCTTGTCATGGAGGGCGGGTCGATCCATACGGACGGCGAAGGCACGCTGCTGACGACGGAAGAATGCCTGCTCAATCCGAACCGCAACCCGGAGCTTAGCCGGGAGCAGATCGAGGAGTACGTGAAGCAATACGTCAACGCGGACCAAATCATCTGGCTGAAGCGCGGCTTGAGCGGAGACGAAACGGACGGCCATGTCGACAACGTCGCTTGCTTTGCGGCGCCGGGCAAGGTGATTTTGCAGGTATGCCACGATCCGTCGGACGACAATTACGAAATTACGCAGGAAAATTTGCGGATTTTGGGCGAGGCGACGGATGCTCGCGGCCGCAAGCTCGAAATTATTCCGATCGAGCAGCCGCCATTGCTTGACCATGAAGGCCGGCGCTTGACGCTGAGCTATCTCAATTTCTACTTCGTGAACGGCGGCATTATATTGCCGGTATTCGGGGGCGCGGCGGAAGAAACGGACCGCAAGGCCGAAGAGACGCTCCGCCGGGCGTTCCCCGACCGGAGAATTCGCAAGGTAGACGGCATGGCCATCATTCGCGAGGGCGGCAACGTCCATTGCACGACGCAGCAAATGCCCGCACGCCGGGCGTAACGCGAGGCAAAGCTGTCCGCCGGACGAAAGGCAGAAACGCCCCAGCCGGGCGCAACGCGAAGAAGGACTGTCCGTCGGGCGTAGAAATGCTCACGCCGGTCGAATGCGAGGCAGGACAGTCCGCGGGGCGTAAAGCAGAAATATATCGAACGATTTTTCGTTCAAAAGGAAGGGCTTGGCGGTGCTGTAGCGCTGAAATGAACGATATATCGTTCAAAAGCTACCCGGTGGATGTCATTTAACGGATCGAGTATACCCGAAAAATTGACTCGCAGAAGAGGACAGCGGCACAGCAGCACGGAGTCCTTAATCGAAACGTTAGGAAGTTACGATAGAGCGATCCGGATATAGTAAAGCCCCAGTTCATCCATTGATACGATGCAAACAAAGAAGGAGGCATAAGATGAGAAAAGTCAAAGTGGCAGCCACTCAAATGAGCTGTTCGAACGATATCGAGGAAAATATCCGCAAGGCGGATGCGCTTGTCCGGAAGGCCGCGGCGCAGGGCGCCCAAATTATTTTGTTGCAGGAACTGTTCGAGACGCCGTACTTCTGCCAGAAGGAAAAGTCGGATTACTATATTTACGCTACCGAACTGGAGACGAACAAGGCGGTCAGCCATTTCCGCCAATTGGCGAAGGAACTGCAGGTTGTGCTTCCGATCAGCTTTTACGAGAAAAAGAACAACGCACGCTACAACTCGCTGGCCGTCATCGACGCGGACGGAGAGGTGCTGGGCAAATACCGCAAAAGCCATATTCCGGACGGTCCCGGCTACGAAGAAAAGTTTTATTTCAATCCCGGCGATACGGGCTTCAAAGTGTGGAATACGCGTTATGCGAAAATTGGCGTCGGCATTTGCTGGGACCAGTGGTATCCGGAAGCGGCGCGCTGCATGGCGCTGATGGGAGCGGAGCTGTTGTTCTACCCGACGGCGATCGGCTCGGAGCCGCAGGACGGCTCCATCGACTCGAGGGATCACTGGCAAATGTGCATGCTCGGCCATGCGGCCTGCAACCTCGTCCCCGTCATTGCCTCCAATCGCGTCGGCGTCGAGTCGGACGAAGATTCCAGCATTACGTTCTACGGCTCTTCGTTCATCGCGGGGCCGCAGGGCAACAAGGTCGCCGAAGCCGACCGCACGGAAGAGACGGTCCTGACCGCCGAATTCGATCTGGATCAGCTGGAAATCCAGCGGATCGAATGGGGCATCTTCCGCGACCGCCGTCCGGATCTGTACGGCATTATCGCTTCCTATGACGGCGAACTGAAAATCAAATGATTGGCCAAAGCGCAAAACCTCCGAGTCCGCAAAATATTGCGGATCCGGAGGTTTTTTTTGCTGCGGGAACGGGAGAGTCTCGCGGAACGGGGACAACGAAGCGCAAGGCACCCCGCTAGCTGCGCAAGGCGCGCAAGGACGGCATGCGCAAGGCTCCCGGCCTGCTGGGGAAGGCAGCGAGGACGGCATGCGCAAGGCTCCGACCCTGTTGCGCAAGGCGCGCAAGGACGGCAACGGCGCATAGCAAATCGTGCCAACGGACAAACTAAGGCCGCGCCGAGCGACTCGATCGATGGATGTGAACGAATATGAACGGCAACGCTTCAAAAATAACGTTTGTCCAAGTGTTTATGATGTTGGCGCTGATGAATGGCCTGGCCAGCCACGTCATCGTGAATCCGATGATATTGGAAGCTTCCGGCCGCGACTCCTGGATTGCGGTGCTGGCGGCGGGGGCGATTTTTTTAGTTTGGATCATGATGCTGCACTGGTTGATGAAGAGGACGGGACAGCGCAATTGGAAGGAATGGCTGCGCAAACAAGCGTCGCCCGCGCTTGCCTGACTGCTGATCGCTCCCCTATGCTTACAGCTGTACTTGATCGGAGGCATGACGGTCGAGCATACGGTTACCTGGCACATCACCAACTATATGCCGGAGATGCCCCGGCTGTGGCTTGTCCTGTTTCTCGTCTGCATCTGCACCATACTGGCGTTGTGGGGACTGCGGGTCATTGCCAATGTGTCGGGCATCCTGCTTCCGATCGTCGTTGGACTGGGCATATTCGTCAGCGCCTTCAATTCGCCGATGAAGGATTATGCGCTGCTGAGGCCTATGCTGGAGCACGGCTGGGAGCCGGTATGGCCCGGCATCATGTTCGCGGGGGCCGGCTTTGTGGAGCTGGCGGTGCTCATCGTGATGCAGCATCATTTGAAAACGAAGGTGAAAGCCTGGCAGCTGCTTCTGTACGGCCTGTTTTCCATCATCATTTCACTGGGGCCGATCGTCGGCGCGATTACTGAATTCGGGCCGGCAGAGGCGGCCTACCAAATGACGTCGCCCTATGAGCAATGGAGATTGGTGCAGATTGGCCAATTTATCGAGCATCTCGATTTTCTTTCTATCTTTCAATGGCATTCGGGTGCCTGTATCCGCATCAGTTTGTCCGTTTATTTGCTGGTGGAACTGCTGTCGATCCGACTGCCTCGATACCGATACGGCGTCATCCTCGCGGTGATGGCCAGCTACTTGCTGCTTTGCATGGTTTCGATCAACGAATATTCCTTTTACCTATGGATGTCTCGCTATTACATGCCGATATCGCTGACGGTGCTGCTCTCCTTGTCGTTATTATGGATGCTGGCGGCTCTGATCAGGGGCAAAGAGAAGAGAACGCCGGCGAAGGAGGGATCGGCTTGAAACGGCAGCTAAATCGACCAAGGAACCGGCAAGACGATTGGCGGCAAGCCGGGCAGACGAACGGACAGGCTTCCTCCCGGGAATTCGAGAAAAATGAAGGCCCGTGGACCGAGGACGAGCTGCGGCAATTGTTTGCCGGGTCGGAGGACGTGGTCGTTCAGCCCTGCAAGTTCGGGAACGGAGGTCAGACGGATGTCGTGCTGGTCTATGCGGAAGGATTGTGCGGAACGAAAGAAATCGGCAAAACGGTGCTGCCCGAGCTGAGCGTACTTTATGAGCGTCAAGGCGGACGCCTGGATCCAAGCGAAGGGCTGTCGGGCAAATTGCCGGTCAAGCCGCTTGGAGAAGAGTCCGCCGACCGTATTTCCGAAACGGTGTTTCAAGGCGACCTTCTGATGTTGTTTATCGGGATCGGCGCCCTGTACAGCTTGAGTTTGGCGGATAAGCCCGTCCGGCAGCCCGAAGAATCGAATACCGAAATATCGGTCAAAGGGCCGCGCGACGGCTTCGTGGAGGATTTGACGATCAATATCGCGTTAATACGAAAGCGGCTCAAAAGCCCGTCGCTCCATGTGGAAACGTATTCGTTGGGACGGAGAACGAAGACTCGCGTCGCGCTGCTTTATTTTGCCGACATTCTGAATCCGAACGTTTTGAAAGAAATCCGGACGCGGTTAAAAGGGATCGATATCGACAGCGTCATCAGCATCAACCAACTGGAGGAATTGCTGTCCGACTCCACGGGATGGAAGCTGCTTCCGACGATGGACTTTACGGGCCGGCCGGATTTTGCCGTCAGCGGCTTGCTGGCCGGCCGGTTCGTTCTCATCATTGACGGGCTTCCGATGGTGCTGATCGCTCCCTCGGGGTTATCGCTTATTTTGAAGTCGCCCGAGGATGTGCATTTTAATTACGCTTACGTTTCGTTTTCCAGAATTATTCGGGGGCTGAGCTTGTTTTTGTCCATTTTCCTGCCGGCGATCTGGGTAGCGCTCATGTCCTTCCATCAGGACCAGATACCGTTTCGGCTGATGGCGACCATCTCCGTATCGCGGATCGGGCTTCCGCTGTCTTCCCATATGGAAATGTTTTTGCTGCTGACGCTGCTGGAAATATTCCGGGAGGCGGGCGTCCGCCTGCCCAGCGCCATCGGGCAAACGCTCACGTCCATCGGAGGGTTGATTATCGGCGACGCGGCCATCCGAGCAGGCCTTGTGTCGCCTTCGGTTGTCGTGGTAGGAGCGATTACCGCCGTATCGGGCGTGACGCTGGTCAATCAAACCTTAAGCACGCAGGTAAGCATTTTCAGGCTGTTCTTTTTTTTGATGGCGTCCTTCTTCGGCTTGTACGGGGTTATTCTCGGCTTCGTGCTGCTGATCGCATATATGGGAAGTTTGCGCTCGTTCGGAGTCGGCTATTTGGCGCCGTTGTCCCCGCTTATTATTAAAGATGTGCTGTATTCTTTCCTGAGAGCGCCGTGGGGGCTGATGACCAGAAGGCCGAGCGTGTTGAGGGATACGGATAAGGACAAGACCGGGGAGGAGGATCGGTCATGAGATGGCTGCGGGCCGCGGGCTGCGGCCTCCTGATTGTATGCTTGACCGTCGGATGCTCCGGTTCGCCGGAAGTGCAAGAAATGGCGTATGCCACCTCGATCGGCTTCGATTATCGGGATGGCAAGTGGATCGCCTATGCCCAGGTCGTCAATTTCGACAACATCGCCCGTTCGGAACGGCTTGAGATCGGCAAGGAAATTCCGGTATGGATCGGCAAGGGCGAAGGCGAGACGATAACGGGAGCGTTGACCGACGTCAGCCGGACCTCGCAGATGCGAATGTTCTGGGGTCATGTCAAGGCGATTATCGTGTCCGAAAATGTGATGCGCAAAGGCGTTAAGGAGGTGTACCGCGCCGTCAACCGTTACCGGGAAGTCCGGTACAACATCCTCGTCTTCGGAACGAAGCGGCCGCTGATGGACATTTTGACGCAGAAGTCGATGCTCAACATGTCCCCGATCGATGCGATCCTGTTCCATAAGACGCAAATGAATTCGCCGTACTCTTTCGTCGTCCCCATGACCGGCAACCGCATCATTGCCAATCTGAACGAACCCGGGCAGACGGGCGTCTTGCCCTCTATCGATCTGGACACGAACGATTGGCGGGAGGATAAGACCCCCAGGCCTATGTTTGCGCTGTCGGGATTTTATTTTTTCCGGGATTACAAAATGATCGACTGGATGTCGCTAATGCAGCTGAAAGGGATGCGGTGGTCGATGCGCAATTTGGACAGAATTCCGACGAAAATACCTTTGGATGGTCCGCCCGGCGCTGTCATTATCTTTCATCGTCCCAAGATGTCGATACGTCCGGTGTACGCCGGAGGTGAGGTGCGATTCCGGCTGCGGGTGAGCACCAAGGGCTCCGCAGCGGAGCTGCTGCAGGATCTGTCGGTGGATAGAATGCGGGAGAAGGCCGCTGAAGTGATCCGCGACGAAATCGAGACGACTTTCCGTGAAGCCGTAAAGCTGCGGTGCGACCCGTTTCGTTTGCAGGAAGCGCTCTACCGCGATAATCCCAAGTTGTTTCGCGAATTGTCGCGGGAGCGGCCGTTTTTTTTGGAAGAAGATTCGATCGGCGGCATCGATGTGGACGTGACGATTATCAATATGGGCAAGTATAAGGGGAGCTCGCCTTAACAATCGCCGCACCGGCCGTCGCCAGGGGACAACGGCGCCCCGAGATAACAGATTATTGGAGTTTGGGGTCGATCGAATGATCGTGCCCCTTTCTTTGTATTTCTTCAAAAAGATTGCCGGAAGGAGACGCCGGCACTCCCGGCGGCATCAAGCCGAGCATCCGTTCAAGCTCGCCGATCGTAACGGGCTTGGCATGGCGCATCAGCTCGTAGCCGAGCTGTCCGTTCGGCTCGATGGTCGCCCGTTGAACATCTCCGATGCTGGAAATGCCGGCATTTCGCAGGCGAAGCTCCAGTTGATCGGCGGTCATCCGTATCTTGCGGAGACTGTCGGGGACAACCATTCCGTCCTGGATGACAATCTTGGCGCTCCCGCTCATCCATTGCTCGAAGCGATTCCATTTTACTTGTAAATATTCGACGACAATCAATACGGCGATAAAGATCGCGGCGGATCCGATCGCTTTCCATGTTTCATGATTGGCGATCGGCTGTACGATCGTCGTGCCGATCGAAATCATGATGACGGTTGTCGCTACGCTCATCTGGGAGATCGACTTGCGCCCGGCTATGCGCAGCAGGATCATGCCCGCGACGACCAAGAGGGCGAATTTCCATATCCAATCCAATTCCATGTTGCGGCGGCCTCCTTGTTATATGGGACCTGAATGTTGAACTAGTGATATTCTGCACGCAAGTTCGTTGCATGAGGAATCGACTTCCTCATTCCGCTTCATTCGTGCGATTCTCTGGTCAACTTATAAAGACAACGTTAGATTAGGCATATTTTCCAAATATTATTCAGCCGTGCAGCCGCAGGCCGATCTGAAGCGCCTCATGCCTGGCCGCCTTATGTATGCTATACTCTTGCTATGGAGCCGTTGCCAAGGACGGCATTCCAAAACTACTAACCTAAGGATCGTATACGATATGCATAATTCCGATAAATCCAACCCGGAAAACGTCAAACGATGCGCGCAATGCGGGCAGCTGAAGCCGTTGACGGAGTTTTTGCGCCGAACGGGTCGGAGAGCGAAGCAAGGCAGCCGAAGAGGCACTTGCCGCTCTTGCCGAAGCATAACGCCTGTCCCCGGCCGAGAGATGCCGGCCGCCGCCAAAGTGGCTAAGCCGTCTGTACAGACATTGCCGCCGGAACCTTCTGCGCCGCCGGCGCCGACGGAAGAGGCGGCTCCCGTCTCTGCGCCTGCTGCGGACGCTCCGCCCAGGACGAAGCGGCCGCGTAAGCGAAGAAGGAAGCCGGGAACCGGCGCCCGTACTGCAGTCCCCCAAGCGGATTCTCTTCCGCCGAGGCGGGACAAGCTCGACCCGACGGACGCCTCGGCGTTGAAGCCGACCCGCCAGGGGCTTATCCGCATGCGCGGCAAAACCGACTCCGGCCGCCGCTGGTATCAGGAAGTCGAGCTGGAGCTGGCGCAAGTTCTCGTTCGCGAGAAGGCGGCCGTCGTCGTCAGCCGCTCCACCATTCGCCGCTTGTACAGCAACAAGGAATTTCGCAAGCTGATCTTGAGCCGCGACAATTACACCTGCCGATTTTGCGGACAATACGGAGACACAATCGACCATGTGCTGCCCCGCTCCAAAGGCGGGCATACGACGCCGGTCAATTGCGTCTGCGCTTGCCATGAATGCAATCAGCGCAAAGCAAGCCGCGACATGGACGAGTTTATAAGCTCTATGGCGTAGCGGACCGCGAGCCTGCAGCGGCAACCGCGCCGGCGCTCAATAATAGGGCGGCTCCCCATAATCGGACGTGCTGCCGCCCAGCCGTCTGATCCGGTAGGCATTCATGCCCGTCTCGCCCAATTCGTCCAGCAGGTTGTAATTGGCCCAGGCGCCGACGACGGCGCCGATGCCGGGGATGAGCTGAAGCATTTTGCGAAAATCGATCGTATCCCGGTATTGTTGCTGCAGCTCTCTCCAATCCACTTGATCGGCAAGCATCGGTCCGGAAGGGAGGCGTGCCATTTCTTCCTCCCAGTGCTTGACGGTGCGAAGCAGCGCAGCCTTCTTGTCCGGAGCCGAGAAGGCCAACTGAAACACATGCAAAATAAACAGCCGCTCGCGCATGTCCTTTGTGGAATACCCGTAAGCATGCGCAAGCTCGAACAGAAATTTCATCTTGATGCCGATCAGAATCGGAAAGTCGGCGAGGCCGAGCAGCAGGCCGCCGGCCCCCGTCCCGGCTCCTTCGGCGGAAGCCAGCTTTTTGTAAAACGACCGCAGCTCCTCGCCTCTTTCATCGCTGTCCCTTAACGTCATTCCATTGGCCGGTTCGTGCCTCGGCGTATATTCCGCGGTGAAGAGAGCGGTATGCACGATGCCTTTGACGGTCGAAGTGATCGTCTCATGCACCTTCTCGGGAATGATCCGGTTAATTCTCGCTTGAACCGCCCCGGACATGTTCTGAAACATGCCCGGCGGCTTCAGGAGCTCCCGTTCCCACTTCGCCAGGCGCCTTCTCGTTTCCTCGATATAACGGATCGTTTCAACGTCCATTCGCAGCTTCCTCCAAATCGTATCTTTCATTCTATAGTTTACACGATGCAGGGTGCGGATTCCCGGGCCTCGAGTCCAGTCCGCGCTCCGCTGTTGGTCCAGACCGTGGAGGTGAGCGGCTTGACGCGAAACCTTCAGGTGTCATATAATCGCAAAAGCGAAACCTTTTGGTTTCATGTATAGAGCGAAGTCGTCAAGGACAGCCTGACGATTGACGCTTCATTCAGCAAGGGTATTCACGACATGACGGGGAGTGTTGAAGTTGTCCATTCAAGATATTGTCAAAAAAGCCGAGTTTCAAGCATCGATCGAGAAAGTATGGGAGACGGTGACGACAGCGGAAGGAATCGCTTCGTGGTTTATGCCGAACGATTTCAAGCGGGAACTCCATCATACGTTTACGTTGAAAACGCCGTACGGCGATACGCCGTGCAAGGTGCTGGAGCTTGAGCCGCCGCGCCGCCTGACCTTCTCCTGGGGGGAAGACGGCTGGATCGTCACGTTTGAGCTGGAGGACCTGGGAGGCGGGAAAACCGCGTTCAAGCTTACCCATTCGGGCTGGAACGAGATGGGCGACGTCGTGCCGGCCTCGGGCCAGCATCCTGCCGTCATCCGGGATCGCATGAACGGAGGCTGGGACAATATTGTCGGCATCAAGCTGCGCGAAGCGGTGGAAAGCTGATGGGAGCGGCGCCGCAACAATACGACGTGTATCAGGCGGTGGCCGATCCTACGCGCCGCCGCATTATGCAGCTGCTGGCGGGGAAGGAGATGCCGGTAACGGTGATCAGCGACCAGTTTGCGATCAGCCGCACGGCTGTGTCCAAGCATCTGCGCATTCTTCGGGAAGCCGGAGTCGTCGCCTCCGTGAAGGCCGGACGCGAAACCCGCTATCGGCTGCAGCCGGATGCGCTTCTGGAGCTGAAAGACTGGCTCTCTTATTTCGATATGTTCTGGGACAACAAGCTCGCGGCGCTGAAGCGGCAATTGGAGATGGAGGAACCGTCTCAGGATTAATCTTCGTTCTATGGTATAAGTTTGCGGGCCTATTTGCGATTGGAAAGGATATGCAGGCATTATAGTGTCGACAAACGCAAAAGACCGGGGTCATCCGGTCTTTTGCCGTTAACAGCGTATGGATGCGGCTGCGAATAGCTTAATTCCGCCGAAGAGGCACGGTCGGCACTGGGGGCGTCCTCGTTAGGGACCACGCCAGCGCGGCACGGCGAAGCGATCGTCCTTGCGCTTTCGCCGTCACGGCTTCTTCAGCAGCAAATAAGCGAAATACGGCACGCCAATCAGCGAAACGACGATGCCGGCGGGCAAACCGTCCGGATTGACCAGATTGCGTCCCAACGTGTCCGCGGCCAGCAGCAGCCAGCCGCCGATCAGGATCGCGATCGGGAGGAACAGCTGATTGCGCGGCCCGACAAGCGCCTTGGCGATATGCGGCGCCATCAGTCCGATAAAGGCGATGCCGCCCGTTACGGAGACGGCTGCGGCGGCCAGCGCGACGGCGGCCAGCAGCAGCTTGACGCGTTCGCGCTCCACGGGCAGCCCGACGCCGATGGCGACCTGTTCGCTGAGGCCGAGCAAATTCAGCCGGATCGCTTTGTAAAGTGTATAAGGAATGAGAACGACGAGCCAAGGCAACAACGCCCAGACGAATTCCCAGTCTGTGCCCCAGACGTTGCCGGCGATCCACTTCGCGATAAATTCAACCTTGGCGCGATCCGCCGACGAAATGATGATGATCATCAATCCGGACAGCGCCATCGAGAAGCCGACGCCGATCAGCACCAGCCGAATCGGATTCAACCCTTCCTGGCGGCGGAAGGAAAACAAATAGATCAAGCCCGCCGTCGCTACGGCGCCGATAAAGGCCGCGAGTGGAAGCATATAGACGAAGGAGCCCGGTTCGATCGGATAAAACAGAAAAAAGGCCGCGATGGCGACGCCTGCGCCGGAATTGATGCCGATGATGCCGGGGTCGGCGAGATCGTTGCGCGTAATGCCCTGCAAGATGGAGCCCGAGAGCGCAAGCGCCATGCCGGCCAGCAGCACGATGGCGATGCGAGGCATCCGGATGGAGAACAGCACCATATTTTCCTTGGCCGAGCCGTCTCCCAACAGGACGGGCAGGAGTCTGTCGAACGATAGGGACGCCTTCCCGAGGCCGAGGCCGATCATGATCGTGATTATCGTCAAAATGAGCACGGTGAACACGATCGTCAGCTGTTTGCGAATCAAGGAACGTTGGATCATGAGATCGTCTTGCCTCCTTTATGAACGACCAGCAGGAAGAACGGCAAGCCGATGATGGCGACGATGGCGGCTACCGGCGTCTCGTACGGCGCGTTGATCGTGCGGCCGAGCGTATCGGCCAGCAGCATGAAGGCTGCTCCGGATACGGCCGACAGCGGCAGGATGAACCGGTAATCCGTGCCTGCGAAGCTGCGCACCATATGCGGAATCATCAGCCCTATGAACGCCATGTTGCCCACCAGCGCGACGGCGGCGCCCGTCAGAAAGATGACGACGACGAACAGAACGGCTTTGATCCGGACAAGCTTTTGCCCCAACCCGACGGCGACTTCCTCGCTCAAGCTCAGAATGGTCAGCTGCCTGGACAACAGGACGGCGACCAGAATGCCGGCCGCAATGACGGGGGTTATGTACAGCAGCTGCTTCCATGTCGTCCCCATTAAACCGCCGGCGGTCCACATATTTACGGACTTCGATATATTGAACAGAATGCCGATGCCTTCCGTCACGGCGGTCAAGAAAGCGGAAACGGCCGCTCCGGCAAGCACGATGCGAAGCGGGGACAGGCTTCCCTTGCGGGCCGAGCTCAAAATGATGACCAGGCTGGCGCCGGCGGCCGCTCCCATAAAGCAGGCCGCCATAATGCCGATATAGTTCAAGCCAGGTATGAAGGCGATCGCGACGGCGAGGCCGGCGTTCGCTCCCGCGCTCAGTCCGATCAAGCCGGGATCGGCCAGCGGATTGCGGGTCACGCCCTGCATGACGGCGCCGGCAACGCCAAGCGCCGCGCCGACGACGGCGGCGCCGGTCTCGCGCGGCAAGCGCAGCTCGCGGATGGCGAGAATTTCATTGTTGACGGCATCGGAGGCGACAGCCAGCCACACATCGAGCAGCGTCGTTCCTCTCGCTCCCAGCACCAGGGACACGACGAACAGAACGGCGCACACAATCAAGCTGCCGGCAAGCTTAAGGCCGAACGGGAGGCGGCGCAACGTTTTGATCATTGGCTATCCTCATTCCTTTTTTATTCGCCCAGCAAAGCTTGTTTGAACGTTTCCAGCTGAAGCTCCAGCGTCAGCGGATCGTTGAAATAAAATTCGTTGCCGTTTACTTCGATGACCCGGCCGTTTTGGACGGCCGGAATATTTTTGTATGTGTCGGTCTCCTGGAAGGAGTTGTCGCCGCCGTTCAGCTTGCTGATGACCATATAGTCGCCCGCAAAGTCCGGCAGCATTTCCAGAGACAAGGCATGCCAGCCGGCTTTCAGCGCCGAGTCCTTGACGGCTTGCGGCATGCCCAGCTTCATTTCCTGATACAAGATTTCCGTGCCGCGGCCCCAGTTGTCGCCGTAGACGTACAGCTGCTTATCCCAGCTCTCGATTACCGAGATCGTCATGTCCTCGCCCAGCTTCGCTTTAATGTCTTCGCCCGCTTGCTGCGCTCGTTGCTTGAAGTCGTCTACCCAAGCTCTGGCTTCCTGTTCCTTGTTCAGAAGCTTGCCGATCTCGATATGCTGCGTCAAGTAATCCACTTTGCCGTAAGTAAACGTAACGGTCGGCGCAATATCCTTCAGCTTGTCGACGTTCTTGATGCTGGACAGGCCGATAATGAGATCCGGCTCCAGCTCGATAATCGTTTCGAGGCTTTCGTCCGACACTTCGGCGACGTCCTTCAGCTTGTCGTCGAAACGCGGGTTCATTTTGGACCAGGAATCGACGCCGACCAGATTGACGCCCAACTGCATGACGTTGCCCGCAAACGAGCTGAGCACGATGACGCGCTGAGGGTCGGCCGGCACCTCGACCGGGCCGTTCTCGGATTCGTAGACGACGATAACGCCGGAAGCCGCACCGCCGCCGGCGCTGCCGTTTGCCGCACCGCCGGAGCCTTCATTCGCCTGGCCGCCCGAAGGATTGCCGTTGCCGGCGTTAGTGCCGCAAGCCGCCAGGGCGAGCGCCATGATCAGCAGGACAGGAATAAGCAGTTTTTTCATCTTCGCAGTTCTCTCCTTTAATGTATCGCTCTTATAAGCGTTCATTCAATTGAAAATGATTCTCAGGATCATCACTTGCAAATTTTAAATGCCGAAGCCTATGTTGTCAACAGTTTTTTGCTAACCGTACGAAGGCTCTTCCGCCTATTCTTTTCTACAGGTTATAATGATAAGTGAAAGACAATATGATAGAATGGGTATAATTTAACAGTAGAGGTGATCATTGCTTGATAGGACGCAGCGGCAATCCAACATTAAGAGACAATACGTTTGAAAGAACGGGCCATTCCTCCCAGAACGTCATGACGCTGGAAGGAACGGTCAACAAAGCGTTTATTACGCTGGCGATTTTGCTTGGCGGCGCTTTCTGGGCGTGGTCCTCGTACGATTCGAACCCTTCCGGCATTATGGGTTACGCTATCGGGGGAGCGATCGCAGGCTTCGTGCTGGCGCTTATTGTCAGCTTCGTGCCGAAGACGGCTCCGTTTCTCGTGCCGGTCTATGCGGCTTGCGAAGGCTTGTTCCTGGGCGCTTTGTCCGCCCGCTACGAATCGTTGTACGACGGCATTACGCTGCAAGCGGCACTGCTGACGACTTGCGTATTTTTGGCGCTGTTGATCGCCTATAAGACGAAGCTGATCAAGGCTACCCGCAACTTCAGGCTCGGCGTCTTCGCGGCGACGGCAGGCATTGCGCTCGTCTATCTCGCCAGTTTCGTGCTGGGCTTCTTCGGTCTGGAGGTACCTTATCTCCACTCCAACAGCTGGATCGGCATTCTGATCTCCCTGGCCATTGTGGCGATCGCCGCGCTGAATCTGGTGCTGGACTTCGACTTCATCGAGCAAGGCTCGGAGCAAGGCGCTCCCAAATATATGGAGTGGTACGGCGCCTTCGGGCTGATGGTGACGCTCGTATGGCTGTATATCGAAATCTTGCGTTTGCTGGCGAAGCTGGCGAGCCGCGACTAATTGCGACTGCAACGTCGGACTGTCCGCGCCTATTGCGATATGGCGGTGCGGGCGGTCTGTTTTTATTTACCGGACTAGGGTAATGATTTTCTCTCAAGGAGCGTGAATTTATGCGAAGCAAAGCGGAGCTTGCGCGGCATTGCCTGACCTGCGCCGGGGCGCGGGAGGATTATCCGTTCGGCCCGGAACCGCTCGTCGTGAAGGTCGGCGGCAAGATGTTCGCTCTGATCGGCGAGAACGGCGGGATAGCCAACATTTCGCTGAAGTGCGACCCCCATATGGCCGAGCTGCTTCGAATGGAGCACGAGGCGGTCAAGCCGGGCTATCATTTGAACAAAAAACATTGGAATACGGTTACCGCCGACGGGACCGTCCCGGACTCGGAGCTGCAATGGATGATCGGCCATTCCTACGAGCTGGTAGTCAAAGGCTTGACGAAAGCGCAGCGGCTTGAGCTGGAGAGCGCCTCCGGAGGAAGCGGCCAATAGTCGGACTGCGATCCGGCAGCTTCTTGGCATCGCGGCGCAATAATCGCTCCGGCCGGCGGCGGGTGCCCTTGTGTTTGGCCGTTATTTTTGGGACAATAGCAAGCATACAGGCTTGAAAGAAGGTTCGTAACCCCATGAGTACAAACAAACCGTCCATATACGGATTAACGCAGGATATCTTGGCATCCTGGCTGGAGGATAACGGTCAGAAGAAGTCCCGCGCCTCCCAGGTATGGGAGCAGCTTTACCGAAACCGCGCATCGTCGTTCGAGGCGATGGACGGCTTGCACGAGTCGTGCCGCGAGCTGCTGGGAGAGCGTTTTGTTATCGGGACGATGGAAGAGCATACGAAGCAGCAGTCGGTCGACGGTACAGTAAAGTTTTTATTCCGGCTGCGGGACGGCAACTTGATCGAGACGGTGCTGATGCGCCACAAGTTCGGTCTTTCGGTGTGCGTAACGACCCAGGTCGGCTGCAATATTGGCTGCAGCTTTTGCGCCAGCGGGCTTTTGGCCAAAAGCCGCGATCTGTCCGCCGGTGAAATCGTCGAGCAGATCGTGAACGTGCAGCGTTATCTCGACGGAGAGGGCCGGGACGAAAGAGTCAGCCATATCGTCGTGATGGGCATCGGCGAGCCGTTCGACAACTACGACAACATGTCCGATTTTATCCGCATTGTGAAGGATCACAAGGGGCTGGCAATCGGACCGCGCCATATGACGGTATCGACCAGCGGCCTGGCCGGCAAGATCAAGACGTTTGCGGACAGCGACCTCGGCGTCAATCTGGCGGTGTCGCTGCATGCGCCGAACGACGAGCTTCGGACGCGCATTATGAAGATCAACCGCGCCATCCCGATCGCCAAGCTGATGGACGCGATCGATTATTATTTGGACAAGACGCGCCGCCGGGTGACGATCGAATATATTTTGCTGCGGGACGTTAACGACCGGCCCGAGCACGCGCTGGAGCTGGCGGAGCTGCTGCGGGATAGAAGCAGTCTGGCTATCGTTAACCTCATCCCGTACAATCCGGTCGATGAGCACAGCCAATACCAGAGAAGCGAGCAGGATGCGATCCGGACGTTCTACGACGTATTGAAAAAGCAAGGCATCAGCTGCAGCGTCCGGCTGGAGCACGGAACGGACATCGATGCCGCCTGCGGTCAATTGAGAAGCAAGCAAATGAAGGCGGGGGATTCGGCTGCCGGTTAGTCGGCGAGCAGCGACGTGTCGCGCGTTCGACTATAGGTGGGGGCGATGCCCCTTTTTTCGCTCAACTTATGTAATGTTTATTAACACATAAGCGACATTTACGAACATTTTTCACCCCAATCCAGAAAAAAGTATTGATTTCGGCGTGAAAATGAATACAATAAAGACATAATCCTAACGCAGAGGTCCATAACACCAAGTCAAACTCGAATATTTATGTTAGGTAATATTACGCAAAAGTGAAACCCCCTGTTGACAATGCTGTCGATCAGGGTGCGGGCAATGAAGCCCTGCATGAGATGAGGAACGAAAGATGCCGGATGCGGCGTCACTTGTTTCCCGTCCGTGCAGGGTTTTTTGTTCTAATTGGCGGCACCAGAGAAAAAACGCATATTGGAGGGATTGGGGAATGAAAGTAGCAGATTTGTTCAGAGTAAAAAACGAAAGCATCAAAGTGTTGCATTTGACGATGATCGCCTTTTTTATTACGTTCGTCACCTGGTTCAACATGGCGCCGATGGCCACGACCATGATGGAGGAGATGGGCTGGCTGACCTCGAAGCATATCGCCGTTCTCGGCTTGCTGAACGTGGCGCTGACCGTGCCGGCGCGCATCGTCATCGGGAGCCTGCTGGACCGGTTCGGTCCGCGCAAAGTATTCAGCATTTTGCTTGTCACGATGTCGATCCCGGCTTTCGTCTTCGCGTTCGGGAACAGCTGGGCCCAGCTTGCCATATCGAGGCTTGTGCTCAGTGCCATCGGCGCGGGCTTCGTCATCGGCATCCGGATGGTGTCGGAGTGGTTCCCTCCCAAGTCGGTCGGTTTTGCGGAAGGGTTTTATGCGGGATGGGGCAACTTCGGATCCGCTTTCGCCGCGATGACGCTTCCTTGGGTCGCTTTGTCGGTCATCGGCGGAGACAATGGGTGGCGTTACGCGCTGGCGCTGACCGGCCTGATTTGTCTCATATACGGCTTCATTTATTACGCGCTGGTCAAGGACACTCCGGAAAATAAAACGTATTTTAAGCCGAAAAAATCGGCGGCGATGGAAGTGAGCAGCTGGGGTGACCTGGTTCAGCTCATGCTGTGGACCGTTCCGCTGGTCGGCGTGCTGGCGCTGCTCACTTGGCGCATCGACGGATTCGACCTGCTGCCTTCCGCGGTTTCGACCGTCATCTACGCGGTGCTCGGACTGGTGCTGATCTATCAACTGATTCGCATTTTGCAAGTGAACGTTCCGATTCTGAAGCGCGGCGTGCCGGAAGACGACCGTTATAAATTCAAAAGCGTAGCCGCTCTGAACACGACTTATTTCGCCAACTTCGGCGCCGAGCTGGCGGTCGTCTCGATGCTGCCGATGTTTTTCCAGAACACGTTTGCGCTTTCGCCGACGGCGGCGGGCATTATCGCCTCTTCCTTCGCTTTCGTGAACCTGTTCGCCCGTCCGCTCGGAGGATATTTGTCCGACAGGCTCAAAAGCCGGAAAAGGGTCATGCTCATCTACATGGGCGGCATTACGCTCGGTTTCCTGAGCATGGGCTTCATGACGGAAGGTTTCCCGATCGGCGTGGCCGTGGCGATTACCATTCTGACCTCGATGTTCGTGCAAGGCGCCGAAGGTTCGACCTTCGCGATCATTCCGATGATCAAAAAGCGGATTACGGGGCAAGTGGCCGGTATGGCGGGGGCGTACGGCAACGTAGGCGCTCTGACTTACCTGACGATTCTCACTTTTGTTACGCCTCAGCAATTTTTCTTCGTCCTGGCCGGCGGGGCGGTCGTCAGCTTCCTCTGCTGCGCGATTATGCTGGAGGAGCCGAAAAACGCGTTTGCCGACGAATATACGCTTTCATCGGTCGACAAGGAACTGATGGGCGCCGCGGGGCAAGGGGGCTCGAACGTCAGAAGCGTGCCGGTCGCGTCTCCGGAATAGCGGATTTCAGGCGCTGAAATGCGCACTCTCCGTTCATAAAGGCTGTCCAGACCCAGGCTTTTCAAGAAGCTTTGGCCGGGGCAGCCTTTGTGCGTTAAGCGAGGCGCCTATTTCACGGCGATATAGATTTGAACGACGGCCCGCTCGGGGTCGGCGCAACGTTCGTCGTACACTTCGAAATCGCCGGTAAACGCCCGGCTGTTGCCCGGCTGCCGGGACCAGTGCCAGATGTCCTCCCACGCCTGTCCCACGACTTGCCGCAGCGGACCGCATTCCGTTTCAAAGACGGCATAATCGGCGGACGGAATCGCAACGGAATCGAATCCGGGCGGAAGCACGGCGCCGCTTCGCCATTGCAGGCCTGCCATTACGGTATAGGAGCCGGCGTCGCCGCTTTCATAACCGAAGTAACAGCCGTAAGTTTTGCCGTCGTCTGCCGCTCCGTCGGGGGGATTTCGAAATAGTCCGAGCTCGCCGAACTGTTCCCATAACCGACCGATCCGGCCTTGCCCGGACATTTCCTCCGCATTGCTCGTTACCGTCTGCAGACCGGCAACGGTAAACGACGGCAGCCGCTCGAACCGAATCGGCATCAGCCATTGTCTCTCGTTAGATGCTTGACGATGGGGATGGTTCATCCTATCAACTTCCTTCCTGGGTGATAACAGCAGTATAAACGAAGGAACCTGACAACGGATTGTCAGGTTCCTATCATCGTTTGGATTAATGTTGGGACAGAAACAGTAGCGCAAGCTCTGTCCGCAGGCCGGCTTTGGTCAAGGCTGGCTGCGGCGGTAGATGTCGGCGATGCGGGCGGCGCGGTCCGCGATGACGATGCGCAGGTGCTCCGGCGACAACACCTCAAGGGAGGGGCCGAAGCTGAGCAGAAAGCCGTACAGCCATTCATCCTCGGGAAAGTTCGCCTCGGCGATCCACGTTCCGTCCTTCTGCGGCAGCAGCTCCTCGATGCCGAACCACTCCTCCGCCATATGCCGGACCTCCCCGCCAAATCGAAGCTTTACCCGGGTCAAGCGTTCCTGCTCGAACCATTCTTGTCCGATCCTGGCCTCGGACGGCATTTCCCGCCGCTCAAACGTTTCGTCCAGCAGCGCCAGATCCTTCATGCGCAGCAGCTTGAACAGCCGAAATTGCTCCCTGGTCCGGCAATAAGCCTGCAGATACCATTGCCGTCCTTTCATAATGAGCCGATGCGGCTCGGCGATCCGTTCGGACAGCTCGCCCTTGGCGCTGGCGTACACAAAGCTGATCGCAACGCCGTCTTGCATGGCCGATTTGATCCGTTCAAGCTTGCTTTCCAGCGATCTCCTCCTGTTCCAAGGCGAAAGATCGACAAGCACCTGGCCGGCCTTGTGATGAAATTCGGCCGCTTGGAACGCGGGGACGATGCTGCCGAATTTTTCGGCCAGCAGCTCGTGCTTCGGCTGATCGTAGGCGGTCGAGACGCTGCGCAGAGCCGACACGACGGCGGCGAGCTCGTCGTTCGTCAGCAGACTGCGGTCCAGCTTGTAGCCTTCGGCCAGACGGATTCCTCCGTTCATGCCTTGGCTGGTCGCAATCGGAATGCCGGCCTGGTTGATCGCCTCGATATCCCGATAAACGGTGCGAACGGACACCTCGAACCGTTCGGCCAGTTCCTTGGCCCGGATCATGTCCCGGTTAAGCAGCAAGATAACAATGGACAGCAGCCGGTCCAATCGCATGGCGGGGTCGCCTCCTGAGCGGAAAGTATGCGGGATGCGGCATCCCGCGGGCAAACTTATTGTTTTGCACAGCGAATCTTAAGCTTTTCTTTAATTTATTTTACACCTTGGCCGGTAGACTGTGAATTGCGGCCGTTACCGCCATGGGGCAGAACGGTTCCGTATATTCTAAAAGCATGGAAAGCGGGTGCAGGTGCATGATCGAGCTGAAAGGGATCAGCCATCGGTTTGAAATCGGGAAGAAAGGGCGCGAGCGGGTCGTTCCCGTCCTCCACGACATAGATTTGCGCATTGCGGAAAGCGAGATTGTCTCGATTGTAGGCAGGAGCGGCTCAGGCAAGTCGACGCTGCTGAACATTATGTCGGGATATATTCGGCCCACGGCCGGCAGCATTCATGTGCGGGGGCGCGAGCTGACGAAGCTGGACGAAAGCCAATGGGCGGCGTTCCGCCTTGCCAATTACGGCTTTATTTTTCAAAGTTTTCAGCTGATCCCGAGCATGACCGCCTACGAGAACGTGGAGCTTCCGATGGTGCTTCAGGGCATTCCGGAGAAAAAAAGAAAGCGCAAGGCGCTTGCTCTGATGGAGCAGGTCGGACTGGCGCCGTATGCCGGGCACTATCCGGGCGAATTGTCCGGCGGCCAGCAGCAGCGCGTCTCCGTTGCCCGGGCTCTTGTGCTGGAGCCGCCGATCGTACTTGCGGACGAACCTTCCGGCAGTCTGGACAGCGAGAACGAGAAGCAGCTGCTGACGATGATCAAGCAATTGAACCATGAGTTTGGCATAACGTTCGTGATTATCACACACGACGACCAGGTGGCGTCCATCGCCCATCGGACGATTCGGCTTCAGGACGGGCGCATCGTCTCGAATGCGGCGCCGCGGAGGGAGGAGATGCCGATATGAGGACGGGAGATCAATTCCGGTTCGTCCGGCAAAATATGAAGAAAAACAAAACCAGGCTGTTTATGACCGTGCTGGCCACGGCCATGGGCTGCGCGTTTCTGATCGTGCTGGCCTCCGTCGGCTTCGGCCTGCAGCGCAGCATCGTGGACGAGATGGTCGGGGACCGGCTCGTGACCGCCATTGAAGTGCATGGCAAAGACACGAACGTTCACGAGACGTCGGAGCTGACCGGTGAGGATCTTCGGCAAATGCGATCGTTGCCGGGCGTGAAGGCCGTCACTTACCGCAATTATATCGGGCAGTGGATGAATCCGTCGATTCAGGGCGAGCCGGTGGGAAGCAACTCCGTCCTGCAGTTGGATTTTGAGGCGGAGAAGGAGGCGGGCTTCGATCTGGCTGCGGGCTCGACGCCGCAGGCGGACGATGAGATCGTCATTGGTTATCACATTCGTGAGCTTCCTCCGGTGGAGGGAGCGAACGGAGAGATCGTGTCGCCGGGGCCGGAGGAGCTGCCCGACGCGTCGGAGTGGCTGGGAGAGAAGATGGCGTTTGAAGTGGCTTATTATGAAAACGGCGAGAAACGGACGAAGGCGGTCGAAGCGACCGTAGTCGGCGTAGCGGCAATCCCGGCGAAGGAATGGGAACGGGACAAAAACATTTATGTCGGCGAAGGGGTTCTGAAACGGATCGAAGCGATTACGGGCACGCGATTCGGAGAGCTTCCTTATTTCGATAAGGAGCCGACGGCGGAGCAGATCGAGCAAGCGATGAGCGAAATGCCGAAGCCGGAAGAGGAGCGAAGCTACAATCGAGTCAACGTCATTGCCAAGACCGCTCAGGAAGTCAAAGGCATTTCGGAGAAGCTGCGCGAGGACGGGTACTACAACTATTCCATCGCGGACGAACTGAAGCAAGTGAACGTCATGTTTCTGATTATGAAGATCGGCCTGGTATTCGTTGGCACGATTGCCGTGCTCATCGCTTCCATCGGCATTTTCAATACAATGACGATGGCGGTGACAGAACGGGCCGGGGATATTGGCATTATGAAAGCGATCGGGGCGAGACCTTCCGTTATTCGCCGGATCTTCCTGCTGGAGAGCGGGATGATCGGCCTGCTCGGCGCCTTGATCGGCACGGCGGTGTCCTACGCCATTTCCGCCGCCGTCAACGCCGGCTTGCCGCTGCTGATTACCGCGCTGATGGAAGAGAAGCTTCCGGCGGAATTCCGCTTCTCGGTCATTCCGCCTTACTTGGCCGTGCTGTCCTGCGTCATCGCTCTTGGGGTGGCGGTACTGTCGGGCTATCGTCCGGCGAAGCGGGCCACCCGGGTGGATGTGCTGCGCGCGCTGAGGCGGGATTTGTAATCGAAGCATTGCGAGAAGAGCCGGGGGCGAATCGCTCCGGCTCTCCGGCTTCTGCTGATAACCTATTATTTACATTCGGACAGCCTGGTCGTATGATGGGTTCAAGGCGATATGAAATCCGCCGCTTGTCACAATGACGGGAGGTCAGCATGGAACAACGATCGATGAAAGTATTGTTTCAAGGCGATTCCATTACCGACGGAAATCGCGGGCGCAACGACGATTTGAATCATATTTTGGGACATGGCTACCCGTACATTATTGCCGCCCGGCTCGGGTGCGAGCTGGCGGAAAGGCGCCCCGCGTTCGTCAACAAAGGGATCAGCGGCAACCGCGTATCCGACTTGTACGCGCGGTGGAACGAGGACGCGTTGAACATTCGGCCGGATGTGCTGAGCATCCTGATCGGCGTCAACGATGCGTGGCGGATCGTGGACGGGACGCCCGAAGGGGCGACGGACCGGTTCGAGCGGGCTTACAGGCATCTGCTCGCGGAGACGAAGGAAATGCTTCCCGCCGCCGGGCTGGTATTGTGCGAGCCGTTTGTGCTCGAGGTCGGCCCGGTGAAGGAGAAGCGGGCGCTGTGGCGGGAGCGCATAGCGGAATACCAGCGGATCGTGAAGCAGCTGGCCGAAGAGTTCGGCGCGGTGCATGTACCGCTTCAGGATGCGTTCGACCAGGCGTGCGAACGGGCGGCTGCCGCTTACTGGCTGTGGGACGGCGTTCATCCGACCGCCGCCGGGCATCATTTGATTGCGGAGCGGTGGCTGTCCGTCGTGCAAGCCAGCAAGCTGGCCATTCGATAGCGCAGGCGCGGGTTGTTCGATGTGCAAGCCGGCAAGCTGGCCATAGGATAGCGCAGGCGCGGGTTGTTCGATGTGCAAGCCGGCAGGCTGGTCATTGGATAGCGCAGGCGCGGGTGAGAGAGGGCGAAGCGGGATTGGGGGGAGACTCTGGTCCCGCTTCGCTTTTTGCCGGCTTCGAGGGGGCGAGGGGCCGGCAGTGAAGCGATTTGAAATCTCGATTGAATTCGTGAGGACTTAAATAGGCGGTTCGCAATTGAGGCGGAACTGAATGAAGAATGAAGTGTGCTCCAAAACGAGTATGCGCCGGGATTTAAGGTGGTGCGAGGAATCAAGGGAACTTGCTTCGGCTTCTTCTATAACGGACACCAGTGATGCTTAGAGAGCTACAACTGCAAATGATTTGTTTTAACGGTCATGCGAGCACCTTAGACAGTATTTTGAGCATGCTAAGCCGCTTTTTTTGGCTTTAAGCTTCTCGCATGACCGTTAGAGCAGAGGGTTTATTGTTTATTGCTTTCTAAGCTGCATCTATGACCGTTAAAATACCCGTGCTCCGGAATCGATCGCTCCAGAGTACAATTTGTCGGTTGACCGGGGAGTGTAAGGGTGAGATTGGCGCGGGCGAGGAAGCTTGGGCTTGAAGAGATTCGACGGTGTGTGAGGAAGTCCGGAGGCAGTGGGAATCGGTTGTTGTTTGACGGAATATTGCACACGAAAAGGGATCTGGCGATGTGGAAGGAGACTTGGGCGTAAGGAACTGGCGGCGCGTATGAAACACGGGTGTGAAGAACCGGCGTGCGGCGAAAATCCGGGCGTGAAGAGCCGGTGCACGGCGAAAACATGGGCGTAAGGAGCCGGCGTGCGGCGAAAACACGGGCGAGAAGGAAAGCGGCGCGTGGACGCCGAATCGTAGTTTAAAGTGGGGAGGAGGCGAGTCATGAGTCAACCATTATGTGAAACGGTGCAATTGAAGGGGCGGGTTCGCATTCAAGCTCCCGCAGCGCCGGCTTCGCCGGTGCGGCATGCGCTTCGAATGCTGCTTCGAGACTTTGAAGCGGTGTTGGGCGTGAGGCCGGACCTGATAGAAGGACCGGGCGAGGGTGCGGAGGTGCAAATTCGTTATGCCGAAGAGCGGGATCGTCTAAGCCGGCGTCCCGAAGCTTTCGGCTTTCGCTTTCAAACGCAAGGAGCGAATGATGGCGTCAGCATTGTCGGTCATGACGACCTCGGTCTCGTATACGGCATTCTGGAGTTCAGCAAAATGTTTCTGGGCGTCGAGCCGTTTTGGTTTTGGGCGGATCGTCCGCCGATCCGAAGGGAGGCGGTCGGCATTCCGCGCTTCGATTACGATGCCCCTGCGCCGAAGGTGCGTTACCGGGGATGGTTCGTTAACGACGAAGTATGCCTGATCGGCTGGAAAGAACCGTATCCTCCTTCGCGCGAAGTGTGGGAGCCGGTATTCGAAGCGCTGCTGCGCTGCGGCGGCAATATGGTCATTCCCGGCACCGATTTGCCGCGGCACGGCATCCATTACGAGCTCGCGTCCGAAATGGGGCTGCTGATCACGCATCATCACGCCGAGCCGTTGGGCGCGGAGATGTTTTTGCGCGCTTATCCCGGCAGGCAGGCAAGCTATCGGGAGCATCCGGAGTTGTTTGAAGCGCTGTGGGAGGGAGCGATCGAACGGCAGAAGAACAGCGCCGCCGTCTGGGTGCTGTCCTTTCGGGGTCAGGGGGACCAGCCTTTCTGGGAGCAGGATCCCGCTTTCGATACGCCGGAGAAGCGGGGCGCGTTGATCGGCCGCGTCATTCGGAAGCAATACGATATGATCCGTCGAGCCGTACGCGAACCGGTGTGCAGCGTGGCGTTGTACGGCGAAATCGCCGAGCTGTACAAGGGGGGATACATCGACCTGCCGGGCGATGTCATCAAGGTATGGGCCGACAACGGATACGGCAAAATGGTTTCCCGGCGGCACGGCAATCAAAATTTGCGGGTTCCTTCGCTGCCGTCAGCCGGCGACGGCGGGAGGCACGGCATTTATTACCATGTCACGTTCCACGATTTGCAGGCTTCCAACCATCTGACGATGTTCCCTGGACCGGCTTCTTTCCTGAAGGAGGAACTCGAGGCGGCGTTTGCGGCCGGCGCGGACGAATATTTACTGCTGAATTGCGGCAACATCCGTCCGCACGTCTATACGCTGGACGTGATCCGGGAACTGTGGAATGCGGGCGGCATCGACGTGAACGAGCATTTGAAGCGATTCGTTCGCGCGTATTATTCCGACTCCCATGCAGAGCTGGAGGAGCTGTACTGCAGTTACGCCGAAGCGGCGGTGCCGTACGGGCCGCATGCCGACGATTGGGCCGGCGACGAATATTATCATCATCCGGCGCGAATGATGATCGGGCATTGGCTGACGGGGCAAGGCGAAAGGCCGGATTCCCGCTTGTTCTGGGCCGCGGGAGACGCGCCGTTCCCGGAACAGGTCAAGCGCATCGAGGATCGGCTGGCGCGAGGAATCGAGACGTGGGGGGCGTGGGTCCAGCGATGCGACGATACGATCGCAAAGCTCGGCCCGGACGACGCGCGCCGGGCGGCGGATCACCTCCGGTTTCACGGCGAGCTCCATTTGTCCGGCTGCGAAGGCCTTTATTGGCTGTGCCGCGCTTACGAAGCCTATCGCGAGAAGCGGTATCCGCAAGCTTTCGTCCTCGCTTCCGAATCGCTCTGGAGTTACCGGCGGGGGCTTGACGTCTTGCGGGACGCGGAGCATGGCAAGTGGGAACGCTTCTACCGGGCGGATTGGCTGACGAATATCGAAAGCACGGTCCATAACGTGGATACGTTGAGAAGGTTCATTCGCATGCACGGCGACAGTCCGGACTTCTTTTTGTGGTACAAGCAATTTTTGATGCCGGAAACGGAGAAATATATTTATTTGGAAAATACCCACCGCAACCCGTTGTCCGATGACGAGCTGGCGAGCCGTTTGAAGCGGCATTTCGCCGGCTTGGGCGAGGCTGCCGAAATCCGGCGCTGACCGCCGCTTCGATGTTCTTCAGAGGCAAAAACCGCGTATTCGGCGCAGAGACGAGCTCTGCGAGAATGCGCGGTTTTCTTTATGCCATACCATTGACCAGACTGGTCAAAATGAGCCATAATGGAATTGACCAGACTGGTCAAATTGAGGCATAATTGAATTGACCACCCTGGTCAACAAGGAGATCAAAAAAAGAAAGGGCTCACGATGTACGAAAAATTTCTTGCCATCGACGAAGGAAAACGCGGCCGCATCCTGAACGCGTCATTAAAGGAATTTGCGGGCAAAGGCTACGAGGCCGCATCGACCAACAGCATCGCCAAGGAGGCGGACATCTCCAAAGGATTGCTTTTTCATTATTTTACAAGCAAAAAAGCGCTTTATTTTTATTTGTTCGACTACAGCGTCGATCGAATCATGGACGAAATCCGAAGCTCGGTCAATACGTCGGAAAGGGACGTATTCGTGAAGCTGCGGCAGCTTGCCGGGATAAAGCTGGCCATTATGGGCGATTATCCCGATTTGTTTCGGTTTCTGGAAAGCGTCTATCTGGAAACGTCCCCCGAAGTGAAAGCGGAGATGGACGAACGCAGCAAGAGGCTTATGATGAGCGAATACGGCACGATGTTCGGCAATGTCGACAAATCCAAGTTCAGGGAAGGGGTTGACGCCGACCGGGCGATGAACGTTATTTTGTGGACGCTGGAAGGATTGGGAGAACAAATGCGGAAACGGGCGGCGGCGGTGGGAGCCGAGCTGGACATCCCGCTGCTGATGGAGGAATTCGACCGGTATATGGAGATGCTTCGGTTGACGATGTACAAGGAGGAGACGGAATGAGCGGGCATGCGATCGAATTGAAGGGGCTGACGAAGACGTACGGCAAGGCGAGAGGGATCGACAATTTGAGCTTCACGGTTGAGCGGGGCGAAATATTCGGATTTATCGGCCCGAACGGCGCCGGCAAATCGACGACGATCCGTGCGATGCTGGGGTTGATCAAGCCGACGGCAGGAAGCGCATCGATATTCGGCAAGGATTGTATGAAGCACGGCCCCGAAATCAAACGAGAGATCGGCTATTTGCCTGCTGAAGTTTTTTATTACGGCCAAATGAAGGTCAAGGAGCTGCTGCGCTATTCGGCCAGCTTTTACAACAAAGATTGCGGCCGCCGCATGCTGGAGCTGGCGGAGGCGATGGAGCTGGATTTGGAGCGGAAGATCGAAGACTTGTCGCTCGGCAACAAAAAGAAGGTCGGCATCGTGCAGTGTCTGCTCCATGAGCCCAAGCTGATCATACTGGACGAGCCGACGAGCGGTCTCGACCCGCTGATGCAGCAGCGATTTTTTGAACTGTTGGAACAAGAAAACCGGAACGGCGCGACGATTCTGTTCTCTTCGCATATTCTCAGCGAGGTGCAGCGGTTGTGCGGGCGGGTGGCGATCATCAAGGAGGGACGCTTGGTTGCGCTTGAAAAAATTAGCGTGCTGAAAGAAAACACGTACAAAAGGGTGAAAATCGAGGTTGCCGGACGGGCGGAGAGGGAGCGCTTCGAGACGGATGGCTTGACAGAGTGGAAGGAGGACGGCCGCATCGCCAGCTTCCTGTTTAAAGGCAATGTCAACGAAATCGTGCGGAGGCTGGCGGAGACGGACCTCGTCAATTTGTGGGTGGAAGAGCCCGATTTGGAAGAAATCTTTATGCACTATTACGTCAACGGCCGTTCCGGGGGCGCTTAAAGCCGGGCGGTAAGGATAAGGAGGCGTTAAGCTGATGAATGTGTATCGGCATGAGCTGAAATGGTGCAGGAAAGCCGCTTCCGGCTGGACGCTGGCGTTGTCGGCGATTGCCGCCGCCATGCTGGCAATGTACCCGTCGTTTGCCAAGGAAGCGGAGGCGCTGCGGGTAATGCTGTCGACCATGCCGGAGGAAATGCTGAAGGCGTTCGGCGTCGAGCTGGATTCGATCGCTTCCCTGGTCGGCTTTTATTCTTATATTTTTTTGTATGTGTCCTTATGCGGCGCCATTCAGGCGATGCATCTCGGAGCGTCCATCCTGTCCAAAGAAACGAGGGAGAAAACGGCCGATTTTTTGCTGGTTAAGCCGGTTTCCAGAGGGAGCGTTGCCCTATCCAAAATATTGGCTGCGCTGACCGTTCTCGTCTCGACGAACGCCGTTTACATGGCCGCCGCCGGAGGGATGGCCCAAGCCGTTCGCACCGAACCGTTCGACGCGGCCGCGTTTTATCTCATTTCGTTCTCGCTGCTGCTTATCCAATTGATCTTTTTGTCGCTGGGTCTTGCCGCCGCCATGCTGTTTCCGCGAATGAAATCGGTGCTGCCGGTGTCGCTCGGAGGGGTATTCGGATTTTTTGCGCTGGGCATGATCGCCTCAAGCGCCGGCGACGGAGCCATGCGGGCGCTGACGCCTTTGTATTATTTTGACCGGGCCTACACGATCGCCCGCCATGGCTACGAGCCGGAGTATTTGGCGCTGGGCGGGGCCGTTGCGCTCCTTTGTACGGCGTTTGCGTATTGGCGCTACGTTACAAGGGATGTTTATGTCGGCTAAAGAATCGTGGAGGAGGACGGGGATGAACGTATTTTGGAGAGAAATGAAGGCTTGCCGCAAATCCATGTTAGGATGGCTTGTCGGAATCATCGCGATGGTTGCGGCAGGCATGGGCAAATATGCAGGGATGTCGGAGACGGGCGGCGCCATGAACGAGCTGCTGGCCGGCATGCCCAAGGCGCTGCAGGCGGTTATGGGCGTCGGGGAGCTGGACGTATCGACGTTGACCGGCTACTACGGCATGTTGTATCTGTATTTGGTCCTCATGGGGGCGGTTCACGCCGCGATGCTGGGATCGGGCATTGTGGCGAAGGAGGAACGGGACGGCACCGCCGAGTTTTTGCTGACCAAGCCGATATCGCGCACCGCCGTGCTCACGTACAAGCTGCTGGCGGGCCTCGCGCAAATCGTTCTGTTCAACTTGGTTATGCTGGCCTCGTCCGCCGTTGTCGCGCTCTCCTATCCCGAGGGGGGCGAAGCGGTACGGGACATGGCCGCTTTGATGGCCGGGATGCTGCTCGTTCAGCTCTTGTTTGCGGGAGTCGGGGCCGCGGTCGCGGCGGCGAGCCGGCGACCGAATCGAGCCGCCGCCATATCCGCGGGCGTTATGATTGCGACGTTTATGCTTTCGGTGGCGATCGATATGGAGCAGCGACTGGAAGTGCTTGCGTTTGCCTCGCCGTTCCAGTACTTCAAGGCGGATGCGGTGCTTCGCAGCGGGCTCTCCGCCGGCTTCGCGGCGCTTTCGCTGGCGGCAACGGCCGCGTTGGTAAGCTTCGCCTATGCGGCATACGCGCGCCGGGACATGCGGATTTGACCGTTGCGTCCGCTGCAGGAAAGATTTCACAACGGAACCGTCCATCGGTTAGAATAGAGCTATATATGCTGAACTGCTGAAATTTGCGCCTATACAAGTATTAGTTCAGCTTAGATAGATCAAGCTGCATCCAAATTCATAACATCGGGAGAGTGACGATCCATTGGAAGACGTTCCCTTATCCTTGCTTTCGGCATTGGGAGCACTGGTTGTTTTGTCGGCATTTTTTTCCTCTGCGGCCGCGGCGTTGTCCGGGCTCAATAAAGTCAGAATCCGAAACCTGGCGGAGGACAATTTGCGGGGAAGCAAGAAGGCGCTCCATTTGGCGGAAAATATCGATCATACGCTGCCGGCCATTCTCTCGGGAAACTATCTGGCGAATGTCGCTGCGGTCGGCTTATCGGTGAAGGCTTCGATGAAGCTGTTCGGAGCAGGCTACGGCTTGGCCGTATCCATCTTCGGCATGACGGCGATTCTATTGCTGTTCGGCGAAATTTTGCCAAAGGCCATCGTCAAGGAGCACGCCGAAGCGTACGCCATGCGCATCTCGTGGGTGCTGCTGCCGGTCGTGCGGATCTTGTCGCCCGTCGCCTATTTGTTCGGAGCGGTCCGCAATGCCGCCGCGCGTGTGTTTTCTACGGGAAAGCAGCCTAACGCGCATTCCGTGACGGAGGAAGAGATCAAGGTCATGGTCGAGCTGAGCGAAGAGGAAGGCGTTATCGATAAAGAGGAAAAGGAACTGGTTCATCGTTCTCTGGAGTTTAACGATATTACCGTCGGAGAGGTGCTGACGCCCCGGCCGGACATGATTGCCGTGGAAGCGGGCATGCCTTCAGAGAAAATAAAGGACGTTTTTTTGAAAGAACGGTATTCGAGAATACCGGTGTATGACAAAGACATTGACAATATTATCGGCATTTTGTCGGAGAGGGACTTTTTTGCGCAGCTGCTTCAGCATGGAGAGGCGGACGTGCGCAGCTTGCTCCGCAAGCCGAAGTTCGTGGTCAAATCGATGAGAATATCCGCCTTGCTGCTGGAAATGCAGCAAAGCAACGTTCATATGTCGATCGTCATTGACGAGTTCGGGGGCACGTCCGGGCTGATTACGCTGGAGGATATACTGGAGCAGCTGGTGGGCGATATTTGGGACGAACACGACGAGGTGGTCGCGCTGATGACCAGACTGGATGAACGAACCTATGAAGTAAGTCCGCAGGTTCCGCTGGACGACTTTGCGGAGGAGATGGACGTAAGGCCGATCGAGAGCTCGTTTCATAATCTTGGCGGCTGGATTTTTGGCAAGCTGGACCGCATTCCGGTCGTCGGAGACGCGTTCGAATACGAGCATTTGCGCATCGCCGTTACGGAGGTCGAGAAGAAACGCGTGAAGCGGATCAGAGTCGAAGTGGGCGATAAAGCAGAGGGGTAAAGGGCGAATGCGATAGGGCAAAAAGGGAGGCCGCGCCGGTCAGACGCCGCGCGATGCCTCCCTTTTGTGCGTTTCGGGCCTGATAGCGCGCGAAACGCAGGCTGCGCCAGCCAAGATCGGCGCAGTCGTTGACGCTGTCGCGGCCGCTGTGCCCGGCTGCTATACGAGTCGTTCGGCCAGCCGTTCGGCGGCCTCCTCCAACCAGTAAAGCAAGCGCAAATCTAGCTGGCGGCCGGCGATAAACGACAGGCCGACCGGCAGGCCGCGCCCGTCCCGAATCGGCATCGTCGCCTGCGGCAAGCCGGATAGACCGGCGGGGCAGGTCAGCTGCAGCGTTCGGACGCGCTGCCGCTCGACCTCCCGGCCGGACTGATTCAGCAGCGGCGCAACGGAAGGGACGGCGGGAGCGATCAGCAAGGTATCGTCGTCCAGCAGCTCCTCGAGCCGGGCCGCCGCCTTGGCCCGAAGCGCGAAAGCGTCCGCATGCTCCTCGCGCTTCAGCGTCGCCGCCCAGGCGAACCGCTCTTGGATGCCCGGTCCGAAGGCCGGGCGATGCTCCTCAATCCACTCCCCATGCTCCTGCCAAATCTCAATCGCTTGAAGATGCCGGAAGGCCGACATCCAGGCGTCCAGCCCTTCTTCGGCCGCCGCGATCCGCACCGGCGTACCCGCCATGTCCGCCAAAGCGGGAAGGCATGCTTCCAGAGCCGCTTGCGTTTCTTCATCGGCCAGCTCCCACATATCCTCGGCGATAAGCAAGCGGGTAAATCCGTGTCGCCCGGCACCGGCGGAAGCGGCCGATTCTTCCCGCGCAGCCGCCGCTTGCGGCGTCCCGGCGCCGTTCCGGCCGAGCAGCACGGCGCCTGCTTCCCGCAGCGTACGCGCATCGCGGGCCATCCAGCCGACCGTGTCGAAGCTGGGAGCGAGCGGGATAAGGCCCTCGGTATCGACGGCGCCGTGAGTCGGCCGAATGCCGAACAAGCCGCAGTAAGAGGAGGGGACGCGCACCGATCCGCCGGTATCCGTGCCGATGGCGAAGTCCGCCAATCCCGCGGCTGCCGCTGAGGCCGAACCGCTGGAGGATCCGCCCGGAATGCGGCCGGGCTCGCGGGGATTGACCGGCGTGCCGTAGTGGGCGTTTTCCCCGTTAATGCTGTACATCAGCTCGTCCGTCACTGTCGTGCCGCGAAGGCGGGCGCCGCTGCGAAGCAGCAAGTCGACGGCGCGGGCGTTTCGGACGGCGGGGCGGTGCGTCCTCAGCCAATCGGGGTTGCCTGCGCCGGCCGTCAGTCCGGCGATGTCGAACACGTCCTTGACGGCGAAGCTTTTGCCGTCGAGAATGCCGCGTCCCGTCGGCTCCAGCGCGGCGAATTCGTTAGCGTAGCAGTTCCAGTTCCGTTCCATCTTGCTCCTCCCTTCGATCGTTGATCCGTTCTGTTGGCGCGCGGGACCGCGACATGCCGCCGCGGCCGCGTACGCCGATTACCAGCCGACAGCTTTTCCGTCGCTGCGGCTGTCGGTTCCGCCTTGCAGAAAACCTTGCTCGTCCCGAAAGATAGCATTGGCGTGTCCCATAATGCCGTCGAAGTCTTTGACCCGCCGCACCTGATGGCCTGCACGGGCCAGCCGGTCCGTAACGTCCGCCGGCACGCGCCCTTCGATCTTCAGCTCCTGGGTCGGCTCTCCCCAGGTGCGGCCCCATACCCAGCGGGGCTCGTTGATCGCCCGGTGCGGGTCCATCCCGTAGTCGACCATGCGGGTAAAGATCGCCGTCTGCGTCTGCGGCTGTCCTTCCCCACCTTGCGTGCCGTACAGAACGGCGGGAGCGCCGTCGCGGAAAGCCATGGCGGGCATCAGCGTATGGAACGTGCGCTTGCCGGGCTGAAGCCGGTTGACATGGGCGGGGTCCAGAGAGAAGAAGGATCCTCTGTTCTGCAGGAGCACGCCCGTATTTCCGGCGACAACGCCGGAGCCGAACTCGAAGTAGAGGCTTTGGATAAACGACACCGCGTTGCCGTCCCGGTCGACGACAGCGGCGTAAGCGGTATCGCTGCCCATCGGCTCCGTCTGCAGGGAATGGACCCGGTCAAGGCGAATGGTTGCGGCCAGCTCGGCCGCATATTGCTTGCTGAGCAGCCGTTCCAGCGGGATTGGCGCAAAGCCGGGGTCGGACAGATAAGCGTTGCGGTCGCGGAAGCTGAGCTTCAGCGCCTCGACGCACAGCTGGTAATATTCGTAGGAGCCGTGCTCGATCAAGGAAAGATCGAACTGCTCCAAAATTTGCAGCGCCATAATACCCGTAAATCCTTGGGAATTGGGCGGCATTTGATAAAGGCTGTAGCCCCGGTAAGAACCGTTGACCGGCTCCGTCCAGTCGCCTTGATGATCGGCCAGGTCGTCCATGCCGAGCAGCCCGCCGTAACGCTCCATGCAGGCGATAATCTCCTTGGCGGTTTCGCCCTTGTAGACGTCGTCCCTTCCGTGCCGGGCAATGCGCTGCAGCGTTCGGGCCAGCTCGGGCTGCCGGAATCGGCGGCCGGGCCGGACGGGAGTCCCGCCGGGCAAATAGGCGGCGCCCGTTTCCGGCGTGCGGGCCAGCATGTCCGTATGCTGAACCGAATGGTCGTGCTGGTCCCGCGTCATCGGGAAGCCGTTCTCGGCATAGCGAATTGCCGGCTCCAGCACCCGTTCCCACGGCAGCCTGCCGTATTGGCCGTGCACGGCCGCCCAGCCGTCCACCATGCCGGGGACGGTGACGACGCTGCGAATGCCGCGGTTCGGAATGGCGTCCATTCCGGCAAAGGCGTCCAGACTGGCGTTATAGCCGGACCTGCCGCTGGCGTTATAGCCGCGAACGCGGCCTTCCCCCCGGTGGTAGGTCAGCCAGAACGAATCGCCGCCGATGCCGGTCATATGCGGATAAACGACGGCGAGGCAAGCGCTGACCGCCACGGCCGCGTCGTAGGCGTTGCCGCCTTGCTCCAGCATTCGCGCTCCTGCGGCGGAAGCCAAATAATGCGGACTGACCACCATCGTTTCCGTGCCGATGACAGATGTATTCATAAGGCGGACCACCTTCCAATTCCAAAATATTGCGGCCGCAGCGTATTCGGAGCCGCGAACCGCGTGTGAAATTTTTCGAAACTATGATAGGTTATATGACATCGGATATGTTTTACCATACCACCATCCCGCAGGTCTGGCAACAAAAATGTAAGAAAAATAGTCATTATTCATTGATTGCGAAACGTTATGGCGTTATATTATTACATATTGCAATCGCAAGCTGCTATTAACCCCGCATAGCGAAATGGGCGGGAGGCGGGAATAATTCACGGGAATGGAGCTGGAGTTATGTATAACAAAGGATCGGAAGAGCCGTCTGCGGCTAACATCGACGATATCGACAGGAAGATTATCGGAGCCCTGAACGTAAACGGACGCATATCGTATACGGACTTGGCCAAGGAAATCGGACTGTCGCGCGTAGCCGTTCAAGCCAGAGTAGGCGCGCTTATGGAATCGGGCGTCATTGAACGGTTTACCGCGGTCATCAATCCGGAAAAAATCGGCATCCGCGTGTCCGCGTTTTTTAATGTGGAAGTGGAGCCGAAATATTTGCATGAAGTGGCCGACCGTTTGGCCGGAGAGCCGTACGTGACGAGCTTGTATCATATGACGGGGCCGAGCAAGCTTCATATGCACGGGCTGTTCGTGGACAACGCGGAAATGGAGCAGTTCATGAAAGAAAAGCTGTACGTGCTGCCGGGCATTATGAGCGTGGACTGCCAGCTGCTCATCAACCGGTACAAGAGCCGCATGGGAATGAGGTTGTAGCCGATGACGACGGCCATCAAAGGAAGTCCGTACGCGCAGCTGTCCTGGGCAATGATGAAAACCGGCGTACTCGGCTACGGCGGCGGTCCGTCCGTCATTCCGCTCATCCGGTACGAGGCGGTTAGTTACTACAAATGGCTGGACGACGACGAGTTTGGCGAAATTTTGGCGCTGGCCAACGCGCTGCCGGGGCCGATTGCGACGAAGATGGCCGCTTATCTCGGCTACCGGCTCAAAGGCTGGTTCGGCGCGGTCGTGGCGGTGCTTGCGCATATTTTGCCTTCAAGCGTTGCCGTCGTTGCGCTGCTGTCCGCCGTGCAATGGCTGAGCGGATCGGCGGTCGTGCAGGGAATGATCGGCGCCGTTATTCCGGTTATTGCCGTCATGCTCGGCGTGATGGCTTACGAGTTCGGGGAGAAAGCGGTCAAAGGTCTCGGCATTTACGCGGGCATCGGCTCGTTTATACTGGCGTTCGGCCTTCTGCAGCTCGTGCAGCTTCACCCGGCGATTGTCATTGTGCTGTTTCTGGCATACGGAGCGTTTCATATGCGGATGTCGGCGGCGTGGAAGCATAGGAGAGAAGAACGCCGCGAGAAGCGGGAACGGGATGCGAAAGCGAAAGGCCAAGGAGGCGTGACTCGTGGAATGGATTGAATGGATTCGGTTGATCGTAGGTTTTTTTGTCTCCAACGTGCTCGGCTACGGCGGCGGACCCGCCTCCATTCCGCTCATGTACAGGGAAGTCGTCGACCACTATCAGTGGGCGACGCCGGAGCAGTTTTCCAACATATTGGCGCTTGGCAATGCGCTGCCCGGCCCGATCGCGACCAAAATCGCGGCCTTTGTCGGCTACGATGTCGCCGGCATCGCCGGCGCGCTGCTGGCGTTGTCCGCCACGGTCGTGCCTTCGGCGGTGGCGCTCATTATATTGCTTCGCGTCCTGCAAAAGCATCGGCAGTCGCCTGTCGTTAAGGGGATGACGCTGCTGGTGCAGCCGGTTATCGCCATGATGATGCTGCTCCTGACGTGGCAAATGGCGCAAAGCTCCTTTGAAGCGGTGGGCTGGATCCAGTCGCTTCTCATTGCGGCCGTCGCTTTCTGGGCGATGCAGCTGCGCAAAATACACCCCGCTATCGTCATCGTGGCCGCTTTTGCTTACGGCGGGCTCGTTGTGCCTCATTTTCATGCGTAACAGGTAAGGCCGGCTGCCCGCAGCCGGCCTTTTTCGCAGCCCGCAGCGGTCTTTGCTCGCTGCCCCATCCTTGTCCGTCGGCGTCCCCCGTGTCCGCCCGTGTCCGTTCGTGTCCGTCGGAGTCCGCCGTGTCCGTCTGTCGGCGTCCGACCGTGTCCGTTCGGAGTCCGTCCGCGGGACTTTCGCCCTCCATCCTGTGCTGCCGTGCCTGTCCTGCACTGTCGCGCTTGTCCTATGCTGCCGCGCCTGTCTTGCGCTCGTTCTTGCATGAATCCATCATTCACCTGATGCTCCTGTATTCACGACCCCGCGACGCTACTCTACTCTTGGGGTGACTTGTGTCTCTCCGCCAGCTTTCGCAGCCGCGAGCTGCGCCCCTGCTTTTGTGCACTTCACGGCCCACGCGCCGCGCCCTAACGAATCTGAGTAACGCTAAATGGTCGAATTTTGGCCTTTTCAAATTTTAACGAACCTAGGAATTGTTAATGTCGGGTTTTTAGCGGAAATGAGCACGAAAACTGCTGAGTAGCGTTACTGAGGTTCTTTAGATTTGAAAAACCGACGATTTAGGGCTGTTAAGCGCTGACAAGTTCGTTAGGAACGGTGAGCGACAAGTGCGAGAGGTGCCAAGTTCGTTAGCAGCGGTGAGCGACAACTGCGAGAGGTGCCAGGTTCGTTAGCAGTGCTGTGCGACAAGTGCGAGAGGTGCCAGGTTCGTTAGCAGTGCTGTGCGACAAGTGCGAGAGGTGCCAGGTTCGTTGGCGGCGGAGTCGCGAGAACAGGCGCCAGGATTCGTTTAAGACAAGAGGCGGCGGGCCCAACTGCCCGCAAGCCTTTCGAGTGAACAAACCTAACACAGTCACCCCCTGCACATCTCCGCCATAATCGCTTTTATGCAACATATTCAATAATCCCCCGGTATTTCTGTCGATTTTATACAATGACAACGAACAAGAAACGTTTTATGATGGTAACAGACATCGCTCGTTGTGTAATGTTATCTGACAAATATAGATAGGGGTGGAGAGAAATGAAGCTGGAAGTGCGGAATGTCGGCAAAGGCTTCGGCGACCGGACGATCTTGAAGGGCATCGATTTGACGGTCCATGCCCATGAGTTCATTTGCATTCTGGGGCACAGCGGCTGCGGCAAGTCCACGCTGCTGAACATGATCGCGGGTTACTTGCCGCCGGACCGGGGCGCGATTACGGTCGACGGAGAGCCCGTTGCGGGTCCGTCGAAGTCGCGGGGCATGGTATTTCAGGATCATGCGCTGTTCCCGTGGATGACGGTGCTGGACAATATCGCGTTCGGGCCGGAGGTGCAGAAGCTGCCGAAGGCGCAAGCCCGGGAGACGGCGATGGACTATTTGAGGCTGGTCGGCCTGGAGCCGTACGCGTCGCACTATCCCGCCGAGCTGTCCGGAGGAATGAAGCAGCGGGTCGGCATCGCCAGGGCGCTGGCGGGCAAGCCGGATATTTTGCTTATGGATGAGCCGTTCGGCGCGCTTGACGTGCTGACCCGAGAGTCGATGCGGGCCGAGCTGCAAAAAATTTGCGCCAAGCTGAAGCCGACGGTGCTGTTCGTGACGCACAGCATCAGCGAAGCGGTCTACTTGGCGGACCGGGTCGTCGTTATGAAGCATGGCGAAATTGCGGATATTTTCGAGGTCGGCATCCGGCATCCCCGCACGTCGCACTCCGCCGGCTTCGGCGAAATGATGAACCGGATCGAGCGCGTGCTGATGGAGGAAGACCATTTGAAACTGGCGGAAGCAAAGGTGGGATCGTGATGAACGGAGGCAAAGCGGCTATGGCAGCAGAAGGCGCCGCAACGACGGGCACGAGGAAGGCCAAGTCGTTCTCGCTGTACCGATGGACCTTTATCCCGTCCTTATTGCTGTTCGTCTGCTGGGAGCTGTTCTCCCGGGCGAACGAATCGCTGAAGCTGTTCAACCCGAACTTTTTGCCGGCGCCTACGGTGCTGCTGCAGGAAGGGATCGAGCTGGCAAAGACGGGCATCATTCTCGACAGCATCCTGGCCAGCACCTTTCGCATCGTCGTCGGCTTCATGATCGGCTGCATCGCGGCGCTCGCGGTCGGCGTCTTCATGAGCAAGTACAGAGCGGCGGAGTATTGGCTGTCGCCCGTGCTGAACATGATCGGTCCGATTCCTGCGCTGGCGCTGCTGCCGCTGTTCATTATCTGGTTCGGCATCGGCGAGTTTCCGAAGGTGCTGCTGATTGCCTGGACGACGTTTATTCCGGTGCTCGTCTATACGCTCGACGGCTTCAAGAGCGTTCCTTCGACGCTGGTGCGCTCGGCCATGAGTCTGGGGGCGTCGGAGAGGCAAATTTTTGCCCGCGTCTTGCTGCCGTCGGCTTTTCCGAACTTTCTCGTCGGCGCGCAAGTCAGCCTTGGACTGTCGTTTTCGGCGCTGATCGTCTCGGAAATGATGGGAGCGAAGTCCGGACTCGGCTACATTATCGTCGACGCGAGGAACTATTTTAAAATCAGCAACATGTTTATCGCGATCATCCTGATCGGCCTGGAGTACAGCCTGTTCTCGTATCTGCTCAAGCTGGTGGAGCGCAAGGCGCTGGCATGGCGCAAGGGCGGCCTGAGGGATGCGGTGCAAAAATAAATAAGCCGGCAACGAAAGAACCGCGCGTCCGGCGGAATGAGCAAGCGGGCTGGAACACGTATGTTGACCCTCCGGTCCCGCCTCATGCGCCTGGCTTGCGTGCGGAATCTGACGTTCCGCTTACATATACAAACAAGAGGAGAGATTCATATGACAAAAGGGAACAAGTGGTTGAAATCGGGTATGGCGGCAACGGCGATCATGCTGATGCTGACGGCGTGCGGCGGAAATGGGAGCGGCAACGCGCCGGCTGCGGGCAGCGGCGGGGAAGGCGGCACGGATCTGGAAACGAAGGAGCTGACGCTGGTCGGCGTGCGCGACGCGCAAATTTCGTCCCAGCAAATTATTGCCGACAAGCTGGGTTATTTCAAGGAAGAAGGGCTCGAGGTGACGAGCCAGCTGATCGAAAGCGGACCGGACATCGGGCCGATGGTGGCGGGCGGCAGCGCGCCGGTAAGCATTCAGACGAACTTTATGGATATTATTTTGAAATCGACGGACATTCCGGTCAAAATTATTTCCCCGCTGGCGCAGATCGCCGGCACGCAGGCGGTCGTCGGAGCGAAGGATTTGGAGCTGACCAGCGCCAAGGATCTGGAAGGCAAGACGATCGGCATTCCGAGCGGCGCGGACGTCATGATCGCCATCAACAATATGGCCGAGGAGCTTGGCGTGGACGCAAGCAAAATCAAATACGTCAATCTGGCGCCCAGCGATGCGGTCGTGGCGCTGGAGAAGGGCGACATCGACGCCATGGCGGCTTGGGAGCCGTTCATTACGAAGGCGATTCAAGGCGGCGGCAAGTTTCTGTTCAGCGGCACGAAGAGCGAGCTGCCGGATAAGCAGGGGGACGTGGAATGGATGAGCGTCCATACGACGATTCAAGTGACGGACGACTTTCTGGACAAAAATCCGAACACGCTGAAGGCGATATTGCGCAGCTTGAAAAAGGCGACGGATTATATTAACGAAAACCGCGAGGAAGCGATCAAAATTTTGGCGCCGGAGCTGCATTTGACGGAGGAAGAGCTGACGGAAATTATGAACCGCAACGTCTATTCGATGGAGGTTAGCGACGCGTATGTGAACGGCAGCAATGGACCGGCCGTCGGCGAATATTTGAAGTCGGTCGGCAACATCAAGACGATTCCGGACCGCTCCTCCTATCATGATCTCAGCCTGCTGAAGGAAGTGGATCCAGCCCTGTTCAAGGTCGAGATGGAATAGGCAGCATCGACGCGCGGCGGCTCTTCGGGCCGCCGCGTGCTATAGAGCGCCGCAAGCGCGGAACATTGCATGGAAAAGGGACGGTGACGGCATGGCGGGAGCGGGAAAATGGGATACCGTGATCAAAAACGGAACGGTTGTGCTGAAGGACGAAGCGATAGAGGCGGACATCGGGATCAAGGACGGCCGGATTGCCGCGATTGGCACCGGTCTGGACGAAGCCGGCGCCGAGACGATTGACGCAAGCGGGTTGACGATCATGCCGGGCATGATCGACGCCCACGTTCACTTGAACGAACCCGGCATGGGACATTGGGAAGGCTTCCGCACCGGCTCGGCCGCGCTGGCGGCGGGGGGCTGCACGGCTTATCTGGATATGCCGCTGAACGGCATTCCGCCGACGGTTACGGTACGGGCGCTGGAGCTGAAGCTGGCGGCGGCGGCGGGCAACTCCTGCGTCGATTACGGCTTGTGGGGCGGCCTCGTTCCCGGCAAGCTGGATGAGATCGCGCCGCTGCACGAGGCCGGCGTCATCGGCTTCAAGGCGTTTATGTCATCGCCGGGCGATCCGTCCGAGGACGCCTTTCGCGAGGTCGACGATTATACGCTGCTGGAAGGGATGAAGCGGATCGCCGAGACCGGCAAGGTGCTGGCGCTCCATGCCGAAAGCGAGCCGCTCGTATCGCGGCTCGCCGAGCTTATGCGGCGGGAAGGGCGCGCGTCGGCGGCCGATTATGCCGCTTCGCGTCCCGTCGTCGCGGAGCTGGAGGCGATTAACCGCGCCTTGTTTTATGCGGAGCGGACGGGCTGCGCCCTTCATATCGTCCATATTAGCAGCGCCGCGGGCGTGAGGGCCGTTGAGGATGCGCGCAAGAAAGGACTGGACGTCACGGCGGAAACGTGTCCGCATTATTTGAAGCTGACAACGGACGCCATGACCGAGAAGGGGGCCGCGGCCAAATGCGCGCCTCCGCTTCGCGGAGAGGAGGAGCGGGAAGCGCTGTGGCGGGAAGTTGCCGCCGGGCGGGTTCATATCATCGCCTCCGACCACTCGCCCTGTCCGGAGGAGATGAAGGAGGGGGGCGATTTCTTCGAAGCGTGGGGAGGCATTGCCGGTGCGCAGCAGTCGCTGGAAATTATGCTGGGCGAAGGACATGTCCGGCGCGGACTGCCGCTGCCGCTGCTGGCCCGGATGACGGCCTGGGAGCCGGCGAGACGCTTCGGCCTTCTGGCGGCCAAGGGAGAAATTCGCGAAGGCGCCGACGCGGACCTCGCGCTGGTCGATCTGAACCGCTCCTATACGGTGGAGAGGGACCGTCTGTATCACCGGCATCCTCACAGCCCGTATATCGGGGAGCGCATGCATTGCAAAGTGAAGGCGACATATTCGAGAGGACGCTTGGTCTATGAGGAGGCGGCCGGACTCTCCGACATCAGGACGGGACGATGGATCAAACATAACGATGTCAGGAGATGAGGGAGATGACGGTCATGGAAGGCGGAACGCTGAACGAAACGGCCTTGTTCGGACACGAGGAGCAATTGGCGTACTTTGAACGGGAGGCCGTGAAGCTTCTGGATGAGCTGGCGGCGTTTACGAGAACGAGCGGAGAAGGGGGCGGAGTGACGCGCCTGCTGTATACGGAAGAATGGCTGGCGGCGCAGCGGCATTTGGAAAGCCGCATGGCCGCGTGCGGCCTGGAGACCGCTTTCGATGAAGTCGGCAATCTGTTCGGCAAGCTGCGAGGGGAGACCGGTCTGCCGTCGGTATTGGCCGGTTCCCATATCGATACGGTCGTGGAGGGGGGCAAATACGACGGAGCGTTCGGCATCGCCGCAAGTCTGATCGCCGTCGATTATTTGCGCCGCGTGTACGGCCGGCCGAAGAGGACCGTCGAGGTCGTATCGTTGTGCGAGGAGGAAGGGAGCCGGTTTCCGTTAGCGTATTGGGGCTCTGGCAGCATTGCGGGCATGCGCGGCTTCGCCGCGGCGGAAGAGCTGCGGGATGCCGGGGACGTTTCTTTGCGGGAGGCGATGCGGGCGTGCGGATTTGGCGAAGGGACGCACCGCGCCGCCAGAAGGACGGATATCGCCGCCTACGTGGAGGTGCACGTCGAGCAAGGCGCCGTGCTGGAGAAGGAAGGCTTGAAGGTCGGCGTCGTGGATGCCATCGCGGGTCAGCGGCGGTTCTTCTTTGAGGTTGGCGGCGAAGCCAATCATGCGGGCACGACCCCGATGCACATGCGGCGGGACGCGCTGGAAGGCGCGTGCGCGATGATCGCCGCGCTGCAGGCCGAGGCGGTGCGGCTCGGTCCGCCGCTTGTCGCGACGGTCGGCCGGCTGCACATTCAGCCCAACGTTTCCAATGTGGTGCCGGGCAAGGCCGAATTTACGGTCGACATCCGCCATGCGGACGAGGAAGCGCTGGACCGGCTCGCGAAGTGGACGGTTTCCGCGTTCGGCGACATTGCGAGCCGGCGCAAGCTCGAGCTCCGCCATTCGGAGTGGCTGCGGGAAGCGCCGGTGCCCATGGATGGACGGTTAACGGGATATTTGGACGATGCCTGCGCCGAACTGGACGTCCCCTTCCGCCGCATGATGAGCGGAGCGGGCCACGATGCCCAGATGTTCAGGCATGTATGCCCGACCGCGATGCTGTTCGTGCCGAGCCGGGGAGGCATATCCCACTCGCCGGAGGAATATACGCCGCCGCGCGAGCTGGCGGTCGGCGTCGCCGTTCTGGCGCGATTGCTGTACAGACTAGGCTACGAGGAGGCGAAATTATAATGACGTACAAGGATTTGTCTCCGTCGCCGCGCATCATTATGACGCCGGGACCGGTGGAAGCGGACCCGCGCGTGCTGCGGGCGATGTCGTATCCGGTGCTGGGGCAGTTCGATCCCGAGTTTACGGCGCTGATGAACGAAACGATGGAAATGCTGCGGCAGCTGTTCGCCACGGCCAATCGCTGGGCTTACCCCGTGGACGGGACTTCCCGCGCGGGCATCGAGGCGGTGCTGACCGGGCTGATCGAGCCGGGAGACAAGGTGCTCGTTCCGATATACGGCCGGTTCGGCCACTTGCTCGTTGAAATTGCCAGACGCTGCGGAGCGGAGATCGTGACGCTCGAGGCCGAGTGGGGAACGGTCTTCGACCCGGAGCAAATTATAGCCGCCGTCCGCTTGCACCGGCCGAAGCTGGTCGCACTGGTGCACGGAGAAACGTCGACGGGACGGCTGCAGCCGCTCGAAGGAATCGGCGCGGCATGCCGCGAGAGCGGCGCGCTTCTGGTGGTGGACGCCGTTGCGACGATCGGCGGCGTGGAGGTGGCTGCGGACGAATGGATGATCGACGCCGTCATCGGCGGCACGCAAAAATGCTTGTCCGTCCCTTCGGGGCTTGCCCCGGTTACGTATAACGACCGCGCGGAAGCGAAGCTGCTCCGCCGCAAGCGGATCGAGCAGGGGCTGCTTGCGGGAGGGGAAGCTTCCGACGCCGCCGCGCCGGTCATCCAAAGCAATTACCTGGACTTGAGCCAGCTGCAGGATTACTGGAGCCCGGCGCGCTTGAATCATCATACCGAAGCGACGTCGATGCTTTACGCTTTGCGGGAAGGGCTGCGGGTCACGCTGCAGGAAGGGCTGCCGGAGCGGTTCGCCCGCCATCGGCGGCACGAAGCGGCGCTGGTCGCCGGCATCGAAGCGATGGGGCTGCGGCTGTACGGCGATCCGCGCTGCAAGATGCCCGTCGTGACGTGCATCGAAATTCCGCCCGGCATCGACGGCGAATCCGTCCGCTCCATGCTTCTGGAGCAATTCGGCATCGAAATCGCCAGCTCGTTCGGCCCGTTGAAAGGGCGCATCTGGCGCATCGGCACGATGGGTTACAGCTGCAGCAAGCGCAACGTGCTGCTGACGCTGGGCGCGCTCGAAGCGGCGCTGCTGCGGCACGGCTTCCGGCTGGACGCCGGCGCCGCCGTGCAGGCTGCGCTGGACGACTACGGCGCTTAGGCAAGCTTGGCAGCAGGCGCGCCGTCCGACGATGGGCTTCCGCGATGCGCGGCGAACGGCCGGCCTCGGTGCGATGTTGCTGTGCATATATCCAAAAGAAGCGGATCGGGCGCTGCCCAATCCGCTTTCACTTTTATTTTTTCGTCATTCGTTGTTCATCCGCAGCGCATCCGCCGCTTTTAACCGCAGCGCCGCCCTCGCGGGAGCGATGTTGAGAACAAGCGCCAAGAGTAGCAATCCGGCCAGCAGAAGCAAAATAAAACCGAACGGATAGGATGCTTCCGCTTGTTCAAATGGAAGCTGGTCCCGCATCGCCGAAGCGATGAACAGCCGGCTGCCTGTCGCCCCGATCGCCCATCCCGTCAGAAGGCCGAGCGCGCCGATGACGAAGCCCTCGATTATGAACATCCAATAGATCTGTCTGCCGGCCACGCCGGCGCAGCGCATCATCGCCACTTGCTTGCTTCGTTCTCTGACGGCCCGGTATTGAATGATGGCAAGGCCCATCAAGCCGATCAGCGCCGAAAATACGGTAAAGGCAACAAAAGCGTAGCCGAGCTGCCTATTCATCATTTGCTCCGCGCTGTTGTTCAAGTAAGGGACCGTAAAGTTCATGATACCGCTCAGCGCAAAACGTTCCTCAAGCCGCTGGGCCAGCGCGATGTCGGTATGGTCGAACCGGAAAAGAACGAAGCCGTGATGCCGGTGGTTGTCCCACTTAAAGCCGTAAGGCTTCAGCTCCTTCATCGCCGAAGGATGAACGAACGTCGTGTCGTACAGCTCTCTGATGTGCGAGCGGCCCGCGACGTCGTGAAAGATGCCCGCCACGGTAAACGTCCTTTCGGTTATCGGGGTCCAACGCTCGTTCAGGCCGCGCAGCTTGTTCTCGTAAATCGGGAACGTATACGTTCCTCCCGCCTGGGCTTCCTCTCCTCCGGGCAGCAGGTCTGTGCGGCCCAAATAGGAATGCGGCAGAATGATATACGACGGATCGGAAAGCACCGCTTCCCAAGCCTCGCGGTCGCTCCCGAACGCCTCCGCTCTTGCCAGCAGAGGCAGTTCGGGCCCGTTCAGCATATCGTCGGTGACCGGAACGATCGACTGGGCCAACTCATCGGCCGCAAAGTTGATCATAAATGGCTCGATGTGCGTCATGCCTGCAAGATGGGCCGCAATATCCGGGTCTTCCGCGGCGATGCGCAGGATGTTGGCTCGCTCCTTCTCGTTCTGATAGGCGGCGTATCCGCCGTACCCCGCAATCGTTTGATCGACCCGATTGACGTCGTTAAAGCTTGTAATAAGAGATACAAGCGTGACGGTAAAGGAAATCATCATCATGACCAAAGCGAAAAGCAGTCCGATCGTATAGGTGCGGCCAAGGTGAACGCTTGGATACTTCACGGCCAGCATGACCGAAAGGGGAGGCATGCCGGCCATGCGGAGAAGCTTGACCAGCGGCCGCTCCAGCAGACCGATCAGGACGATCGCCAGAAACAGCACCGTGCTGCAGGCTCCGATCCAAAAGATAACGATCCACAGCAAGTTCACTCCTTCGTCCATGCCCGGCGGTTTGACAAAGGCCATCGCCAAATGGGCTGCAGTCATGAACAATCCGATGCCGATCATGACTTTGGCTCTCAGCCGCAAAGGCTTCCGTCCGGACCGTTCGGCGGGCGTTTCGCCCCGCATCGCCTCCACGATGCCGACATCGCTCGCTTTCAAGGCGGCCATAATGGATACCGCAGTCAGCAGCACGAAGACGGCGGCAAATACCGCGGCGGCTCCTCCGAACGTCATATGCGGCTCAATCGGGATCGCTTCTCCCGCCATTCTGGACAATGGGCCGCTGAACGCTTGGTAGAACAGACGGACCAGGCCGTAACCGGCCAGCGTGCCCAATACCGCGCCCGCCAGTGCGCTGAACAGCGAGATAAGCAAGGACTCGATGGCGAACATGCCGAAGACGCTGCGCCTAGGCAAACCGATGGCTCGGAACAATCCGTACATCTCGCGTCTGGAATCCGCAATCATGACAAACGATTGACGCATGAACAGCATGCTGGATACGATCGCTACCGAGCTGATCATCCCGATAATGATGGAGGTGTTCATCCGGTTTACTTTATTGAGGTAATCGATCTTCAAGGTTTGCACCTGGTAGTCGATGCCGGAAATATGGAACATGCCCCCGATCGGCCAGTTGGGGTCCGCATTGCCCATCAATATCGCCGGGTAGCCGGAGGTTCCGCTTAACAGGCGAACCGTACGCTCGGAAGCGACGGCGTTGCCCGTAAATCCGCCCGCATCGCGGTAGCCGGTCAGTCCGCGCTCCTGCACGACGTCGCGGACGCGCATCAGCAGACGCTGCTCTCCGGCCGCGAGCTCGACCGCGCCGCCTCTGCCGACGCCGAGCGTCTCGGCGATCCGCTCGCTCAGAATCAGCTCGTCGTCCCCCAGGCCGCCCTGCCACAGCTCAGCCCTCTCCGGCTCCAGCCGGGCGGCGTCCTCCAGCGGAAACCCGATCAGCATGACGGACTTGAGGACGCGTCCTTCCCGACCGTCCCCCGCTTCCTTCGCTACAAGCGCCGCATCCGCCGTTACATACGGCAGCATGCGGAACGATCCCTCGTGCTGGTCGATGTAGTTTCGAATCGCGTTCAATTCGGAGCCGCCAAAGCCATCCGTTCCCGGCGACTCCGGAATGAGCCTCCAGTTGATCGGACCCAGCCTGGTCTCGACCCACTCCTCTCCGCTTTTCATGACGGACGTATAGTTGACGAAGCTGATGGCGATCAGAATGGCGCCGATTGCCCCCGCGAATACCGTCAGCAGCGTCCCTTTCCACTGCTTGCGCAAATTGCCGACCGCCATGCGCCATACGATGCCGGAATCGATCATGCTCCGGCACCTCCGTCATGGACGATGCGGCCGTTCTGAAGCCGGATCGTCCGCGACATCCGGCCGGCGATCCGGGGGTCGTGCGTGACGACGACGATCGTCGTGCCATGATGGCGGTTCAGCATCTCCAGCAAGCCGATCACTTGATCCGCCGTGTCGGTGTCCAGCGCCCCGGTCGGCTCGTCGGCCCACAAAATGTCCGGCTTGCCGACGATGGCTCTCGCAATGGCCACCCGCTGATTTTGCCCCCCGGACAGCTGCGACGGATAGCGGCGGGCCTTGTCCGCCAGGCCGACCTCCTGGAGCGCCTCCATCGCGCGTTTCCGAGCCTTGCCGGAAGAATGCCCGGAAGCGATGAGCGGCAGGGCGGCATTTTCCCAAGCGGTCAGGACGGGGACGAGATGATACGATTGGAACACGAAGCCCATGCGGGACAGCCTGAGCTTGGCCATTTCCCTGTCGTCCAGCGTATGGATGGGCGAATCGCCGATCCAAATTTCCCCCCGGTCCGCCGATTCGAGTCCCGCGAGAAGGTGAAGGAGCGTCGTCTTGCCGCAGCCCGACTGTCCCGTCACGGCCACGCTTTCCCCTTTTCCGATTTGAAACGATACTTCCCGGAGCGCTCTCGTGGCGGCTTCGCCTTTGCCGTATGTTTTCGTAAGCTCCGATACTCGTATGAACATCGCTGGATCACCCCTTATGCTGTGTTATGGCTATACTGTAGCAAAAGGATGTGCAAGCCTTATGAAGCCATTGTGCAGAATTTGTGCAGAATTTGTGCAGATTTACGAATCCGAAAATACAGGCAGCCTAACCATGAAGGAAGTGCCCTGTCCATAGGCGCTCTCCACGGCTGCCGTGCCGCCGTGAGCGTGTACGAACTCCTTGACGATCGCAAGGCCCAGTCCGAGTCCGGTCTGGCGCCTCCGGTCCTGATGGGTCTGCCCCCGATAAAACCGTTCGAAGACGCGTTCACGTTCCTCTTCCTCGATGCCTAGGCCGTCGTCGCGGACGACGACGACCGCTTCGCCCGCTCCGTTTAATTCGACATGAACGGTCACCGCGCTCCGGGCATGATGAAACGCGTTGCCGATCAGATTGATGAGCACGCCTCTGATCCGGTTCATATCCGCATAGATGCGCACTTCTTCGGCGCCCGTCCGCTCCGCGGAGATTTGCCGCTCGCCGTCGTAAACGGCCAGCGTCTCGAGCACGTCATCGGCTAGTCCGGACAGCGAGAACCAGCTTTTGGACAACGGGAGATGTCCGCTTTCCGCAAGCGCAAGCTCCTGCAAGTCCCGGACCAGCCGCGAAAGCCGAAGCGTCTCGTCGTGAAGAGGCAGCAGCTTCTCCAGCTCGAGCGGCTGTCCGGCGCCGATGGCGTGTTCCAGCTTGGTCCGCATAACGGCCAGGGGCGTGCGGAGCTCATGGGCGATGTCCGCCACCATCGTCCGCCGAACCGTTTCCAGCTTGGCCAGCCGAATCTTCAGCTTGTCCAATTCTTCTCCGGCCGCAGCGACCGCCGCTTCCGCTCTGGAGCGAAGATCGGGCAGCGTCTCGACGTTTGCGGCCAGACGTCCGGCCCGTTCCTCTTGGCCGTCCTCCGTCAGCCGGTTCCAGAAGGTACGGGCCAGGCCGCAGCGGGCTTCCGCCCGCACCCTCTCCAGCCGCCGCAGATGCCAGCAGCCGGCAAGCCAGACGGCAAGCGCCGCCGCGGCGGAGGCGGGCAGCATATAGGCGATTGGATGCCGGGAGCGGTGAAGGCGAACTTCGGTGTAGCCCGCCGCTTTGCCCGACGACAGGACGGGCAGCTTCTTGGCCGCCCATGTCTCGCCCGCCCCTTCCGTTAAGGCGATCGGCCGGTCCGGTTGACCTGCCGGATAAAAGACGACGGACAACGATTGTCCCGCAAGCATATAACCGTCGGCCCGAAGCCGCTCCTGCAGACCGTCCCAACCGCCCGTCTCTTCTACGTACAGCTTCGCATAGCCGTTCCAGAACAAGGCGGCGCGTTCCAGCTCGCCTTCCTGCCAGCTCCGCAGCCATGCCTGCATCAGCAGAAGCAAGATCGCGCCCGCCGCCAGGCTAGCTCCGGCCAGCAGCGCCTTGCTCCTCCTGCCGGTTGCCGGGGACGTTGTGGGAGAGACATGTTCACGCTCCAGGGCCGCCATCTCAAGGCGCCTCCGGAAACCGGTAGCCAACGCCGTATACCGTCTCGACGAACGGCTTGTCCGATTCGTGGTCGCCAAGCTTGCGGCGCAAATTGCGGATGTGGGAGTCCAGGGTCCGCTCATAGCCCAGATAACCTTCGCCAAGCGCTTCGTCCATCAGCTGCGCGCGCGTAAACACTCTCCCCGGGTAAGAAGCCAGCTTCCACAGGAGAAGAAATTCCGTTCGCGTCAACGGGAGCTTTGCTCCGGACTTCATGGCAAGAAACCGGTCCATGTCGAGCGTCAGCTCCCGGCGGCGCAACGCCTTCTCCTCCCGGACGGCCGCCTCGCGTCCCGGCTGCCCCGATCTTCTCATGACCGCCTTGATTCTGGCGCTCAGTTCCCTTAAGCCGAACGGCTTGGTCAAGTAATCGTCGGCGCCCAATTCCAGCGCCAGCACCTTGTCGAATTCATCCCCTCGGGCCGTTACCATAATGAGGGGAAGCTGCCAATGCTTTAAATTATATTTGCAAATGTCGATGCCGCTCCGTTCTCCCGGCAGCGTCCAGTCGACAAGCAGCAAGTCGGGGCGGGCGCGCTCGATCAGCCGTCTGGCTTCGTCGAAATCGGCCGCGCCGCTTACTTCGATCGATTCTCTGTGGAGATAGTCCGCGCATTCCCGCAGCAGCGTAAGCTCGTCCTCGATCCATACGATATGCACCTTGTTCCTCCTCCTCCAGCCTATAAGTGTCAAACGCCGCTATGGGCCAAGCTCCATGAGGAATCGACTTCCGATCGCACACGCAGAGGGATGCTCGGATTTCCTTAAACCGTATGACGGTAACCATCCCTCTGCAAAGGCAACTGCTGACGTTTCTCCAGTTCGATTTCCTCATTCCGCTTGTTTCGGTCGTCGACAGGTAAATTATTGCACAATCTGAAGAGTGCTGTCATTTATTCAAACTCCACTTTTATACCTATCCATGATACTAGGGCGGACATATACATAATAGAACATCGTAAACGTATCATTGCTATTCTGGAGTGGAGGTAGCTTGCGTGGAACAATATCAAATCGTGCCTTGGGACGATACGCTTTCGGAAAGCGGCATGAATCTGGAGCAATACGTGCCGCCCGAGCTGGAACGATTGGCGCAGCAGGTGTGCAAATCTTACGATATGAACGTGAGCTCCATGACGCTGATTACCTCAAAGCCGGACAAAGGCGGGGCGATTTGGCGCATTGAGACGAACCGGGGACCGCGCAGCCTGAAGGTGCTTCACCGGACGCCGCAGCGGAGCCTGTTCAGCGTAGGGGCGCAGGAGTACGTCGTATCCAAAGGAGCCCGGGTGCCGGGCATCATTCATACGAAGGACCGCCGCAATTCGGTCGTCGCAGGCGGCAAATTGTGGATCGTGACGGATTGGATCGATACGCTTACGCCCGTCGCCAAGATCGATCTCGAAGGGGCCAGGACGCTGTGCCGCGGACTGGGCGAGTTTCACCAATGGTCGAAGGGGTACGTGCCGCCGCCGGAGGCGGGCAAATCGTCCCGCTTGTTCAAATGGGACAGCCAATACCAAAAAATTATGACCAAGATCGGCTGGTTCCGCCATATCGCGAACGCTTACCGGGAGACGGCGGCAAGCGCGCATTTGTTGTCGGTGGTGGATACGTTCGAGAAGCAGGCGGCGACGATTTACAAGAAATTTCAAGAATCCGCTTACCGCAAAATGATCCGCAAGGGCGAGCCGCATTGGGGATTGGCGCATCAGGATTACGGCTGGTCCAACGGGCAAATGGGGCCCGGCGGCATATGGGTCATCGATCTGGACGGAGTGGCGTACGATTTGCCGGTGAGGGATCTCCGCAAAATTATTACCAGCACGATGGACGATATGGGCACCTGGGATTTGGCATGGATTCGGGGCGTCATCGACGCTTACCATGCCGGCAACCCGCTGGACCGGGAGACGTTCGAGCTGCTGTGGATCGACATGGCGTTTCCGAACGAATTTTACAAGCATGTCAAAGAGGTGGTGTACGATCCGGTCACCTTTATGAATACGGAGCTGGACGCCATACTGGATCGCGTCGTCGCCACCGAGGCGAACAAATGGGAGGTGCTGGCCGAGCTTGAAAAGGATAAGGCCAAATATCGTCCGGGCGACTATACGGAGGAGGAGCCGATCGTCAGCTTGCCATTCGCTTACCGCGACTATGCGAAGCGTTCCCGCCCCGTGCCTCCGTCTCGAGCAGCCGCTCCGGGCGCTCGGTCCGACTCGCGAGGCCGGCGGATCATCCGGCTGGTTGCCAAGCCGGACGGCGGCGTGGAGTATGTAGAGGAGACGCTGAGGCCTTTGAGAGGATGGGAGCGGGAAGAGCCGCTCCTGCCGCCGTCCGCTGCTCCTGCGGAGCAAGGGGCGGAGGAAACGGCAAGAGCGGGCGAACCGGTCCGCCGCCGCAGGCGGAAGGCCGTTCCGTCCCGCAGAGTCGGATACGGGCTGCTCAGAACGCCGGTCCCGGTATACGTCCCGGCTTCCCGAAGAGCGCCTTCAGGCGCGGCGACGGCGCCTCGTTCGGCAAGAAAGCGGAAGCAGGCCGCCAAGGAAGCGGCGCTGCAAAAGCAGCGCAGGAGGGAAGCTTTGCGCAGAAGGGCAAAGGCGATCCGCCAGGCCATGAGCGAACGGAGAGCGAAGCGCAGCCGCAATTCGGCTTCCCGGGTGCTGCTTAAACCGCCGGCGGCCGGAAGAACGGTTAAGTCCCGGAAGGGCAAGGCCATCAAGAAGAAAGGCGGCTTAACCCGCAAATCCTACCGCAGCAAAGGCTATGTCTCCGCCTATCGGAAAGCGTCAAGGAGGATCGCGACATGAACATTCTTATGATATGCACGGAGAAGCTGCCGGTGCCCAATATTCGGGGCGGGGCTATCCAGACGTATATATGCGGCATTATGGGTATGCTTGCGCAGAAGCATAAGCTGACCATTATCAGCCGCACCGATCCGGAGCTTCCGGAACGGGAGACGGCGGGCGGCATTCGATTTATCCGTTTCGAATCGCAAAGCTTGCTGGACCCGTATCTGGGACAGATTATCGAGCATCTGGCCTCCAGCGGCGAGCAGTACGATATGATTCATATTTTCAACCGTCCGAAGATGGTGCTGCCGATCGGCGAGGTCAGGCCGAACGCCCGCATCGTGCTGAGCATGCACAACGATATGTTCACCCCGCAAAAGCTGAGCAAGGCGGAAGGGGACGCGGTTGTAGAAAGGGTCGACAAGATTATTACGATCAGCAATTATATCGGCGCGGCCATCTGCAAGTATTATCCGCAAGCCGAAAGCAAAATCAGGACGATCTATTCGGGCGTCGACTTGTCCAAATTCGCGCCGTGGAAAATGTCCGCATCGGCCCAGCGCGACCGCGAGAGCATCCGTTCGCAGCATCGGCTGAGCAACAAAAAGGTGATTCTGTTTGTCGGAAGGCTTTCGCGCAACAAAGGCCCCCATGTGCTCGTGCGGGCGATGTCCTCCGTCAAGCATTCCGACGCGGTGCTCGTTATAGTCGGGGCGGCCTGGTACAGCGACAATCGGGTGAGCGACTATATCGCCTATTTGCGCGCGCTGGCCGAAAAGTCGCCGATCCCCGTCATTACGACGGGGTATGTGCAGGCGAACGAGGTTCATAAATGGTTTTGCGCCGCGGACATTTTTGTATGCACCTCGATTTGGGAGGAGCCGCTGGCGCGGGTTCATTACGAGGCGATGGCGGCAGGTCTCCCGCTTATTACGACGGCACGCGGCGGAAATCCGGAAATCATTCGCGGCAACAACGGGGTGATCGTCTCCAATCCGGAAGATCCGGCGGAATATGCCGCGCATCTGAACTCGCTGCTTTCCAACCTCGGCAACGCCCGCACCATGGGGCTGCAGGGCCGCAAGCTCGTCGAAGACAATTTTACGTGGAATCATGTTGCCAGTCAGGTACTGGACGTCTGGGGATGATGATAAGCCGGTAACCGAAACGAACTGAGCGGCATGGAGGGCGCCCGAGCGGATCATCCGGCGGGAACCGTACGGCGGCTAGACTTCTTTCAAAGCGGACTCCGCCAGCAGCTGGATGACCGAACTGTCCATCGGCGGATTGTGCAGGCCCGCGCGGACGTCCCGGTAATACCGCTCCAAGGGACGTTTGCGGTCCAGGCTGGCGGCGCCGACAATGCGCATCGCCAAATCTACGGTGCGGATGGCGTTGTTGGTGGCGACATACTTGGCCAACCCCAGCTCCGGCCGCAGCGAAGGCCTGTTGTCTGGCTCGCAGTCCCATCGGGCGGCTGCGGCATACAGCATTTCCCTTGCGGTTCGCAGCTCGACCTCCATTTCGCCGATCATATGCCGGACGGCGGGCAGCGCCGCAATCGGCTCTTTCATCGAGTTGGGGCGGTACGTGCGGGCGAAGTTCAGCGCGTAATCGCGCGCGGCCATGGCAATGCCCGTATAGCAGGCCGGGATATGAAGCAGCCAGCCTCCTCCGTCGTCGATTCCTTTGCCGGAAAGTCGGTTTTCCGGGCCGACCCAAACTCCGTCCAGCAGCACGTCATGGCTTCCGGTGGCGCGCATGCCGAGCGTATCCCAAGTCTCGATCACCCGGACGGCTTCCGTTCGATGGATGAGGAAATCGTCCACGGTATCCTCGTCCGCCACATAGGCGGTGACGACAAAACGGTCCAAAATCGGGGACAGCGTGCTGAACGTCTTGCGGCCCGTTATTCGCCAGCCGCCGTTGTCGGCGGTTGCCGTCGTTTCGGGCTTGCCGCCGCGGCTGGGGCTGCCCGAGGCCGCCTCGCTGGCGAACGTATTGATCATCGTCCCGTTCGCGACGGTCGAGCGGCAAAGCTCGGCGAACAGCTCCTCCGGCCACTTTCCCGTCGAACGAAGGTGGAGAATTTGGCCCATGTGCCAGCCGACCGCCAAAGCGGTCGAACCGTCGCCGCATGCGAGCCGCTCCTGAAGCAGGACAAGCTCGTACAGCGAAATTTCCTCGCCCCCGAATTGGCGGGGGACCGTAAGCTGCAAATATCCCGCTTCATGCAGATCGTCGAAATTTTCGAAAGGGAACGTCCCTTCCCGGTCGTGACGTCCGGCCCGCTCCGCGAAGCGGGCGGCTAACATTTCCGCGGTCCGGACTCTTTCGCGCTCCGTTTCGCTGCGAATATAAGCGTCGATGCTCCGGCTCATGGCTGTTCCTCTTTACCGGCCGCTGCCGGTTTGCCGCTGTCCGCGCCCGATGCGGCGCCTCCGCTTCCTGCGGCGCTGCCCAAATGCATAAACGCCAGGAGCCAAAAAATGCTTGCAAGTATAATGCCCGTCGGTCCCGCTTCCAAAAGCAATCCGGAGAAAAAGCCGAGAATGGCGGAAAGCCCGACTTCAAACAATTTTGCCTTAAACATGCTGGATCCATCTCCTTGAGCGATTCGTTTAAATAGGTTGTGCAGTCGCCATCGGGGGCTTCTTCCATCATAAAACAGCAGCCCGCCGGAATCCAGCAAGCTGCTGTAGAAGCAATTATGTTTGACGTTCGCATTAGTTGTCGTCGTCCTCGTCATCATCGTCGTCCTCGTCGTCCTCGTCATCATCGTCGTCATCGTCGTCATCGTCGTCATCGTCGTCGTCGTCCTCGTCATCTTCATCGTCGTCCTCATCGTCGTCGTCGTCGTCATCGGACGAAACCTCTACGTCGTCCTCATCGTCGTCCTCATCGTCGTCCTCATCGTCGTCGTCATCGTCGTCGTCATCGTCGTCATCATCGTCATCATCATCGTCGTCATCATCGTCGTCGTCGTCGTCGTCATCATCATCATCATCGTCGTCTTCGTCGTCATCGTCGTCGTCCTCGTCGTCCTCGTCATCCTCATCCTCGTCGTCGTCATCCTCATCCTCATCGTCCTCGTCGTCCCTGTCTGCGTTGCGGACCTCATCGTCGTCTTCGACGTCGACCTCTTCCTCTTCGATGTCTTCCTCGTCGGCCAGCACGAACTTGACTTGCGCGACGTCGTCCCACTCGATCCCGTTCAGCGCTTGCTTGACGGCTTTGCCGGCCGATGTGCCGTCCAACGCGATTTCTTGCACCTCGCCGTTTTCAAACTCGACGTGCAGCTGTTCCACGTCTTTCGTTTTCAACACATTTTTTACCTGCTTAAGCATGGACATTGTCGGATCCCTCCGTCGGTTCCTGATTTTTTAAAGCTACTCTATTCTATAAAAACGCCTTGGGGTTGGCGTGGGTATTTGAAGATGATGCATTTGCTAATTTTATGTGAATCCTAATTAACCTATTGACTCTCACGTTGCGTGATACTTTATAGTGAGTGGCAAGGGAGGAGCGAGCATGATGAAGGTAAAGGAAGTGGCCGATCTGGTCGGAATCAGTGTGCGCACACTGCATCATTATGATGAAATCGGGTTACTTATTCCTGAAGAAACGACCGATTCCGGTTACCGGATTTATTCGGAGCGAAATTTGGAGCAATTGCAGCAAATTTTGTTTTTCCGGGAGCTGGGTTTTCCCTTAAGGCAAATCAAAGCGATCGTGACGAGCCCGACGTTTGACAAGCGGGAGGCATTGGAAATGCACCGGCAAATGCTGCTTGAAAAGCGGAGGAAGCTGGATCAGCTGCTGCAAACCGTGGAACGGACGATACGTCATGACAAAGGAGAGATTCGGATGTCTCAACAAGAGAAATTCAAAGGATTTGATTTCAGCACGAACCCATACGAGGACGAGGCGCGCCAGCGTTGGGGCGACAAAGCGGTGGACGAATCGAACGCCAAAATGAACAAGATGAAAGAAAACGGGGAATTGGAAGCATTTCAGAACGAGATGAACGAGGTGTATCAAAAATTGGCTTCGGTGCGCCAGGAAGACCCGGCGTCGGAAGCGTCGCAGGAGGCTGTCGGCAAATGGTACGAACTGCTGAACCGGATGGGCAGCTATTCGCCGGAAGCGTTCAAAGGGTTGGGCCAAATGTATGTCGACGACGAGCGCTTTACTCAAAACATCGACCAGTTCGGAGAAGGCCTGGCCGTCTTTATGCGGGACGCCATGGCCATTTATGCGGATCGCCTCACGAAAGACGCTTAGGTTAGTCCGCTGACCGTATCGGAGCTGCAGACGCAACCCGGTCCGTAGAGGTTTATAGCGCAAACGAAGAGAAAGGCCGAGCTGAAGGGAAATGGTTGCCCTGCAGCCCGGCCTTTGTGAATTGTAATCGTGCGAGGAAGCAAGCTAGATATCCCTTCCCGCTTCCGCTGCTGCAAGGAGCGGCCCCGCGCATCTGCAACGGGCTCCCCGCGCTTCCCTTTGCGGCAGCAACGCCATCAGTAAGTCAGCAGGCCCATCGCTTCTTTGGCGGCGCGCAGCGTTCTATTCGCTTCGACGGCCGCTTTGCGCGCGCCTTCCTGGAGGATGCGGTCAAGCTCCTCGGAGCCGATAAGCTCGTGATATCTCTGCTGGATCGGCTCCAGCTTCTCCACGACGACCTCAGCCAGCTCTTTTTTGAACGTGCCGTAGCCTTGGCCTTCGAATTTTTTTTCGACCTCCGCTATGGTCAAGCCGGAGAAGACGGAATATATTTCGATCAGATTGCTGACGGCCGGCTTGCTGTCCCAGTCGTAGCGCACCTGCATGTCGGAATCGGTGACGGCGCGCGAAAACTTTTTGCGGATATCGGCCGGCGTATCGAGCAGGAGCACGTAGCTGCTGCGGTTCGGGTTGCTTTTGCTCATTTTGCTGGACGGATCGTCAAGCCCCATAATACGTGCGCCAACCTCCTGGATGACCGGCTCCGGAACGGTAAAGGTCTGGCCAAACCGGTTGTTGAACCGGATCGCCAAGTCCCGCGTCAGCTCCAGGTGCTGCTTCTGGTCGTCGCCGACCGGCACATGCGTGGCCTGATACAGCAAAATATCGGCGGCCATCAGAGCCGGATAGGTGAACAGGGCGGAGCTGACAACCTCCTTGCCGTCGGATTTCTCCTTAAATTGCGTCATGCGGCTCATCTCTCCGAAATGCGCCTGCGTCTCCATAATCCATCCCAGCTCCGCATGGGCGGACACTTGCGATTGCATGAAGATAGCGCAGCGATTCGGATCGATCCCTGCCGCTACATACAAGGCCGCAAGCTGACGCGACCGCTCGCGCAGCTCCTTAGGATCCTGCGGAACGGTAATGGCATGCAGGTCCGGAATGAAAAAGAAACATTCGTAATCCTCCTGCAGCTGAACGAACTGGCGCAGCGCTCCGACGTAGCCTCCAATGTTAAGCTCGCCGCTTGGTTTGATGCCGGACAAAATTCTTTTTGCGGTCATGTTCATATCCTCGCTTTCTCAAATTTAAATATAAAAAAACGCCTCGTCCCCTTGAAAGGGACGAAGCGTTGGTTAACTCCGCGATACCACCCGAATTCGGCCTGTCGGCCGCTCTCTGCCACAAACGGAGCAAAACAGCTCGCGCCATCGCCGCACTCTGTCGCTTGTCATGAGAGCTCGGGCGATTGCCATTGCCTCCAGGACGAGCGGCGCTTGACCGCAGCGCATGTACTGCTTGCATACTTTCGTTCGTGTCTCCCATGAATAACGGCGGAAGGGACCGTCAAAGCCTACTGCGCGGCCCGAAAACAAAACAAGCGGCGGTTCGGTTTGAAGCGAAGAGATCCATTCGCTTGCGTCTATGCGCCGGACCTTGCACCATCCGCCGGCTCGCTGAATGCATAGGGAGGCAAGCTACTCCTTCTCCTCATTGCGGTTGCTGTATGTGGTTCATTTGATCAATAGCATACCTGTATTGAAATCCGGAGTCAAGAGGCGGCCGGAATCCTGTAATTAGTCGATGCGCAGCGAATAAAATTCGGTCCCCTCCGGCACGTCAAAGTGCGAGCTTTCATGGTAGAGCGTATAGTATGTCCATATGATCGAATTGCCGCGCACCAGCGGAGCGATATTGCCCGGCGAGGGAATGCCCTCGAGCTTGGCCGGTTTTTTGAGCAGCTTGCCGGCCCCGTCGACTACGGCGTAGAAGAGCGAATTGCCGCTTTTCGATTCGGTCCAGAGCAGCGCAAACTTGTTGTCGGACAGCTTGACCAGATGCGTCTCGACGATGGCATTGCCGGAATTGACCGCATGATCGGTTATCCAGATCAGCTTGGCGTCTTCGTCGCTTTTGGCGGTTTTGGGAATAACGCCAAGGAACAAATTTTTGGTGCGGCTGCTGCCGTATTTTTCCGTCAGGGAAACGCTCGATCCCGTCAGCAAATAGTTCTTGTCCGAAACCTCCAGTCCGCCCAGATGCGCACCGGTGTAATTATCGCCGATTTCGCCGGGAAACTTGAGCAGTTCGATCGTTTGCGTAATTTTACCGTTGTCTTCGGCTTGCAGCACAATGGAACGAGGGTAGGCGTCGCCGTGATCGGCGTAGACGATCCGTTCGCCGTCAAACCGGACATAGGTGGCAAAGGAGTGGCTGACGTGATTGTGCGGCCATTCCCCGCCCTTGTAGAGCAAGGTCATCTTGTCCATATCAATATGGAACATGATATTGGACTGATGGTTCAGTCCGTCCGAGCTTCTGTACCGCTCTCTCGCCGTATAAACAACCAGCTTGCCGTTATGGCTGTCCATCGTTAAATTGCTGGCATCCACGGGGTGCGTCACATGAACGTCTTTGATATCGAGATAGGCTGTTTTCTTCCAAGCTTTATCGTATTTGACGAGTCGGTACACCGTCTTGCTGTCCGATTCTTCCGGGTTGTCCTGCGTGTAAAGGATGTAGTAGAAGCCGTCCTCGCCCAGATGCGCTCCCGCAAAATCTTTAAGCTCGCCCTTTAATTTAAACTCTTCCTTTTTGACAAAAGAGGTGGTGAACCGCTGAATTCTCAACTCCGCATCGCCAACGTCCTCCAGCAGAAAGATCGACTTGTCGTTCTCGAGCAAGTAACGGCTGGAATGGCTGAAGTAGTTGCCGTACGAATAATCGTCACTGTGTATGGACTTGGCATTCGTAAAGGAGACCTTCACCTCGGGATGCGTGAAAATTTTGATGATATTGTTGTTGGGCAACCATCTGACCTGGCAGTCGAGCTGCTCGGTTACGAACCGAACGGGAACGAGCACCCTGCCGTTTTTGAGGCGCGGCGGCGTCTCCAGCGTCACCTTTTGACCATTGACGACCGCCGTTTTATTGTCGACTTGCAGCCTTATCGTCTTGCCTCTCAAGCTGGCGGTAATCGTTTGGTTTTTGTTGTCCCAGCTAAAGTCCGCCTTGAGCTTCTCGAGCAGCGCTCTCATCGGAATAAGGGTGGCGCCCTTCTCAATCTCTGCCGGAACGTCGGTTTTTAGAAACTGGTTGTTAACGCATACATAAATCATGTCTTTCGGCGACGGCAGGTGGGAATAGTCGTACTCTATGTATCTGCCGTCAGATGTGATGGCTCCGTCCGGCCGGTTGTACCTTTCCCTGTTTGCTTCGGCAAAACAGCCGTCGCCGTAAGCGGCATCGGCGCTCGGCCCCGGGAACAGGCCGGTCATAAGGACGGCGATGACAAGCAGTGCGAACCATCTTTTTACCATGTCTGACAATCTCCTTTTGGTTCAATTCTATTCTATGGAATGGGTGCTACAAGAGTATAATGACATTTCTGGAAAATTGTCAATTGCGCTCGAAAACGGTCGATTGGAGCTAGCAAAAAATCACATAAAAAATTGACGTTTCCGATATTCTAATCCGAATGCTTCTGTGGTACGATTAATCGACGCTCGGGCGCGCCATCGCGCCGTTCGGGGGAAGAGATACAGACAGAGAACGATACATTTTGGATAGAAGGTGGAAAAAAGTGAGTGCTCTTCAGGCGGAAGGGCCGTCCGGCAAGCAGCGGGATTTGAAGCTGTTTTATTTGACGTGGCCGATTTTTTTGGAAATTTCGTTGTTTATGATGATGGGAATCGCCGATACGTTCATGCTCAGCGCGATTTCCGACAATGCGGTCTCGGGGGTGGGGGCGTCCAATCAGTTTTTGCATATTGCCCTGCTGCTGCTTGAAGTGATCGGCAACGGCGCTTCGATCGTCGTGGCGCAATATATCGGGTCTAGAAAATTTTTGGAGGCGGCGCGCATCTCGGCGCTGGCGGTCACGCTGAATCTGTTGGTCGGGGTTGTGCTCAGCGTCGGGTTTGTCGCCTTTAACGGCTATTTGCTTCGCGCTCTCAATTTGCAAGGCGAGGTGTACGAATTTGCCCACAGCTATTTGGCCATTGTCGGCGGGGCGATCTTCCTGCAGGCGATCATTAATTCGCTGACGGCCATTATTCGTGTCCACGGCTATACGAAGGAAGCGATGTATGTCGCCCTTGGGATGAACGTCATCCACGTCTTCGGCAACTACATGCTCATCTTCGGGCATTTCGGAATGCCGGAGCTCGGCGTCGAAGGAGCGGCCGTCTCCACCGTCGCGAGCCGCTTGATCGCGGTCGTCTTTCTGTTCTGGCTGCTCTACCGCATTATGGAGGTGCGGATCGACTTCCGGTATTATTTGACTTTGTCCAAGGAATATATCGGCAAAATATTAAAAATCGGCATTCCATCGGCGCTGGAGCAGGTCATGTATCAGTCTTGCCAAATCGTATTTTTATTTTATGCGACTCATCTTGGCGAAGCTGCAATGGCGGCGCGGCAATACGCGTCGAACATCTCGATGTTTATTTACCTGTTCGCGTTTGCGGTGGGCATGGGCACGGCCATTATGGTCGGACGGCTGGTCGGAGCCGGCCGTCAGGACGACGCTTACCGCCGCGTCTGGATGAGCGTCCGTTCGGCAAGCATCGCTACGCTGGCGGTTGTCGCCGTCGTGATGCTGCTGCGCGAGCGGCTGGTCGGCTTCTTCACCGAGGATGCGGATGTGCTGAGGCTCGGCGCGCAGGTGCTGCTGTACAGCATCGTGCTCGAGACCGGACGCACGCTGAACATCGTGCTGGTCAATTCGCTCCGCGCTTCCGGCGATGCCCGGTATCCGCTCTGGGTCGGCATGGTTACGATGGTAGGGATAAGCCTGCCGCTCGGTTATTTCTTTGTGTTCCATCTCGATATGGGACTGCCGGGCATTTGGCTCGCGATTGCGGCCGACGAATGGCTGCGCGCCGTCGTCTTTTATTTCCGCTGGCGCAGCCGCGCATGGGAGAAGCATGCTCTCGTGAAGACGGAGCGAACCGGCGAACAGGTATCGGTGTCGCACGGTTAGGGCAAGTTAAGATAAGAAACGATGTTCAACATGAAGGGCAGCTGCGCCAAGCGGCGACGGTTTTATTCACCCGCCGCAGCTTGAGTGCGGCTGTCCTTTGTTTGATCGGGGCAAAGGTTGTCTTGTCGGTTGGTTGATTTGGTTGAGGGCGGTCGATCGGGGATCGGGGTTGACAGCGGCAAGGCATCACGATATCTTGAATTTAAGATATTACAATTTGAGAGAAGGGAGGTCGCCAATCAGCATGCCAAAGAGCAAACGGGCAATCGGCGGCAACGGCAAACGGGAGAAGGCTTCCACAGCCGAAGACGGCCGCGGAAGCGCAAGCCGCGAACCGGCCGCAAGCTTAAGCGAGACCGGGACTTCCGGAGCCGGCAGCATCGGCGACGCGCTGGATTTGTATATCGGCTTGTCGAGGGCCAGCCAATGGGTGAACGCGCACGCCGACCGTGACATTCGCCGGCATGGCCTGAACCGGACCGAATTCGGCGTGCTGGAGCTGCTGTATCACAAGGGACCTCAGCCGCTGCAGCAAATCGGGGGCAAGGTGCTCATGAGCAGCGGCAACATCACCTACGTCGTCGACAAGCTGGAGCAGAAGGGACTTGTGCGCCGACGCACCTCCCAGGAAGACCGCAGGCTCATTTACGCTGAAGCGACGGACGACGGGAAAGCGTTTATAGAGCGCGTTTTTCCGGAGCATACTATCGTTATTGCCGAAGCGACGGCCGGGTTAACGGATGAAGAGAAGCGCATCGCCGGCTCCCTGCTCAAGAAGCTCGGAAAACACGCGCAGCAATCCTTCAAATAGCGTTTCGTATCGAGCCGTTCGAAGGATTGCTTGTTTCAGGTCATATATCTTAATTTTAAGATTGTTGGCCGCACAAATAAACAAACCAAAAGTCCAGCGGTATAATGTCAAGTCCCTAATTCGGTCGAATTGGAAATTACCA
>CALAWP010000050.1 GCA_937895345.1 uncultured Paenibacillus sp. | reverse complement strand
CCTGCCATCCCAAGCCCGCCGAGACCGCGAGGGTCGACACCATCGACCAAGCGCCGTCCGCGTTTCGCTCTCGCGTGCAGACGACGTTTTGAGAGCTACTCGGCTGCTCGTGATACGCGACGACAACGGTGCCATCTGGGCGCGTGACGACTTGCGGGGTCTGCCCCCAGGTCGCCGAGAGGCCTTCCGGTTTCGCGACCGTCTCGATGTCGAGCCACCGCGAGTCGCGATAGAGCCGCACTCGAATATCGCCGGGGCCATGCCATCCGACCACGGCATCGCCGTTGGGGCTCAGCGCGACGACGGGACGTGTGCCTCGTACAGCGAAGTCGGCCGATACGCCGGGAGGTATCGATGCCGGAACAGCCGGCTCGAACGTGGCGGGCGAAGGATGGCACTCACCTGGGGGCTCAGGAGTGAAGGGCGCCGGCGGCTGGCCGGCAGCCGGCAGCAGCAGCATCGGCGGCCGCGGCTGCACCGCAGCCCGCCGTCGAAAGCCAGGCGCCGCCGGACAGTTACCGCATGGACCGCGAGCAATTCATCGTCAACGAAATTCGCGAGCTGCGGGAATATATGGCTAAACTGACGAAGCAGCAAATGGATTTAAGATCGCTGTCGGAGCCGCTGCTCGCATTGAAGGAAAGGCTGCTGGAGCAGGAGATGGAGCCCGCATGGGTTGACAAGCTGGTTGATCATTTGCTGGCCGAGCAAAAACTGGCGGACCGAACATTCGGCAGGCAGGAGGTGTGGAGGCTCGCCTCGGAACAGCTTGCGCGCTGGATGGAGCCGTTTACTAACGGGGAAATCGACGGCCATGCGAGAGTCGTTCATTTCGTAGGTCCTACGGGCGTCGGAAAAACGACGTCGATCGCAAAGCTGGCCGCGGACTATTCGATCAAAAAAGGGAAAAAAGTCGGCTTTATTACGTCCGATACGTATCGGATTGCGGCTGTCGACCAGCTGCGAACGTATGCGAATATTTTGAACGTCCCGATCGAGGTCGTCTTTTCTCCGATGGATTTGCCTAAGGCCTACAAAGGTCTTGCGCACTGCGAGCTCATCATGATGGATACCGCCGGAAGAAATTTTCGAAGCGAGCTGCATGTTTCGGAAGTGAACAGCCTGCTGCAGTCGAACGAGCCGAGCGAAACCGTTCTGGTGCTGAGCCTGACCGGCAAGTCGAAGGATATGGACATGATCGCCGACCGGTTCAGCAAGTACGGCGTCCGCAAAGTGCTGTTCACGAAGCTGGACGAAACGACGGTTTACGGGGCGGTATTCAATTTGGTCATGAAATACGAATTGCTTCCGACCCATACGGCCAGCGGGCAGAACGTGCCGGACGATATCCACCGTTTTCGGTTGAGCGAATATATCGAGCTTTTATTGGGAGATTGGAGCGATGAATGATCAAGCGGAGGCGTTGCGGCATTTAATCAGACAGCAGGAGCTTCTTCAGGACCGCAAGCAAACTCGCGTCATTACGGTGACCAGCGGCAAAGGAGGCGTCGGCAAATCCAATTTCAGCTTAAATTTTGCCATCGCGCTGCAGCGGATGGGCCGGAAGGTTCTCGTTTTCGACGCCGATATCGGCATGGCGAACATCGATGTGCTGATGGGCATTTCGTCTCCGTACAGCTTGTATCATTTGCTCAAGCGCGAGAAGACGATATGGGACATTGTAGGCGTCGGACCGGAAGGCATCCATTATATTGCGGGGGGCTCCGGATTCAAGGATCTGCTGGAACTGACGCCCGGACAGCTGGAACGGTTCGCCGAGGAGATCGAAAAGCTGCACGGCCAATACGACATTATATTGTTCGATACGGGCGCGGGGTTATCCAAAGAGACGGTGCGGTTTATCGCCGCGTCTCAGGAGACGGTCGTCGTCACGACGCCGGAGCCTACTTCGATCACGGATGCATACGCGCTGATCAAAATGGTGAAGGCGATGGAGATGTCCGTCGACTTCAGGCTGATCGTCAATCGGGCCGCGGACCGAAGGGAAGGGAAGGAAACGGCGGACAAGATCAGCCTGGTCACGCAACGTTTTCTGCAAGCGGAGCTGCCGTCGCTGGGCATGATTCCGGACGACCCGCATGTGCCGAAGGCGGTCAAGCGGCAGGTGCCGTTCGTCGTACTGTACCCGGATTCGGAAGCCGCGGCAGCCGTTAAACAAATTGCCGGACGTTTTTTGGACATACCGCAAGCCCGCGTGGAGCGGGGAGGCGTCAAAGGATTTCTTCATAAATTGTTCAGACTTTCGTAACGATCCTTTGGAATGGAGGAAAACGATGGCACCTTATCGCATACTTGTTGTCGATGACTCCGCTTTCATGCGCAAAATTGTCAGCGATCTGATTATGCAGGACACGCAATTCGAAATCGCCGGCACCGTATCGAACGGAGCGGAAGCGGTGGCGGAGGCGGCCAGGCTGAAGCCGGACGCGATCACGATGGATCTGGAAATGCCGGTCATGAACGGCATCGACGCGCTGCAGCTCATTATGAAGGACAACCCGGTGCCCGTCATCATGTTGTCCGGCATCAGCGAAGCCAATACCCGGGATACGATCCGGGCGCTGCAATACGGAGCGCTCGACTTTATCCGCAAGCCGACCAGTCCGGTGACGGACGACATCCGCCAAGTGGGAGAACTGCTGCTCGAGAAGCTGAGGGTGGCCGTCAGCTTGAAGCGGGCGAAATCGCGGACGAATCCGCCAAAACAAGAGGCTGCGCCAGCCATCGACGGTTCCGCCCGGGCAAGCGGGCCGAAGCCCGCCGTCAAACCGGACGCCGGACGTTCCGCCGGGCCGCTGGCACCCCCTTTACATAAATTAACGGAAAAACCCGCGAAATCCCCTGCCAAGAGCGGGCCGCAGGCTCCTCCGGCACCGGTTCCGCCCGCGGCGGCCAAAGCACCGCAGCGTCCGGCCGGAACGTTGGAGAAGTCGAAGGACAATAAGGTTGCTCCTCCGGCAAAACCGGAGGCATCGCACAACGCGCCGCCCCCGGCGGGCAAAAAAATCGGTTCCGCGACGTTCCGGCAAATTGTGGCGATCGGTACTTCGACGGGCGGACCGCGAGCGCTGCATGAAGTCATCAGCTCGCTGCCTGCCGATTTCCCGGCGCCGGTGCTGGTCGTCCAGCATATGCCGCCAAAATTTACGAAATCGCTGGCGCAGAGACTGGACAGCTTCAGCCCGCTGCAGGTCGTGGAAGCGGAGCATGGCATGCGCGTAAGCGCAGGCACGGTTTATATCGCGCCGGGAGGCCGCCATTTGCAATTGAGCAAGGACGGCTCCGGCTATACGATCGCGTTGTCGGACGAGCCGCAGCGCAACGGCCATCGCCCTTCCGTCGACGTCATGTTCGAATCGTTGCTGCCGTTCCGCGAATTGAAGCGGCACGCCGTGCTGATGACCGGCATGGGCAGCGACGGGGCGAAAGGAATGAAGCAGCTGGCGGAAGGAGGCGGGGTATCCACGATGGCCGAATCGGAAGAAACCTGCGTCGTGTACGGCATGCCCCGTTCGGCGATCGAAGGCGGCTTCGTGCAGTCCGTCGTACCGCTCCATCAGATTGCTCATCGGCTGGTTGAATTGACCGGGCAGCAGGAATAAGCGGATGCAATCATACTAACAGGAGGTGCTTGGCCAATGGATATGAATGCGTATTTGTCCATGTTTATCGATGAATCGAACGACCATCTTCAATCGTTGAACGAAAACCTGCTTCAATTGGAAGGCTCGCCTCAAGATTTGACCATCGTGCAGTCCATCTTCCGTTCCGCCCATACGCTCAAGGGGATGTCGGCCACGATGGGGTTCGAGGATATGGCGTCTCTTACCCACGAGATGGAAAACGTGCTGGATCTGGTGCGCAACGGCAAGCTCGCGATGGACAGCTTTATTTTCGATACTTTGTTTAAAGGACTGGACGCGCTGGAGACGATGGTGCAGGATATCGTCGGCGGCGGGAGCGGCAGCGCGGACGTAAAGGCGATCGTCGAATCTCTCCAAAAGATCGTCAAGGGCGATTATTCCAGCTCGGACGCCGGTCAGGCTTCCGCGCCGGCCGGGTCCCCAAGCGCGGGCGGCGGTGCGCCGCTTGACCAGTTTCAATCGTCCGTGCTGCTTCAATCGATCGAAAGCGGGCACCAGGCCTATTACATCCGGGTGACGCTGAACGAGTCGTGCGTGCTGAAGGCGGCCCGAGCCTATATGGTATTCGACGTTGTGGAACGCAGCGGAGAAGTCGTCAAGTCGGAGCCGTCCGTTCAAGATTTGGAGCAGGAGAAATTCGACCAATCGTTCTCGATCTTTACGATATCCACGATGACCGGCGATCAGCTGAAAGAAAAGATCGCGGGCATTTCGGAAGTGGAAGACGTACAGGTGACGATTCTGGACGAGGAATCGCTGTCGTCCTTCGCCGCCGCTCCTGCCGCGGCCGCCGCGGAAACGGCGCCGAAGGAGAACGGATCCGCGGGAGCCGGCGCTTCGGAACCTGCCCCGGCTCGCGAACCGTCTCCCGCACGGAAGCCTGCGGCCGCCGCCGGAGCCGGTGGGGCAGTAGCCGCCAGGACGATTCGCGTCGACATCGAACGGCTCGATACGCTGATGAACCTGTTCAGCGAACTGCTGATCGACCGCGTCAGGCTGGAACAGCTCGCCAGCGAGATCAAAAAGCCGGAATTGACCGAAACGGTCGAGCATATGGCGAGAGTAAGCTCCGACCTGCAAAACATTGTGATGAAGCTGCGCATGGTACCCGTCGATTCGGTGTTCAACCGGTTCCCCCGCATGGTCAGAGACCTGGCCAAATCGCTGGACAAAAAAATCGATCTGGTCATCACGGGCGCGGAGACGGAGCTGGACCGCACCGTAATCGACGAAATCGGCGACCCGCTCGTTCACTTGCTTCGCAACTCCGTCGACCACGGCATCGAGACGGTTCAGGACCGCATTGCCGCCGGCAAGCCGGAAACGGGGACGGTCAATCTGCGGGCTTACCACAGCGGCAACCATGTTTTTATTGAAGTCGAAGAAGACGGCCGGGGCATTGCCGCCGAGAAAGTGCTCAAAACCGCCATCAAAAACGGCGTCGTGACGGAAGAGGAAGCCAAAAAGCTGACGACGGAAGACATTCATCACCTGATCTTTGCGCCGGGCTTCAGCACGGCAGACAAAATATCCGATATTTCCGGGCGCGGCGTAGGACTTGACGTCGTCAAGACCAAGATTACGTCGCTGGGAGGCAATGTCACCGTACATTCCGCCCCCGGCAAAGGAACGAAGTTTTCGGTTCAGCTGCCGCTTACGCTGTCAATTATTTCGGCCATGCTGATCAAGCTGGGTTCGGAAAAGTACGCCATACCGCTTTCTTCTATCGTAGAAACGGGCATTATTCAACGTTCGAACATCTTGCACGTGCACGGCAATCAGATGATCGAGTTCCGCCATTCGGTCATCCCGCTCGTCTCGCTCAGCCAGGTGCTGGAATCGCCGGACTATTCGGAAACGAACGAAGCGGAAACGGAAATTATCGTCATTCAGAAGGGCGATAAGTGGGCGGCGGTCATGGTCGACGAGTTTATCGGCCAGAACGAGATCGTGCTCAAGTCGCTCGGCGGCTACTTGACGAATGTCCCGGCCGTATCCGGCGCTACGATATTGGGAGACGGGCAAGTTGCGCTAATTATCGATCCTAACGCATTGATCAAATAGGGGAGGGTTCAACATGGGAGAAGAATTGAAGGTTATCGTGTTTGCGCTTGGCTCGGAGGAATATGGCATCGAAGTGGACAAGGTTCGGACGATCGAAAGAATGTCCCCGATCACTCGTGTGCCCAAGACGGCATCCTTCATTAAAGGCGTCATCAATTTGCGCGGCGTCGTCGTACCGGTCATCGATCTCAGAGGGCGGTTTCAGCTGCCCGAAACGGAACCGACCGAAAATTCGCGCATCATCGTCGTCGCGGTAGCCGATCTGGAGGTTGGATTTATCGTCGACAGCGCCAACGACGTCATCGACATCGATTCGGACACGATCGATTCTCCGCCGGAAATCGTAGGCGGCATCAAAGCCAAATATTTGCGCGGCATTGCCAAGCTGGGCGAAGGACGGCTTCTCATCATGCTGAACCTGTCCGAGGTGCTGAACAAAAACGAGATCATTCAGCTTGAGCAGCTTGAGGTATAACGTGGCCCAATTCGAGAAATTTCGGGCGTTCGAGCTCGACGTGCTGAAGGAAGTCGGCAATATCGGGGCGGGCAACGCGGCGACCGCGCTGTCCAAGCTGCTGGACAAGCCGGTCGACATGGCCGTTCCGAAGGTGAGCCTGCTTCCTTTCGAAGAAGTGGCGGAGAGGGTAGGCGGCTCGGAGCAAATCGTCATCGCCGCATTTTTGCGGGTCGAGGGAGACGCGCCGGGCAACATGTTTTTCATTATCGAGGAGCATTCCGCAAGATCGATGCTGGAACAGCTGCTTTCGATGAAGCTGCAGGCGGACGCGCCTTATTCGGAGCTGGAGCTGTCGGCGCTTTGCGAAATCGGCAATATTTTGGCGGGCTCGTATTTATCCTCCCTGGCGGATTTTACAAGGCTCCAGCTGCAGCCCTCGGTACCCGCCGTCGCGATGGACATGGCCGGAGCTATCCTGAGCTACGGCTTGATGCAATACGGTGAGATGGGCGATTCCGCCCTGCTGATTGAAACTAAATTTTTGGAAGATCACAAATCGCTGGAAGGCCACTTTTTCCTTATTCCCGATCCGGACTCCTTCGACAAAATCTTCAAGGCGCTGGGAGTCGATACGGAATGATGGAACAGCAATTGGTCGTCAAGGTCGGAATGGCGGATTTGAACGTCGCCGCCGGCGGTCTGCTCAAGACGACCGGCCTCGGTTCATGCGTCGGACTTACGCTGTTCGATCCGGTTCGGGGCATCGGCGGCATGGCCCATGTGATGCTGCCTTCCTCCGACATAGCCAGGGAGGCGCAGATCAATGTCGCCAAGTATGCGGACACAGCGATACCGGAGCTGCTTGCGCGGATGTCGGATGCGGGCGCGAGGCTGGAGCGGCTGGTCGCCAAGATGGCGGGGGGCGCCCAGATGTTCGCCTTGACCGGCGGCTCGGATTCGCTGCGGATCGGTCCGCGCAACGTCGAATCATGCACGGCCGTTCTAGAGCGGTACCGAATTCCGATTCTTGCCCGGGATACGGGCGGCAATTACGGCAGGACCATTGAATTGAATTGCTTGAGCGGCAGTTTGTTGATCAGGAGCGTGCAGCTTGGCGTAAAGGAGATTTAACATGCTTGGAACTTGGCGGTGGAATGCCGGATTCGGCCTTTTCGGAACGGTTCTTACGATACTTTTTTCATTCGGCAACAATCCTTGGTCCGTTGTCCTGCTGCGGGGAATATACGCGTTCATCGCTTTTTTCGTCGTCGCATACGGCATGCGCGCCGTATTGGCTTTTATATTGCGGCCGCCCGCCATCGTCGGCGAACCGCCTGCGGAGGATACGGCCAAAGGAGCGGCGCTCGATCTCGTCACGCCCGAAGACCGCGACGACTTGAACGACCTGCTGAAATCCCGCTTGAACGGCGAGGAGACCGGCGGAGCCGAAGGAAACGGTCCGGCCGGGCAGGCGGAAGCCGTGCCCTTTCGTCCGCTGACGCCTCCCAAGCTCGTTTCGGCGCAGGACAAAGGGCCGGACGAACTGGCCAAAGCAATACGTCACTTGACAGGAGAGTGAGTCGATGACAGAGCTCAAGACGCCTCATTTGACTAACATCCAGATGTGGCAGGCATGGAAAGAATACGGCGACCTGGAGGCCAAAAAAAGCTTGATCGAGCACTATTTGCCTCTGGTCGACTATGTGACGAACCGGATGGCGATCGGGCTGCCCAAAAACGTGATGAAAGAGGATTTGGCCAGCAACGGGGTCATGGGTTTGATCGACGCGATCGAAAAATTCGATTACTTGCGCGGATTGCAGTTTGAAACGTATGCTTCATGGCGGATCCGCGGGGCGATTATCGACGGCTTGCGCCAGGGCGATTGGGTGCCCCGGTCGGTCCGCGAGAAGGCCAAGCGAGTCGAGGACGCCTATCAGGTGCTGGAGCAAAAATATATGCGCTCGGTGACCGACGCCGAGGTGAGCGCTTATTTGCAAGTGTCCGAAAAGGAATTTGCGGCCATGCTGCAGGATATTTCGGTGGCCGCGATCTGTTCGCTGGAGGATCCGATCCGGGAAGAGGAATCCGAAACCCGGTTGACGATGCTGGTGGACGACAAAGCGAAAAATCCGGATTATAAAGTGCATGAATTTTATTTGAAGGAATCGTTGGTCAAGGGGATCGACCGGTTGACCGAAAAGGAAAGAACGGTCATTTCCCTGTTTTATTACGAAGAGCTGTCGCTGAGCGAGATCGCGGAAGTGATGTCGCTGTCCCCGTCGAGAATTTCCCAGCTGCACTCCAAGGCCATTTTGAGGCTGAGAGGCGCGCTGGCTAAACATAAAGAACAATTAATGCAGCACTAGAGAGGAGGAGCAAGGTGGACAATCACCAACTCGAATCCTATTTGCGGATTCACACATCAGCGGACAAGCTGTCTGCCTTCGTTACATTCAGCAGAATGAGCGATGAATTTGCCTGTCAGGCGAGTGATCTGGAACGTTTTGTACGGAGCAAAGGGGTTGTCCATGGGCTCCGAACCGATGTGCTGGAACAGATAAGCAGCAATCCGCTCGCATATTGCAAGGAACAAACGTTGATCGCGCAAGGGCAGGGCACCGTGCCGGGCCGGGACGGATCGATTCGTTTCCAGTACGATATGGCGAAAGAAGAGCACCGGCCGCCGGAGGAAGGCGATGACGGAAAGGTCGACTTCAAGCAGGTCAACCGGCTGAAAAACGTGAAGAGAGGACAACTGATCGCCGAGCTGGTGCCGCCGACGGCCGGTCCGGAAGGGATGACCGTGACGGGAGAACGGCTGCAGCCCGTATACGGTAAAGCCGCGCGTTTCAAAGTCGGCAAAAACGTGGTGCAAAGCGGCGATGGGACGGCGCTGTATGCGGCCATTGACGGGCTGGTCACGCTGACGGACAAGGGCAAAATCAACGTGTTTCCCGTGTACGAGGTGAACGGCGACGTCGATTACCGGGTCGGGAACATCGATTTTGTCGGCACCGTCGTCATCAGAGGCAACGTGCTCAGCGGCTTTCGCGTCAAGGCGTCGGGAGACATCCGCATTGTCGGAGGCGTCGAGGGCGCGGAGCTGGAATCGGACGGCTCCATCGAAATTACGGGCGGCATTATGGCTGCCAACAAAGGGTACGTGAAGGCGGGTGCCCATGTGCGCTGCTCGTTTATCCAGGACGGCCATGTGACGGCGGGGGAGGATGTGCTCGTCTCCCAGAGCATTATGCATTCCAGTGTCAAAGCAGGCCGCAGCGTCGCTTGCACCGGAGCGAAAGGGCTGATCGTCGGCGGCATCATTCAGGCGGGCGAGGAGATCAGCGCCAGGACGGTCGGCAATTCGATGTCGACGGCGACTTCGCTCGAGGTCGGCGTCAATCCGCAGCTGCGGGAGGAGCTTCAGGAGCTTCGCCAGTCGCTGCGATCGTCGCTTGACAGCCAGGACAAGACGGAAAAAGCGCTTGTCATTCTCGATCAGCTGGCCGCGGCCGGCAAGCTGTCGCCCGACCGGCTCGCAATGCGGGTAAAGCTGAATGCGACGAAACGGCAAACGGCGGCCGAGATCGATGAAATGAAAAGCCGCTCGCTCGAAATCGAGAAGCAGCTGGAGGATACGGGACGCGCCAAAATCGACGTGAGCGGCGTCGTCTATGGAGGAACCAAAATCGTTATCGGCCGGTATACGAAGTTTATCAAGGACAGTATGCAGCGTATTTCTTTCCGATATATGGAGGGAGATATCGCTATGCTGCCTTACCATGCCTGAAGGCGGTTTCAGCGGTGGGGCAGCGGCCGGACGGCCGGCTTTCGCGGAAAGGAGTTGACGCATGACATTCAGGCCTCTCGATTTGCAGATCGCGATACCGAGGACGCAGGAATTGGGCAACATGCAGCAGCAGGCTGCGCAAAGACCGGTGACGGAACAAAACATCTTGGAGCAGGGCGCCGCCAAGCAAATAGAAGAGATGCGCAAACAGAACGCGGCCGTAGAAGGCTCCTCCAAACCCCGGGTCCAAACGAATGGGGAAGAGGGCAAGGGCGGGACGTACGGGAAAGGCTCGAAGAAAAAAAGACCGGTCTCCGCGGACGGCGGAGAGGGCGAAGGGGAGCCGGCGCATCCTTACAAGGGCCGATCCATCGACATTCGATTATAACGACACAAGGAAGCGGGAAAGGCGGGAGCAGCCATGGAGGCGTGGCAATATATCGTCATAGTGGGAGCGGCGGTGTTGACGGCCGCTTTCGTCATGCCCAGAAACCGAACCGGCCAGGCGGGTCAAACTACCGTGCAGATGGAAACGGCTCTGGAGCAGTTCATGGAAAACATGGAAAAGGAGAACGAGGAGATCGTCCGCCTCATTTCCGATGCGCAGCAGACGGCCAAGCGGGATGCCGAGCGGCAGGCAAAGCGGATGGCCGAATTGGAAAAGCGCTGCGCCGATCTGGCGGAAGAGCTCCGGCAGCTGAAGTCCGCGGCGGCCGAGGCGGAACGCGGAGCGGTTGCGCGGCAGGCCGCGGCGGCGGCGGCTTCCGCGACGAGCGGCATGCAGCTTCGCGAAGCGGACGTCTCCGGCGAGCCGGAGACGGCTTCCGGGCACCGCGATGCCGGGGAGGGCCGCGAGCCGGATTCCATCCAGACGCGGTACGCGGAGCTGTTCCGGTTGTACGCGGAAGGCAAGTCCATCGAGGCAGTCGCCAAAAAGCTCGGGATGAACAAAGGCGAGGTTCAGCTTATTATCGGGCTGGCCAAGCAGGAGGAGATTGCCCGTGATTAACCGAAGATCGTTTATGATGGGCGTCGGCGTCGGCATTATCATTGGAGCAATGCTGCTGCAGCTGTTTCAAATCGGCGAGTCGGGCCGCCGAAGCCTGGAAGATTTCGATCGTCTGATCGAGGAAGAGAGCGGGCCCTCGCCTTCCTCCGCCGGCGGCGAAGAGTCTGCCGGACAGGCCGGCGAGCCTCCCGCGCCGACCGCCGCTTCCGACGAAGCGGCTCCGAAAGCGGGCGGAGCCGAGGCTGGGGCGGACGGGGAGTCCGCCCCGGCACGGACGGCTTCGCCGGACGACGCGGAGCCGTCTCCGGACGACGCCGCGTCTGCCGGCGTAGCGCGAGAGCTGGTCGTTCGCATCGAGCCGGGAACGAGTCTGGCAAAGTCCGCCGAGCTGCTGGCCGAACGCGGCATCATCGCTTCCGCTTCGGCCTTCGTAACCGAAATGAAACGATCGAATAAACGGGTTCGTGCCGGTTATTTTTTGTTTCGGGAAGGAATCGGCGTGGAGGAGGCGGTCAAGATCGTGACCGGCCAGCCTTTGAACCCCGACGAAGCGAAAGCGCTGCAAGCGGAGCTTGAGCCGGACAACGCCGGCGAATAGCCCGCTTTTTTGGTTGGATGACTCCCGTTATGCGGTCTGCTAATGAATGGTTGCGCCGGTTATACAGTTGTGGTATATTAATTGTCGGTGTTAAAAACACACGCTGGTTAATTTCGACAAGGGTGCTTCCGCTCGGCGGGAGTTTTGCCGAAAGATGAGACCGGCGGAGGATAACACAAAACCAAATCAGGAGGTGTTGAAGAGATGGCGGTTATTTCCATGAAACAGCTTCTCGAAGCCGGGGTACACTTCGGTCACCAGACTCGTCGCTGGAACCCTAAGATGGATCGTTATATCTTCACAGAAAGAAACGGCATTTACATTATCGATTTGCAAAAAACGGTTAAAAAAGTTGACGAAGCGTACAACTTCGTGAAATCCGTTGCAGCCGAAGGCGGCACGATTCTCTTCGTCGGAACGAAAAAGCAGGCTCAAGATTCCGTGAAGGAAGAAGCCGAGCGCTGCGGACATTTCTACATCAACCAACGCTGGCTGGGCGGCACGCTGACGAACTTCCAAACGATTCAAAAGCGTATCGATCGCCTGAAGCAGCTCGAGCAATGGGAAGAGGACGGCACATTCGAGGTTCTGCCGAAGAAAGAGGTTATCATCCTTCGCAAAGAGAAGGAGCGCCTCGAGAAGTTCCTCGGCGGCATCAAAGGCATGAAAGGCCTGCCTAGCGCGCTGTTCGTCATCGATCCACGCAAAGAGCGCATCGCGGTAGCGGAAGCTCGCAAGCTGGGCATTCCGATTGTCGGCATCGTCGACACGAACTGCGATCCGGACGAAATCGACTACGTCATTCCGGGCAACGACGACGCGATCCGCGCGGTTAAGCTGCTCACGTCGAAGATGGCTGACGCGATCGTGGAAGCAAACCAAGGCGAGCAAACAACCGCTTAATTCCCGCCAGGGACTATGCGACGCAAGCAACAAAGGGTGGTCAGACGGTGCAAACCTCTCGCTGCCCTTTTTTTGAACAAAATTCCGATGAACTTTTCTAGGAGGGCTACTTAATGGCAGTTAATGCAAGCGCAGTAAAGGAACTTCGCGAAAGAACGGGAGCAGGCATGCTCGATTGCAAAAAAGCGCTGGAGGAAGCGGGCGGAGATATCGATAAAGCGATCGCCGTGCTTCGCGAGAAAGGTCTTGCCGCCGCAGCCAACAAAGCGGGCCGCATTGCGACGGAAGGCGTCGTAGAATCGTACATCCATGCCGGAGGCCGCATCGGCGTTATCGTAGAAGTGAACTGCGAGACCGACTTCGTCGCCAAAACGGATCAATTCCGCGAGTTTGCAAGAGACATCGCGATGCAAATCGCGGCAGCCAACCCGAAATTCGTTCGCCGCGACGAGGTGCCGGCCGAAGAGCTCGAGAAGGAAAAAGAAATTTTGAAGGCGCAAGCGCTGAACGAAGGCAAGCCCGCCCACATCGTCGAAAAAATGGTGGAAGGCCGCATGTCCAAATATTATGAAGAGTATTGCTTGATGGAGCAATCCTTCATTAAAGATCCGGACAAAACGATCGATCAGCTGCTGAACGAAAAGATTAGCAAAATCGGCGAAAACATCTCCATCCGCCGCTTCGTTCGTTACGAGCTGGGCGAAGGACTCGAGAAAAAAACAGACAATTTCGTTGAAGAGGTTATGGCTCAAGCGAAACTTTAATCCGAACGCACAGGCGGGGCGGGGCGTCCGCCCCGCCTTCGTTGCATCACAGCATCATAACGAACTGTCCTCGTAAACGAGGTGCAAGATGGAGGTATAAACGTTGGAACATCCGGTATATAAACGCATCGTTTTGAAGGTCAGCGGAGAATCCTTGTCCGGCCAGGAAGGATACGGCATTGAAGCCTCAATGATTTCTTCCATTGCCAATCAAGTTAAAGAAGTGATCGACCTTGGCGTCGAGGTGGCTATCGTCGTCGGCGGAGGCAACATTTGGCGCGGCATCGCGGGGACGGCCAAAGGGATCGATCGGGCTACGGCCGATTATATGGGCATGCTGGCGACGGTCATGAACTCGCTGGCCCTTCAAGACGCGCTGGAGCAAATTGATGTGCCAACGCGCGTTCAAACTTCAATTGCCATGCAGCAAATCGCGGAGCCTTATATTAGGCGGCGCGCCATTCGCCATCTGGAGAAGGGCAGAGTCGTCATCTTTGCGGCGGGAACGGGCAACCCGTTTTTCTCCACGGATACGACTGCGGCGCTCCGGGCGGCGGAAATCGAAGCCGAAGTCATTCTAATGGCCAAAAACAAAGTCGACGGCGTTTATTCCGCGGATCCGTTCAAGGACGAAACAGCCGAAAAATTCGAGGAATTGACGTATTTGGATATGCTAAACCGCAATTTGGGCGTAATGGACTCCACGGCATCCTCGCTTTGCATGGATAACAATATCCCGCTCATCGTCTTCTCCATTACCGAGAGCGGCAATATTAAACGGGTCGTATTGGGAGAAAAAATCGGCACCATCGTGAAAGGAAGTGCGAAATAATGCCGCAAGCGATTAAGAAAAATGCAGAAGAACGGATGGAAAAGGCAATCGGCGCCCTCAAGCGCGATTTGGCGACGCTCCGCGCCGGCAAAGCGAATCCCGCCTTGCTGGACCGCGTTCAAGCGGAATATTACGGGGCTTTGACGCCGCTGAACCAGCTGGCGAACATCAACACGCCGGATTCCCGCACGCTGCTCATTCAGCCTTGGGACAAATCGGCACTGGCCGCCATCGAAAAAGCGATCTTGAAATCGGATTTGGGATTGACTCCTTCCAACGACGGAGCGACAATCCGCATCTCGATCCCGCCGCTGACGGAAGAGCGCCGCGCCGAGCTGGTGAAAATGTCCAAAAAATTCGGCGAAGAAGCGAAGGTCGCGATCCGCAACATTCGCAGAGACGCGAACGACGATGTGAAGAAGCTGGAGAAAACCGATATTTCCGAGGATGAATCCCGCCGTCATCAGGAGGATATTCAGAAGACGACGGACAAATTCATCGGCGAAGTCGACAAAATCTTGTCGGCCAAAGAAAAGGAAATTATGGAAGTCTAATCGAATTTGCAAGAGACCCCACCGTCAGGCGGGGTTATATTTTAACCTTCTATCAGACTATAAGGTTTACAATTGACATATCGGTTGTTCTCATTTCGGTTGGGAGGCAGTTGGATGATCAAGCGACTATGGGCCAATTTGGGCAAATCGTCCATGCCGCAGGCTGATTCGCGAGCGTTGGACAACGTGCCCCGGCATGTTGCGATTATTATGGACGGAAATGGCCGATGGGCGAAAAATCGCGGACTGCCACGTGCGGCGGGTCATCACTCCGGGATGAAAGCCGTCAAGCGCATAACGATTGCTGCCGACCGGATCGGAGTCAAATATTTGACGTTGTATGCATTTTCGACAGAAAATTGGAAGCGGCCAAAGGCGGAAGTCGATTATTTGATGAAGCTTCCGCAGCAGTTTCTTGAAATCGAATTGGATGAGCTGATCGCCAACAACGTGCAAGTGCGCATGATGGGGCATCGGGACAATCTTCCTCCGCATACGCTTGGCGCCGTGGAAGAAGCGATCGCCAAGACGGCCGGCAATACGGGACTTATATTAAATTTCGCCCTCAACTACGGCAGCCGCCGGGAAATGCTGGAAACTGTCAGAGGGATCGCGGAGGAAGTGCGCAGCGGTACGCTTTCGCCCGATCAAATCGACGAAGGGCTTATGTCGGGAAGATTGCTTTCCGGCGGACTCCCGGACCCGGACTTGCTCATTCGCACCAGCGGGGAGCTCAGGCTCAGCAATTTTATGTTATGGCAGCTTGCTTACAGCGAGCTGTGGTTTACCGACGTATATTGGCCCGAGTTTTCGGAAAAGCATTTTTACGAGGCGATTGAAGAATACCAGCGCCGCGCCCGCAGGTACGGCGGATTATAGCTTCATTGGACGGAGAGTGACGTTTCATTGAAACAGCGATTGATTACCGGTATTGTCGCAGGCGCGCTCTTTATCGCGCTGACGGTAATCGGGGGCGGCTTCTACATCGGACTGGTGGTCCTGCTGGCTCTCATCGGATTTACGGAATATGTCCGCATGAACGGTGTCAAACGGTTTCATCCAACGGCTCTGCTAGGATACGGCGGCGTGCTGCTCTTTGTGCTTCCGTGGTCCCAGTGGGGCGTTGTTGTTCCTGCGGACAAGACGATCATTTGGGCGCTTATGCTGCTTCTTCTCGCTTTGACGGTCGTCACGCGCAACGCGACAACGATCGACGGTGCGGCTTTGATGCTGCTGGGAGCGGTTTATATCGGTTACGGTTTTCAGGCGATGATTCATATGCGGGGGCTGGACCAGCACGGATTGTTTTGGACGTTTCTGTCTCTGGGCTGCGTATGGGCTTCCGATATCGGCGCTTATTTCATCGGCCGTGCTATCGGCAAGCGTAAGCTGTGGCCGGCGATCAGTCCGAACAAAACGGTTGAAGGGGCGCTTGGCGGCGTAGCCTTCGCGCTGGTTGTCGCTGCGGCGTTTGCCGCGGCGGCCCCGGACGTCGTATCTATCGGACAAGCGCTTGCGATCGGCCTGGCGGCGGCGGCGGCGGGGCAATTCGGCGATCTGATTCAATCGGCGTACAAGCGGGTTCGCGACATCAAGGATACCGGCAGCCTGCTGCCGGGCCACGGCGGCGTGCTGGATCGGTGCGACAGCTGGCTGATCGTCTTTCCCCTGCTGCTGTTCAGCGGATTAATCCCTACATAAGGAAGGAATGCGATATGAAAAAAATAGCGCTGCTCGGTTCGACCGGGTCGATCGGCACGCAGACGCTCGACATCGTCGACCATCATCCGGACAAGTTTCGGATCGTCGGGCTTTCGGCGGGATCGAACGTAGAAGCGGCGGTGGCCCAAGCGCGCAAATATAAGCCGGCCGTCCTCAGTCTGGCGACGAAGGAGCTTGCGGAGCAGGCGGCTCCCCATCTGCCTCCGGGGACGAAGGCCGTCTACGGCGAGGAAGGACTCGTCGAAGTTGCCGCCGGCACGGAAGCTGACACTGTCGTCACCGCCATATTGGGCAGCAGGGGGCTGGCGGCGACGCTGGCCGCCATCGACGAAGGGAAGACGATCGGCCTGGCCAACAAGGAAACGCTCGTGACGGCCGGCCATATCGTAATGGACAGGGCAAAGCGCAAAGGCGTGTCGATTCTGCCCATCGACAGCGAGCACTCCGCCATCTTCCAATGTCTGAACGGCGAAAACCGCAGCGAGGCGAAACGGATTACGCTGACGGCTTCGGGAGGATCGTTTCGCGACCGGACCCGGGCGGAGCTGAAGGGCGTGACGGTCGCCGAGGCGCTTAATCATCCGAATTGGTCGATGGGCGCCAAAATAACGATCGATTCGGCGACGATGGCCAACAAAGGGCTCGAGGTCATCGAGGCGCGATGGCTGTTCGGGCTCGACTACGATTCCATCGGAGTGCTCATTCATCCGGAGAGCATCATCCATTCGTTTGTCGAGTTTGTCGACAACAGCGTCATTGCCCAGCTCGGGCTGCCGGATATGCGCGTCCCGATCCAATACGCGCTGACGTACCCGCAGCGGCATGCGACGCCGACCGGCTCGCTGGATTTGGCCGCCGTCGGGACGCTGACGTTCCGGGAGATGGATTACGAGCGGTATCCCGCGCTTCGGCTGGCCTTCGAGTGCGGCCGCATGGGCGAGTCCGCCCCCGCGGTCTACAACGCGGCCAACGAGGTGGCCGTAGCCCGATTTCTAAACGGCGAAATCGAGTTTCTGGATATCGACCGGATCGTCGAGCATGTGGTCGGCCGGCACGACGCATGCGCGGCCGAAGATCTCGACGCGATCGCCGAGATCGATCGCTGGGCGCGCGAAGCGGCCGCTTCAGCTTAGCCGGGCGGGGGATATTTCCGGTCTTTAATCAAGCCGGACCTGATGCGCCATAAGGGGACAAAACGCCGGTCAAGGCCCAAAATGTGGTTCTCTTGTATCGGACGGGAGAATAATGATAATCTATGTACAGGCCGTAACGAACAGGAGGCTTCACCGCTATGGAGATGATACAGGTCGTTTTGTTGACCGTGCTTGTTTTTTTTGTCATCGTGACGATCCATGAATGGGGCCATTATTTTTTCGCGAAGCGAGCGGGCATTCTCGTCAGGGAATTTGCGATAGGATTCGGACCGAAGCTGTTTTCCATCAAGCGGGGAGAGACGCGTTACACGCTGAGGCTCATTCCCGCGGGCGGATTCGTCCGCATGGCGGGCGAGGACCCGGAGCTGGTCGAAGTGCAGCCGGGACAGACGATCGCCGTCCGTTTGAAGGACGGCCTGGTGACCCGGCTCTATTTGGACCGGCTCGATGAGCGAAGCGGCGCCGTTCGCGGCGAAGTGCTGTCGCTCGATCTGGAGCGCGAGCTGAAGATCAAGCTGGACGTCGAGGGAGAAACGGAGGAATACGACGTCCATCCCCAGGCGCTCATGATCGCCAGGGGAACCGATACCCAAATCGCACCGATCGACCGGCAGTTCGGCAGCAAGCCGGTGCGCAAGCGCGCCTTGGCCATTTTCGCCGGACCGATGATGAACTTTATATTGGCTTTTGTGCTGTTTGCCGCATACGTCCAAATGGCCGGCGTCGCCGAAAAGCTGCTCATAGGAGGAGTGACGGCCGATTCGCCCGCCGCAAAGGCGCAGCTGATGCAAGGGGACGAGATCGTGGCCGTCAACGGCGAGACGATCGGGACCGACTTCAACCGGATGATCGACATTATTGGAGCCTCCTCCGGCGTTCCGATTACGCTGGACATTATCCGGCAAGGCGAGCCGATCCAATTGAAGCTTACGCCGCAGCCGGACGACGAGGGCGTCGGTAAAATCGGCGTTACGCCGCAATATACGATGCGCCAGGCGACTTTTGGGGAGACGATCACCCGGTCGGCTCAGCTGATGAAGGATATGACCGTCCTCATCTTCGACGGCTTCAAGATGCTCATTACGGGGCAGTTCAAGCTGGACGATATTGGAGGACCCGTCCGCACCGCGGAGATGACGAGCGAAATTGCGAGGCAAGGCGTCGTGCAATTGACGTCCTGGACCGCGCTGCTCAGTTTGTATTTGGGCATTTTCAACCTGCTGCCGATTCCGGCGCTCGACGGGAGCCGCCTGATCTTCTTGGGGCTGGAGGCGGTCCGCCGCAAGCCGATCGATCCGAACAAGGAAAGCATGGTCCATTTCGTCGGATTCGCGATGCTTATGCTGTTAATGCTGGTCGTCACCTATAACGATATTTTACGATTAGTCAGAGGGGAGTAGTCTGTCGTCCATGTCCAAGGATAAAGGGTTTGTTACCGAAATTACGCCGCAAAGCGAAGATTTCTCCAGATGGTATATCGATGTGATCAAAAAAGCCGAGCTGATGGATTATTCGCCGGTGCGCGGCTGCATCGTATTCCGTCCGGAAGGCTACGGGCTGTGGGAAAACATTCAGGCCGAGCTGGACCGCCGCTTCAAGGAAACGGGCCATCGCAACGCCTATTTTCCGCTTTTTATTCCGGAAAGCTTTTTCCAGAAGGAGAAGGAGCACGTAGAAGGCTTTAACCCCGAGCTTCCGTGGGTGACGGAGGCCGCCGGCGAGAAGCTGGAAGAGCGTCTTGCCATCCGGCCGACCTCGGAAACGATGATTGGACATATGTACGCGAAGTGGATTCAGTCTTACCGCGATCTTCCGCTTCTAATCAACCAATGGGCGAACGTCGTCCGCTGGGAGAAGCGTACGCTGCCGTTCCTTCGCACAAGCGAATTTTTGTGGCAGGAAGGCCATACCGCTCACGAGACGGAAGAAGACGCGCGCCGCGAAACGATGCAAATGCTCGACATTTACACGGAGTTTGTAGAAAACTTCTTGGCCATTCCGGTCATTAAAGGGGAGAAGACGCCGTCCGAGCGGTTTGCCGGCGCTGTCGATACTTACTCCATCGAGGCGATGATGAAGGACGGCAAGGCTGTTCAGGCCGGAACGTCGCATTATTTGGGCAACAAGTTTGCCGTCGCATTCGACATCAAGTTTTTGGACCGGAACAACGAGCTGCAATTTGCCCATACGACCTCGTGGGGCGTCAGCACTCGTTTGATCGGCGCGCTTATTATGGTGCACGGAGACGACCGCGGCTTGGCGCTGCCGCCGAAAGTGGCGCCGACCCAAGTCGTGATGATTCCGATCGGCCCTCCGAAAACGCGCGAACAGGTCGTGGGCCGGGTGGACGAGCTGTATGCCGAATTGAAGAAGGCGGGCATTCGCGTGCGCGTCGACGACCGTACCGATGTCAGCCCCGGCTGGAAATTCAACGAATACGAAATGCGGGGAGTTCCGCTTCGTCTGGAGCTGGGCCCAAGAGATATGGATAACGGCGTCGTCGTTCTCGTGTCTCGCATTACGGGAGAGAAACGTATCGTGCAGCAAGCCGATCTTACGGCGGAAGTCGAGCGGATGCTGGAGGAGACGCAGGCCGAAATGTACGAGCGGGCCAAGCGGTTCAGGGAAGACAACTCGGCCGCTGTCGACACGCTGGAAGAGATGAAGGCTTTCATGGAGCAGAAGCGCGGATTTGTCGAAGCCGGCTGGTGCGGCTCCGAAGCTTGCGAGAAGCAGGTGAAGGAAGAAACCGGCGCCACGAGCCGCAATATTCCGTTCCAGCCTTCGGTCCGCAAGCCGAAATGTCTCGTATGCGGCGACGACGCCAAGCATACCGTAGTTTTTGCCAGAGCGTATTAATTTCAGATCCCGGCCGGAGCGGATCGTCAGGAGTGATGAACGAATGAGCCTAACCGGTGACAAGCGGCAGCGCTTCGAGCTGCTGATGCAGCAAGCGGCCCTGCCGCGAGAACTTATCGATTCCTATTTCCAGGACGGCTACATTGACCAGGTCGTGGTCGGAGCCAGCAACCGCAAATGGACGTTTTGCATCCGCAAGACGTCCTTGGTTCCTTTACAGGCCTATAACGCCTTGTGCCATTCCGTACAAACAAAATTCCAACATATCGCGGAAATCGAATTCCGGTTCCAATACGACGATGTCGTCGAAACCGAGAACATTGTTCCGCAATATTGGCCGCTGTTTCTGGAGCAGGCGCAGCGGGAAATTGCCTCCGTCAACGGCTGGCTCCAAAAAGCTTCGATCGAAGCGCAAGGGGACGCCTTGACGCTGTCGCTGCTGGACGGCACGGGGCTTGAGCTCGCGAAGCGGAAGCGGATCGACGAAGCGGTCGTTCAATTTTACGAACGCCGGTTCGGAAGAGCTTGCCGGGTCAAGATGACCGTCGGCGAACCGCGGCAGGAAGTGTACGACCAGTTCATGCAGAAGATCGAGCAGGAGGAGCGCGAAGCGATCCAGCAGCTGATGGCGGACGCGCAGGCGGAAGCGGCGTCCTCGGGCGGCGACGGCGAGGAAGCGGTGCGATTGGCCGTCGGTTACGACATTAAGGAAGATCCTGTGCCGATCATGAACGTACAGGACGAAGAAAAGCGGATTACGGTTCAAGGCGCAGTATTCGGTCTTGACGTCAAGGAGCTGCGCAACGGAAGCACGCTCTTCACGTTCAACGTCACCGATTTTTCCGATTCGCTGGCGATGAAGATGTTCGCCAAGACGAAGGAAGACGTCAAAGTGCTTTCGCTGCTCAAAAACGGCAAGTGGGTGAAGGCGCGCGGCCGGGTCGAATACGACCGGTTCATGCAGGAGCCGGAGCTGGTTATGATGCCGAACGATCTGCACGAGGTCGGGGCGCCGCCGCCGCGGATGGACCATGCCGAGGAGAAGCGGGTCGAATTCCATCTGCATACGACGATGAGCACCATGGACGCGGTGACTTCGATCGGCGCTTACGTGGAGACGGCCGCCAAGTGGGGACACAAGGCGATTGCGGTGACGGATCACAGCAACGTCCAATGTTACCCCGATGCCGTCAAGGCGGCCAAAAAACACGGCGTTAAAGTACTGTTTGGCCTCGAGGCCAACGTCGTCAACGATGCCGTGCCGATGGTGCTCCATCCGAGAGACGCCGATTTGGCCGGATCGCAATATGTCGTCTTCGACATCGAGACGACCGGCTTGTCGATCATCAACAACAAAATTATCGAGCTGGCGGGCGTGAAGATGAGGGACGGCAAGGAAGTCGACCGATTCTCGACTTTTATCGATCCGCACGAAAGCATTCCGTACCATATTCAGCAGCTGACGAACATTACGGACGAGATGGTGCGCGGCGCTCCGGAGCTGGAGCCTAAGCTGAAGGAATTCGTAGAGTTTGTCGGGGACGATATCCTCGTTGCCCACAACGCCCGGTTCGATATCGGCTTTTTGCAAGCGGCCTGCAAGTCGTTCGGCATGCCGGAGCTGGACAATCCGGTTCTCGACACGCTGGAGCTGGCGCGTTTTCTTCATCCGAACATGAAAAACCACCGACTGAACACGCTCGCCGACAAATACAAGATCAGCCTCGACAACCATCACCGGGCGGTGGACGATTCCGTCGCGCTCGGGGGCGTGCTGTTCGGCCTGATCAAGGACGCCGGGGAACGGAATATTACGAATTTGAATCAATTGAACGATTACGTCGGCCTGGACTTATCCAATTCGAGACCGTTTCATTGCAATATTTACGCGCTTAACGCCGTCGGCAAAAAAAATCTGTTCAAGCTCATCTCGTTGTCCCACACGGAATATTTCAAGCGGGTTGCGACCATTCCGAAGAGCAAGCTCGTCGAGCTGCGCGAAGGGCTTCTTGTCATATCGGGCTGCGAGAAAGGCGAGTTTTTCGAGACGGTGCTGAACAAATCGGTGGAAGAAGCGACGGAAGTCGCCCGTTTCTACGACGCGCTCGAAATTCAGCCTGTCGGCTTCTATATGCATCTGGTCGAAAAGGGACTGGTCGGCAGCCGCGCCGAAATCGAAGCGGCGCTCCGCCGCGTATGCCAAATCGGCGAAGAGCTCGGCAAGCCGGTCATCGCGACCGGCAACGTCCATTACTTGAATCCGTCGGACAAGCTGTACCGGGACATTACGATCCACGGCATTACGGGCTTCAGTCCGCTGAAGGATATGCGCAAGCCGGATGCGCATCTGCGCACGACGGAGGAAATGCTGCAAGAGTTCGCATTTCTCGGCGAAGCGAAGGCGAAGGAAGTCGTCGTGACGAATACGTCGGAGCTGGCGGACCGGTTCGAGTCGTACAGCATGTTCCCGAGCGAGCTGTTTACGCCGAATATCGAAGGCGCGGACGAGGAAATTCGCGCCACCTGCTACGCCACGGCCAAGTCGATGTACGGAGAGGAGCTGCCGCAGGTCGTCGTCGACCGGCTGGAGAAGGAGCTCGTTCCGATTATCAAATACCGATTTTCCGCGAACTATCTGATCTCGGAGAAGCTCGTGAAGAAATCGAATGCGGACGGATATTTGGTCGGCTCCCGCGGCTCCGTCGGCTCGTCGGTGGTCGCGAAATTTCTCGGCATATCGGAAGTCAATCCGCTGCCGGCCCATTATTTGTGCCGCAATCCGTCCTGCAAGCACAGCGAATGGTTTCTCGACGGCAGCGTGCCGTCCGGCTTCGACCTTCCGGACAAGGAATGCCCGAAGTGCGGAACGACGATGAAGGGGGACGGGCAGGACATTCCGTTCGAGACGTTCCTCGGCTTCAAGGGCGACAAGGTGCCCGATATCGACTTGAACTTTTCGGGCGAATACCAGCCGGTTGCCCACAACTACACGAAGGTGCTGTTCGGCGAGAAAAGCGTATTCCGCGCCGGCACGATCGGCACGGTAGCGGAGAAAACGGCATACGGCTTCGCCAAAAAGTATCAGGAGGACCACGGCAAGAAGTGGCGCAATGCCGAGCTTGCCCGGCTGGCCGGCGGCTGTACCGGGGTGAAGCGCAGCACGGGCCAGCATCCGGGCGGCATCGTCGTCGTTCCGGATTATATCGAGGTGGAGGACGTCACGCCGGTGCAATATCCGGCCGACGATACGAGCGCGGAATGGAAGACGACCCATTTCGACTATCATGCCTTCGACGAGAACCTGCTGAAGCTCGATATATTGGGACACGACGACCCGACGATGATGCGGATGCTGCAGGACTTGACCGGCGTCGATCCGACGACGATTCCAATGAACGATCCGAAGGTGATGAGCCTGTTCAACTCGACCGAGGCGCTCGGCGTCACGCCGGAGCAGATCCGCTCCGCGGTCGCCACGTACGGCGTGCCCGAGATGGGCACCAAGTTCGTGCGGCAAATGCTTCAGGAGACGCAGCCTTCGTCGTTCGCCGACTTGCTGCAGATATCGGGCTTGTCCCACGGCACGGGCGTTTGGCTCGGCAATGCGCAGGAGCTGATCAAGAACGGGACTTGCAACATTAAGACGGTCATCGGCTGCCGCGACGACATTATGCTGTATTTGATCTACAAAGCCGGCATGGACGCCTCGCTCGCCTTCAAAATTACGGAGAGCGTGCGGAAGGGCAAAGGCTTGACGCCGGAATGGATCGAAGAAATGAAGCGCTGCAAGGTGCCGCAATGGTACATCGATTCCTGCCTGCGCATCGAGTACATGTTCCCGAAAGCGCACGCCGCGGCGTATGTCATATCGGCGGTGCGGACGGCCTATTTCAAACTGTATTACCCGATCGAGTTTTACGCGACGTATTTTACGGTCAGGGCGGACGATTTCGATCTTGAGCTGCTATGTCAAGGCTACGACGCTATATTGCGCAAGCTTGAGGAGATCGAAGCGAAAGGCTTCAGCGCCACCCCGAAGGAAAAAAATATGGTATCGCAGCTGGAAATGTCGCTGGAGATGACGGCGAGAGGCTTTACATTCAAGCCGATCGACCTTTACCGCTCGGATGCGGTCAAGTTTCTGGTCGACGGCACGTCGCTCATCCCGCCGTTTGCGGCCATCGCCGGCATCGGCGACAATGCCGCCCGCAACATCGCGGCTTCCCGGGCCGACGGCGAGTTTTTGTCTATCGAAGATTTCCAGATGAGGTCCAAAGCTTCCAAGACGATCGTCGAAGTGCTGAACGGCATGGGCTGCTTCCGCGGGCTGCCGGAATCGAACCAGCTGTCGCTGTTTTGACGGATTGCGATTAGAAATCATTTCTTGTCACGTATATGCGATTATGTTATAATTTTTGTGGCAATGCTGTGGATAGAGACTTGGTGATTAAAGAGTGGGGAAACCCACTCTTTACGTTTTGTAACCGCAAAACAACGATACGAAATCCGAGGGTTCTCTCCATTGCCCCTCTGAAATGACGATGCGTTTAGAGAAACAGGAGGTACATCCAACTTGAGCACATCCACTATCAAATCCGCCGTTGAGGCCATGGTGCTGCCATATCTCAATGAACAGGGCTTTGAGCTGGTCGATATCGAATACGTCAAGGAAGGAAGCAACTGGTTCCTTCGTCTCTTTATAGACAAGGAGGGCGGCATCGACATAGACGAATGCGGCCGGATCAGCGAATACGTCAGCGAGCAGCTGGACAAAAACGACCCTGTGCCTGGAGCATATTTTCTTGAAGTTTCCTCGCCGGGGGCCGAAAGACCGCTCAAAAAAGCCGACGATGTGCGCAAAGCGATCGGCAAGCACGTGTTTGTGACGACCTATGAGCCGGTCGACGGCTCGAAGGAATTCGAAGGCTTGCTGACCGGGTTCGACGGAGATACCGTCACGATCCGCATCGGCAAGCGGGAGCATGCCGTGCCTTACGCCAAGGTTGCAAGCGCCAGGCTTGCCGTCGTGTTCTAGCAATCGCTTTTACTATGAAAGGGGGAACAACTTTCCAATGAGTATGGATTTTATTGAGGCGCTGAACGAAATCGAACGGGAAAAGGGAATCGCGAAGGATGTGCTCCTGGAAGCGATTGAGGCTGCGCTTATCTCCAGCTACAAAAGAAACTTCAACACCGCGCAAAACGTGAGAGTGGACATCAACCGCCATTCGGGCGTCATTAAAGTGTATGCCCGGAAGACGGTCGTGGACGAGGTGCTGGATCCGAGACTCGAAATATCGGTCGAGGCGGCCCGCGAAATCAATCCGCACTATCATTTGGACGATATTGCCGAAATCGAGGTTACGCCGAGAGATTTCGGCCGCATTGCGGCTCAGACGGCGAAGCAGGTCGTGACGCAGCGCATCCGCGAAGCGGAGAGAGGCTTGATCTACAACGCTTTTATCGACAAGGAAGAAGATATCGTCAACGGCATCGTCCAGCGCCAGGACATGCGCAACCTGTTTGTCGATCTGGGCAAGGTCGAGGCGGTGCTGCCGCTTACCGAGCTGATGCCCGCCGACAAGTTCAAGCACGGCGACCGCGTCAAATCGTATATTACGAAAGTTGAAAATACGACCAAAGGGCCTCAAATCATTTTGTCCCGCACTCATCCCGGTCTCCTGAAACGGCTGTTCGAGCTGGAAGTGCCCGAAATTTACGACGGCGTCGTCGAAATTCGCTCCGTTGCGCGCGAAGCGGGTTTCCGTTCGAAGATCGCCGTTCATTCCCGCAACGCCGAAGTCGATCCGGTCGGCTCCTGCGTCGGCCAGAAGGGAATGCGCGTGCAGACGATCGTGAACGAGCTGAAGGGCGAGAAGATCGATATCGTCCGCTGGTCGGAAAATGTGGAGGAATACGTGGCGAACGCGCTCAGCCCGTCCAAGGTGCTGGAAGTGATCGTGTTCGAGCAGGAAAAGATGGCGCGCGTCATCGTGCCGGATTACCAGCTGTCGCTGGCGATCGGCATCAAAGGGCAAAACGCGAGGCTGGCGGCCAAGCTGACCGGCTGGAAAATCGACATCAAAAGCGAGACGCAGGCCGAGCAGGAATACGGGCGTCCGAAGTCCGCGACGGGCACGATGCATCAGGATTCCGTGTCCATCGATTAATAGTAGACGGAATCGATCGATTTGACATAAGGAGGGTGTGCGGTGAGACCGAGGAAAGTACCGCTTCGCAAATGCGTCGCCTGCAATGAAATGATGCCGAAGAAGGAGCTTATCCGGGTAGTGCGGACACCGGCCGAAGAGGTTCAGATTGATCTGACAGGCAAGAAAGCCGGCCGCGGCGCGTATCTCTGCGGCAAGCTTGCATGCTTCAAGCTGGCCAAGAAGTCGAAGGCGCTGGACCGGGCGTTGAAGCATCCCGTAGGCGAAGACATCTATGATCGGCTGGAAAAAGATTTTGTCGCGGTAGAGGATGAATTTATCGCCGCCAAGGAGCTGACGCCGGATGAAGCCTGACAAGGCGTTGTCCCAAATCGGCATGGCCATGCGGGCGGGCAAGCTGATTACCGGCGACGAGCTGGTGCTGAAGGCGGTCCGGGGAGGGAAGGCTTCGCTCGTCCTTATCGCCGGCGACGCATCCGACAATACCAAGAAGAAATTCCGCGACAAATGCGGCACATACGGCGTTCCGATAGCGGTCGCTTACGACCGGCAGAGGCTGGGCCAGGCGATCGGCAAGGCGGAGCGCGTCGTATTGGCCGTGACCGACGGACCTTTCGGACAAATGATCGCGAGTCATCTGAGCCAAAATACGGAGGTGGATCCTATTGAGCAACAAACAAGACGGCAAGGACAATAAAGACAAGCTGCGCGTATACGAATACGCGAAGTCGCTTAATATGAGCAGCAAAGAAATTATTACGATTCTTAAAAGGCTGAATTTGCCCGTCAACAACCATATGAGCGTCATGGAAAATCAGATGGTCGAAAAAGTGGAGGGCTTTTTCCGCGATATTAAGGCAAACGCCGCGGCCAAGCGGGCGCAGGAAAGCGGCGGGCCTTCCGTATCCGCGGCGCCGCGCGCCGCACAGCAGCAGCAGGAATCAAAAAATAACGCACAAGACAGACAGGGGACTATGAACTCTATTAATACGAAAACTCAACCAACCACCAGCGAAAGACGTGAAGGACAAGGACGCGACGGGCGCAATCCGCGCGATTCCAGACAGCAAACCGGCGGCAGGCCGCAAGGGCAAGGGCAAAGCCAGGGACAAGGACAGGCGGGCGGCAGCCGTCCGCAAAGCCAAGGTCAAGCAAGCGGAAGCCGTCCGCAAGGGGGCAACCGTCCGCAGCAAGGCGGCGGCAATCGTCCTCCGGGAGGACAGGGCCAGGCGGGCGGACGTCCGCAAGGCGGAGGACGCAGCGACAACCGTCCGCAGCAAGGCGGCCAGCAGGGCAGCCGCGGACCGTCCGGCGGCGGCGCCAACCGCGGACCGCAGACGGCGGGCGGCGGCAACCGTCCAGCGGCTCCGACGGGCGGCGGACGTTCCGGCGATTCGCGATTCAGCGGCGCAAGCAACGATCGGAACGCCAATAATAACAATAGATCGTTTAAGGGCAAAGACAGCTCCAAACGGTTCGAAGACGGACGGAACGGCTTTAAAGGAAACAACCGCAACGGCAAGGGACGCGGCGGCAGAGGACAGCACAACCAGCCTCCGCGGGAGAAGATCGACAATACGCCGAAGAAGATTATCGTCCGCGGCACGCTGACGGTCGGCGATTTGGCGAAGCTTCTGCATAAAGACGCCTCCGAGGTTATCAAAAAGCTGATGTTCCTGGGCGTTATGGCCACGATCAACCAAGAAGTCGACATGGACGCCATTATGCTCATCGCGGGCGAATACGGCGTCGAGGTCGAAGTGAAAATTCCGGTCGAGGATGACGCCTTCGAAACGGTGGAAGAGACGGACGACGAGGCGGATTTGCAAGTGCGTCCTCCGGTCGTCACCATTATGGGTCACGTCGACCACGGCAAGACGACGCTGCTGGACTCGATCCGCAAAACGAACGTCACCGGCGGCGAAGCCGGCGGCATTACGCAGCATATCGGCGCTTACCAGGTCGAGATCAACGGCAAAAAGATTACGTTCCTCGATACGCCGGGCCATGAAGCGTTCACGCTGATGCGCGCCCGCGGCGCTCAGGTTACGGACATTACGATTATTGTCGTTGCGGCGGACGACGGCATTATGCCGCAAACGGTGGAAGCGATCAACCACGCCAAAGCCGCAAACGTGCCGATTATCGTGGCGGTCAACAAGATCGACAAACCCGAGGCGAATGCCGACAAGATCAAGCAGGAGATGACCGAATACGAGCTGGTGCCCGAAGAGTGGGGCGGCGATACGATTTTCGTCGAAGTGTCCGCGAAGCAGCGCATCGGCTTGGAAAACCTGCTGGAGATGATTCTGCTCGTCGCCGAGGTGAACGAGTTCAAGGCAAATCCGAACAAGAGAGCACGCGCTACCGTCATCGAAGCCGAGCTCGACAAGGGCAAAGGCCCGGTTGCTCGCATTCTCGTACAGCACGGTACGCTGAAGATTGGGGACGCCTTCGTGGCGGGCAACTGCTTCGGCCGCGTCAGAGCGATGGTGAACGACCGCGGACGCCGGCTGAAGGAAGCGGGTCCCTCCACGCCGGTGGAAATTACGGGCTTGACGGAAGTGCCTCAAGCGGGCGATCCGTTCATGGTGTTCGAAGACGAGCGCAAGGCGCGTTCGATTGCGGAAATCCGCGCGACCAAGCAGCGCCAGTCCGAGATGGGCGCCAACACCCGCGTGACGCTGGACGATTTGTACAATCATATCAAGGACGGCGAGATCAAGGAGCTTAACGTCATTATCAAGGCCGACGTGCAAGGCTCCGCCGAAGCGCTCAAAGGCTCGCTCGCCAAGATCGACATCGAAGGCGTGCGCGTCAAAATTATTCATTCGGGCGTCGGCGCCATTACGGAATCGGACGTTATCCTCGCATCCGCGTCCAACGCGATCGTAATCGGCTTCAACGTTCGTCCGGATCCGCAGGCCGAAGCGACGATCGCTCAGGAGAAGGTCGACGTTCGGATGCATCAGGTCATCTACAAGGTCATCGACGAAATCGAGCAGGCGATGAAAGGAATGCTCGATCCGATCTACAAGGAAGCGGTTATCGGCCACGCCGAAGTCCGCAACGTGTTCAAATTGTCCAAGGTGGGAGCCATTGCGGGCTGCATGGTCGTCGACGGCAAAATTACGCGCAACAGCGAAGCCCGCTTGATCCGCGGCGGAATCGTCGTATACACCGGCAAGATTGATTCCTTGAAACGGTTCAAGGACGATGCGAAAGAAGTCGCCCAAGGCTTTGAATGCGGTATAACCCTCGAACGCTTTAGCGATATTAAAGAAGGAGACATGATCGAGGCGTTTGTCATGGAAACGGTGGAGAGGTGATCAAGCGATGGCGAATTACCGCGTCGGACGCGTCAACGAACAAATCAAAAAAGAACTGAGCCAAATAATCCAGATGGAGCTGAAGGATCCGCGCATCGGCTTCATTACCGTAACCGGGGTGGAGACGACCAACGATTTGTCGCTGTCCCGTATTTACTTGAGCGTGCTCGGCAGCGACGAGCAGAAGGAAGCGACCTTGAAGGCATTGGCCAGCGCCACGGGCTTCCTTCGCTCGGAGCTGGGCAAGCGGATGAAGCTTCGGCATACGCCCGAGCTCCAGTTCAAGTTCGACAGCAGCATCGAATACGGCAGCCGGATCGAATCGCTGCTGGAAGAGCTTAATGGCGGGAACCGGAACCTATGACGGCCAACGCAGACTATAACCGGCAGCTGGATGAAGCGTTGGCTTTCATGCAAAGCCATGCTTCATTCCTGGTCGTGTCCCATGTCCATCCGGACGGAGACGCGATCAGCTCGTCTTCCGTCGTATGCTGGCTGCTCGAAAAATTCGGCAAAAAAGCTCTTCCCGTCAACGAAAGCGAGTTGCCTTCCCGATTGGGATTTCTCTATCGGTTCGAAGACATCGTTTCTTTGAAATCGCAGTCTTTCGAAGGTTCGTTCGATGCGGTCATCACGGTCGACTGCGCCGATTTCAAGCGGATCGGCGAAGCCGCCGCCTTGTTCGGACCGGATGCCCGTTTGCTTAACATCGATCACCACCCGACGAACGACGGCTTTGGCGCAGTTAATGTGATCCGCCCGGAAGCCGCAGCCACGGTAGAAATTTTGTACGATCTGATCGAGCGCGGCGGCCTGGAGCCGGATCTGGACTGCGCAACGGCCATATATACGGGATTGCTGACCGATACGGGCGGCTTTCGTTATTCAAACACGAGTCCGCGCGTTATGGAAATCGCCGCCAGACTGTTGGCCGTCGGCGTTTCGGGAAGCCGGCTGGCCGATACGCTGCTCGAAAAAATGACGATGGGCCGGCTCAAGCTGCTTCAAACGGCGTTGAGCCGGCTGACGTTTGCGGACGACGGCAAGCTGGGATGGCTGTATGTGACGAAGGACGATTTGAAAGATTGCGGCGCGTCCCCCGAGGATATGGAGGGGATCGTCAACTACGCGCTGAACGTGGACGGCGTCGAGGTCGGCATCCTCTTTAAGGAAACCGAGGACGGCGGCGTCAAGGCCAGCCTTCGCTCGGCCGGCGCGGCCGACGTATCGGCCGTGGCGCAAACTTTCGGAGGCGGCGGCCATGTTCGCGCCTCGGGCTGCAGAATGGAAGGGCCGCTGAACGAGGCGATCGAGAAGCTGACGGAAGCGGCAAGAAAGGCGTTGATGTAAGATGGACGGCATCCTGGCGGTATGGAAGCCGGAAGGCTGGACATCGCACGATGTCGTAGCGAAGCTGCGGCGTCTGCTGGGGATGAAGCGGATCGGCCATGCGGGAACGCTCGATCCGATGGTAACCGGCGTGCTGCCGGTATGTCTTGGAAGGGCGACCCGCGTCGTCGAATATGTGCAGGAGCGGCCGAAGGCTTATGAAGCGGTGCTGAAGCTGGGCATCGCGACCGATACCGAAGACATGACGGGAACGATTCTCGAGAGCGTAAGCGTGCCGCCGATGTCCGAAAGCGACATCGCTGCGGCTTTGCAGTCGTTCCGGGGAACGATCGCTCAAGTGCCGCCGATGTTCTCCGCCGTCAAGGTGAACGGCAAACGGTTGTACGAGCTGGCGCGCGAAGGCAAGACGGTGGAACGGAAAGCCCGGGAAGCGACCATTTACGATATACGCTTGCTGCGGGCCGATCTGGACCGGGAGCAGCCGGAAATCGAATTTGCCGTACAATGCTCGAAGGGAACGTATATCCGCACGCTGTGCGTCGATATCGGCAAGGCATTAGGCGTTCCGGCGACGATGGCCGGGCTGACGCGCACCATGTCGGCGGGCATTACGAAGGAAAGCTGCTTGACGATGGAACAAATTCAGGAGCTTGCCGCTTCGGGAGAGCTTCCGTCGCGGCTCATCCCGCCAGATCGGGCCGTCGCCCACCTGTCCATGGCCGAAGTCGAGGCGTTCAAAGAAACGGATGCGTTAAGAGGTCAAAAGATTGCGTTCAAGTTTGTTTCGGCCGAAGGTAAACCTCCGGCGTTCGAAGGCGGAGAGCTGGTGAGGCTGTACGGGCGGCATGCCGGCTTTATCGGCATTTACGAGGCGGATGCGGAACTGGCGGCGCTGAAGCCGGTCAAGGTATTTTCCTGACCATGGCGAGCCTGTACCGGGCGGAGCCGCTGCTAGTCGGAACGAAAAATCAATGGTAAACCAGGAATGCAGGTGTGTCAGCGGTGGAAATCATATCATTAACTTATCCCTTGCAGGAGTCGGCAGCGCCGCTGCCGGAACGTCCTTTGTCCATTGCGATCGGACATTTCGACGGCGTCCATCGGGGACATCAGAACGTGATCCGTCGCGCCGTTGAAGCGGCGAAGGAGCGCGGGCTGCTGTCCGCCGTTATGACGTTCGACCCTCATCCCAAAGAGGTGCTCGGCCAGGGCGGTCAATATTTCAGCTGTTTGACTCCTCTGGAAGCGAAGTCCAGACTGTTTGCCGAGCTGGGCGTAGACGTTTTGTTTGTCATGAAGTTCGATCTCCGGTTTGCGTCCATTTCTCCCCGGCAATTCGCGGACGAGGTGCTGCGGGCGCTCGGCGTCAAATGCGCTGTCGTCGGTTTCGATTTTACGTTCGGAAGCAAAGGCGCGGGCACCGCGGAAACGCTGGCGGAACTGGGACGGCCCGACATCGAGGTTCATATTGTCGAGCCTCTGTACGAGAACGGGGTCAAAGTAAGCAGCACCTACACGAGAGAGTCGCTGGAAAGCGGCGATCTGGCCATGGCCAACACGCTGCTTGGCAGGCCTTACGAAGTGGAAGGAACGGTGGTTCGGGGCGACGGCCGGGGCAGAACGATAGGCTTTCCGACCGCCAATCTCGAATTGAGCCAGCCTTATGTCGAGCCTCGGCTCGGCGTATACGCGGTAACGGTCTGGATCGACGGCCGGCCGCAAGGCGGCGTCATGAACTACGGGATGAAGCCTACCTTTAATAAAGACGAGATTCGGCCCGTCATGGAAGTTCATCTGTTCGATTTCGACCGGGACATTTACGGCAAGCCGATGCGGATCCAGTTCCGCGAGTTTATTCGTCCCGAGCAAAAATTTAGCGGGGTCGGGGAGCTGATTGCCCAGATCGGGGCCGATGCGGAGAGGGCCAAGCGGCTTTGGCTGGACGATCGCGGCTGAGCGAGAAACACTTTCTCGACAAAGACCCTCGAAGTATGATATACTGAACATCGTTGCGGCCGAATGGCTTGAAATGCCAGCTTTTTCGCGGAACGGCGGCGGTTGACGCCGACGAAATGCGGACAAGTACGGTTCGGCGCATACTTAACCTTGGCTTGGTTGCCCGGTTGATCCCGGCAGCGAGGCTAACGGCGATTATATGAAGGAGGTGAGCAAGGATGGCAATTACGCAAGAACGCAAGCAAGAGCTGATCGAGACTCATAAGACGCATGCGAGCGACACAGGGTCTCCGGAAGTTCAGATCGCTATCCTGACGGAAAACATCGTAAATTTGACGGATCATTTGCGGGAGCATAAGAAAGATCATCATTCCCGCCGCGGTCTGCTCAAGATGGTTGGCCAACGCCGCAAGCTGCTGGCTTACTTGAAGAAAAAAGATGTTAAACGTTACAGCGCATTGATCGAAAAACTCGGCCTTCGCCGTTAAAACACGCGAAATGAAAGCAACCCCACCGTCCTGTCGTCCGGTTTACTGGGCACGGGACTTCGGGTTGCTTTTTGCAAAAGAGGGAAGTTTTAGTAATAGCAATCGGCATGGGCCAAACCCGCGCCGGTACATAGCCAAAGGAGGGAATATATGTTGCATCGTGTAGAAATGACGCTTGGCGGAAGGCCGCTGGTGCTTGAAACCGGCCGGTTGGCCAAGCAGGCGAACGCCGCGGTAACCGTCAAATACGGGGAAACGGTTGTGCTTTGCACCGTTACCGCTTCTACGGAGCCTAAGGATCTGGACTTTTTTCCGCTCACGGTGAACTATGAGGAGCGGTTGTACGCCGTCGGCAAAATTCCGGGCGGATTTATTAAACGGGAAGGAAGACCGAGCGAGAAGGCGATTCTATCGAGCCGCTTGACCGACCGTCCGATTCGTCCGCTCTTTCCGGACGGATTCCGCAACGAGGTGCAAATCGCCAATATCGTCATGAGCGTGGATCAGGATTGTTCTCCGGAAATAGCGGCCATGATCGGCACGTCCGCCGCGCTTACGATTTCCGACGTTCCGTTCAACGGTCCGATCGGCGGCCTTGTCGTCGGCCGCGAGAACGGGCAGTTTATTGTAAACCCGACGGTTGATCAGGAGCAAAATACCGATATTTACGTCGTCGTAGCCGGTACAAAAGACGCCATTATGATGGTGGAAGCGGAAGCGAACGAAGTTCCGGAAGAAACGATGCTGGAAGCGATTATGTTCGGCCACGAGCAAATCAAGCCGATCGTTGCCAAGATCGAGGAGCTGCAGGCGCTTGCGGGCAAGCCGAAGATGGAAGTGAAGCTTCATGGAGTGTCGGAGCAGGTGAGCGCCGATGTCCGGGCATTTGCGTCCGCTCGGCTGGTGGAAGCGATCCGCATCCCGGAGAAGCACGCCCGCCAGGAAGCGATCGACGCGGTCAATGCGGATGCCGTTGCACATTTCGAGGAGAAATATGCAGATACGCCCGAGCTGATGGCCGACGTCAAGGAAGTGCTGTACGACATCGTCAAGGAAGAAGTTCGCCGTTTGATCACGCATGACAAGGTGCGTCCGGATGGACGGGCTCTCCATGAAATTCGTCCGATCGAATGCGACGTGGCGCTGCTGCCGCGTACGCACGGCTCCGGATTGTTTACGCGCGGACAAACCCAGGCGCTCAGCATATGTACGCTCGGTGCGATGGGCGACGTGCAAATATTGGACGGCATTTCTCCCGAAGAGGAAAAGCGGTTTATGCATCACTACAATTTCCCTCCGTTCAGCGTAGGCGAAGCCAGACCGCTGCGCGCTCCCGGCCGCCGCGAAATCGGTCACGGCGCATTGGGCGAACGCGCTTTATCGAAGGTTATTCCTTCCGAAGCCGAGTTTCCGTATACGATTCGTCTCGTCTCCGAAGTGTTGGAGTCGAACGGTTCGACGTCCCAGGCGAGCATCTGCGCAAGCACGCTGGCGATGATGGACGCCGGAGTGCCGATCAAAGCGCCCGTAGCCGGCATCGCGATGGGCTTGATCAAGGACGGCGAACATTTCTCGGTGTTGTCCGATATTCAAGGGATGGAAGACCATCTCGGCGACATGGACTTCAAGGTGGCCGGAACGGCGGAAGGCGTGACCGCGATACAGATGGACATCAAGATCGACGGCATCGACCGGAGCATTTTGCAGCAGGCGCTGGAGCAGGCGCGCGAAGGCAGAATGCATATATTGGGCAAAATGCTGGAAGTGATCTCGCAGTCGCGTCCGAACCTGTCCAAGTATGCGCCTAAGATATTGACGCTTCGCATCAATCCGGACAAAATTCGCGACGTGATCGGCGCCGGAGGCAAGATCATTAACAAAATTATCGAAGAAACCGGGGTCAAGATCGATATCGAGCAGGACGGCATGGTGTTTATCGCTTCCTCCAACGAAGAGATGAACCAAAAGGCGAAAGCGATCATCGAAGGCATCGTCAAGGAAGTGGTCGTCGGCGAGGTTTATCTCGGCACGGTGAAACGGATCGAGAAGTTCGGCGTCTTCGTCGAAATATTGCCGAACAAGGACGGGCTGGTCCATATTTCCCAGCTGTCGACCGAACGCGTAGCCAAATGCGAGGATGTCGTCAAGATCGGCGATCAGGTGACGGTCAAGGTGACGGAAATCGATCAGCAAGGGCGGATCAACTTGTCCCGCAAAGCGGTGCTGACGGCTGGCAGCGAAACGGCCCAAGCATAATTTCATAAGCATGCAATACGGAAGAGCCAGATTATATCTGTCTCTTTTTTGCTGTCCGTGGAAAGGAGCATAATCTTGTCCCGCCGCTCATAAGATGGGTGATGAAAGGCTTGCCTGCCGCAGGTGCGGGCATGCCGTCCAGGATCGGGCGGGAGTGAGGCTCATGTGGATTCGCAAAGCTTCGGCAGCGGCGGCAAGCATGCTGATGCTGCTAGTATTTATTCGTCTGAATGGAGACGCGTCGACCTTTATCGCTCAGGTGAAGGAAAGGGATGCCGTTGCGGCGTTCGGCGGAGCGTCGTGGAGCGAGGCAGAAAAGCGGGAGCTGTACAACAAGATCGTCGCCGAATCCGAGCTTCGCGCCATTCCTCCCGTCAACGCCCGCATCGACCGGGTATGGCGCGCCATTCCGGGCTATAACGGGCTTGCCGTCGATATCGAACGGACGTACGAGGCCGCTCTTCGGGCGCCCCGGGGAGCGATACCGTACCGGTACAAGGAAATCGAGCCGTCCGTCAAGCTGGAGCAGCTTGGCCCGCAGCCGATTTACCGGGGCAACCCCGACAAGAAGATGGTATCCTTTATGGTGAACGTAGCCTGGGGCAACGAATATCTTGAGCCGATCTTGTCCACGTTCAAGCGCGAAAACGTAAAGGCGACGTTTTTTTTGGACGGCACGTGGCTGAAAAACAATAAGGAGCTTGCCGCCCGCATCGCGGAGGAGGGGCATGAATTGTCCAATCACGCGTATTCCCATCCCGACATGGCTTCGCTTACGCGCGCGCAGCAGTACGCGCAAATTTCGAAGACCGAAGAGCTTCTGAAAGCGATGAACGTCGCAAACAAATGGTTTGCGCCGCCTTCGGGCTCCTACAATGCCGCAACGGTGCAAGTGGCGAGAGAGCAAGGCTTGATGACGGTATTGTGGACGATCGATACCGTCGACTGGCGAAATCCGCCTGCCGAAGGCGTTATTCGCAAAATCGACGCCAAGCTGCATCCGGGCGCTCTTATTCTGATGCACCCGACCGCCACGTCACGGGATGCGCTTGCGGGCATGATCGCCAGCGCCAAAGCGAAAGGGTACGCGATCGGGACGGTCAGCGAGACGCTGTCTCCGGCCAGGCTGCCGGAGCCTGTTGAGGGAGCCGCAGCTTTTTGATATAGTGATATCATTCATGTTGAAGCGGGCTTTGCTTCCGCAAAGCTCAAATATGCTTACGAAGTGCTTTGCTTAGCAAAGCTAAGACTACGCTTACGAAGTGCTTTGCTTAGCAAAGCTAAGACTATGCTTACGAAGTGCTTTGCTTAGCAAAGCTTTAGGAGGACGCTGGGTGAACAAATATATCCTTAGCAATGGATTGCGGGTAGTGGTGGAGCCGATCCCGTCGGTGCGTTCCGTATCGTTCGGCATTTGGGTGAAGACCGGATCGCGCAACGAGACGATGGAAAACAACGGCATTTCGCATTTTATCGAACATATGCTTTTCAAAGGGACGGAGAAACGGAACGCCAAAGATATCGCCGATCTGTTTGACGGGATCGGAGGCAACGTCAACGCTTTTACGTCGAAAGAATATACGTGTTATTTCGCGAAGGTGCTGGACCAGCATTTGCCTCTGGCCGTAGACGCGCTGGCCGACATGTTCTTCCATTCCCAATTCGACGAAGAAGAGCTGGCCAAAGAGAAAAACGTTATTCTGGAAGAAATATCGATGTATGAAGATACGCCGGACGACAAGGTGCATGACGAAGCTTCGCGGGCGGCGTTTGGAGATCATCCCCTTGCCTATTCGATTCTCGGGCTGGAGAACCGGCTGGCGGAAATGAACGGGGACACGCTTCGCGCTTATATGAAGGAATGCTACACGATCGACAACACGGTCATCAGCGTGGCCGGCAACGTCGAGGAAGGCAAGCTGCTGGAACTGCTCGAAAGCCATTTCGGCGCGTTCTCGAACGCGAAGGGGAGCTGTCCGAACCCGACGGCGCCTTCTTTTAAAGGGGATTATATTTTTTACAAGAAAAAAACGGAGCAAAACCATATTTGCTTGTCGTTCCCGGGCTGTTCCATCTCCGATGCGAAACTGTACGCGATGGTGCTGCTCAACAATGCGCTCGGCGGAGGCATGAGCTCCCGGCTGTTTCAGGAAATTCGCGAGAAGCGCGGTCTGGCTTATTCCGTATATTCCTATCATACGTCGTATGCCGATTCCGGATTGTTTACGATCTATGCCGGCACGGCGCCGAAGCAAACGAAGGACGTGCTGGACCTTACGCTCGAGCAGCTGCATGACCTGTCGGTGAAGGGGCTCGGCGAGGAGGAGCTGCAAAGGGGCAAGGAGCAGTTGAAGGGCTCGCTCATCTTGTCGCTCGAAAGCACGAGCAGCCGGATGAACCGAATCGGCAAAAACGAGCTGATGCTGGGCCGGCATTATACGCTTGACGAGCTGCTGAACCGGATCGATTCGATCACGATGGACGACATACGCGAGGTGACTCGCCGCATGCTGTCGGTGCCGTTCTCGGCGGCGATGGTCGGGACGAGCGACAAGGACGCTTCGGGCGTGAGGAGGGATCAGCTTGTATCGAGTTCTGTTTAAACGGATGCCGGGCAACGAAGATATCGCAATCCCCCGCAAAATGTCGGAATGGGCGGCCGGGTTCGATTTGCAGGCGGCCGTAGAGGAGCCTGTCGTGCTGCAGCCGGGAGAGCGCAAGCTGATTCCGACCGGCTTCGCCATGGCGATGCCGCCGGAGCTGGAGGCGCAAATTCGTCCCCGCAGCGGTCTGGCGTTCAAGCATGGCATTACGTGCCTCAATTCGCCCGGAACGATCGACGCCGATTACCGCGGGGAAGTCAAGGTGCTGCTCGTCAACCTCGGGTCGGAGCCGTTTGCGATTACGCGCGGCGAACGCATCGCCCAAATGGTGTTTCAAGTCGTGCCGAGCGTGGAGATCGAGGAAGCGGCCGAGCTGCCGGATACGGTTCGCGGAGCGGGCGGCTTCGGCCACACGGGCGTTAAATAAAGCAAGTCTTGATGAACGATCATTCAGCAAGGGAAGCAAGGGAAGCAAGGGAAGCTGTCCCGGTGTCCATTGGACGCCGGGGGGCTTCCTTTTTTTGTTCACCAATAAAGAATAGTATACGTTTCACCGTATACCGAGCTTATTGGTCAACGCGAAACGTAAGCTGCGCCTCCAAAGGACGGCGTCAGCCGTTTTCGCTTGGGTCGCCTGCGAGAATCATTTTTCACCCCGGTCTGGGCGCGAGCATAAGATGGTTTATACCTAATGCCTGAAAGTCCAGCGGTATAATGTCAAGTCCCTAATTCGGTCGAATTGGAAATTACCAT
>CALAWP010000049.1 GCA_937895345.1 uncultured Paenibacillus sp. | reverse complement strand
TCGGCGGCGTGCTCCGCCGCCGCCCCAAACCCGCCGGCGAGATTCGCCCAGCTCATCCCGCCGGCGCCTGCCGCCGCGGCCCCGATGCCGGCCGCGCCGTCCATGACGCTGGCCGCGGGAGCGACCGCGGCGGCGCCGTCAAAGCCGGGCGTCGGATCGAACGGCACCCAACCGGCGCCCGGAATATACGCTTCGACCCAGGCATGGGCGTCCGAAGCGCGCACTTCGTACAGCCGCTCCCCGCGTCCGCCGCCCGAATCCGGCTGCAGCCCGGCAAGGCTGCCGTTGTCATCCGTGTCCCCGACCGCAACGCCCGGCGCAAAACCTTTCACCCATCGCGCAGGAATATCTTGCGACCGCAGCAGCACGACCATCGCCGACGAAAAATGGACGCAGTACCCTTGTTGCTGCTCAAACAAAAAGTCGTCGACGAAATCCGCTCCTTCCGGAGGCGTCCGGCTGCCGGTCTTCGTATACGAATAGGTCGAGCGCAAATATTGCTCCACCGCTTTGATCCGATCGTAGCGGCTCGTCCCCCCGCCGCCCGAAACTTCGGCCGCCAGCGCCTCGACCCTGGCCGGCAACGAATCGGGCAGCTGGAGGTACGGCTTCAGCTCCGCCTCGCTCCACTCCCGGAATGACGCGGTCGCCGTTTCCGTCTGCCCGCGCTCCAACTCGCGCAGCGCGGAGGCATCCGTTACGGGCAAGAAGCTTTCCACGACGTAACTTTCCACTTTGACCGAATCGGCGGGCGGGTACAAGGAATCGATCGCATCATCCACGGCGTACGTTCCCAGCCGCCTTCTCGGATCGGAGGCGATCAGGCTCGTCACCTGCCCGTCCAGCCCCGAAGCGAACAACGGCCAAGCCGGCGAAGGCTCCTGCATCACGATCGTTTGCTCTATGACCGGTCCCCGGGACACCGAAGCGCCGGCCGGCGGGCCGTCTTCCGCGCCCGAAGCCGTCTCTTGCGGTCCAGACGTACCCGCCGAGCTCGCCGAACCCGACGAGTCTACCGGACGCAGGGTAAGCGCATGCGCGGGATTGCTCCAGCCTTTCCCGTCATACACCGTCTTCGCTTCGCCGCGCCAATAAGAACGAACCGGAGAGAGGCCCTTGAACACAAGCGAATCGTCATCCTCCACCGGCTGACCGAGCCGAGTGTCGTCGAAGCCGTAGCCCGTCAAGCCGCGCCCCGGACGATCCGCCGCAAACGGCTTCATCGCAGGCGCGCTGTCGCCGCCGAGTGCCCAAATCCCTTGCTGCAGACGATCGTTCAACGAAGCCGTCCAGCCCGCGGGAGCCATGGCCCGTTCCTTGCCTCCGGAGAGCAGCATCGCACTGCCGATTACGATCAGGGTCAAAAACAATGAACCGGCGATCCAACTGAAGCGTATTTCTCCGCCCATCCTTTTATCGCCGCCGGCCGAAGCCGGCCCGAGCGTGTACCCGGCGATTGATCCATCCCGATCCGAGTCCACAGCAACCGCGCCTCCGTCCTGCCCGGCATGCGTCCCGGACCCCGTGTCCAGGGCCGCTCCGGCCAAGCCCGGGGCCGCTCCGGCCAAGCCCCCGCTGCAAGCTCCCGTCCCTTCCTCCACGCCCAGCAAACGACGAGCCCGGGGAACCGCGACGAGCGCCGCAAGCAGCAGCCCCTCCGCGGCGGCGCGGGAAGCGCCGGCCAATACGTCCATTCCCAGCCAGACGTTCAGCGCCGCCAAATAAAGCAAAGTCAAAGCCGCAATGCCGAGCGCCGCCTGTCTCAGCCAGACGAGCGCCTGAACGGCGGGGACGAGCATCGCCCAGCCGGCCAGCAGCAGCAGCGTCCGTATTTCCCCGGACATTGCCCACATGCCGTTGCGCACGATCAGAAGCGCCCCGTCCGCCATCAAGGCGGGAAATCCGGCCAGCCAGCTCGCGGCGCTCTGCCCCTCCGGCTTGTACAAATACATCAGACTGAACACGCACAGCAAAATATGAAACAAGGCGACACCCGGCCACGGCAGTCGAAAAAGACCTGCCAGCAGCATGCAAGCCATAACGGCCAGCAGCGGCAGCGGATGGTACAAGGCGGCCCAGTCCCCTGCGGTCGTCCATGGAAGCAGCCACTCGGCGAGCAGGCCGAACAGCAGCAAGCTCGTCAACGCGCGGTACCATAGCGAATCTTCGAAGGGGCGCGCCGCGGCTTGCGTTCCGATCGCGGAAGCTCCCGTACCGCCCCCCTTGACGGCTCCGATCGACCATCGGTTATCCGATCGCATAGAAATCCGCTCCTTCCCGCAAGCCCGAAACGCCAGCATCGCCGCCCAAATAAATCCAGCTGGTGCGGATGCCCTGGCTTTCCAGCACGTTATGCCGCTCCCGCATGGCGAACGACGGAACGGCGCTTTCGGTAACCGCAATCAGCTCCAGGCTGCTGCCGGCCTCCAGCAATACGTCCGCCAGCTCCTCCCATCTTCGTCCCGCTTGCCAATCTCCCGTAAACACGCGAACGGTGACGCCTTGACCGGCGAAAGCTCCCTCATGGGCGAATGCTTCGGCTTTCACCCCGCCGTCATCCGTTCGAAGTCCGGCCGCCAAATGAAGCAGCTCGCTCAATCGAGCTTCCGTTACGCCCTCGCCCCCCTTGCACAACTCGTACGTCCAATCGCCCGCCGCTGCCGTCACGGCTCCCCCGTTTCTGCCGCGGCGCACTGCGGCGCTTATAGCAAGGCTGATGCAGCTGTCGAACAAACGCCCGTCGGCGCCGTACGGCTTGCCGTATGTATCGATCGCAATGACGGTCCGCTCCGGAACATGTCCGTTAGGCCGAAGCTTCGTATATAAGCCCAGCCCGCGGGCAGCCGTCCGGAAGTCGATGCTTCGTAGGGAATCGCCTTCCCGGTACGGCCTCCGTTCGGGTCCGCTTCCCGGATCGGCGCCATGCCCCCCGGTCTCGCCGCCTCCCGCTTCCGCCGTGATCCGCCTACGCTGCTCGCGGGAAGTCTCGCCGTCCTGTATGGCGGGCAGCACCGCCAGCTCGGCCCGGTCGCCCGACTTGCGCCGGACCGCCGTCAAGCCCAGCCAGTCTCCGACGGTCACGGTAACCGGTCCGAACTCGTATAAGCCCCGCTTGAGCGGCCCCAGCGGATAGGCGGCGGACGTTTCCTTCTCCGTCATGGGCAGCGCGACGCCGCCGAAGCGGACGGGCGAAGGGCAAGCCCTCGTCACGTTGTCCGCTTCGTCCTGCACCGCCACCCACACGAACGGAATCGTCCATTTCCGCTTCAGCTTTACGGTCGCCCACACCTGTTGGCCCGCTTCCGCCACCTCCGCGCCTAGCTTTCTTTCCGCCTTCAAACCGATCGCGGCGACCGCCGGCAGCAGTCCGCTCGTCAACCCGATTCCCGCCAGCAGCGCGGCGGCAAACCACTCCAGCGCGCCTCCGCGCATGACGACGGCCCCCGCGCTGACGCAAAACGCGGCCGCGATCACCGTCCAAGCCGCCCATCTCGTGATGTACCTGCCAGGCGGTTTTCCGTCTGCAATTGGCCGTACCGGACCGTAGCCGCTCCGTCCTCCGCGCCGCTCTGCCGCTTGCCAGCCGCTCCCCCGCCCGCTCATCGCGCATACCTGCTTCCGTTCACGCTTCCGGCTTCTTTCGGAAACGCGGTATTTCGAAGCACATGCTCCAGCCATGCGGACGCGTCGAGCCCCGTTCGCCTTGCTCCGCTTCGCAGCACAAGGCGATGCGGCAGCACGGCTGCGGCCGTACCGAGCACATCGTCCGGGATGACGTAGCCCCGCCCTTCCGCGTAGGCGGAAGCCTGCGCCGCTCGAAGCCAGTCGCGCAAGGCGCGCGGACTTAGCGCCAACAGCGTCTCGGGCGCGCGCCTGACGGCCGCGGCCGCTTGCGCCATATAGTCCAGCAGCGCGGGATGCACGTGCGCCTGCCGGGCCTCGGCCTGCATTTGCAGCCATTCCTGCGCCGTCATGACCGGGCGCAGCCGTTCCGGCTCGATCCGTTTGCCGTCGGCATATTGCGCCAGCAGCCGTTTCTCGTCCTCCGGCGACGGGTAACCGATCGACAGCTTCATCATAAATCGGTCCAGCTGCGCCTCCGGCAGCAGACTCGTCCCTTCGAAGCTTAACGGATTTTGCGTCGCGATCAGCATAAACGGAATCGGGAGCCGCTTGCTTCTGCCCTCGATCGTCACTCGCCTTTCCTCCATCGCCTCCAGCAAAGCCGACTGCGTTCGCGGAGACGTGCGGTTGATTTCGTCGGCCAGCACCACGTTGGCCATTATCGGACCGCTGCGGTAAACCAGCTCTCCCGACCGCGGTTCCAGCACCATGCCGCCTACGACGTCGGCCGGGAGCATATCGGACGTGAACTGAATCCGTTTGAATTCTCCTCCTGCGGCTCTCGCGACCGCCTGGGCCAGCATCGTTTTGCCCGTGCCCGGCATATCTTCCAGCAGCACATGGCCGCCGGCCAGCCATGCGATCTGCATCTGTCTGACGACTTCAGGCTTGCCCAGCAATACCGTTTCGAGCTTGGCGCGCATCCGCTGCAGCAGCGCTTGCGGCGGCTCATGCCAGTGGTGAACGCCTCCGTTGCCGCGGCCGTCCGGATTCGTTTGATGGCCGGATAATTGGGGAAAAATCATGCATCGTTCGCCTCCTGAAAAATAAATCTATCTACTTTTCAGTGTCCCCAGCTTTTATCCTATTTAGACCTGCTAGAGTTACGTCTTCACGCCGATTGCCGCTGCCCGATCCAGACTTCTCTTTGCGCCCCCGTGTACACGTAGTCGACGACCGCGGCTCCGAATTGCCCCAGCGTCGAACGTATGGGCACAAGCAGCTCGTCTCCTGCCGGATCGCTCGGCGCCGCCCCCGATTCGCCTTCCAGCCAAAACAAGCTTTGGCCGCCGAGCACCGCCTCGATCAAGCCGGTCCGCTCATCCCGCTCCACGCGCGCCCCCATCCATTCCGCCAGCCGGGCGACCGGCACATGAATCGACCCGCCGATCAGCTCGTAGCTGCCTGGCTCCAGCTCCAGCCGCTCGGCGCCAAAATGCAGGAACAGGCTCGGTTCGTTCCTGCCGCCGCTATCCGCAGGGCCGATTCGGGCCGTCCGCGTCCAGGCGTTCGCATATTCCGCCAAAGCGGCACGTTCGCTCGCCGCAACCGGGCCCCGGTTCCATTTGATCCGGCTCGCCGTCTGGAATTGGATCGGCTCGACATGCTCCGTCAACGGCCTGAACGCATAGCCGAGCTGCTTGTAGTAACGGATAATTTCGGGCAATGCCTTCACCGAAGCCTCATGGCCTCCGCTGTCGTGCAGCAGCACGTTCAGCACGTCCGCCAGCTTCGACGCCTTCACGTTGGCGACGATTTCGGAGGCCGGCACGCCCCGCCGCTTGGAATCGCCGCTGTCGACGTTCCAATCGTGCACGATATAGCCCGCTTCCTTCATCGCCTCGAAATACCCCCGGTCAAAATTCGTATACGTCCCTCCCGGCGCCCGAAACAGCGGCGTGCGCACGCCTGTTGCCTGATAGATCGACTCGTCGGTCTGCATGACTTGCTCCGCAAACGCTCCAAACCCTCCATACAGCTGCTCGTATACATGATTGTACGTATGATTGCCGATCGCATGCCCTTCCTCGACAATGCGCTTTGCGATGTCCGGATAGTTGTCTACTTGCTGTCCCGTTACAAAAAAAGTCGCCTGAATGCCTTCCTTCTTGAGCAGATCCAGCACCTCCGGCGTATGCTTGCTCGGTCCGTCGTCAAACGTCAAATAGACGATTTTCCCCGGCGCCGCCGTTTCTGCAGGCTGACTCTCTTCCCCCGACGCGCTCCCCCCTTCCCCGCTGCCAAAAAAATGCCTGACCTCCGCGCTGTCGGCCTTGCGGCCGGCTCCGGGCACTCCCGCAGTTCCTCCTCCTTTGCGGTCCGCTTCTTCCACTTCCGATGGTCCTTCAGCTTCGAAATCGGTTTCGTCCATCCCCGCCGGTTCCCCCAGCAAGGGCAGCGTCTCGCGTTCGTAATAAACTGCGCTGAACGCCGCCGGCTTGTCCCATGCGCGCGCCGCCTCGCCTCTATAAATCATTCCGCCCCCCAGCAGCATATGCAGTCCGAACCATACAAACAACACGCAGGCCAACCCCTTGCCCAACCTCCGCATTACGCCCACCATCCCTCTCTATCATCAAAATTCGTCATTCGCCAATTGATAGAGTATATGAACGCGCCATGCCGCTAATGACTGGACTCTCCGAATATATTCGCCGCGCTGCAATGCTGATTAGGTTACTTACGGAAAAGATACGATGGGTTGTGCGAAGCAACTGTGCCGAGGGAGTGACTGTAACGAGAGAGTGACTGTGGGGAGACGACTGGAAAGAAGTCTGCAACTGAAGGATTGCCGAATCGTTCAGGCGGAGGCCTGCTGCGACTTTGTTTGCGGTGACTGGTGAATCGAGAATACGGCGGCGTGAACTGCTCGGGTGTTGAGAATACCTCGGCGTGGACTGCTGGAGAATGAGAGAATACCTCGGCGTGGACGCTGGGGTATTGAGAATACTGTGTCGTGGACTGCTAAGAGTTCGAAAAGACTGCGTCGTGGACTGCCGGAGATGCCTCTGTACAGCTGCAACGACGGGAACTGCTGCGATGCGGAAAGTGACTTCAAGCCATTGAAGCCATTAAGGCGGGGATCAATCAACTTGACCGACACAACTGCGGCGGAGACAATTATCGGAAGCAGCAATCCTCCTCCTCCTTCGGCGCAGCGGTCACGACTAAGCCAGCCTATTCGCGGAAGCGCCCGTGCGACCCGCACCGGGCCATGCAAGAAGGGCCGCGGAAGGCGGCGGCCCTACTCCCCTTCCGCCTGCTTCGAGCGCCGCTTTCGGCCGTTCAGCTCCGTCACGGCCGCGAGCACTTCTTCCGCATGGCCCTTGACCCTGACTTTCCGCCACTCTCTGACCAAATTGCCTTTTGCATCGATCAGGAAGGTCGAGCGCACGATGCCCATATATTCGCGGCCGTACAGTTTTTTGAGCTGCCACACGCCGTATTTCTCGCACACCTCGTGGTTTTCGTCCGCCAGCAGCACATACGGAAGTTCTTTTTTGGCGATAAAATTACGGTGCGATTTGACGCTGTCCGTGCTTATTCCAAGCACTATCGCGTTTTGCTGCCGGATTTCGCCGTAAACGTCCCGCAAATCGCAAGCCTGCTGGGTGCAGGTCGCCGTCATATCTTTCGGGTAAAAAAACAAAACGACATGGCTTCCGCGGCAATCGGCGAGCGACAAGATCTCGCCGTTCGATGCGGGAAGCTTGAATTTGGGCGCTTTTTTGCCGATTTCAAGTGCCATCGGTTATCCTCCACTCCATTCTCACAGTTGCTTTCCCAGACCGGAAGGGGCAAAGACGACGCCCCCCGTTCCTGTTCTACGATCCCGCCCCCCGGTAACGTTTCATGCCGTGGTTCCACAGCGCCAGGCCGATGCCGAAGACGATCAGGCCCATCGCCGGAGTCAGCAGCGCAAGCTGCGACAAATCGTCGGCTTTCTTTTCGAGAAAATACGAAGCCGGGATAACGCCGACAAAAGCGAACGGCAGCAGCCAGGTCAGCACGAAACGGATGATTTTGTTGTAAATGTTGACCGGGTAACGGCCGTAGTTCTGAATGTTGTACATCAGCGGCACAATGCCCGTCGGAGCGTCGGAATAAAACGAGATTGAGCTCAGCGCCGTGTAGATGCCCGCATAAATGAGCACCGCGCCGGCGACCAGAAGCAGCAGCACGAACAAATCCCATACCTGGAACGGCAGACCGAGCTGCGACCAGCACATGGCCATAATGCCGGCTCCGACGAACGAACCGACGAGCGACGGCGGGTCCACATTTTCGAGCAGCACCTGGAACAGACTGTGCGCCGGCCGCGTGAGCACCCGATCCATCTCGCCCTTGACGATATACCGTTCGCTGAAATTCCAAATGCCGAAAAACGTGCTGAACAACCCGTATGGAATCATAAAAAATCCGTAAACGAACACGACCTCGGCCTCGGACCAGCCGCCCAGCGTCGGCGTATGCCGAAAGACGACCAATATAAAGATCAGGTTGACCGCCTGAAACAGCAAATCGGAAACGACCTCGACCCAAAAGTCGGCCCGGTAGGTCAGCCTTGTTTTGGCGTAGTTCTTAATATACTCCAAAAACAGCGAAGCGTATCTCATCGGTTACCCCCCTTGCACGAACAGCCGTTTGCGGGCCGCCCGCCACATCAGCCAGATCGGGACGAGCAGCAGCAGAAACCAGGCAGCCTGGATGCCCAGCACGCCCGCCGCTTCCGACAACGGCGTTCTGCCGGTGAAGACGGAGCTCGGCAAATAGGTGATCGCCTGAAACGGGAGCCACTGCATCACCGCCTCCAGCCATCCCGGGAAAAAGGCGATCGGGAGCACAACGCCGGAAAACAGGTCGACCAGCACCCGCTTCATGCGCATCATCCCCTCGTTATTTTCCACGAAAAAGGCGGACAGTCCGGTCAAAATGTTAATTTGCGAGTTGATCAAAAAGCTGAACGCCAGCATCACCAGATAAACGCCCCAAACGACGGGGTCGACCGGCAGCGATACCGGAAAGATGAGGCATACGATCAACAGTCCCGGCACCATAAAGAGGAGCAGGCGGAACAGCCCTTCTCCAAAACCTTGCATCATCTTCACAAGCAAATAGGAATACGGCCGGATCAGCTGCACCGCCACGCTGCCGTCTCGGATTTCATTCGCGATTTCCCTGTCCAGGTTGTTGAAATAAAAAGCCCTCGCCATCCACGACACCGCGATGTATGTCGTCATTTGCGCCACCGTAAAGCCGGCCAGCGACTCCTGTTCGCCGTAAATCGCGCCCCACAGAAAGTAATACGCGCCAATGTTAATGGCATAAATAATAATGCCGCTGTAGTAGTTGACGCGATACGCCAGCATCATCAGAAACCGAATGCGAATAAAGTCCAAATATGCGCTCATCATCGGGCCGCCGGCTCCTTGTCGGACGATGCGCTCCCCGCTTCGGCTCGGGCATCCTTCCCGCCATCCGGCTTGCCGATTTCCGCTTTGCTTCGGCTGGCGCCTCCGCTATCCGCATTGCCGGACAGCGGCGCTTCGACGGCGGACGGCTTGCCGGATTCCGCTTCGGCTCGGGCATCCGCCCCGGCGGACGGCTTGACGGTCTCCGCTTCGTCCCGGACCGGTGCCGCGCTCTCCGCGAATTCGGCCAACGCCGCGCCGGCGTCCGCCGATCCGGACTGATAAATGCCGCGCACGATTTCGTCCGTGTTCGTCTCGAAAATTTTAATGTCGCGAATATCCGCCCCGCTCACGACGCGCGACATCGCCTCGGACATGCTGACGGCATGAGGCACGAACAGCTTGGCCGTGACCTCGTTTTCGATCGTCCAGCTGACGTCCAGTCCTTCGGTCAGCGCTTGAAGCCGGTCCAGCGCCGTATGGCCTCCGAATTGGAACTGGATTTCGCGTCCTTTGCTCCACTTCATTTTGAGCTCGTCCAGTCCGCCGTCATAGATGATCCGTCCGTCGTCCAGCATAATAACGCGCGAGCAAAGCGCCTCGATATCCTGCAAATCGTGCGTCGTCAGCAAGATCGTCGTGCCCTCCTCCTTGTTCATTTGGAGCAGGAAGTCGCGAATCTCCGTCTTGACGACAATATCCAGTCCGATCGTCGGTTCGTCGAGAAACAGAATCGACGGATTGTGCAGCAGCGAAGCGACGAGCTCGCATCTCATCCGCTGGCCGAGACTCAGCTTGCGCACGGGACGGTTCAACAAGTCGCCCAGCTGCAGCCTTTCCACGAGATTGTCCAGTCTTTTGCGAAAATCGCTCTCCGGCACCCGATACACCTTGCGAAGCAGCTGAAACGATTCGATGACGCCGATGTCCCACCACAGCTGGGAGCGCTGCCCGAATACGACGCCGATGCCGTTCACGAACTTCTCGCGGTCCTTGTAAGGCACATAACCGTTTACGTTCAGCTTGCCCGACGTCGGCACGAGAATGCCGGTCAGCATTTTGATCGTTGTCGATTTGCCCGCGCCGTTCTCCCCGATGTACCCGCATATTTCCCCCTGAGGGATTTGAAACGAAATATCTTTCACCGCCGCGACTTCCCTGTATTCCCTTTTGAACAAATCCTTCAAAGCGCCGGATAAGCCCTCGCGGTTTTTTTGCACGCGAAACTCCTTGCGCAAATCTTGCACGTCGATTGCCAGCATCCCGTTTACTCCTCCATCCCTTCGACATTTCCTGGGAAATAGCGCGAATGGTTGTTCCGTTTCGATAAAACTTGCAACACATCCGCGCATAGCTTTATAATTTTATGATATGTAATCATACCGCAGTTAGCTCGAGGCGTAAATGTTAGGAACTTGCTTTTTCAATCGATAAGAAAGTATAGTTTCACTTTATACGGAGCTGATGTCGTCGCATACCGTATTTCGCTGAATGAGCTGCGTGCGCGGCTTCGGAAAAGCCGGAACGATAAGCAGCGCGCCTCCCAAGGACGGCGCCAGCCGTTTACGCTCGTTTTACGCTCGTTCACAGGAATGATCGCAATTGTCCATCTTATACTAAACCATACGGCATCATTGCAATATGCAATCGGCTCAGTCGAAAGGAGACCATCTGACGCTATGCGCAAACGGTCAGGCAAAAAATCACGTTGGAAATGGTTGTACATCAGTTTATCCACCATCTTCGCCGTCATTATTGGACTAGTCATTTATTGGGGAGCCGGCGTGTACGGAGCGCTGGACAATTTCAGCAAGCCGAAGGACAACAACCAATTGTTTCCCGAAGTGGAGCCGGACAAAGTCGTCGAGGTTCCGAAATGGGAGGGCAAGGAAAGAGTCAACATTTTGCTGCTCGGCGGAGACGCGCGGGATGCGGATGAAGGCGAATATGCCCGCTCGGACTCTATTATGGTCGCTTCCTTCGATCCCGTCACCAAAAAGGCGCATCTGTTTTCCGTGCTGCGGGATACGTACGGCCACATCGAAGGTTACGGCGAAGGCCGAATCAACACCGCTCTTACGCTGGGCGGACCTCCTCTCGCGATGAAGACGGTTGGCGACTTGCTCGGGCTGGAGATCCAATATTACGTTTATACCGATTTTGAAGGCTTCAAAGCGCTCATCGATACGATCGGCGGCATCTGGTTCGACGTGGAGAAACGAATGCGTTATACCGACAACGCGGACGGCAACCGTTACGATATCGACCTGCAGCCGGGCTACCAGCTGCTCGACGGCGACAAGGCGCTGCAATATGTCCGCTTCCGCCACGACGCGATGAGCGACTACACGCGGACCGAGCGGCAGCGGAACTTTCTGAAAGCCGTTGCCAAGGAGCTGCAGTCGGCGTGGAATATTATTAAAATGAAGCAAATACTGGAGAGCGTGGAGCCGTACATCCGGACGAACCTGGAAGTCGGCGACATGCTCAAGCTGGGCCAGCTGGGCGTCGAAAGCCATGTGGGCGGCACCGCGCAAATTCCGCCGATGGAGCTGGTGCAGGAGAAAAATGCGGGCGGCGCTTCCGTCATCGGCATTCGCGACTACGACGCCTTGCTTGGTTACGTGCAGGAAGTATTGTCCAAGGACGAAACGGCGCCGGAGCCGACGGAATCGCCGGACGGCGAAACAAGCGGCAGCGAGTCTTCCGGATCGGCCGGCGGCGGCGTAGCCGGAAGCCCGGGTTCGGGGAGGTAAGCTTCCGGCGAAACGACGCTTCGCTTGTCATTATATCGTCGCATCAGCAGAGCCAACGGCATGACATTCCGCCGTTGGCTCTGCTCTTGCCGCAAATACCATTGAAGAAAGGTGATCATCCATGACCTATTCGCGACCGCGCTCCGAAGCGCTGTACCGGGAAGCATTGCAGCATATCGTAGGAGGAGTCAACAGCCCTTCCCGCTCGTTCAAAGCCGTCGGGGGCGGCGCTCCCGTCTTTATGAAACGCGCGCAAGGCGCTTATTTCTGGGATGCGGACGACAACCGCTACATTGATTACCTGGCCGCATACGGACCGATCATCGCCGGGCACGCCCATCCCCATATTACCGAAGCGATCGTGCGCGCGGCGGCGGACGGCACATTGTACGGCACGCCGACCGAGCTGGAAGTCAAGCTGGCAAGGATGCTGAAAGAGGCCGTCCCTTCCATGGACAAGGTCCGTTTCGTCAACTCCGGCACGGAAGCGGTCATGACGACGATCCGGGTCGCGCGCGCCTACACGAACCGGAACAAAATTATTAAGTTCGCCGGCTGCTATCACGGCCATTCCGATCTCGTGCTCGTCGCGGCCGGCTCCGGCCCGTCCACGCTCGGCATTCCCGACAGCGCCGGCATTCCGCAGGGCATCGCCCATGAAGTCATTACCGTCCCGTTCAACGATCTCGATGCGCTGAAGGAAGCGCTGGAGCGCTGGGGGGACGACACCGCGGCCGTTATGGTCGAGCCGATCGTCGGAAATTTCGGCATGGTCATGCCGCATGACGGCTTCCTCGAAGGGCTGTGCAAGCTGGCCCGCGGCGCGGGCGCCCTCGTCATCTATGACGAGGTCATCAGCGCCTTCCGCTTCCATTACGGCTCGGCCCAGACGTACGGCGCCTTCCCGGATCATGCGGCGATTGAGCCGGACTTGACCGCCTTGGGCAAAATTATCGGCGGCGGCCTGCCGATCGGCGCCTATGGCGGGCGGCGCAGCATTATGGAGCAGGTAGCGCCGCTCGGTCCGGCCTACCAGGCCGGCACGATGGCCGGCAATCCCGCCTCCGTCTCGGCGGGCATCGCATGCCTGGAGGTGCTGCAAGAGCCCGGCATTTACGAACGGATGGACCGGCTGGCGGACCGGCTGGCCGCGGGATTGCGCGAAGCCGCCTCGGAACGCGGCATACCGCTGACGGTGAACCGGATTCGCGGATCCTTCTCCGCGCACTTCTGCGACCACCCCGTCACCAACTACGACGAGGCGCAAGACACCGACGGCGAGCGGTTCGGCAAGTTTTTCCGGCTCATGCTGGACCGGGGGATCAACCTGGCGCCTTCCAAATACGAAGCCTGGTTTCTGACGACCGCCCATACGGATGCGGACATCGACGAGACGCTGGAAGCCGTCCGCCATGCGATGGCGCAGCTGTAAAGCATCGCGCCGCTCAGGCAGCCGTTGAATCGCAGAACGGGCGAATCGCTGGACAGGACAGCCGGCGGAATTACAGGCCCTTCGGAGCTTGCCTCCCGGGCAAGGCTCCCCGAGTGGCCGCAGAACGCAGCACAAGCTTGCGCCGTACGGAAACGGCGCAAGCTTGTTTGACTTTATAAAGAATGGAACCGATTTACTTTAAGTCCGAAAATACGACGCTTTGCTGAGCAAATCGCCCGATTTGACGCGAAGCTCGTCCGTCGACGCCGAGATTTGCTGCATGACCGCAGCCTGCTCCTGCGACGCGGCGTAAATTTGGTGCGCACCATGGCGTATATGCAACGCGGCCTCCGCCACCTTGCCGGTGCCGTCGCGCGACGCGTCGACCTGTCCCGTCTGGCTCGCCAGCTGCGCCGCCATTCGTTCCACCAGCAGCGCCACCTGCTCCGCTTCGCGCCGCACCTCCATGAAGGCCGACGCGAACTGCTCTCCGCGGCGCGCTTCCTCATGAGACACTTCGTGCTGCCTCTCGATATACCGCACGGCGTGTCCGACGCCCAGCACCACCCTTTCGATCAGCTCGCGAATTTCGTTCACCGCTTCACCGCTGCGGTCGGCCAGCTTCTTGACCTCATGGGCCACAACGACAAATCCTTTGCCTTCCTCGCCGGCGCGCGCGGCTTCAATCGATGCGTTCAAGGCGAGCAAATGCGTTTGATCGGCAATCCCGCCTACAACATCGGAAATGGTGCCGATTTGCTCCGCAAGGGCGCTCAGCTGCTGCACCGTTTCCATGGATTCGCGGTTCAGCCCTTCCAGCTGCCGCATTCCGGCGACCAGCGACAGGAACACTTCGCCGCTCCGTTCCGCGGCCTGGTTCATCTCGACCGCCTTCCTCCCGGCCTCTGCCGCTTCCTCCTGCATGCCGAGAGCGGACCGATACAGCGCGTCGGCCGAATGCCGAAGCACCGCGGCCGCTTCGGCCTGCTTCTCCGTCGAAGCGGTAATCGTCTCCGATTCCGAAGCCAACCGTTCGAGCTGCACGGCGGAATGGGTAACGGCGCCCTGCAGCTCCCCGATATGCTTGTCGGTCATCATCGAATTTTCTTTGATGCCCGTTACGATCGTCCGGAATTGCTCCAGCATCCGCCGAAATGAATCGCTCAACACCTGCATTTCGTCTCCGGATGCGACGGCTCCGGCATCGGCCTTCAAATTGCCCGTAGCCGCCTCCTGGACGGCCGACGTAACCGCAAGCAGCGGTCGAAGCAGCCATCTGGCGGCAAAATAACCGAACAGCCCCGTCCACAATACGCCGAATGCCAACGTTCCCGCTTCGAACAGCCATTCGGGCACCTCCTGAAAGCGGTACTTGAGCACAAGCAGAAAGAAAGCGCTGGTGCCGTAAGTCACCGCCGAAGCCGCCGTAATGCCGACGACCATTTTACCGACAATCCCCATCCGCCATTTCATCCTCCGGTTCCTCCCTGATCGGCATCATGATTCATCCTATCGTAGCCCGGGACCGGACAAAGCCGCTGTGATTTTTGTCACACTTACTCGTAACGAAACGTCTTGACGGCCAGCCATGACAGAGCGGCAGCCAGCAGCGCCAATACGGCAAAAGGCGTAACGTCCGCCACGGCCGTCATGGCGTTGCGGCCCGCAGCCGATGCATACTCCAACGGATTCAGCCGGCTGATCACCCGAACCCATTCCGGCGCATTATTAAGACTGTAGAAGGCGGAGCTGGCAAACAGCATCGGAAAAGCCGCGAGATTGCTCGACATGTTCATCTGGGCTTCGTTGTCGGCTCTGCTTGCAATGATGAAGCCGATGGCATGAAAGCAGACGAGCGCCAGCAGCGTCATGGCCAATATCGCAAGTAATCCGAACGGGCCGATTGTCAGTCCGAAGGCCAAATATCCCGCGCCCAACAACAGCAAAGCAATAAGCTCGAATACGAGAAGACGGGCGGCTACCGAAAAGGCGATAAATTTGAACAGTGAAAATTCGGACAGCTTCAGCAGCTTGAACACGCCTTTTTTCCGTTGCGTCATCGTCCAGAAGCCCGCTGTGTTCAACCCGCCCATCATGACGCTAAGCAAAATGCAGCCGACGAGCAGCTGCTCTCGGAAAGGCTGCGACTCTTGATAGGCGCCCACCCCGAGGAACAGGCCGACCGGCAAAAGAACCGACAACACCATCACGTAGGAATCTCTGTAAACGGACTTGGCCAACAGCATGAATACGGTTTGATTCACGGTTGTTCTCCCCCTTTCTTGACGACCAGGTCGTACAGTTCGTCGAGGTCGTCCGTCCCGTTCGCCTCCAGCAATTGTTTAACGTTTCCTTCAAGGCGGACTTTTCCGTTCACGACAAACGCAACGCGGTGCGCCAGCTTCTCGACTTCGCTCATGTCGTGGGAAGTGAATACGATGGAAATGCCGGAGGCCGCAAGCTCCCCGAGCATCTCCTTGACCTCGCTCCTTGCGCCGGGATCCAGCGCCGCCGTCGGCTCGTCGAGCACGAGGAGCTTCGGGCTGTGGACGAGGGCGATGGCGATGGCCAGCCTTTTCTGCTGGCCTCCCGACAGCCGGTAAGCGTTGCTGTAAGCGGAATCCTGGAGACGGCAGCGAACCAGCAGGTCCATCAATTCCCGCTCTGCGGCCGCCTTGCCGCCCAGCGCCGCGAACAGCTTCACGTTATCGAGTACATGAAGTCCAGGGAAAAAGGTCGGGGTTTGAAACTGTACCCCTATCACCGCTTTGGCAAGGGATGAGCTGCGCACGACCGTTCCTCCGTCTAGCTTTTTGATGCCGAGCATGACATCGATTAGAGTCGATTTTCCCGCTCCGTTCGGTCCGACGACCGCGAGCGCTTCTCCCTCGCGAATATCGAGGCTGAGCTTGTCGAGCGCCATCTTTCCGGCGTACGACTTTTCGGCATCCCTTATTTGAAGTACGGTCTCCATATATACCTCCCATTTTGGTTATCCAACGTTGGATATTTGAATAAAAAAAAATTACAGCATGCTCATGACCTGATTTAAATACGCAATGTCCAGCTTCATCTTCTCTATGCTGTGTCCGATGCTAAGCTTGACCAGCGGATTGTCCCTTCCCTTTATGTCCTGGCCGTGCGTCCATGCGGCAATGCTCGCTTCGATCTGTTGCACGTTCTGGGCCAGAAGCGCCTTCGCTTCTTCCTTGGGCAGTTCGGAAATCCACGGCAGCGCCAAATCGAAATCGGACTTCGTGCTGCCCGGAGGAGCCGTAAGCGCAGCCTTCAGCTGCTCTTGAAATTCCTGTTCACCCGCCTCCGTAATCCGATAAATCTTCCGGATGCGCGAACCGGTTCTTTCTTCTCTGACCGCTTCGATCTTCCCTTCCTTCTCCAGATTGTTTAAAGCGTGATAAAGCGAGCCGGACAATATGTTCGTCCACAGCTCCATTCGGCTGATTTGCATAATGCTCTGAATTTCATAGCCATGCATCTCTCTCATTCTCAGCAAGGCGAGCGCCACAAACCTGATCATCGTTATTCCTCCGCTGTTACTATCCGTTGGAAGCCGACCGAAGTTAACGGACCGGCCAATAGCCAACGTTGTATATCCAATATAGGTTAAATGGTTCTTTCTGTCAATCGGTTTTTTATATACAGGAAGGGAGAGAAAAGGCGAAAGCGCCTTTCCTCTCCCTTGCGGCTCCGTTATCGATCGCTAACCCAGCTTGAGACGGACAAGCCGGTCGTCGTTGTCCACAGGATTGCCTCGGCCGTCCCGATTATTTGTAATGATGTAGGCGTAACCGTCCTTTACCTTCACATCCCGTATACGGCCATCCCCTTCGGCGGCGATTTCCATCTCGCCCGTTGCGGGATCGAAGCGGTAAAGCGCTTCTCCGACCAAAGCGGCGACGAGCAGCCGTCCTTCATCGTCAAAGGCCGCGCCCGAAGGCGCGATTGCCCGGTCTCCCGTATGATAGACCGGCGTTTCCATCCCGGCTTGCTCCGCATCGCCGATAATATCCGGCCATCCGTAATTGGCTCCTGGCCGGATGGCGTTAATTTCGTCATGGCCGCCCGGGCGGCCGGACGGACCGTGCTCCGTGGCGTACATCGCGCCGTCCTTCGTCCAGGCCAGACCTTGCGGATTGCGATGGCCGTACGAATAGACGAACGAACCTGGAAACGGATTGTCGTCGGGGATTTCTCCTTCCGGCGTCATTCGCAAAATTTTGCCCGCCAGACTGTTCTTGTCCTGCGCCAGCCGCGGCACTTGCGCGTCGCCTGTCGTCGCGTACAGCATGCCGTCCGGACCGAACGCCAGCCTTCCGCCGTTATGGTACAAGTCTCCCGGGATATCCTCCAGCAGCGCCCCCTGCTCCTCCCACGCGCCTTCGTTCAGCTTCAGCAGCGCGATTCGGTTTTTCGTTTCTCCGGATTCCCGATAAGTATGATAGGCGTATGCAAGACCCGACGCGCCGAAATCCGGCGAGAGCAGCAGCCCGAGAAGCCCTCCTTCGCCGGCGTGCTGCACGGCTTTGTTCAGCCGGACCTCCTGCCTCGTCTGCTTCCCGTCACCGTCCAGCTTCACGATCGTTCCGCCCCGTTCGCTCATATAAACCGTGTCTCCATCAAATTCGATGGACCAAGGAATGTTCAGGTCATCCGAGAGCACGAGATAAGCTTCCCCGGATTCGCCCTCCGGAGCGTCGGCCGGCGACGGCTCGGCGGAAGACGTCGGCGCCGGGGCTGTCTCGGCCGGCGATGTCCCGCCGCCATTCGTCTCGGCTGCACCCGGAACCGGTGCGTCGCTGCCGCTGCAAGCGGCGGCAAACAGCGCCGCAGCTGTCATCATCGCCAGCAGCTTCGTTACGCGCGGCTTCAGCTTCATGTTCCCCACCCTTTCCATTCGTCCCAGAAAGTATCTGGGCGGCTAAACGTTGGATGGCGCCTTCTCCAGCGCGGCGGTCAGCTCCCGGTGAATATGCCCGTTGGAAGCGACGACATTGCGCACGGCCAGACTGTAAGGCTTGCCTTCCATATCGGTTACCGTTCCGCCCGACTCCTGAACGAGCAGCGCGCCGGCCGCCAAGTCCCAGCTGTTAAGGCCGATTTCCCAAAAGCCGCTCAACCGTCCCGCCGCAACGTAAGCCATATGCAGCGCCGCCGACCCGGCGATCCTCAAATTGCGCACCTGGGGCGCGACATGCTGAATACCCTGCAAATTGAGCGGGAGCGCCTGCCGGTCGGCGGGAAATCCGGTCGCGACAAGACTGTCGCGCAGCGCCGTCTCCTCGGACACTTGCATTCGGCGGCCGTGCACATAGGCGCCCTTTCCCTTCTCCGCGACGAACAGCTCGTCCTTCACGGGATCATAAACAACCCCGACGATCGTTTCTCCCTTATGCGCCAAGGCGATCGACACGCAAAAAAACGGAAAACCGTGTACGAAATTCGTCGTGCCGTCGATCGGATCGACGATCCATACATACTCGTCCCCGCTCACTTCGGCAAGCGCTTGCGCGGACGCCTCGGGACCGGGCTCCACGCCTTCCTCTCCCAGAAACGAGTGGTGCGGAAAATGCGTGCCGATCAGATTGCGGATCAGCCTTTCCGATCCCTTGTCCACTTCGGTCACCAGATCGTGGGAGGAATATTTGGTTTCCAGTCTTGAATATTGACCAAGCTTCGTCGTAATCCATTCGCCTGCCTTCGCGGCGCAATTAATCGCAACTGCCGTAAAACTTTTGCCGCCTACGAAGGAGACGTTCGTTCCATCATTCACTCGCGATCACTCTTCCTTCTATACCTTGTTATCTTCCTATAATACGCAATAAGGCCGTTTCGAGTTTCGTACAAGCGTACCGTTCCGCCAAAGGATAGCCGGCTGTCCGGCCAATTCGGACGGCCGCGGAGACGGGTTCCTTGCACGCCGTCAAATCGGACGTGAGCGCGACGGCTTCCCTTGCACGCAACCAAGTCGGGCGTGAGCGCCGGCGGCTTCCCTTGCACGCAGCCAAGTCGGGCGTGAGCGTCGACGGCTTCCCGCCTACAATGCGGCCAAGCCGTCGACGATCAGATACGCGGCAAGTGCCAGCAAGGAGCCTCGCAAGAGCCGCATGAGTCCGTTGCCCGTCAGACGCAGCGCGATCCTGGCGCCCAGCTTGCCCCCGATCCACGCCCCCGGCGCCAGTGCCAATACATACAGCCAATCCACTTCCCCCAGCGCGGCATGCATGCCGCTTCCCAATATCGCGGACAGAAAAATGACGAACATCGACGTCGCCGTCGCCACATGCGGCGGGAACCGGAACAACAGCACCATCAACGGGACGAACAGGGAGCCCCCGCCGATGCCGAACAATCCGGAAATAAAACCGACGAAAAAGCCGATAACGAGGGCGGGCAGCACGCCGTAGCCGTAAACGTGCCGTTCACCGGACGCGTCGGTCAACGTCCGCTCGACCGGCCACTGCTTCGTAAACGGTTTCATTCGGTCCCGGAACATCATGAGCAGGGACAGCCCCAGCATGCTGCATCCGAAGGCGAGCTGAAACGCGCCCTGCGGCAGCAAGCCGGTAATGGCGGATCCAAGCAGCGCCGCCGGTCCGCTGGCGGCAAACAGCAGCGCCGACAGACGAAAATCGACGATGCCCCGCTTCGCGTAGGCCATCGTCGAAGCCAGCGCCGTAACGATGAGCACCGTTAAAGAAACGCCGACGGCGACGGCATGATCCATCTCCGTGCCGGTGATGGACGGCGCCAGCAGCATCAGGGCCGGCACGATGATAATGCCTCCGCCCAGCCCGACGATGCTGCCGAATACCGCTGCCACGGCGCCAAGCAATACGAGCAGCACCCATTCCATGCGCTTCACCGCTTTCTTGATGTATTTTCTGTCCATGGGGCAAGCGGACGGCCGAGCCGCACTTTCAAGACGCGCACGGCTTGCATGCTGCAGCCGCGCGCGTCAGGCAAGCACTTCGATGCTGGCGCCGTCCAGCACGCGAACCGTCTCGCCCTGCTCCTCCATCGCCTTCCAGTCCTCCATCAGCTGCAGCAGCGCCTCGTCCTTGCTCTTCGCCTCCAGCATGCAGTCGACGGCATCCGTCGCCGGAGCGATTCCTTTCAGAAACCGAAGCAAAGGCTCCGCTTGAACAAAGTCGGCATGCCCTCTCGGATCCGAGGCGCTTTTGGGGCTGGAGGCATGGATTTTGGGCGGCAAGCTCCGCTCGACCTCCAGACCCAATCGTTGCCGCTCCCGGGACCAGGTGCGAAGGACGCGCGGCCACAGCCCGTGGAGCAGCTCGTCCTCCTCCAGGCCGCCGGGGTTGACGGCATGATGATGAATATCGAGCACCATCGGCACGCCTGCGGCTTCGGCCGCTTCAAGCGTCTCCTCGGCCGTAAACGTTTTGTCGTCGTTTTCGAGCGTTACGCGATGTCTCAGCTTTGGATCCAGGGCGCCGAACTGGGCGACGAACCTTTCTCCCGACGCCGCCTTGTCGGAGTAGGCACCGCCCATATGGATGTTGCATTTGCTCCGCTCGTCGAGACCCATTGCCTCCAGCATGCGCACATGATGTGCAAGATCCCGCTCCGAGCTTCGCAGCACTTCCTCCCTGGGCGTGCTGAAGACGCAAAAGTGATCGGGATGGAACGATACTCTCATACCCTGCTTGTCCGCGAAGCGGCCGATTTCGAGAAAGCGGTCTGCCAGCCCTTCATACGGATCCCAATCCGACAATTCCGCATGAGTGGCAAGCGGAAGCAGCTTCGACGAGAAGCGGTACACCCGCACGTCGTGAGCCTTGCAATGCTTCAGTATGCGCAGCGTATTGTCCAAATTCCCCTCCGCAATCCGCTGCAGCTTGCCGATGGCCGCCTCCCGATCGCGAAGCTTCGCAAAGTTCGTGTACGTCATCGTGCGGGACGGAGAAGCGTTGGCCAGCGTCATGCTCATCGCCACGAATCCGAATCGGACGATCATTCGTCAGCTTCGCTCTCCAAAAAACATTTCGTAAGCAAGCGCCGTTTGCACTTTCGATTCCTCCTCGGTCAGCTTCCGGACGAGCTCCATCTCCACCTGCGTAATTTCTTCCCCCTGGAAATTGATTTCCGCAATCGAGGCGAGAATCCGGACGATGGCGATCGCCTCATTGTTCGGCGTATACGCGATGACCTTCTGCCCGGTCGGATAAACCCGGAAGCCGCTTTTCACCATTTTGCCCTTTCCGTATTCGAGTAATTCAAACAATTCCTGTTCCGACTTGAACTTGCACACCGAATTGAATTCCGTTTGAAATCCCATATGGATTCAGCCTCCTTAAATGATGTGACCGCTGTATGTACCGCGCCGCGAACGCAAGCAAGCGGCCGGCCCTCTTTCGTTATGCGTCGAAAAAGAAGAAGGCCTGCCGCCGGCAGCGATGTGCGCGTCGCTTATGCGTAATCTCCGGTAAAATCGATGCGCTGCTTGGCCGCGTGGCGCTCCATCGCCAGTTCGATCAGGGCGGCGAGCAGCTCTTTGTAGGAAAGGCCGGTTTCCCGCCACAGCAGCGGATACATGCTGAACGGCGTAAAGCCGGGCATCGTGTTCACTTCGTTGATGAGCAGCTTGTTGTCTTCCTTGCGCAGAAAAAAGTCGACCCGCGACAGGCCGGAGCCGTCGATCGCCTGGAAAGCCCGCACCGCCATGTCGCGGGCGGCTTCGGCCGTCTCTTCGGGCAGCTCGGCGGGAATGATCATCGTCGACTTGCCGTCGATATATTTGGCCTTGTAGTCGTAAAATTCGTTGGACGGAGCGATTTCGCCCGGCACGGAAGCCTTCGGCTCGTCGTTGCCCAGCACGCTGACCTCAATCTCGCGCGCGTCGACGAATTCCTCTACGATTACCTTGCGGTCGAAGCGGAAGGCGTAATCGACGGCCGCCATCAGCTCCTCGCGGTTGCGCGCCTTCGAAATGCCGACGCTCGAGCCCAGATTGGCCGGCTTGATGAAGCATGGATAGCCGAGCGACACTTCGCACTCCATGACAAAGAAGGACGGATCCTTCTCCCACTGGGTCCGGTTGAAGTACCGGTAAACGCATTGGGGAAGGCCTTCTTGGGCAAAAATCTTTTTCATCATAATCTTGTCCATCCCTACGGCGGAAGCGACCACTCCCGCGCCTACGTACGGGATGTTTGCCATTTCAAACAGTCCCTGGATCGTGCCGTCTTCGCCAAAGGTGCCGTGCAGCAGCGGAAACATGACATCGATCGGCTCGGCACCGGCCGCTCCCGAGGCCGTTACGGCATGAATTGCAGCCTCGGCCGGAGGCTGCCCCGCAGCGGCGGCGGTAGCGCGGGCGTCCAATGCGCTGAACAACGGCGCGAGCGAAGCGGTGGACGACGCCACCTCCCCCGATGTGCCGAAGCGAAGCGCTTCCGCCGTCGCCGGCGGCTCGAGCATGGCCGGCCCCGCCTTCCATTCGCCTTGCTTCGTAATATAAAAAGGCTTGATTTCGTATTGGCTGTAATCGAATTCTTTCATTACGGCAAATGCGGTCTGCAGAGACACTTCATGCTCTCCCGATTTGCCGCCGTATACCAGTCCTACCCTAACTCTGCTCCCCATGTTCGATCCTCCGGTACATGTTAAATGATATACTACATCAGGTCGGATATATGAAAAAAGCGGTACCTGGTCCTCTCCGTCCAGGCGTAGGAATCGCGATAATCCCAATAACGGTGCCTGCTGGCTACCGTATTGGCATTGACGAGCGGCATGCCCGAGGAATCGAAGGCGGTGACAATCGTGCTGTGCTGAAACCGGTTGTCGCCATTCCAATCGTAAACGATGACATCCCCCAGCTGAAGCTGCTCCGGGGAATCGACGATCTCCGCCCGCAGACCCGACTTCCGGGCGGCCGACAAATAGCGGCTCATGGAATTGGATACCGCCCAGCTGTAGCTCCACCATTCGCGTCCTTTGCTGCGGCCCTTGTACCACCAGCCGCTGTCCCTTTTACCAGTATAGTTCATGGGAGCGTTGCCTGCAAAGATGCACTGGGACACATAATGGGTGCAATTCACCTCGAACAGCTCATAGGCCGGGTTGCCCGCATTCCACCAGCGGTCTGCGTAAGCGGCAGCCAAATCTCTCCTGTAACGGATTCCCGTAACCCGGTTTTTGAAACGGGGCAATAGGTCATAATTTAAGTATGGAAGCGAAGGCATCAGCTGCACGTCGTCGGCGAAATGCGAATCCGATTCGTCGGCCTGCGGCGTTTCCTGGGCGCCCGCGCCGAATCTCGGACGGCGTTCCGCAACGACCGGCTCCACCTTGGCGATCCGCCATTCGCCGTCCGCGGCGCTCAGCCACAGTCTTTCGTTCTCATACCGTTCTTCGGTATACAGCATGCCGCCCTGCTCCATTCGCCTGCGAATGAGGAGACGAAGCAGCACGGACACCTCCTGCGGCGACTCGTTCACGCGGAGAAGCTCGGCTTTCGTCTCGCTGCCCGCCGGCACCGCTCCTCGCAGCAAATCCCGCTCGCGCAGCCGTTCCATGCGGGAGGACAGCCTGGCATGATGCACCTCGTCCGCGATGCAATCGTTTAATGCGCGGGCATGCTGCTCCGCCTCGGCTTGGTTGAACAAGCTCACATAACGTTGAACAAGCGATTTCCAGCTTGCGTTTCGTCCGCCTTCCGCGCCGCCCGGCATCCGTTTGGGGCCGGAAGAAGCCTGCAGCACCGAACTTAATCTGGGGGCAGCCGCGGCGACGGCGGCATTCCTGTCCGGATGACGTTCGAGCGGCGATGTCCGCCGTTTGTCCGCCTGCGAAACGGACGGTTTGACGGCGGGTTTGACGGATTTGGCTGGTTTGGCGAGTTTGGCGTTTCGCCTTCCCTTCGTATGGACCGGCTTTCCGCTTTTTGACAACGCGATCCCTCCCGACTCGTTTGCCCGGAATAATTGCTTCATTATATGACGAGGGCCGCATTTTCATGTAACATTTCAGCCCGGAAATGGCCCTCGGCCCTTTACGGCCTCCTTTTTTACAGATATACTAGAGGTATGAGGTTTTTGAAATTGTGTTTCATCTAATGAAACAACAATCTCATCACACATTTCGAGACAAAGGAGAATCGCGATGTCCAAACAAAATCAGTACTCCGTTCGCACAACGCTGGAAGCCGGCGGCAAATCGTACGCCTACTACCGCCTTGGCGGACTGGAAGAGCAAGGCCTTGGCGACATTTCCAAGCTGCCTTTCTCCATCAAGGTGCTGCTTGAGGCGGCCGTGCGTCAGTTCGACGGACGCGCCATCACGCCCGAGCATGTGAAGCAGCTGGCCAACTGGGCCAACGGCCGCGAAGACAAAGAAATTCCGTTTATCCCTGCCCGCATCGTCCTGCAGGACTTCACGGGCGTGCCGGTAGTCGTGGACTTGGCCGCTATGCGCGATACGGTGAAGAAAGCCGGCGGCGACCCGAAAAAAATCAATCCGCTTGTGCCGGTCGACCTTGTCATCGACCACTCGGTCATGGTCGACGCTTTCGGTTCCCCGCAAGCTTTGGAATATAACACGAAGGTTGAGTTCGAGCGCAACGAAGAGCGCTACCGCTTCCTGCGCTGGGCGCAAACCGCGTTCGACAACTTCCGCGCGGTTCCTCCGGGAACGGGTATCGTTCACCAGGTCAACCTGGAATACTTGGCTTCCGTAGCCGCAACCAAGACGGTTGACGGCGAAACGGTCGTCTATCCGGATTCTCTCGTCGGTACGGACTCCCATACGACCATGATCAACGGTCTGGGCGTCGTAGGCTGGGGCGTGGGCGGCATCGAGGCGGAAGCCGGCATGCTGGGCCAGCCGCTGTACTTCGTTATGCCTGAAGTTATCGGCTTCAAGCTGACGGGCAGCCTGGCGGAAGGCGCAACGGCAACCGACCTGGCGCTGACCGTTACGCAAATGCTCCGCAAAAAAGGCGTCGTCGGCAAGTTCGTCGAGTTTTTCGGACCGGGCCTGTCCAACATCAGCTTGGCCGACCGTGCGACGGTGGCCAACATGGCTCCCGAATACGGCGCGACGATCGGCTTCTTCCCGGTCGACCGCGAAACGCTGAACTTCCTGCGTCAAACGGGACGCGAGGAAGATCAGATCGCTCTTGTCGAAGCTTATTATAAAGCGCAAGGCATGTTCCGCACCGACGATACGCCGGACCCTGTGTTCAGCGACATCATCGAGCTGGACCTGTCCACGATCTTTCCGTCCCTCGCCGGTCCGAAGCGTCCTCAGGACCGCGTAGAGCTGACCTCGATGAAGGAATCGTTCAACAGCATTATCCGCACGCCGATCGACAAAGGCGGATACGGCTTGAACGAAGAAAAGATCGAGCAAAAAGTAACGGTACAGCATAACGACGGCCAAGTAAGCCAAATGGGTACGGGCGCTGTCGTGATCGCGGCCATTACGAGCTGTACGAACACGTCCAACCCGAGCGTTATGCTGGGCGCGGGCCTCGTCG
>CALAWP010000048.1 GCA_937895345.1 uncultured Paenibacillus sp. | reverse complement strand
AGCCCGGTCCGGCGAAGACCGTTTTGGTTTGGCGGATGGTCGACGATTATTTGTAGCTTGGCAGCCAGCTGCCGTGCGCTTCGATCAAATCGTCGCACAGCGACACGATATCGTCGAGCGACAATTCCGCCGACGTGTGCGGATCGAGCATCGCCGCATGGTAGATGTGCTCGCGCTTGCGCGTGACGGCGGCTTCGATGGTAAGCAGCTGCGTATTGATGTTCGTACGATTGAGCGCGGCAAGCTGCGGAGGAAGATCGCCGACATAAGTCGGCGTAACGCCGTTCCGGTCGACCAGGCAAGGGACCTCTACGCAAGCCTCCTTCGGCAAATTCGTGATGAGGCCCGTATTCATCACATTGCCGGCGATTTTGAACGGTTTGTCGGTTTCAATCGCCTCGAAAATATAGGATGCATACTCGTGGCTGCGGCAATGCTCCAGATTGACGTCGTTTACGAGAGAATCACGCATGGAAGTCCAGCCTTCGATTTGTGCGACGCAACGCCGCGGGTATTCGTCCAGCGGGATGTTGAAGCGTTCGATCAGCTCCGGGTAACTTTTCTTAATAAAATACGGATGGTATTCCGCGTTGTGCTCCGACGATTCCGTAATGTAATAGCCGAACTTCAGCATCATTTCGAAGCGGACCATATCATGATGTTTTTCCTTCTGTTTTTCGGAGGCGCGCCGCTTGATTTCCGGATACAGGTCGACGCCGTCTTTGCTCACTTCCAGAAGCCAGGCCATATGGTTGATGCCCGCGATCTTCCATTTGACGCCTGCGGCGTCCATGCCCAAATGATCGAACAGATGCGGCACGCAAATCTGAACGCTGTGGCATAGTCCGACCGTGTTAACGCCGCCGTGCGTATTCATGACATTCGTCAGGACGGCCATCGGATTCGTATAGTTGAGAAATAGGGCGTCGGGGCACACCTCGTTAATGTCCCGGGCGAAATCGAGCATAACCGGAATGGTGCGCAAGTTTCGGAATATGCCTCCGATTCCGACGGTATCGGCAATCGTTTGGCGGAGTCCGTATTTTTTGGGAACTTCAAAATCGGTAATGGTGCAAGGGTCGTAACCTCCGACCTGTATGGCGTTGACGACGTATTTGGCGCCGCGCAGCGCCTCCTTGCGATCGGCGTACGCCCGGATCGAGCACGTGCTGCCGCTGGTCTTCTTCAGATTGAGCAGCATTTGCTCAGAGTCCTTCAAACGCTGCGCGTCGATATCGAACAAAGCGATTTCAAAGCCTTGGAGCGCCGGAGTCATCATAACGTCGCCCAGTATGTTTTTTGCAAAAACGGTGCTTCCCGCTCCGATGAACGTAATTTTGGACATAGGAAATATACCTCCATTGGTCGATGGTTTTACTGTGCGCACAGGTGATTGATCTGCTTTCAGTATACGTGCGGCGGTTCTCCTTTCATATGGAATGAAAGCATCTATATATGGAGTTTTGTTGCACAATCGTTTACGATGATAAAAAGCGACAAAGGAGACCTTCAAGAGGATGGAAACGCATTATCGATTTAGCATCAGCGTCAACCATTCCCCCGTCAAGGGAGAGATGTCGGTGCTGTTCAGCGGCGAAGGAGCGCCTGTAGCGGGACATTATATCGGCCCTGCCGTTCACGATTATTATTTGATTCATCTTGTGCTGGACGGGGAAGGCCGTTTCGAATCGGCGGGAGGTTCTTACCGGCTTGGAGCGGGAGACGCGTTTGTCATTTTTCCGGACGCCCTTGTCAAATACGAAGCGGACCATGTTCGCCCATGGACGTATATGTGGATCGGCTTTGCGGGCGAATTTGCGGACAAAGCGCTAGCCTCTATCGGGTTGACGAACGCGTCGCCGGTCGTCCGGGGCGTTGAGCTCCGCCGGATGACGCGGCGGTTTCGGGCGTTGAGGGCGGCGCTGGATCGTGAAGGCAGCTCGGAATTGGGGAGCATGGAAGCGTCGGGCATGTTCAGGCTGATCTTAACCGGCCTGGGTCAAGCGCGAAGCCGCAACGGCGAGGAGCACGAGAAAGCGGAGGAGCCGACATCCTCGGCTCCCGATTCGCCCGCGGTCGCTCGCGCCTACGGCCGAATCGACCGGGCGATCCGGCTTATGACGCTGCAGTACAGCCTTCCGTTGTCCATCGAAGATATCGCCCGGTCGCTCGGATACCATCGCGCCCACCTGACCCGTCTGTTCAAGGAGGCGACAGGGTTGCCCCCGATGCAATATTTGCTCAAAATCCGCATGAAAAAAGCGGAAACGCTGCTGGAAAGCGATTTGACGATCGCTCAGGTCGCCGCCTCCGTCGGATACGGAGATCCGCTCTTTTTTTCTAAACAGTTCCGCAAATGGAGCGGCGTAACGCCGTCGGAATATCGGGCAGGAACGAGAAAGCGCGGATACTAAATTAAATCTATATCATATACTGAAGGTTTGAACCCGAGCTGGAGCTGGCATATATGGTATTTTTGCTTTTGTCATCACTATCCCTTTATCTCAGGAAAAGCAAGCTGCTTGTCGCCGCCGGTTATTGTCGCTGTTTTTTTGACCAAGAGGATCATGCAAGACCATCGAAAAGGCATGGAAGCAGAGCGACTAGAAGCAAAAGTGCATGGAAAGCAGAAAGTGCGTGGCATGCACAAAGTGCAAGGAAAGCAAAAGTGCAAGGAAAGCAAAAGTGCAAGGAAAGCAAAAGTGCATGGCATGCAGAAAGTGTATGGAAAGCAGAAGGTGCATGGCATGCAGAATGTGCTTGGAAAGCAGAAGGTGCAATAGAAGCAAAATGGCAATAAGTGCACTAAGAGCATGAACTCCTTCACGCCGTAAACTTCAATCTGGTGTTTGGCATCTTGAAGCCTTATTTTTGGGATGAAGAAATTTTGAACTTGTGCGGGAACTCTTCTTTTGGTATGATTGAATAGGAACATACGTTCTGTTTTTGTTTGTGAATATGATGGATTGGGGGAGTGAGCGATGAACCTGAAGCCCATACAACTCGCGGATTGGACTGGCCATGCGAAGGAGTTGTCAGACGCTTTGCGGGAAGATGAACATTTAGATGCCGTAAACCGTTTTAATGAGCTTTTTCCCGATCAGGAGGCTTGCCTCGCTTTGGCGCGCCGCTTAAAGTGGCCTAACGGTTTTCATTGTTGCGCATGCGGCCATCGCGAAGCATATGAGATTGCTTCCAAGACCTCCCCTCTGCTGGAATGCAGAAATTGCAAGCATCAGACTTCATTGACGGCCCATACCATTATGCATAAAAGTCGAACGCCGCTGCGCAAATGGCTGTTGAGCATGTTTATGGTGGCTTGCTGCGGCGACGGCATTAATGCGCTCAAGCTTTCAAGCGTGATCAACGTCACTTACAAGACGGCATGGTCGATTTTACATAAAATTCGCAGTTCGATATCGGATATGGACCACAATCGCAAAATGGCCGGTATCGTTGAGGCAAAACATGAAATTTTTATGAAAAAGTTTATTCCGTCCGCTGACCAGTTGAAGCTGGAACATTCCGTCATTGCGGCAAAAGAGACAGCATTTGCAGATCATTCGCCGGAGACGGAGTATTATAAGATTAAAATTGTTCCTCGCCGCAAAGTTGCGCGGAGTCCTTTATCGGACAAAGAGTCGGCCGTATTTGCCAAATGCCATCTGACCGCGGATACAAAATTATGGCGCATAAATCCACGCATGCAGTGGTCGCCCGAATTGCGTGCCGCCTACAACAAGTTTAGCAGCAGGGCGGTCGTTGGCGAGGATGAGCGGTTAAAAATTGCGGATTTATTGAAGAATTCATTGTCTGTTTTTGCCGATCAAGCGTTTAAATGGCTGAATCGTACTTTCCATGGCATTGGCATAAAACATGCCCAAAAATATTTGGACGAATATTGTTTCCGACGCAATGCGGGGAACCAAAGGCAAGCCTTTCAACGGTTGGCCCAGATTGCTTTCAGCGGGTTGAATCCGTTTTAATGCTTGATCTCTTTTCAAATTAACAAGACGATATTCGTAGCAAAGAGACTTATTTTCTTTGCATTTTTATTTAAGCGGGGGTCCAATCTTGCCACTGAAGCGCCGTATCATCGGGCGTCTAACGATCACTTTATGGGAAAGTTCGGTTTAATAGTTGGCAATATGCATTTTTTTGATTGCATAGATCTCCACAAATATAGATGATTTCATGTAACATCTTTATGTTATTTTCCTGACTTGATGGGATAGTGATGGTAAGGAGAAAAAACAACTACTGTAGTCGTGCAAAAGCACAGACGTGCAATGAACAGACGTGCAATGAACAGACGTGCAACGAACAGACGTGCAATGAACAGTCGTACAATGAACAGTCGTGCGCTCTACAGTTGTACAATCGGATCAGAGCCAAAGACGTTCAGGCTGCAGACGGGCAGAGGGCACAGACCTCGCAGAAGCCCAGCAGAGGATACAGACCTGCACAGGTGTAGTTCTGCAGAGGTGTCCCTTTAGCCCATAAAGCACCGAGGAATGAGAATTGGATGGTGAAGTGCGCGCACCTCTCGCATTACGCATCGCGGATCAAGTTGCGCACCGAGCGGCGGACTAGGAGTTCGGCGGGCAACACGATTTTTTTCCAGGGCTGGGCGCCTTCACGGTCGGTGATGCGTTCGACCAGCATCGTCGTCCCCATATAGCCGAATTGGTACGCCTGCTGTGCGGCGACGGTCAGAAACGGGTCTACGTCGGAATAGGGACCCAGATCGTCGAAGCATACAACGGAAATATCTTCGGGTACACGAAGTCCGCGATGACGAAGCAGACGCATGACTTCGACGGCCAGCACGTTATTGCCCGACAATATTGCGGTAGGGAGCGGGTCCAGGCCGTTCAGCCACTGCTCCATCTCGGACAAGTCGCTTAGCGAGCCGAAACTGGTCTCAAACACATACTGTTGCTCGTACGGCAGTTCGTTTAGCTTTAGCCCGTCCATGTAGCCTTGCAGGCGCAGCCTGGCGCTCGAAATCGAGTCCGATCCGTTTACGATGGCGATGCGGCGGTGGCCGGCCGCGGCCAGATGGTCGACTAGCTGACGTGCGCCTTCCTTGCTGTCTCCGAGTACGATGTCGCATTCTACGCCCGGCACCTCGCGGTCCAACAGCACAAAGGGAACGCCGTGCCGGCGGAGCGATTCCAGATGAGGCAGCGACGGATCGCCTGCAGGCGCGAGCAATACGCCGTCTACTCTGGTTTGCAAGATTGTCGTTACATACTCCGCTTCCTTCTCCAAACTTTCGTCGCTGTTGCCAAACAACAGGCGATAGCCGTACTTTTTGGCCGCATCCTCCGCGCCTCTCGCCAGTGTCGTGTAGAACGGATTCGTAATATCGGTGATTAGCAAAAAGAGAAGTTTCGTTTGCTGCAGCACAAGGCTGCGCGCCGTCTGGTTCGGCACATAGTTCATTTCTTCCATGACGCGCTTTACTTTAGCCCGCGTTTTTTCGCTGATTTTTCCGGTGTTATTGATAACTCTTGACACGGTCATGGCCGAGACGTTTGCCTTGGCGGCGATATCATAAATCGTTACCATGCGAATTGCTCCTTGCTGCTGTATAAATGGCTGATTCTAATCATACAAAAAAGTAAGCGTTGACATCAACTAGTAATGCTGATACTTTAGGGTTATCGATAACACTATTTTTTAAACGGAGGGATAACGGATGGCGGAAACGAACAATCGGTTTCAAAGCGGATTTCCCAAAATAGGCATTCGGCCTACGATCGACGGAAGGCGCAAAGGCGTGCGCGAGTCGTTGGAAGAGCAAACGATGAACATGGCGCTGGCGACGGCTAAGCTTCTTAGCGAAACGTTGAAATATCCGAACGGGGAACCGGTGGAATGCGTCATTGCCGACAGCTGCATCGGCGGAGTGGCGGAGGCTGCCGCCTGCGCGGATAAATTCGCAAAGGCGGGCGTAGGTGTATCGATAACGGTAACGCCTTGCTGGTGCTACGGTACGGAAACGATGGACATGGATCCGACCATTCCGAAAGCGGTATGGGGCTTTAACGGTACCGAACGTCCGGGCGCGGTTTATTTGGCGGCGGTGCTGGCGGGTTATGCCCAAAAAGGATTGCCGGCCTTCGGCATTTACGGCGAGCATGTGCAGGACGCGGGCGATGCGACGATTCCGGACGATGTGCGGAGCAAGCTGATCGGTTTCGCGAAAGCGGGCCTTGCGGTCGCTTATATGCGCGGCAAATCCTATTTGTCAATGGGCTCCGTTTCGATGGGCATTGCGGGATCGATCGTGAACGATGCGTTCTTCCAGGAATATCTTGGCATGCGAACGGAATATGTCGATATGTCCGAATTCGTCCGCCGTATGGAGGAAGGCATTTACGACGACGAGGAATTCAGGACGGCTTTGGCGTGGGTGAAGGAAAACTGCAAGGAAGGACCGGACAACAACCCCGAGAGCATAAGAACTTCCCGGGAGAAAAAGGACAAAGACTGGGAAACGGTCGTTAAAATGACGCAAATCGCGCGCGACTTGATGGTCGGCAATCCGCGGCTGGCGGAGCTTGGTTTCGGGGAAGAGGCGATGGGGCATAACGCGATTGCCGCCGGTTTCCAAGGGCAGCGCCAATGGACCGACCACTTTCCGAACGGTGATTTCATGGAAGCGATGCTGAACTCTTCGTTCGATTGGAACGGGATCCGGGCTCCTTACATCGTCGCCACGGAAAACGACGCCTTGAACGGAGCTGTCATGCTTTTCGGTTATTTGCTGACGAATACGGCGCAAATCTTTGCCGACGTCCGGACTTATTGGAGCCCTGAATCGGTGGAGCGGGTAACCGGCCATAAACTTGCCGGAGCGGCGAAGGGCGGATTGCTTCACCTGATCAATTCGGGACCGGCGGCGTTGGACGGTACGGGAGAGCAATCGAAAGACGGCAAGCCTGCGATGAAGCCTTTCTGGGAAATTACGGAGGAGGAAGCGGAGCGCTGCCTGGAGGCGACGTCCTGGAGGCCGGCATCCGTCGAGTATTTCCGGGGAGGAGGCTATTCTTCCGATTATTTGACCCGCGGCGGCATGCCGATGACGATGTCCCGCATCAATCTGGTTAAAGGGATCGGGCCGGTGCTGCAAATTGCGGAGGGCTATTCCGTCGATCTGCCGCCGGAGGTGCATGACGCGCTCGACCTTCGTACGGACCCGACTTGGCCGACGACCTGGTTCGCGCCGATCCTTACGGGAAGCGGAGCGTTCAGCTCGGTGTATGCTGTGATGGACAATTGGGGAGCCAACCACGGTTCCATCAGCTACGGCCATATCGGCGGCGATCTGATTACGCTGGCGTCGATGCTCCGCATTCCGGTCAACATGCACAATGTGCCGGAGGAGAGAGTGTTCCGTCCGCGGGCCTGGGGGCTGTTCGGCACGGCCGATCCGGAAGGCGCGGATTATCGCGCATGCTCCAATTTCGGCCCGCTCTATAAATAATAGAATTGACGGAGGGATAGGAATGAGTGCGTCCATTCGCGAGGAACTGTGCAAGTATGCCCGCAAGACGACGGAAAACAGGCTGGTTGTAGGACCCGGCGGCAATATCAGCGCAAGGCATGAAGGAAAGATGTACTTGTCGCCGAGCGGCTTTGCGCTTGACGAGGTCGAGCCGGATCAGTGGGTGGAGGTCGATATTGAGACCGGCGCCATAACGGACATCGGGCTGCGCCCTTCATCGGAGGTGCTCATGCATCTGTACGCTTACCGCGCCAATCCCGATATTAACGCGATCGTGCACACGCATCCGCCTTATTGCATCGCGTTTACGCTGGTGGAGACCGAACTGCCGATCATGTTTCCGGACCAGGCGGCGCTTGTCGGGAAGACGCTGTATGTGCCCTACGTTTTGCCTACGACGGATCGGCTGGCCCACGCGTATGTCGAGGTGGTCAACGAGGCCAGCACCGTATTGCTTGGCAATCACGGGCTCGTCGCGACCGGCCGTAATTTGCGCGAAGCCTACTATCGAACCGAAGTGGTGGAGGAGAGCGCCAAAATTTATTTGATTGCCAAAGCGATCAAAGAGCCCAAAGCGCTGACGAAGGAAGAGTTCGAGGAAATCGCTTCGTTGGAGAGCGAAGCTTACCGCATTCAGCTTTTGCAAAAAATGAAGTAAAGTTAAATTAAATCAAAATCAAATCAAATTATCCCGTTTTGAGTGAAGGAGGCGCCGCGACATGTTGATCGGCATTTCGAAGCTGATTACGCCCGATTTGTTGAAGACGTTGATGGAAATGGGTCACGGCGATGAAATTGTGCTGGCGGACGGCAATTTTCCGGCGGCAAGCCATGCGCATCGGCTGATCCGATGCGACGGACACGGCGTGCCGGAGCTGCTGGACGCCATCCTGAAGCTGTTTCCGTTAGACTCTTATGTAGAACGTCCGGCCGCGCTGATGGCGGTCGTTCCCGGCGACAAGACGGATACGCCGATTTGGGAACAATACCGAACCATTATAAGGTCGCGGACCGGGCTGGAGGAACCGTTCGAAGAAGTGGAGCGGTTTGCCTTCTACGAGCGAGCCAAACGCGCCTATGCCGTTATCGCGACCGGCGAAAGCGCGTTGTACGCCAATTTGATATTGAAAAAAGGCGTCGTAAAGGATCAGTCGTAATGTAAAAGTAGCAAAGTGACAAGCAATAAAAGTAGCAAGCAATAAAAGTAGCAGGCAGTAATAAAAGCAAGCAGTAAAACAAGCAGTAAAGCAAGCAGTTAAGCAGGCAGTAAAGCGAGCAGTAAAGCGAGCAGTAAAAGAAGCAAGCTTCAGAAAAACGACGACAGCGCCGTATAGGACGGCGCTGTCAGTTGGGGGTCAGGTCAAGCGGCAGCAGTGCCTTGTTGCCGCCGGCTTGACCTTTCTCTTTTTAAAAATTGAAATTGTCCGGGTCCGAGCCAAAGCGTTGATTGCGGTTCAGCGCGGATATTTGCTTCATCTCATCGGCCGTCAGCGCAAAGTCGAAGATGTCCGCGTTTTCCTTCAAGCGTGCGGGCGTTGTCGTTTTGGGAATCGTCACGACTTCGTTTTGCAAGTCCCACCGAAGGACGACTTGGGCAGGCGACTTGCCGTATTTGGCGCCGATCTCTTGGAGAACGGCATGGTCGAGATTGCCCTGCATCAGAGGACTCCAGGCCATCAGCTGGATTTTGTTGCTTTTGCAGAAGGCGTGAAGCTCCTCTTGCGTCAGCAAAGGATGGTATTCTACCTGATTCACCATCGGCACGAGCTCGCTGCCTTGCATCAAATCCTGCAAATGATGGATTTGGAAGTTGCTTACGCCGATGGCGCGAGCGCCGCCGTCGCGGTAAATTTTTTCGAGGGCGCGCCAAGTTTCTTTATATTTGCCTTTTACGGGCCAATGAATGAGCAGCAGGTCGACTTGCTTCAGCTGCAGCTTGGACAGGCTGCGCTCAAATGCGGCCAGCGTCGTATCGTAGCCTTGATCGGAGTTCCAAATTTTCGTGGTGACAAAAATGTCGTCGCGAGCGATGCCGCTGTTGTTGACCGCCGCACCGACGCCCGTTTCATTGTTGTAGGCTGCGGCGGTGTCGATGCTCCGGTAGCCCGCTTCGAGCGCGGCTTTGACCGTCTGCTCCGCTTCGCCGTCATCCTTCATTTTCCAAACGCCAAGTCCCAGCCAAGGCATCTTCACCCCGTTGCTGAGCGTTGTGCAAGACGTAATCGATTGTGTCATTCTCGAATTCCTCCTTATAAACACATTTCCAAAATGGATTTGACGTCTTCCTTGTGCAGCCGCTTGAACGAACCGATCGGGCCGTAGCGGACCGCTTCCTCGGCCATTCTGTCCAGCTGCTCGTTTCCGATGCCGAAGTCGGCCAATGACGTTTCCGCTCCGATCCGCTTATAAAATTGCTGCGTCGCTTCGATGCCGGCAAGCGCGAGCTCTTCATCCGACCTTCCTTCGCGCGCAATTCCCCATACCCGCTCGGCGTATTGCGCAAACCGGCCGGGCCTTTCTTTGTAGACGTATTTCATCCAATTCGGGAAAACGATCGCCAGACCCGCGCCGTGGGGAATGTCGTAAATGGCGCTAATTTCGTGCTCGATGCCGTGCGACGCCCAGTCGTTGGCCATGCCCAGGCTGATCTGGCCGCCGTTAAGCGCCATCGTGCCGCACCACATCAGATTGGAGCGCGCCGCATAGTCGGACGGATCGGCGAGCGCGGGCTCGATATTTTCGATAACGGTTTGCAAGATCGATTCGCAGAAACGCTCCTGCAGCGGCGTATTTTCGGTCAAACTGAAATACTGCTCGAATACGTGCGACATAATGTCGATGGAGCCGTATACGGTATGGTTGCGAGGCACGCTGTATGTAAGCGTCGGATCCAATATCGAAAATTTCGGGAACAGATGAGGGCTGCCGGCTCCCCGTTTCAACTTGGCGTCCCAATGGGAGATGACCGTGTTGCCGTTCATTTCCGAGCCCGTCGCCGCAAGCGTCAGCACGGTGCCGATCGGCAATGCGCGTTCGATAACGGCTTTGTTCGAAAAGAAGTCCCATACGTCGCCGTCGTAAGGTACGCCGGCTGCGATAGCTTTGGCCGCATCGATGACGCTGCCGCCTCCGACGGCAAGAATGAAGCCGATGCCGTTGCTGCGGCACAGCTCGATCCCTTTGTTGACGGTGCTCAGCCGCGGATTCGGTTCGACGCCGGGCAGCTCGCGCACGCGAATTCCGGCTTCCTTCAGCTGGGCGTACGCACGGTCGTACAAGCCCGTCTTCTTGATGCTACCGCCGCCGTAGACAAGCAGGACGGCATCGCCGTACGGCTTCGTCAGCTCGCCGATCCGATCGGCCGAGCCTTCGCCGAATACGATGCGGGTCGGGTTGTGAAACTGAAAGTTGTTCACGCCTATCCCTCGCTTCCTATTAGATTAACTTCAAAATTAACTAAATACTCTTCAAGTTACGGTTACGCGATTTATTTTATTGAAGTTGCTTAGGGGTGTCAAGGCAATATCCGGCATTGTAACCTTAACTTTTTGGTTATATAATTGTTGCAGCTATGAAGGATGGGAGGGGCGTTGCCGTGAATATTGAAGTCAGAAGCGAAAACATGCGGTTTCTGGAATGTTTTTCATCCCCTACCCGGGTCAAGATCATCGAATTGCTGAGCGGGCAGCCCATGAATATTAAAGGGTTGTCCGAAGCGCTTCATATAAAGTCCCCCATCGTGACGAGACATATCCATATGCTGGAGCGGGCGGGCATTGTTCGCTGCGAGTCCGTCGCGGGCAAAAGAGGGATGCAAAAGCTGTGCCGTCTCGAGCTGAGCGAGGCGACGCTTGTGTTCAAGGCCGCTTCCCGGGAGGAGGGCCAACGCAATCGTTATCAGGTGTCGCTGCCGGTCGGCACGTACGCTTCCTACGAAGTGAAGCCGACCTGCGGCCTCGCTTCGGAAACGAACATGATCGGCATGTGCGACGATCCGCGTTATTTTGCCGATCCGGAGCATGTGTACGCCAAAGTGCTGTGGTTCGGTTCGGGTTATGTGGAATATCGGATTCCGAATTACATGGTCAATAACGAGAGGCCGGAATCGCTGGAGATTTCGCTGGAGATTTGTTCGGAGACGCCGTGCGCGGTCAATCATCTGCCTTCGGACATCGTCTTTGCGGTAAACGGCCGGGAGATCGGCACCTGGACGTATCCGGGCGATTTTGGAGGCGCCCGCGGCCTGTACACGCCGGCCTGGTGGCACAAAAACATTCAACACGGACTGATGAAGACGATCCGGATAACGCGCGAGGGCTCGTACATCGACGGGGTCCGGGTGTCCGGCGTCACGATCGACGGCCTGTCCCTGTCGTACGACCGCGAAATTTTGTTCCGCATTGCCTGCAGCGCGACGGCCAAAAACTGCGGCGGCGTCACGCTGTTCGGCAAAGGGTTCGGCAACTACAACCAGGATATCGAAGTGACGCTTCGATGCGAGTAGCGGGGTGAGTGATACCCCGCTTCGATCTTATTTTTGACTCCGATCTGCAGTTCTTCCCCGGCGCTGAAGCTGTTTCAGGCATTGCACGGCTTACCCGGCTTATTAATGGTTCGCTTGAATTAAAGCGCTTTCAAGGCTTGGGCGAAATTATTTGAATTATTCGGGTTCCGTTATAAGGCTGCCGTTCCGAGAGGGGGAACAATCGGATTTTTGGATTTTTTGTTTTTTGCAGGTTTGAAAACGGTATATTCAAAAATAAACAAACGTGATATACTCATATCAAACAAAAACAAATACATTCAAAATTATTCGGAGGTTAGAGCCATGGTACAATCTTTATGGGACAAGGCAAAAGCAGCAGAGCTGCAGGGCGGATTGGACGAACTCGTTTACCGCTCGAATCTGATCGGCGCGGATCGCCGCGTATGCAACTACGGCGGGGGAAATACGTCCAGCAAGACGGTCGTCCGGGATTTCCGGGGCCGCGAAGTGGAAGTCATGTTCGTCAAGGGCAGCGGCTCCGATCTGGCGACGATGAAAGCGGGCAATTTTACGGGGCTTCGGATGGACGACATTCGCCCGTTGTTCGAACGTTCGGAAATGCCGGACGAAGAAATGGTCGCGTATTTGGCGAATTGCATGATCGACGCCAAGCATCCGCGCGCTTCCATCGAGACGCTGCTGCATGCGTTTCTGCCGTTCAAGCATGTCGACCACACGCATCCGGATGCCATTATCAGCTTGTGCTGCGCGGATAACGGGCGCCAGATCGCGGAAGAAATTTTCGGAAACCGCTTTGTATGGGTGCCTTACGTTCGACCGGGCTTTACCCTTTCCAAAATGATCGCCGAAGGTGTGCTCGCCAATCCGAACGCCGAGCTGGTGCTGATGGAGAAGCACGGCCTCGTCACTTGGGGCGATACGTCCGAAGCTTGCTACACGCAAACGATCAAAATTATTAACGAAGCGGAGGCTTATATCGAAGCCCGCGTTCAGGAAGACAAACTGTTCGGCGGCGTGAAGCATGCGGCGCTTCCGGCCGACGTGCGCCGGTCGATCGCGGCGCAAGTGATGCCGGCGATTCGCGGCGCGGTCAGCGACGAGAAGCGAATGATTCTCTCCTTCGACGACGGCGACGACGTGCTCTCGTTCGTGGGCGGCCGGGATTCCGCCAAGCTGTCGCAGGTCGGAGCCGCATGTCCGGACCATCTGGTGCATACGAAGGTCGTTCCGCTGTTTATCGACTGGACGCCGGACGCTGACGACGTCGAAGGCTTGAAGGCAAAGCTTGAGGCGGGTATTGAAGAGTACAAGGCTTCCTACAAACAATATTTTGACCGCAACAAAAACGAAGGCGACAACATGTTCGAAGCGGCGCCCCGCGTCATCCTCATTCCGGGCATCGGCATGATCAACACCGGCAAAAGCTGGGCGATGTCCCAAGTGAGCGGAGCGCTGTATCATCGCGCGATCGCCGTCATGCGCGGCGCGACGGCGCTGGGCAACTTCGTTTCGCTCAGCGAAAACGAATCGTACAACGTCGAATATTGGCCGCTCGAGCTGTATAAGCTGACGCTGGCTCCGGCCGAAGCGGAGTTTTCCCGCCAGGTGGCGCTCATTACCGGAGGCGCGGGCGGCATCGGCAGCGCGACGGCGCGCAGACTCGTATCGGAAGGCGCGCACGTCGTGCTGGCGGACCTGAATTTGGAGGGCGCGCAAAAGGTCGCGGACGAAATCAACGCCCAATACGGCGACAACCGCGCCATTGCCGTGAAGATGGACGTGACGAGCGAGGAGCAGGTGGCGGCGGCTTACGCGGAGACGAATTTGGCTTACGGCGGCGTAGATATTCTGGTCAACAACGCAGGATTGGCCACGTCGAGTCCGTTCGACGAAACGTCGCTGAAGGAATGGAACCTGAATATGAACGTGCTCGGCACCGGCTACTTCCTGGTGGCGCGCGAGGCGTTCAAAGTGATGAAGACGCAGGGCATCGGCGGCAGCATGGTGTTCATCGGCTCCAAAAACTCCGTCTACGCAGGCAAAAACGCCACGGCTTACAGCGCCGCCAAAGCGATGGAAGCGCACCTGGCGCGCTGCATCGCCGCGGAAGGCGGAGAATTCGGCATTCGCGTCAATACGGTATTACCGGATGCGATTTTGCAAGGCTCGGCGATCTGGAACAGCAATTGGCGCAATGAGCGCGCCGCCGCTTACGGCATCGAGCCGGATCAGCTGGAGGAGTACTACCGCAAGCGCACGACGCTGCTCGTCAACATTTATCCGAGCGATATCGCGGAGGGCGTCGCCTATTTCGCCTCGTCCAAAGCGTCGAAGACGACCGGCTGCATGCTGACGATCGACGGCGGCGTACCTGCTGCGTTCACGCGCTAATTACGCGGCGGCTTGGCCGAGCCGGCCCGGCCGCCGGACGACCGCGCCGCCGGAGCCGGCCTCGCCGGTTCGGTACCGGGGCTCTTGAACGATATTTCGCTCAAAACCATGGACTTGGCCGATCGGCATTGACGATTTGAACGATATTTCGTTCAAAACCATGGACTTGGCCGATCGGCATCGACGATTTGAACGATATTTCGTTCAAAATCATGGACTTGGCCGATCGGCATCGACGATTTGAACGATATTTCGTTCAAAATCATGGACTTAGCCGATCGGTATCGACGATTTGAACGATATTTCGTTCAAAACCATGGACTTAGCCGTTCGGTATTGACGATTTGACCGAACGGCATCGCGCTTAATCATCATGCGCCTGCGTAAACGGCAGGCGGGCGAGGAGGAGATAGGATGTTTCAGGCAAGAGGCGAGAAACATTGGGTAATCCCCGACGGCTACATTCCGCCGGACAGCACCGGAAGCTTGACGAGCCACGAGTCCGTGTGCGTGCTGAATACGTCGTCTGAGGAGGCGCTGATCCGGTTTACGATTTTTTTTGAAGACCGGGAGCCGATGGAAGACATTCCGGTCGTCGTGCCCGGCCGGCGGACGAAGCATATTCGCACGAGCTCGCTGGTCAAGGACGGCCTTACGATCCCGGCGGGCGTTCCTTATGCAATCGAGCTGAGGAGCGATATACCGGTCATCGTGCAATACAGCCGCCTCGATTCGACCCAGGCGGCGAACGCGCTTATGTCGACCATGGGGTATCCGCTGAAATAGCGGTTTGCAGGACAGCCGGACACGGCGCCTATTCGGGATGAATGCATGCAGGAATAAGGCGTGGAGGCTGGATTTTGGAATTATAAAATTTCCATTATAGAGACAGGAGAGTGTAGTTCATGAGCGATCGCGCATACGCACTGTTCGAAGAGCAGCAGAAGGCAAGGGGCATCGATCTGGATACGGTCAAGAAACGGCTGAAGGAGCTTCGCATCGAAACGCCTTCCTGGGGCTACGGCGACTCCGGCACGCGGTTCAAGGTGTTCCAAAAGGAAGGCGTTCCCCGCAACCCGTTCGAAAAATTCGAGGATGCGGCCCAGGTTCACAAGCTGACGGGGCTTGCGCCGTCCGTGGCGATTCATATTCCGTGGGATAAGGTGGACGACTACGGCAAGCTCAGAAGCCACGCGGAAAGTCTCGGGCTGTCGATCGGCGCGGTCAATCCGAACCTGTTCCAGGAAGACGAATATATGCTGGGCAGCGTGACGAACGCGGACGCCGCGGTGCGCCGCAAGGCGACGGATCATTTGCTGGAATGCGTGGACATCGCGAAGGAGACGGGCTCCCGCGACTTGAGCCTGTGGTTTGCGGACGGCACGAACTATCCGGGCCAAGGCAATATCCGCAAGCGAAAAGGCTGGATGCAGGAAGCGCTGACCGAGATGTATAAGGCGTTGACGCCGGACATGCGCATGCTGATCGAATACAAATGCTTCGAGCCGGCGTTCTATCATACCGACCTCGCGGATTGGGGCATGGCGTACAATATGGCGCTGAAGCTCGGGCCGCAGGCGGAAGTGCTGGTCGATACGGGGCATCACCTGCCGGGCGCCAACATCGAGCATATCGTCGCGTACCTGATCGACGAGAAGCGGCTCGGCGGCTTCCATTTCAACAGCCGCAAATACGCGGACGACGATTTGATCGTCGGTTCTATCAACCCTTACGAGCTGTTCCTTATTTTTTATCAAATATTGAATGCGGCGGACGACGCCGACGAAGGGGTGCGCGGCTGCGTAAGCAATATCGCGTACATGATCGACCAGTCCCACAATATCGAGCAAAAGATTCCGGCCATGCTGCGTTCCGTGCTGAACGTGCAGACGCAATACGCCAAGGCGCTGTTGATCAACCAGGCCGAGGTCGAGGAAGCCGCCGCCCGCGGCGACGTGCTGGGCGCGGAGGATGCGGTTCGCCGGGCGTTCGAATTCGACGTGACGCCGCTGCTGCATGCCGTAAGGGAGGAGCAGGGCTTGCCGCTTGACCCGATGAAAGCGTATTTATCCGGCAGCTACGCCAAGGACATTCTGGCCAGAGGCAAAGGCGGTGCCAGCTGGTGACGGCGCATGTGCTCGCTTTCGACCTCGGCGCGAGCAGCGGCCGCGCCATGCTCGGCCGGCTGACGGACGGCCGCATCGAGCTGGAGGAGCTGCACCGGTTTCCGAACGATCCCGTTCAGGTCGGCGGCCGGCTCCATTGGGACATTCTCCGCTTGCTGCATGAATTGAAGCAAGGCTTGCTGAAGGCGAAGCATCGCGGCATCCGGCTGAGCAGCGTCGCCATCGACTCCTGGGGCGTCGACTTCGGTCTGATCGGCGCCGGAGGCGAGCTGCTCGGCAATCCGTACCATTACCGCGATCCGCATACGAACGGCGTATACGACCGCGTCGTGGAGGAGCTCGGCGCCGGCGACATTTTCAGCCGCACCGGCATTCAGTTCATGTCGATCAATACGCTGTACCAGATCGCCGCGCTGAAGGCCGCGGATTCCCCGCTGCTGAAGGAAGCGAAACATTTTTTGATGATTCCGGCGCTGCTGCGCTATTTCCTGACGGGCGAAATGGTCAACGAGTTTTCCAACGCGACGACGACGCAGCTGTACAATCCCGTAACCGGAGATTGGGACGACAAGCTGATCGAGTCCGTCGGCGCAGACCGCCGTCTGTTCGGCGCCGTCGTGCAGCCCGGCACGAAGGCCGGCCGCTTGAGCGACGCGCTGTGCGAGGAGCTTGGCATCGAGTCCGTTCCCGTCTATGCGGTAGCGGAGCATGACACGGGTTCGGCGGTGGCGGCGGTTCCGGCGCTGGAGCGCCCGTTCGCTTACCTCAGCTGCGGCACCTGGTCGCTCATCGGCACGGAGGTCGAGCGCCCCGTCTTGACGAAACGGGCGCAAGAGCTTAATTTTACGAACGAGGGCGGCGTGTACGGCACGTTCCGGCTGCTCAAAAACATTATGGGCCTCTGGGTGCTGCAGGAATGCAGACGGGCCTGGGAGCGGGAAGGGGCTTCCTACAGCTTCCCGGAGCTGGTCAAGCTGGCCGGAGAAGCGGAGCCGTTCGCCTGCTTCATCGATTCCGACGACGACCTGTTTCTGCAGCCGGGCGACATGCCCGCCGCGATACGCGCCTATTGCGCCCGTACGGGCCAGCAGGCTCCGCAGAGCACGGGCGCTTACGTGCGGGCGGTATTGGAAAACCTTGCGTTCAAATACCGGTACGCGCTCGAACAGGTCGAGGAGCTGTCGGGCCACACGTTTGGCGGCCTTCATATGGTCGGAGGAGGCATCCAGAATACGCTCCTGTGCCAATGGACGGCGAACGCCATCGGCAAGCCGGTATGGGCCGGACCGACGGAGGGAAGCGCAATCGGCAATATGCTGGTACAATGGATAGCGGACGGACAACTCGCCGATATCGCGGAAGCGAGAAGGACCGTCCGGGACTCGTTCCCGGTCGAACAATACGAGCCGAAGGACGGGGCCGAATGGAACGCCGCGTACGCGCGTTTCCTGCAGGCGACGGGTTTGGCCTAAATTACGGAAAAGAGGGAAGTTATGCTGGTTGCTGAACGTTACGACTATATTGTGCAGCTGGTCAATGAGAGAGGCAGCATTCGCGTGACGGAGCTGAGCGAGCTCTGCCAGGTGACGGAGGAGACGATTCGCCGCGACTTGGACCGCCTGGAGCAGGCGGGGCGGCTGCGCCGATCCCATGGCGGCGCGGTTAGCGTGAAGGAGCAGCAGCCGGAGACGCCTTATTCCGAACGCGAAATCGCTTTTGCCGAGGAAAAGCGCCGCATCGCCAGGGAGGCCGTCAAGCTGATCCGGCCGAAGGAGCGCATTTTGCTCGATGCGAGCACGACGGCCTGGTATATGGCGGCTTCCTTGCCGGACATCCCGCTCACCGTCTTGACCAATTCGATCAAGGTGGCGATGGAGCTGGCCGGCAAGGAGAAGATCGAGGTCATTTCCACGGGAGGCATTCTGGCCTCCCGCAGCCTTTCCTATGTCGGTCCGCTTGCGGAACGCTCGCTCGACGCCTATCACGTGGACAAAACGTTTCTTTCCTGCAAAGGCGTTCATCTGGAACGGGGCGTCAGCGAGTCGAACGAGCTTCAGGCGAGGATCAAGCAGCGGATGGCGGGCATGGCGGACGAGACGATTTTGCTGGCGGATTCCAGCAAATTCGGCATTCAGGCGTTTACGCATGTGGCCGATTTGAAGGAAGTGGACGCCATTATAACGGACAACGGACTGCCGGACGAAACGGCGGCCGCGTTGAAGGAGCTTGGCATCGGCGTTACGGTCGTGTAGTTTTGTTCGCGGCATGCGAGAATTTTATCCCGAAACGGGGTGCAGCTATGAAAGTATCGATGTTTATTACTTGTTTGAGCGATATGATATACCCTCAGGTAGGGGAAGCGATGGCCCGTCTGCTGGCGCGGTACGGCGTGCGTCTGGAATTTCCGCGGGCGCAAACGTGCTGCGGGCAGCCGGCCTTCAACAGCGGCTATTGGAAGGAGGCGCGCGCCTCGGCCCGGACGATTCTGGACGCGTTCGAGGACAGCGATTTCGTCATTGCGCCTTCCGGCTCGTGCACGGGCATGATTCATCATTATCCGAAGCTGTTCGAGAACGATCCGGTTATGCTGGAGCGGGCGAAGCGGCTGCAGGCCAAGTCGTACGAATTTGCGCAATTTCTCGTGAAGGTGCTTGGCGTGACCGACCTCGGCGCTTCCTTTCCCCATAAAGTGACGTACCATCCCTCCTGCCATGGCAGCCGCCTGCTCGGCGTAAAGGACGAGCCGATGGCGCTGATGAGCAAGGTGAAGGGGCTTCAGTTCGTTCCGCTGCCGTTTGCCGAGGATTGCTGCGGCTTCGGCGGCACGTTTGCGGTGAAAATGGCCGATATTTCCGGGGCTATGGTGACGGAAAAGGCCGATCATGTGCTGGAGACGGAAGCCGAGGTGCTGGTCGGGCTGGACATGGCCTGCCTGATGAATATTGCGGGCCACTTGCAATACCGCGGCGAGCGGGTGCGCGTCATGCATCTGGCGGAGCTGCTGTACGAAGGAGTGAAGGGAGCATGAGCGCGGGACGGGCGGCACATACGGTCAAGGAAAGAGCGGAGCTGGCGCTGAACGACGAATTTTTGCGCAAGGCGGTCCGCTTTACGACCGAAAGGCTACGCGGCGGCAAAAAGAAGGCTTCCGAGGAGCACGGCAACTGGGAAGAGTGGCGCGAGCGCGGCCGGGCGATCCGGCTTCATACGATCGCGCATCTGGACTATTATTTGAATCTGTTTGCGGACAATGCGCGCGCGAACGGCGTGCATGTTCATTTTGCGGAAACGGCGGAGGAGGCGGTCCGGCTGTCGCTGGACATCGCCGAGCATGCCGGGGCGAAGTCCGTCGTCAAATCGAAGTCGATGGTGACGGAGGAGCTGCATTTGAACCACGCGCTGGAATCGATCGGCGTGGAGGCGGTGGAAACCGACCTCGGCGAATATATCATTCAGCTGGCGGGCGAGATGCCTTCGCATATCGTCATTCCGGCCATTCACAAAAACCGGCATCAAATCGCGGAGCTGCTGTCCAAGGAGGCGGGCTACGAGCTGCCGCCGGATACGACCGCGCTGGCGGGCTTCGTGCGCAAGAAGCTGCGCGAGAAGTTTCTGGAGGCGGACATCGGCATGACCGGCTGCAACTTTGCCATTGCGGAGACGGGCTCGATGGTGCTGTTCGAGAACGAAGGCAACGCCCGCATGGTCAGCACCGTGCCGCGGACGCAAATTACGCTGATGGGCATGGAACGGATTATCCCTTCCTGGGAAGATCTTGAAGTGATGGCGACGCTGCTGCCGCGTTCCGCGACGGGGCAAAAGCTGACGATGTACATGTCCGGCATTACCGGTCCCCGACGCTCCGAGGATGCGGACGGTCCCGAGGAGATGCACATTATCATCGTCGACAACGGCCGTTCGCTGCAGCTCGGCGATCCCGAGTTTCAGGAGCTGCTCAACTGCATCCGCTGCGGCGCCTGCCTGAACGCCTGTCCGGTATACCGGCATATCGGCGGCCACGCCTACGGCAGCACGTACAGCGGGCCGATCGGCGCGGTGCTGACGCCGTCGCTGAAATCGAACGTGGCGGAGTGGGACGATATCGCCAACGCGTCCAGCTTGTGCGGCGCTTGCTACGAGGCATGTCCCGTCAAAATTCCGCTGCACGACATGCTGGTATACCTCCGGCGGCGCAAGGTCGAGGCCGGCTACGGCAACAAGCTGGAGTCGGCCGGCATGGGCGGCTTCGCGGCCGTTATGGGCGACGCCAAGCGGCTCGGCGGCATAATGAGGCTGGGCAAGCTGGGGCAGAAGCTGGTCGTGCGCGGCGGCGTTATCCGCACGAAGCTCGGCCCGCTGAAGGGCTGGAACACGTACCGCGTCACGCCGAGCCTGCCGAAGCGCTCCTTCCGCGACCGGTGGCCGACGCTGGAACGGGAGCTGGCCGAAGGGCTGCGGGAACTGGACCCCGCCGTGCGCAAGCGGATGGAGGAAGCCGCCCGCGCGGCCGGCAGCGGCAAAGGCAAAGGAGGCGGCGGACATGGCTGATTCGGATACGCATCGGCAGTGGCTGGCCCGGCTGGAGGAACAATCCCGGGCGAAGCAGGAGAAGTTTATGAATCATATCGCCGGCCGTCTCGGCCATGCGCGCCTGCGGGAGAAGCCGCCGCAGCCTTATCGCGGCGCTCCGGAGTTCTGGAAAGCGACGGAGTGGACGCTGGAGGAGCGGATCAAAGGTTTTGCCGACAACTTCCTGTCGGTGGGAGGGCATACGGCGCGGCTGGCGAATCTGGAGGAAGCCGGGGCGTTTATCGCCGCCAAGGCGGACGAAATGAGCGCCAAATATATAGTGCGCCAGGACGAACCGGCGCTGGAGGCGCTTCGGCTCGAAGAGGCGCTGCCCGGCGCGGAGATCGCCGTCTGGAACCGCGGCGCGGAGACCGACGCGGGAAGCGGCGAAGCGGCAAAGCGGTGGAAAGCGCAGGCGGCGCAGGCCGACTTCGGCATCGTGCAGGCCGATTACGCCGTCGCCTATACGGGTTCCGTCGCCGTGCTGTCGGCCAAGGAGAAGGGCCGTTCCGTCAGCCTGCTGCCCACCGTGCTTTTCATTATTATTCCGGTGGAGCGTCTGGCGACGCGGCTGGGCGAGGTGCTGACCCGCTTCGACGGGGCGGGACGCGAGGCGCTGCCGGCGGGCATCCACTTTATATCCGGCCCGAGCCGTTCCTCCGACATCGAGAACGATCTGACGATCGGCGTGCACGGCCCGGGCGTCGTATACGCCTTGCTGGTCGGGTAGCCGTCCGCTCCCGCGCTTTCCCGGTTAAGCCGGATGGGGAAGCGCGAAGCGGACGGCGGGACCGCGTGGCAGGCGCTGCGCTACAGCGCTTTGACAGGCACGCATAATTCGCAAAGATCATGGTCGAGCAACTCGCCGATATATCTTTCCAATATCGGTTTGTTGTCCATTTGATAGCCGCCGCCGCGCAACGCCGGAAACAGGTCGGCCCATGCTCTTTGAACGTCTTCCGCCGTATGCCGGATTTGGATAATTGCATATTTTCCGCCGGGCAGCGTGCATTCGCACATTCCGTCCCCGATTGGAAAGTCAGGGGACAGGACGATGCAGGCATCGTACCTGCAGTTCGCCGGCGGCGTCGTATCGGGATTGTCTTGCGGAATGCCGAACAGGATGGCCGACTCCGTGAGCAGCTTTTTTTCGCCGGCCCATTGCTTTAATTTCTCCATGGCTTGTCGGTTGGCGGGACCGTACGGCCCCGTCTGCCTTACATACGCGATGCGGTATTCCGGAATCGTTTCGAACTTTACATTCATCGTTTGTCGCCAGCCTCTCATTCATAGATTTGGATACATCTTGAAGGCTAACATGATATAAAATATTTTTCCAATAATGATTTATATGAATATTTATTCCAATAAAAAAAAGGTCGAGCCAAGGGGATGTCCCTTGAGCCCGGCCTTTGTCGGTTGGATGAGGCGGCTCCCTAAGCTCGATTTCGCCGCGGCTTAAGGCGCCGTCTTCAGAAACGTCTCGATAAACTGGAGCGCCTTGTCCGGATTGGCGGCATTGGCGCGGATGCCGACGATGAGCTCCCCTGGGCCCCAAATCGGAAGCGCTTGGCCCAGACGCGACTTCGCGAGATCGTAGCCGTAAATTTTGGCTTCGGGGAATTCTTCCGTCGCCAGCCTGACCGCCAGCCCGTCCTTGCCGAGGGAAGCGAGCGAGGGCTTGTCGTCCAGCGGGAGAAGCACGTTCTGCCGGCCGATCCATTCGAACATGAAGCGGTCCATCATGTAGATGTCCGGGCTTTCGGAGAACAGCATGACCGCCGCCTTCTGCAAATAGGCGAATTGGCTGGCTTCGTCCTGCGGCACGAAGACGATGTCGGTTTCGATCCGCTTCCAATCGGGAAAGCTTGGAAGCATCGCCCGGGCCAGCGCGAAGTTTCCGTTTTCGTCCCGGTGATCCTTCTTGCCGCCCTCCGCTTCGGTATTTTCCATAAACGTGCCCATAAACGATACCGTCACGTCGACGGGCGGCAGGCTGGCCAAATATTTTTGATGCTCGCGGTGATCGACGTAGCTGACAATGCCGTAAATGATAAGGGCGAGAAGCGCGACCGCTCCCAATGTATGATATTTGTAATAGCGCCAGTAATGATCCAGCTTCTGGGCCGTGCCGGCCATATTCCGGTATTTGCCGTATTCCTGCTGGTTGAATTCTTCCGTATATTTCCGCTCTTCGTACGAGAGGATGTACCGGTACGCTTCCGTCACGCGGGCAAACTGTTCGCGGTCCGCTTCGTTTGCGCTTTCATTTCCGAGCGCCTTTTCTCTGGCCCGATGACGCTTGAGAAGCAAGGAGTAGCGCTTCTCCACTTCTTCCTTGCTGGCCGTTTCGTCCAGACCCAGCGCGGCAAAGGCTTGTTTCAACTCTTCCACGGTGTCACCTCGTTAGTCCGTTTGTCTATATTGCTATATATACTTAGTATACGGAAATCCGGTTACAACGGCAAATGCGGGGCCAAGTCCGCCTATCCGCAGCGGGACTCGGACGGAGCGCCGCCGCCGCTCGGACCTGAATCGCTTCGTGCTCCGCGAGGAAAGTCTCTTTTTTGAACAAAAAAACCGAATATTTCGCTGGTTATGCGATCATTCTTTGTTATTCTAGCAATAAGGCACTGCTGCCGGTATTTTTTACAGGAAAATAGAGAAAGGGGTTTGCAAGATGACGGCTGGTTATTATTTCGATTTCGGGGTCGGATCTCCTCCCGCCGCTCCTTACGTCCAGGTGCTGCCGGATACGCTCTATTCGAAAGAGCTCGGCTACGGCTTTGAGGAAGGGGGGCGCGTCTCCTCGCGCGACCGGGGAGAAGGAGACCGGCTGCAGAGCGCGTTCTGCATTCCGCTGGAGGCGGCGTTCGCCGTCGACCTGCCGAACGGCCTGTACAACGTCGCGATGACGATGGGAGACGCCATCGCTCCGACGATCACTTCGGTAACGTACGGCCCGCGTCGGCACGTAGTGCGCAAGGCGGCGACGACGGCCGGACAATATGCGGCGCATTCGTTTACGGTCAAGGTGACGGACGGGAAGCTGCGGCTTTCGTTCGGCGGCATCGCGCCGCGCATCAATTCCCTTGTCATCACCGAGGCGCGGCAGGCCTTTACCGTATTTTTGGCCGGCGACTCGACGGTGACCGATCAGGAGACGTTTCCGTATGCGGGCTGGGGGCAGATGCTGCCGCTGTTTTTCAAGGCGGAGGCGGCCGTCGACAACCATGCCAAATCGGGCCGCAGCTCCCGAAGCTTTATCGACGAGGGCAGGCTGGCGGCCATTCTGGAGCAGATCAGACCCGGCGACCATCTGTGGATTCAGTTCGGGCATAACGACAGCAAGCCGGACAAGGAGCGGGCGACGGATCCGTATACGTCGTACAAGGAGAAGCTTGGCGTCTATATTAAGGAAGCGAGAGCGCGGCAGGCGCATCCGCTGCTCATTACGCCGATGCATCGGCGCAAGTTTGACGGACAGGGGCGCATTATCGATACGCACGGCGATTACATTCCCGCCATGAAGGAGCTGGCCGCCGAGCTGGACGTGCCTCTCATCGATCTTGCCGAGAAGAGCAGGGCGCTGTATGAACGGTACGGCCCGGAGCCGTCCAAGGCGCTGTTCGTATGGGCTTATCCCGGCGAATTTATGAGTCTCCCCGAAGGAATGGAGGACGACACCCACTTCCAGGAGGCCGGCGCCCTTGCCATCGCGTCGCTTGTCGTCGAAGGCGTGCGCGAGCTTATGCTTCCGCCGTTTCATCTGTACTTGAAAAATTAGCCGGCGCCCGATTTCCTATTCCCAATCCTCGCCGCCTGTGCTATAGTACGGATGAACAATTGAAGAAGAAATCCGGCGGAGCTTGTCGTGGACGGATCGGCCGGGAGAGGTTCGCGAACTCCCTCTATAAAAAACTAAAAACGAAACGATCGTTTATGGAACATCGTCGTTTTTTTGCGTTCGGCGCTTGCGTACCGATTTTGGGTGTGCGGGCGCCGTTCCCTTTTTGAATCGTCAGCCGATATTCGCGAATAGCTCCGTCTTCTCATCTGAGGAGGAATGGATGTCATGAAACAAGATAAAGCGGTCGTCGTGTTCAGCGGCGGCCAAGACAGCACGACCTGTCTGTTCTGGGCGAAGGAGCGGTTTGCCGAAGTGGAGGCCGTAACGTTCAATTACGGGCAGCGCCACCGGCTGGAGCTGGAATGCGCCGCCGATATCGCCGCCCGGCTCGGCGTTCGCCACCATGTGCTGGATATGTCGCTTTTGGGCCAGCTTGCGCCCAACGCGCTGACGCGGGGCGACATCGCGATCGAGCAGAAGGAGGGCGAGCTTCCGACGACGTTCGTCGACGGGCGCAATTTGCTGTTTCTGTCGTTCGCGGCGGTGCTGGCCAAGGGCATCGGAGCCCGCCATATCGTGACGGGCGTCTGCGAAACCGACTTCAGCGGCTATCCCGATTGCCGCGACGTTTTTATTAAATCGCTGAATGTGACGCTCAATTTGTCGATGGATTACGCTTTCGTGATCCATACGCCGCTGATGTGGCTGAACAAAGCCGAAACGTGGAAGCTGGCGGATGAGCTGGGCGCTTTCGATTTCGTCCGCGAGCGCACGCTGACCTGCTATAACGGGATCCAAGCGGACGGCTGCGGCGAATGCCCCGCGTGCAAGCTTCGCAGCCAAGGACTTCATGCGTATTTGGCGGAACGGACGAAGGGGGGCGTGCGATAATGCTGCAGCAAATTTACCCTTCCATTCCGCATCATTACGCGTACGAGCTGAACAAAGATTTTCAATTCGCGGCGGCGCATCTCATACCGTCCGAAGCGGCGGGCCAATGCAGCCGGCTGCACGGCCATACGTATTACGCGAACGTGACGATCGCGGGAGACGAGCTGGACGAGACGGGATTTCTCGTCAATTTCGCCGTCGTGAAGCGGCTGATCCACGACCGCTTCGACCATACGGTGCTGAATGACGATGCGGAAAGCTTCTCCGCCGGCGATTCCGACCGGTTTCCGACGACGGAAGTCGTTGCGCGGACGATCGCCGAAATCGTGCAGCGATATTTGGATACGATGCCGAACCGGCCGCAATGCCTGCAGGTGTTTCTGAGGGAAACGCCGACGAGCTATTGCGTCTATCGTCCGAAGCGGAAGGCGGCGGACCATGGCTGAAGCAAAAAAAATACCGGTGCTTGAAATTTTCGGTCCGACGGTGCAGGGAGAAGGGATGGTCGTCGGGAGGAAGACGATGTTCGTTCGCACCGCCGGCTGCGATTACCAATGCTCATGGTGCGATTCCGCATTTACCTGGGACGGCAGCGCGAAGGACGAGATCCGTCTGATGACCGCCGCCGACATAGCCGGCGAGCTGTTCGCCGCAGGCGGGAACGCGTTCGACCATGTGACGATATCGGGAGGCAATCCGGCGCTGCTGCCGCAGCTCGGCGCGCTGATCGGGCTTCTGCACGAGCGCGGCCTGCGCGTGGCGCTGGAGACGCAAGGCAGCCGCTGGCAGCCTTGGTTCGCCGACATCGACGATATGACGCTGTCGCCCAAGCCGCCGAGCTCCGGCATGACGACCGACTGGGCCGTTCTCGACGACATCGTCGCGAAACTATCCGGTGCCGCCCCGCCGAGCCCGTCCGCACCGGCCGGCAGCCGCGCCTTTTGCCTGAAGGTGGTCGTCTTCGACGAAGAAGATCTGGCTTACGCCAAAAAGGTGCGCGACCGCTATCCGGACGTGCCGTTTTATTTGCAGGCCGGCAACGGCAACTTGACGGAGACGGAACCGGAGCGCATGCTCCCGTATTTGGTGCGGCGCTACGAATGGCTGATCGAACGCACGATGGCCGACGAGTCGCTGAAGCGGGTATACGTGCTGCCGCAGCTGCATACCTGGGTATGGGGCAACAAAAAAGGCGTCTGACCGGGGCGAGCGAGCGGAAGAAAGAGAGCGATCGGAAGCCGATTCCTCATGCAGCTTGGGTAATGTGCAGTATTATCTTTACTATGGAAAGGCATGTGACAAGCATGGAAGGCAGAAGCAAGGAAGAGCTTGGCGGCATTACGCTGCTGGGCAATCAAGGGACGGCTTATCCGTCCGACTACGCGCCGGAGGTGCTGGAGACGTTCGACAACAAGCATCCGGGCCGCGACTACTTTGTAAAATTTAATTGTCCGGAATTTACGAGCCTGTGTCCGATTACGGGACAGCCCGATTTCGCGACGATCTACATCTCGTATATCCCCGACGTCAAGATGGTGGAGAGCAAGTCGCTCAAGCTGTATTTGTTCAGCTTCCGCAATCACGGCGACTTTCACGAGGATTGCATGAACATCATAATGAACGATCTTATCGCCCTCATGAATCCGCGTTACATCGAAGTATGGGGCAAATTTACGCCGCGCGGAGGAATTTCGATCGATCCGTATTGCAACTGGGGACGACCGGGCACGAAATACGAAGCGATGGCCGAGCACCGGCTGCTGAACCACGATATGTATCCCGAGAAAATCGATAACCGGTAACGTTTCGCCGGCATGAAGCGCCAACAATACCCGCAGCCAGAGAAGGAGACACATGCGAGCGAACCGCCTTTTGAAAAAAGGGATCAGACTCCGGCTTATTTTGTTCCTGCTCGTTTCCGGCGCCGTCCTGCTGACGGCGACCGCAAGCGGCTTTTACGCCTGGAAGGAAAACAAGTCGGCTTTAACGCAAAGCTATTTGGAAAGCAACTACCAATACGCCCGCAAGCTATCGGTCAACCTGAACGAAATATTGGGCATTATGTACAATACGCTGGAGGATGTCGCCGTCCGCGCCGGCTCGGGAGAGCTGTCGGACGAATCGCTGGACCTGTGGCTGAAGGCCAACCGCCACAATTTCAATTCCATTCTTATTGTGGACAGCGGTTACACGGCGACGCAAGCGAGCCCGAGGACGGCGCTTCGGATGATCGACCCTGACATCCGGGACGATATGCGGACGAAGCCGCCGCATATGCGCAAGCGGAATTTGTACGGTCCTTATTTGGCGTTCGACCGGCATGGCGTCGTCATTCTGACCGTGCCCGTATACGACCATATGCGGGAATATACCGGCTTCGTCGCGGGCGCGATTTATTTGGAGGAAAGCAATGCGCTGAGCCGGCTGCTGAACGAGCATTTTTACGACAACGGCTCTTATTTGTACGTGACGGACCGCACCGGGCGGCTCATTATTCATCCGGACGAAAGCCGCCGGTTCGAAAGGGTGACGACCAACGAGGTCATCAACAAGGGGCTGGCCGGCGGCAGCGGCTCGCAAGTCGTCGTCAACTCCCGGGGGATTCCTTTTATGGCGGGGTACGCTTATGAACCGAGGAGCGGCTGGCTGATCGTCTCCCAAACGCCGGCGTCGGTCATTGAGAAGCCCTCCCAAGGGCTGATCATGCGCATGCTGATCAATACGCTGCCTTTGTTCGCCGTCATTTGGCTCGCCGCCTGGCTGCTGTCGCTTACCATTTCCCGGCCGCTCCATGCGCTGGCCGTATTTTCCGAACGGAACGCTCTCGGCATCGAGCCGAACGGCGCCAGGCTGCCTTCCGTCAAATCCTGCATTTACGAAGTGCGGCAGCTGCATCAAAGCATGAGTCATCAGCTTCAGCATTGGAACGAGGAAGTGCAGCGGGACGGCTTGACCGGCCTGGCCAACCGGAAGACGTTCGATTGGACGATAAAGGACTGGATCGCCAAGGACGTTCCTTTCTCCCTTATTTTGATGGATATCGATCATTTCAAGCGAATCAACGATACGCACGGCCATCTGGTCGGCGACCGGGTGCTTCAATTTTTGGCCGGCCATTTGAAGGCGTATACAAGAGAACGCGATTTGTGCTTCCGTTACGGAGGAGAGGAATTCGGCATCCTTGTCCGCTCCGCTTCGCCCCGGGAGGCGGGGGCCGCCGCGGAACGGCTCCGCAAGAAGCTCGCCCGAACGCCCGGCCCTTCCGGAGAACCGCTCGGCTTGTCGCTTGGCGTAGCGGGCCGGAGCCTTCTCCGCAACGACGCCCGGACGATTATCGAAGCGGCCGACAAGGCGCTGTACCGGTCCAAGGATGCCGGACGCGGCCGGACAACGGTAGCCGGCGAAGTAGAATTGTGAAGAAGAACGGTATGGACCCTGCGCATGCAGGGTTCTTTTTTTTGCCCCGTTATCCGCGCGAAAATGGACAAGTTGACAAGCAAGCCGCTCGTTTCCCGCATATAGTATGCTGTAAGCCATTATGCACAGGAGCGAGGTGGAGGAACGTGAATTGGGTATGGTTATGCTCGATAAGCGGAGCGGCGGGAGCGCTGGTTACGTTCGCTTTCGGCAGCTGGACGGAATCGCTCACCTTCCTGCTGGTGGCGATGGGCGTCGATTATGTGACGGGAGTGCTGGCGGCCGTCAAGAGCGGAAAAGGACTGAACAGCGCGGTCGGCTTCTGGGGGCTGGCGCGCAAAGGGTTGTCGCTGCTGGTCATCCTGCTCGCCCACCGCGTCGATATTTTGCTGGACACCGGCAATATGACGATGGCGGCGGCCGTTTATTTCTACATCGCCAACGAACTGCTCTCCATTACCGAAAATTACGGCAAGCTCGGGCTTCCTTTGCCGGACCGCATTCGCAAAGCGATCGAGGTGCTGAAGCAAAAATAACGGCCGCCCCGGGATGGACATCATTGCCGCTTGCATAAACCGCCGCAGAACGGATATAATAAGAACATACGTTCTTGTTTGTCGTTTATGCATGGCCTATGAAGAAAGGAGCGGTGGCAATGGGGGCCGCTAACAGGGAAGAAGGTCAAGGAGGAGCGCGCGTCGCGGCGCATCCGCCCATCCAGACGGAAGCCGAGCTGGAGCTGGTCAAGCGCTACGTGCTGCTCGGCATCGTCATGCGCATTCTGGATCACGACATCCGGGCGATCGGCGCCTCGCGCATGAAGCTTCCGAGATTTTACGAATCGCTGCTGCGCGGCATGCAGGACCGCGTATTGCTGGACATGGCGAACATTCGCCGCCAATTCCGCGAGTGGGGCATCCGCGTTTACGAGGAGAAGCGCGAGCGCGACGGGCTCCATGCGCAATATGTATGCCGGGGCTACCACCATCAATTTTTTATGCTGTGGGGGTTCGTCAAGGCGGAATCGGAACGCGTTCTCAAAGGGTATTTGCCCGGTTGAGAACGCATTTGTTCATGGATTTGTCAAAAAGATAAAAAACTTTCCCCTTTTCATCAGTTTAAGGTTGAGAACATCGGACGATCTTATGTAATATATGAAGTAGACATTTCGATCGCAGGGGGGCACTCAAAGCAATGCACAAATGGATTATGTTTATATTGTTCTCGGCGGCTTCGCTGCTTGGCGTCGGTTTGCTTCTGTTCGGCTTGCCGGATAAGCCGCAGGACGAAACCGCGGGACTGCCGGAAGGCACTACGCTGATGAAGATTACGGCTTCCTCGTCCGACTTCAAATTCGGTGAAGATGTCTATACGGCGAAGGTCGGCGACAAGGTTATTATGAAGCTGGAGAACAAGATCGGCGTGCACGGACTTAAGATCGACGATCTGAACGTGGAGCTCACGAACGAAAATCCGCAAACGGAGCTGGAATTTACGGAGCCGGGCGAATATTTGATATATTGTTCCATTGCATGCGGCCAAGGTCACGAGACGATGACGGCCAAGCTGGTTATCGAAGCGGCTTAATGCAGGACAGTTGCCAATGATGACAAAAAAGGAGCCGAAAGGCTCCTTTTTTGCGAAGAAAGGGCGCTACGCGGCTTTGCCGCGCCTGCGGTCCCGGGCGATCAGCCAGTCGGTTGCCAGACCGAGCAGCGCCCAGGTCAATATCGTGAGCGCATACATAAGAAGAACGCTGACTTCGTGGATATCGACGAACATGTCGGCGAACCATGCGGGAATGCTTAGCATGAAAAAAAACATATTGTGCGGATCGTACCCCGTATAGTTGAATGCGCAAATGGCAATGCCGATAAGGGTCGCGACGATCGTAACCGTATAGCGCATGGCGGTGAGGTCTCCTTTGTGCAAAAGATTGCCGGAATGCGACTTCATAGGTTATTATGTGACAAAAGGCTGAAAGTCATGCCGTGGATAAGGAGTCCGATATCGAAATGATTACGCACATCGTATTTTTCAAGCTGAAGGACAGAAGCGAGGAAAGCATTGCCCGCACGGCGGCGGTGCTTCGCGATATGGAAGGAAAAATCGACGAATTGAAACATATCGAGGTGGGGATCGACGTTCTGCATTCGGATCGTTCCTACGACATTGCGCTCGTCACGAAGTTCGAATCGCTGGAGGCGCTGCAGGCGTATCAGGTGCATCCCGTTCATCAGAAGGTGATCGAGCATATGGCGCAGGTCCGGGAAGCGTCCGCCAGCGTCGATTACGAAAGCTGAGGCAGGTTTATACGCGATGAGAGACGTTTATGAAATGTTTACTTATCTGCTGGTCGTTATTGTCAGCTGCATCGTCATGACAGTATGGCTGAAGCGGAAAGCGAAACGGAAAAAGTAGCAAAGGGCTGGGCTTATACAAGCGCCGTAAAGCAGAAAGCGAAAGCAGGCGAGGAAAATGTACTACGTTAACCAAGAGCAAATAGCGGTCAGGCTGGCGGCGGTTAAGGAGATTGCGGAATCGCTCCGGACGCTGGCGGAGCAATGGCGGGGCGAGCCGCTGCAAGGGCTGGCGCAGGAGCGCGCGCTCCATCTGGCGATCGAAATCGTAACCGACGTCGGAAGCTGTCTCATTGACGGGTTTTTGATGCGGGATGCGAGCAGCTACGAGGATATTATCGAAATTACCGGAGCGGAAGGCGTCTATCCGGCCGAGCTGGCGGAGACGCTGACGGCGTTGGTGAAGCTGCGCCGGCCGCTGGTGCAGGAATATTACGAGTGGCCGCGCGCCGAGCTGCATCCGTTGACGGCGAAGCTGCCGGAGCTGCTGCAGTCGTACAAGACCGCGGTTGAAGCGTATTTGGAGCGGGAGCTGCCGCGCGGATAACGGCCGACAGACGCAAACGAAGCGGAGGTGACGGCGTGAAGGGCGATGCCAACGAAAGCGAAAGCCGGCGCCGGGCAAACCGGGAAGCCGAGGGCACAAGAAAACGTCTGCTGGTGCTGCTGAAGACGAAAGGGCGCATGGGTGCCGCCGCGCTGTCCCGCGAAGTCGGCTTGACGGAGATGGCCGTGCGCCGGCATATGTACGGGCTTCAGCGCGACGGCATCGTCGACGTCGTCCCCGTGCGTCAAGGAACGGGAAGGCCGGCGCATCTGTACGAGCTGACCTCCGCTGCGAATGAGCTGTTTCCCAAAAACTATCATTCGCTGGCCGTCGATTTGTTGTCCGAGCTCGAGGAGCATCCCGATACCGCGCCGCTCATCGACAAGATGTTCCAGGGCCGCAGGCAGAAGCTGCAGGAGCGTTACGCTCCGCGGATGGCCGGCAAAGATTTGGAGAAGCGCGTGCGGGAGCTGGCCGCGATCCAGAATGCCGGCGGTTATATGGCGGAGGTGGAGCGCCGGGGCGGCCGCTTCGAGCTGCACGAGTACAACTGTCCGATTGCGGCCGTCGCGGGCAAATACGAGCAAGCATGCAGCTGCGAGCTGGCGCTGTTCCGGGTATTGCTGGAGGCGCAGGTCGAACGCACGGAATGTTTGGCGAAGGGCGGGCTCCGCTGCACCTATTCGATCGGCCGCTCCGATTCGGAGCTTTAGTAAAATCACATACAGGTTTCCCTTAAGCCGGGGTCCAAAGCTTGCAGAAAGCTTTGGACCCCGGCTTTTTACCGCAAAAGTTTTGATAAGTTTTTTACGCTTGCCCCCCAAAAATTGCGGTGTCAAGACGAGCCCATGCTGCTTATACTGTCAGTACGCGAATAGGCATTCGTCCAGTTTGCGTCACCGACGTCAACGACAGGAGGGGTTGAAGATGGCGGAATGGAGCGCCGTTGCGGCGGCAGCCGCTTTTATCGCGCTGGCGGCGGGCGCGCTGATCGCCTTGCGAACGCTGATGATCAGGCTGGAGCGCATGCAGGCGTCGGCCGAGGCGATGCAGGCGGATTTGCACCGATTGTCCCGGGAGCTCGGAGCCTTGGTCAAGCCGGCCGAAGAGACGCTGCTTGCCGTGAGGGACGGCATCCATTCGGCGGAGGGGCTGTTCAAGGCGGCGCAGCATGCGGGCGGCGCGCTCGAGCATACGGCTTCGGCCGTGGAACGGGCCGCGTCGGCGCTGTCGGGCTCGGCCGTCAAGCATGCGGAGCGGCTGGCGGAAAGCCGCCGGCTGGAGGAGGCCGTACAGTGGGCGGAGCTCGGACTGACGGCCTGGCAGCTATGGCAGTCCCGCCGGGGAACCTCTGTCGAAGGCGCAGACGGAGACGGCGAATCAAGAAACTGAGACGATGGGTATTCTAAAGACGAAAGGAGCGATGGATAGGATGTCGACACGCAAAAATGCAAAGGGGTTTTGGGTTGGAGCGCTGGCCGGAGGCGTTATTGGTTCGATTGCGGCGCTGCTGTTTGCTCCAAAGGCGGGCAAAGAGCTGAGAAAGGACATCGCGGTGCAGGCGCAGAAGGTCGGCGATTCGACGGCGAAGGCGGCCGAATACGTCGGCGACGCGACCGGTCGCCTGGCCAAAGGGATCGGCACCGGCGCGACGGAAATCGCGGACCGCACAAAGCTGGCGGCGGGCCAGGTCGTGAGCGCTTTTAAAGGAATGGGCCGCAACGCCCGGGACGAGGAGACGGTCGTCATAGCCTCTGCCCGCACCGAAGGCGAAGCCGAAGCGGAGTCCGGGCAGATCGAAGGCGGCGCCGCAAGAGAATAACATCCGCCTGAAGAGACGGTTAAGGAAAATTAATGAATCGGCGCCAAGCGGGCCGGACGCGGAACAAACAGCGTCCGGCCGTTTGGCGTGCGCCGGGTCCGGCGGCGAATTCTTGAACCTTGTCCGATTATGGGGTAAGATGTAGGTACGTTTTGAGGCTCTTGTTCATATGCTATTTTGAAATTCCAACCGTATATGCATTTGACCTAATTCCGATATTATCATCAAGCAGAAGAAAGCGGTGTGTTTGTGCAGCAACCGATTGCAATCTTGGATTCCGGCGTAGGCGGCCTAACCGTGGTCAAGGAAGTCATGCGCCAACTGCCGCGCGAAAAAATCGTTTATTTCGGGGATACGGCCCGTACGCCATACGGTCCCCGTTCTCCCGAGGAAGTTATCAGCTTTACGAGAGAAATCGTCGATTATTTAATTCAATTCCATCCGAAAATGATCGTGATCGCATGCAATACGGCAACGGCAGTAGCGCTGGCGGATATCCGCTCCAGAGTGGCCATCCCGGTTGTAGGCGTCATTAATCCCGGCGCGCGGGCGGCCATCGGCCGTACGACGACCGGCTGCATCGGCGTGATCGGCACGGACGGCACGATCCGGAGCGGCGCTTACGAGACGGCGTTGCGGGAGCTGTCGCCTCATGTGCAGGTCATCAGCGAAGCGTGTCCGCAGTTTGTGCCGCTGGTGGAACGGGGCCATTTCCGTTCGCCCGAAACCTACGACGTTGTCTATGAGTCGATTGCGCATATGCGCACTTATCCGATCGATTGCCTGATTTTGGGCTGCACGCATTATCCGTTTCTGGCGGACGCCATTTCCGAGGTGATGGGCAGCGAAGTGACGCTGATCAGCTCCGCCGACGAGACGGCCCGCGAAATCAGCACGATTTTGCATGACAAAAGAAAGCTTGCCCGGAACGAGCAGCTTCCCGTTCATCAGTTTTTTTGCAGCGGAGATCCGCATATGTTCAAGATGATCGCGCAGCAATGGCTCGGCGAGCAAATCGATCTGACCCCTGTCGTCTGGCAGGTCCCCAATATTAGCTAAAACTCCGTTATCCGAATCCGGAGCCGCTCCCTGACGGCCGCGCGCCGCGCGAAGGGACGGCTCCTTTGCCGTGTGATGGCCGCCAATCCTCTGCGGCACGGCATTCTAGGGCAAGCCCCGGCCGCATACGATGGTGGTAACACCATGGTGACGAAAGCGGGGGCAGGGGGAATGGAGACGGAGGACAAGTATACGTATGAAGCGATGATGGAGCGCTGCCGGCAGCTTGCGGATGCTTATCCGTTCCTGTCGTCCTACGAGATCGGGCGCAGCGTGATGGGCAAGCCTCTTGTCGCGCTGCGCTGCGGCTCCGGCCCGAGGCGGATTCATATGAACGCTTCCGTGCACGCCAACGAATGGATTACGTCCGCGCTGCTGATGCGGTTTATCGGGGAGCTGTGCGAGGCGTACGCCTCGCAGGGGACCATCGGCGGCCGGCAGGCGACCCGCCTGCTGGAGCGCGCCACGCTGTGGGCCGTGCCGATGGTCAATCCCGACGGCGTGGAGCTGTCCCAGAACGGCGTGAAGGAAGACGATCCGATGTATGAGGATTTAATGCGCTGGAACGGAGGCCGGGAGTCGTTCCGCGGCTGGAAGGCCAATCGAAGGGGCGTCGACCTGAACGACCAGTTTCCCGCCTTTTGGACCGAGGAATGCAAGCGAAGGGAAGCGTCCGGTCCCGCGCCGCGCGATTATCCGGGACCCGCTCCGCTGAGCGAGCCGGAGGCGGCGGCGCTGGCCGGGCTGACCGAGAGGCTGGGCTTCGATGCGGTCGTTTCGCTGCACACGCAAGGCCGGGAAATCTATTGGAACTATCGGGATTTCGAGCCGGCCGGCGCGGCCGGTCTGGCGGAAAGGCTGGCGCAGGCGAGCGGGTATGCCGCCGTCAAGCTGAGCGGCAGCGACGCGGGCTACAAGGACTGGTTCATTCTGCGCTTCAGGCGGCCGGGCTTTACGGTGGAAGCGGGCAGCGGCGAAAATCCGCTGCCGATGAGCCAATTCGGCGGCATTTACGCGGAATTGAGGCCGCTGCTGCTCGAAGCGCTGACGCTGTAAGCCGCCGCCGGCCTATCCGAAGGTCGGGGAAGCGCACTGGACCCGGGCCTGAAGCGGCGGACCCGGGTCGTTGTGTTATACTAACGAAAATCGGCCATGGAGGAAAGGCGGCGATTCGATGCGCAAGCTGCTGTCGCTCAGACATTGGAAAAATACGTTCTCGCTCATTTTCAGGCTGCTGAAATCAAGGCACGTCGCCTTGACGGACAAGCTGCTGTTTGTCGTGCCCGTCGCTTTGTACTGGGTATTGCCCGATGCGCTTCCCTTTATTCCCATAGACGATATCGCCGTGACGATGATTGTTGCGGAATGGTTTGCCCGAAGAATGGGGAGGAAGTATAATATAATGTAAATGCAGTGAGTTGAGAAGGAATGACCGGTCAATCGGCATTCGGCATAAGGAGCTGGCAAACGGACATGAAATGCAAAATATCGCGCAACGCCGCCAAAATGATCAAGCTGGAGCTGGATAAGCCGGAGCATGCGGGCAAGAAGCTGCGCATTTACGTCACGCACGCGCACGGCGACCACGCCCATTACGGCATGGCGATCGACGAGCCTACCGAGAAGGATGTCGTCGTCTCGACGGACAAGGACATCGATGTCATTCTGGAGAAGGACAACGATTACTTGGACGGCGTCCGCATCGATTACTTTTACGTGCCGGAGGAAGGCTTCGCTGTTACGAACCCGTCCAAGGGCAATCATGGAGACCATTAAGCTCCGTTCGGGCTTATCGGCAGGATAATCGGCAATGGCCAAAAACGACATCAGAATATGCGACAAATGCAAGCACATGCGGATGAAGACGGCCGTCGCCAAGCTGGAGAAGCTTGCGCCGGATTCGGAAATTCGCGTCGGCTGCAAATCGTATTGCGGACCGTGCGCCCGCTATGCGTTCGTATTTATTAACGGGCGGTACGTCAAAGGCTCGACGGAAGACGAAGCGATCGAGAAGGCTCTCATGCATTTGAAAAAATAGCGGCAGGCAACAATTGAATCCAACATCCACGAACCCGGCATCGATTCCATGTGCCGGGTTGTTTGTTCACCAATAAGTAAATATACTTCATCTTCATACCCGACTGATAAATCGACGCGAAACGTAAGCTGCGCCGCCAAAGGCCGGCGTCAGCCGTTTACGCTTGGGCTCCTCGAGGAGGCAAATCGAATATGGATATTACAACCCCTCAGCTGTTGTATCACGGAACGACCAGCGGCACGGTGCAGTCGTTCCGCAAGAGGCTTCTGGATGCGCGGTACTGGAAGCCGGGACGCGACTTCGGCGAAGGGTTCTATACGACGATATCCGTCGCGCAGGCCCGGCAGTGGGCGCACAAGACGGCGAAGGAAAGCTGGGACGGCGGCAAGCCGTGCGTGCTCGTGCTTGAATTGACAAGCGTTCCGCCGGACATGATTCCGCTGCTGTTTCTGTCGGATTCGCCGGTATGGGGCGCATTCGTGTACAAACATCGGATAACGGCCGTCAAGGGGGCCGACCCGTGCGAGAGACATCCCGACATCATTATTGGTCCGATGGCGGACAATGACACTGGCAAAATCGTGCATCAAGCAGTACAATTAAATGAGGATGAACAATGGTTTTACGATCAAATTGTACGTTCCCGCAAAGGGCGGAGGCTCGATTCGCTCCGGCTGGGCAACCAGGTCGTATTTTGCTCGGAACGATGGGAGCCGCACATCCGGCTGATTGGCTATCATGTCTATGCAGGAGGTAGGTGGTTGTATGAAAAAGCCCAAGACGCGGGTAAGACTCAGTCTGTATGAACGGGGCATCGTAGAAGCGCTGGGGAAGGAATACGGCTATGCGGCGGGCGAGGCGCGCGAGCTGGTCGCCGACTACATCGCCGTCGTCCGCCGGCTGGGCGGCTACGAGCCGTGCAACCATTACGCGAGCCTGCTGGACCGCGCCAAGCGCGAAGGATATTCGCCTGCCGCATGGCTTCAGCATATCGCCGAAGTCGAAAGAGGCGAGGCTAAGGATCGGGGCATCGGAGCGGAGGAGCTTCGTTATTTACGGACGTTGTAAATAAGACAAATTGGCCGCCAGGTTGCAAGGCAGCGGCAGACGGGCTTGCGCCGCCGTCTTTGACGGGGGTGCAAGCCGTTTGCGTCTAAAGGGAGGAAAGCCGGTTGCAAAGGCACGTCAGACGATACAAACGGGGAGAATGGCCGTATTATGCCGGCATTGCCGGGGCGGTGCTGTTTACGGCTGCCGCAGAGCTGATCTGGCTTCCGGCTCCGCTGGAGACGGAAGGCGGCATGCAATGGATCGAATGGATCGATTATTTGTATTATGCCTTGTCGGTCGTGCCCGCTTTGTGGGCGGCCGGAGCGTTCCTTCGCACGTTCAAGGCGGAAGGAGCTCCGGCATGGCTGCTGGCGATTCGCGGCTTGGGCGCCGCCGCCGCCTTGAGCGCGGCCGTCTTCGTCTGGCTGTTCAAGCAGTCGCCTGCCTTGCCGCTCGGACTAACGGCCGCGGCGGCGCTGCTGCTGTTTGCCGACCTGACCGCCACCGAAATCGCGGCCGGCCGTCCGGAGCGGCGGCTGCCGCGGCGCAGCCTGACGGTTGCGGCGGTAACGGCGGCGCTGCTGCTGGCGCTGGCGTATCCGACGGGCTATCGCGTCACCTATCCCGCCATGACGATGAATATGAACCGCTACGCCCACGTTTCGGGCGGCAGCGCGCACGGCATCGTAGACGGCGTGCTCGTATTCGAGCGTCCGGCCGTCCTGGCGGACTGGCTGTACGCGCGAATGCTGCCGATGTACCGGTTCGAGCCGATTCCGGACGATGAGCCGCCGCTGTCGGTCGCGTATTCGCAAGTGACGGCGATGAAGCGGGACGCAAATGAGGTGGCCGCCGCGATCGCGATGGAGAAAGCTGGAATCGGACAAGGGGTTGTCGAACAAGGCGTCAAAATTGTGGCGATCGTCAAGGACGGACCGGCGGACGGGACGCTTCGGGCTGGCGACGTCATTACGGGGCTGGACGGCCGGGAAATCCGTTCCGCCGCGGACATGATTGCCTATATGACGGAGCGCGTCAAGCCGGGGCAGGAGGTGGCCGTCCGATTGGTCCGAGACAAAGCCGAGCTGGAGACGTCCGTGGCGACGGCGCCTTCGGAGCAGGACCCCGCGCGGGCGGTGTTCGGCGTGTCGGTGCAGACGGACGTAAGTCTGGACGTGCCTCGGGACATACAATACGACACGTACATGGCCCATATCGGCGGCCCGTCGCACGGCGCGATGCTGACGCTGGCGCTGATCGACCAGCTCACCCCCGGCGGCGTCACGAACGGGCTTCGCGTGGCGGGGACGGGCACGATCGAGACCGACGGCTCGATCGGCATGGTCGGCGGCATCCCGCAGAAGGCTTACGCGGTCAGCCGCACGGCGGCGGACGTTTTCTTCGTGCCGTCGGCCGGAGCGGACGCCGCCAAGGAGGCGGCGCCCGGGCTGAACGTCGTGCCCGTCGGCCATATCGACGACATTTTGGCATGGCTGGCCGAACGGTAAAGGTAAGCGAAGGAAGAGCCGCCGCAGATGGCCGATGGACAATCTGCGGCGGAAAAGCATATGGCGCATAGGAATGATACTTGACAAATTGAACTGTAATACTCATAATTACAGTAAAGCTTCAAAAGCAGCAGCCAAAGTTCGACGGTCTTGTTGCATCACGTACGAAAAACGGTTATAACCTCGAAGCAGCGGCTGCAGTTTAGCGAAAGGCCCTTTTTTTTAATACGAAGTGTATAGAAAGAGGTTACAGTTGGACGTCTTAATCCATTTCAACGTTTCGAAGGGGCGGTGTGCGAAGATGAAGATGAAAATCAGCGACTGGGTGCAAGGGAAAACGAAGGATGACGAGATGATTTTTGGTTTCGTAGAGGAGATCGACAGCATGAATGGCGTAGCGGCCGTTCATGTGGTCCAATCGGATAACGAGGAGCGCGTTGGGCGGAAGGCTTCGTTGCGCATAGCCGGGATTAAACCGGTGCCGGCAGCATCGTTCGCGGACAACGAACAGATTGACGACGTTATCGATTTGGCCTTGGCGACCGGAGACAAGGCATGGTTTATGGAATTGACGGAAGGACGGAAGACTGGCCGGCCGTCTGCAACCGGGAGCAGGGAGAATGCAGGTCCACGCTTCGCGCCTGTCAATCGGATAGGAAAATTTGTATAAAGCGAGCAGCGCCAAATCGTCCCCGGCGCAGGTGCGGTTTGGCGCAATGACTTTTACGATGGCCGGGCTGCCGCGTTGCCAGGAGATTTGCCGCCATAAAATATACCGATGATAAAGCCGTGCGGAAGCGCGGCTTTTTTTGCTTGCCGGTTGAATTCGCTGCCGCCTGCGGGATAATCCGTTTGTGGAACAGGCAAGCTATAGATGTGTAATTTAAACAATTATGAAAGCAAAAATCGGCCAGTACATACAAAAAATTCGACAGCTTGTTTGCAAATGGTTTACAAAGCTCGCATTCCGAATTATATTGAAGATGGGATAAACAAATGACGCTTTTCGCTTTTTACAAATGTTCATCCCTCATGGAATGGACGAACTATTGTTCAAGTCGGAAGCAGGTATCAGAAAAAAATGAAATAGGGGTTGAGTCGGGATGAAAAGAAGTGCAATGCTGACAATGGTTATCATGCTGGTCATGATGCTGGCAGCTGCTTGCGGCGGCGGCAATGGAGGCGGCAACGGAGGCGGCAGCGGCGACGCCGGCGGCAATGAAGGAAGCGACGTGAAGAAGTCCGATCTGAAGGTCGGCATGGTAACGGACGCGGGAACGATTGACGACAAATCGTTTAACCAAGGCACTTGGGAAGGCATCCAGCAGGCTAAAGCAGAGCTGGGCGTGCAAACCAAATATTTGCAGCCGGCAGGCGAGACGGAAGCGGATTACTTGAAGGAAATCGGCAATCTCTACGATGCGGGATTCAAGTTTCTTATAACGCCGGGCTTTAAATTCGAAACGGCGATTTTCCATGCCCAAGATAAATATACGGATGCCAAATTCGTCATTCTCGACGGCAATCCGCATTCGGGAGACTTCAACCCTGTCGTCAAAGAAAATACGGTTTCCGTTTTCTTTGCGGAGCATGAGTCCGGATTTCTGGCAGGCGTTGCAACCGCTTTGGAGTTGAAAGAAGGAAAAGCAGGCTTTATCGGCGGCATGGAAATTCCGGCCGTTCAGAAATTCAACTGGGGCTTTCAGCAAGGCTTGAAATACGCCAATGACAATCTGGGCACGAATTTGACCATCAGCCCTGAGCATGTCGTCTACGAGGGAACCTTCACCAATGCTGCGGCAGGCGGCCAATTGGCGGCCCAAATGTACGACAGCGGCGTCAACGTCGTCTTTACGGCGGCAGGCGGCGTAGGCGTAGGCTCCATCGCCGAAGCGAAAAACCGGGCCTCCAAAGGCCAGGAAGTATGGATTGTCGGCGTTGACGTTGACCAATACGACGACGGCGTCTATGAGGAAGGCAAGTCCATCATTCTGACATCGGCCATGAAGAAGATCGACCATGCGGCGTACGATCTGATAAAAGCCGAAACGGAAGGCAGCTTCCCCGGCGGCCAGACGCTTGTGCTCGACGCAACGAACGACGGCATAGGACTTCCGGAAGAGAATCCTAACCTGAGCGAAGAAACGGTGAAGACGGTTGGCGACGTCTTCGCGAAGCTGAAGAGCGGAGAAATCAAAGTTTCGTCCGAGCAAGGCGATTTGATCAAGTAATAGACATCTACAGGCGAGGCGGGGGTTGCCCCGCCTCTTTTCGCGGAAAGGCGATACTCTTTACAATACGGGGAGTTAAAGGAGATTTAACCTCTATGGAGTATATTGTGGAAATGCTAAATATCCGCAAGGAGTTTCCCGGCGTTGTCGCCAATGACGACATTACGCTGCAGCTTCGAAAAGGGGAAATCCATGCGCTGCTTGGCGAGAACGGTGCGGGCAAATCGACGTTAATGAGCATTCTGTTCGGCATGTATCAAGCCGATAGAGGCGTTATTAAGGTAGACGGCAAGGAGACGAAGATCGCCAATCCGAATGTCGCGAACAGGCTTGGCATCGGCATGGTTCACCAGCATTTTAAGCTGGTCGAAAATTTTACGGTTACCGAAAATATTATGCTCGGCAACGAAATCGGCCGCTTCGGCATGCTCGATGTGAAGACGGCGGCGCGAAAAATCGAGGAACTGTCGGCCAGATACGGCCTTAATGTCGATCCCTATGCGAAAATTGAGGATATATCCGTCGGCATGCAGCAGCGGGTCGAAATTATTAAGACGCTGTACCGTGATGCAAATGTGTTAATACTGGACGAGCCTACCGCGGTGCTTACGCCGCAGGAAATTGCCGAGCTGCAGGTCATTTTGAAAAATCTGGTCGCAGAAGGCAAGTCGATTATTCTGATTACGCACAAGCTGAAGGAAATTAAAGCGGTGGCTGACCGGTGCACCGTCATTCGCAGAGGCAAGACGATCGGCACCGTCGAAGTGGCAAGCACAAGCGAGCAAAAGATGGCCGAAATGATGGTGGGGCGCAGCGTCGCGTTCAAGGTGGAGAAGCAGGCAAGCAAGCCGGGCGAGACGATATTGAAGCTGGATCGGCTGACGGTCAGGAACAGCAAAAAAGTCGAAGGGCTTAAAGCGTTTTCCCTTGAGGTGCGGGCCGGAGAAATTGTCGGCATTGCCGGAGTGGAAGGCAACGGACAATCCGAGCTGGTCGAGGCGATTACGGGATTGGCCCGCGTGGAATCCGGCAGCATTCTGTTCAAGGGCGACAGCATCGCCGAGCTTGGCATTCGGCAGCGAATAGCTAAAGGCATCGGCCATATCCCCGAGGATCGTCAGAAGCGGGGACTCGTTCTCGATTATACGCTTGAAGAGAACATGATTATCGAAAACTATTATCTTCCTCCGTTTTCCAAGAGGGGCTTGCTCAATAAATCGTTTATCCGGAAATATTCGGAGCAAATATTAAAAAGCTTTGACGTCCGTTCGGGTCAAGGAGCCGTATCCATTGCAAGGTCTCTGTCCGGCGGCAATCAGCAAAAGGCGATTATCGGACGCGAAATCGAGCAAAATCCCGCGCTTCTAATCGCCGTTCAGCCGACCCGCGGACTCGATGTAGGCTCGATCGAATACATCCATCGCAGACTGATCGAGCATCGGGACAAGGGCAATGCCGTTCTGCTCGTATCCCTTGAGCTCGACGAAATATTGAATGTGTCCGACCGGATCGCGGTCGTGAACAACGGGCAGCTGATCGGAATCGTGAACGCTTCCGAAACGAATGAAAACGAAATCGGCCTGATGATGGCCGGCGTACCGGCAGAGGAGGTACAGACATGAGAGTCGCTGTCGTATCGCTGCTTGCCATCCTGTTCGGCTTGCTCGCCGGCGGGGTGCTGATGGCGGCAACGGGTCATAATCCGTTCGAAGGGTACCGTTACTTGTTCGAAGGCGGACTGAAAAATCCGGAGCGGATCGGCAACACCATCGCGACGGGAACTCCGTTAATATTTACCGGACTAGCCGTCGCCTTCGCCTTCCGGACGGGTCTGTTCAATATCGGCGTAGCGGGACAAATGTTGTTTGGCGGCCTGTGCGCCACGGCTGTCGGTTTGAACCTCGACGCGCCACGGCCGATTCTGCTGCTCGTCATGATTGCGGCCGCATTTCTCGGCGGCGCGCTGTGGGCGGTCGTACCCGGATTTTTGAAGGCCAAATACAATGTTCATGAAGTCGTATCCTCTATCATGATGAACTGGATCGCTTATTGGACTGTATATTATGCGGTTCCGGCTTATTTCAAAGGGACTTATCTGGAAACGGAGTCGCAAATTCTGCCTGCCGCGGCGACGCTCCGGGACCCGTTTATATCGGGGCTGTTTGGCGGCTCCTATATTAATATGGGGTTATATATCGCGGTATTGGCCGTCATTGTCGTCGCGTTTATTATGAACAAGACGACGATCGGCTACGAGCTGAAGGCGGTTGGCTTCAACCGGCATACTGCGGAATATGCGGGTATCGCCGTGAATCGCAGCATCGTATTGTCCATGGCCATCTCGGGCGGTCTCGGCGGACTGGGCGGCATGGCCCAATATGCGGGCAACGCGAACAATATGCAGATCGGCGTACTGCCTTCGCAAGGCTTCGACGGCATCGCCGTCGCCTTGCTCGGCGCGAGCGCGCCCATCGGCGTCATGCTGGCGGCGGTATTTTTCGGCCTGCTCTATTCGGGCAAAGGCTTTATGAGCGCCATGACGGAAGTTCCGCCCGAAATTGCGGATTCGATCATTGCGATCATTATTTATTTTGCGGCTACGAGCATCTTGATGGAACGGCTGGTCTCCTGGCTGATCAAACGCAGAAAAGGGCAACGATCCAAACCGGAGGAACAGCAGCCGGCTCCGCCTCCGGGCGAAACGTCCGGCAAGAAGGAGGGATTGTACGATGTGGAACATCATTGAGCAAATTTTTCCGTACGCCGTCATGTATACGATCCCTCTGCTGATTACGGGGCTTGGAGGATTGTTCAGCGAACGAAGCGGCGTCGTCAATATCGGCCTGGAAGGATTAATGGTCGTCGGCGCCTTTACCGGCGCTCTGGTCACCAGCATGATTCATTCGGCCATGCCGTATCACCCCGCAGCGGTTTGGATCGGTCTGCTAGCCGCCTTCGTATCCGGCGTGGCGTTCTCGCTGCTTCACGCATTCGCAAGCATCAATCTTAGCGCCAATCAGGTGATCAGCGGAACGGCGATTAATATGCTGGCGGCCGCCCTTACCGTGTTTCTGGCCAGAAATATTACCGGCAGCGGCAAGATTCAAACGCAAGGTCTCAGATCGTTCGACGTTCCGATTCTGTCGGACATTCCGGTGATCGGCAAGCTGCTGTTCACCAAGACCTATATGACGACATGGATCGTATTGCTCATCGTGCTGCTAAGCGCGTTTGTTTTGGGCAAAACGGCATTCGGCCTGCGATTGAAGGCTTGCGGCGAGCATCCGCATGCGGCGGAGGCGGCGGGCATCAACGTTCGCTTGATGCGCTACATCGGCGTTATGATTTCCGGAGGATTGTCCGCGCTTGGAGGTTCTATCTACATCGCGACGATATCCGGCGAGGCCAGCGGCAGTGTGGCGGGGCTCGGATTTCTTGCGCTGGCGGCGCTTATCTTCGGGCAATGGAAGCCGCTCGGCATATTGGCCGCCACATTGTTCTTCGGCTTTGCGAGCACGATTGCGAACGTGTCTCAGGTTATTCCGTCGCTCGCGGTCGTGCCGCCGATTCTGTTGAAGGTATTTCCGTATGTCGTTACGTTGATCGCGCTGGTGCTGTTCTCCAAGTCCTCTCGTGCGCCGAAAGCGGCCGGCGAGGCGTTCGACTCCGGCAAGCGGTGAGGTTCCAGGTCCCGTCCATAAACGGATGGCGAATGGTTAAGCATGCGATTCGGGCATGCGCCATTCATGGCCTGACTCAGGAAAGGCGGTGGAGCAAGCGATGGCTGACGAGAAGGCGGACCATAAATGGACTAAAATAATCGACGCGGCCAAAATGTATTATCATCTGAATTACACGCAAGAGGAAGTGGCCCGCAAGCTGGGCATTTCCCGTCCGACGGTGTCCCGATTTTTGCAATTGGCGAGAGACGAAGGGTATGTGAAAATTACAATCATCGATCCTGCGGAAAATAACGAGCATCTCGCCCGGCGCATCGAGCGGCGTTTCGGGTTGAAAAAAGCGGTGATCGTAGCCGTTCCCCAATATGAGGACGCCGTTGTCAAAAAGTATATCGGCGCCGCCGCTGCCGATTATTTGCATGAGGCCGTCAAGGACGGCGACACGATCGCGACGACATGGGGCACGACGCTGTACGAAATGGCGCTTAAGCTGCAAGGCAAACATTTGAAAAATGTAAAGGTTGTGCAATTGAACGGAGGCGTCAGTCATTCCGAGACGAACACGTACGCTTACGAAATCGTCCATTTGTTCGGCAAAGCGTTTCATACCGTGCCTTATTTTATACCGCTTCCGGCGATTGTCGACCATCCGATTGTGAAGCGCACCATCGAATCGGATCGGCATATTCGCAATATACTGGAACTGGGCAAGGCGGCGAACATTGCCGTGGTCACCGTCGGCGCGCCAACCGAGGACTCGGTGCTGATCAAGGCCAACTATTTTACGGAAGACGATTTGGCGATCATTCACAGCTGCGCGGCAGGCGATATCTGCTCCCGTTATATCAATTCGGAAGGGCATATATGCGCGCCGGAGCTGAATAATCGGACGATCGGCATATCGCTTGAGGAACTCAAGCGGAAGGAGCAGTCCATATTGGTCGCCGGCGGTCCGAAGAAGGTGGAAGGCATTTACGGAGCGCTGCGGGGACAATATGTGAATGTGCTCATTACTGATCAATGCACGGCTCACTATTTGCTGCAAAGGACAGAGGAGTGAAAGAGATGACAACAGAGAAATCGAATGCGAAAGAAGCGGGACTGGCCGCATACTTCGACCATACGCTGCTGAAAGCGGACAGCACCCGCGAAGGGATCATCCGATTGTGCGAGGAAGCGAAGCAATACGGCTTTGCTACCGTATGCGTCAATCCTTTTTGGGTGAGCGAGGCGGCATCGCAGCTGGCAGGCTCGGGGGTTGGAGTGACGACCGTGATCGGCTTCCCGCTTGGCGCAAGCAGTCCGCTGATCAAGATGGAGGAAACCGAGCAGGCAATCGTCGACGGCGCAACCGAAATTGATATGGTGCTGAACGTAGGCGCCGTCAAGTCCGGTCTATGGGAGGCTGCCGAGCAGGATATCGCGGGCGTGGTGCGGGCAAGCGGAGGACGCGCCGTCGTCAAGGTCATTCTGGAGACGGGCTTGCTGACCGATGCAGAGAAGGAGGAGGCTTGCCGCATCGCCAAGTCGGCCGGCGCCGATTTTGTAAAAACGTCGACGGGCTTCGGGCCGGGCGGAGCAACCGTGGAAGATATCGCGCTCATGCGCCGGGTCGTTGGGCCGGAGATGGGCGTCAAGGCTTCCGGCGGCGTAAGAGATCTGGACGCAGTCCATCGCCTCATTGCTGCGGGCGCAACGCGCATCGGCGCCAGCGCGAGCGTCGCGCTGGTAACGGGCGGTCAGAATGAAGGGTATTAGGAACGGCTATTAAAAAACGCAAAAGATCGCCGCTGGGTGGGTGCCTAGTGGCGATCTTTTTTTTGAAAGTAGGGAAACCGGGGGATTCCGCCGGCGGATATGATTCAGCAAACGATGGTCCGCGTCCAAATACGCCCCGATCTTGACGATCAACGGTGCGGCATGGCCGCTCTGCGACGCGGACATATTACAGAACGGCCATATCGGCGGTTATGAACGATAGATCGTCTAAGTCGACGCAGCAGCAAGGTCAACTTCGCGGTTTTGAACGAAAGATCGTCTAAGTCGACGCAGAAATATCGTCTAAGTCGGCGCTGCCGAAAGACGATGTTCCCCGTTGCGAACGATATATCGTACCGAATCCTCTCGGTAACCTTGATAGATTCACTATTTTGCCGACAAATCGTCTAAACTGGCATTTATCGCGGCAGGGCCGCAGGCGGAGCAACTGTCGGCTGACTTATTCGGCCGGCGCCATCGCTTCCGTTGCCGGGCTGCGTCCGTTTAGGCGAAACGACTCGTTCGTGACGAGCAGATCGGAAACGGCCAGCTCGCGCTCCGCTTCCGCCGAGCCGGGTTCGCATAGCTGAACCTCGACCGGCTCGCCGGTGTCGGCGGAGTAGCATTTGCCGTTGGAATGGATGCCGTCCGGGGACGCTGTATACTTCAGCTTGCCGTCCGTCCAGGAGCCGTCGCGAAAAACGACGGATTTGCTTTCAGCCGCAGGCTGTCCGACAAGGAGCGGGACGCCGATCATAGGCAAATCCCCGGACGAAATGCCGAGCAGATGCATAATCGAAGGCGCGATATCCGCTTGTCCGCCGACGACGGAATGCGTGCCCGAGAGGGCGCCGTCCGGCAAATGGATGATCAGCGGAACGTCCCGGGTCATTTCGTCTCTCTCCGATTCGCGGCCGGCCTTATCTGTAAACCGGGCGTAATGGTCCCATTCCGCAATAGAGTTGTCGTGATCGCCATAGACGACGAAGATCGTCTGCTCCCACAACCGTTCCGTCTTGAGCCGCTCGATCAATTCGCCAAGCGCGGCGTCCGCGTAATGGATCGATTGCAAATAATCTCCGAGCATCGTTCCGTCCAGCTCTTCCAGGTCCAGCTTGTTTTCGTTTGCGGGCATCTTGTAAGGATGGTGGCTCGTAAGCGAAATCATGAACGCATAGAAAGGCTGCGGCATATCGGCGACGACGTCCATCGACTGACGGTAAAAGGATTTGTCACCAAGCGACCAGCCCATCGGTTCATCGATCCGGTAATGCTTGAGACTGAAAAAATGATCGTAGTTCATGGTACGATACATGACGTTCCGATTCCAGAACCCGCCCTGGTAAGCGTGAAAGACGGAGGCGGCATAACCGTTGTCCTTCAACTCCGTCGGCAGGCAGCGAAACGGCTTGCTGCCATACTGGATAAAGACCGAGCCGCTCTTCAAAGGATGCAGCGAGCAATTGGCGGCAAAATCGGCGTCGGACGTCCGGCCTTGGGCGGTCTGGTGGTAGAACCGGTCGAAATAGGCGCTTTCCTCGAGCAATCGGTTCAGCACGGGCGTAATTTCTTGTCCGCCGATCGATTGGCCGAGCACAAAGCTTTGCAACGCTTCTACCTGAACCGTCAGCACGTTGCTGCCCCGGTATGCCCCGAACAACTCGTCTTGCTCCAAAGCGGCCCTGGCCGCTCCGCGCTCCCCGATCCACGCTTCCGCTTCGGACCGCATGCCGGCGGAAACTTGAACGGATCCGAACCAGTTCAGCTTGGCGTAGCGGTACAGGTCGTAGCCGTGATAGCCGAGTCCGCCGGCCACATTGTAGATAGAAACGTTCCAAAAATTCCGTTCGAACAATCCTTTGGCCCATGTGTCGGTCGCTTTATTCAGGTTGACGAAAAAAAGACCGCAGCCGAGCGCAAAGACGGCCGCGCTCATGCCGCAGCGAACCCAAAAACGGCTTTTGCGAGGCAAAGAGCGGCCAAGTCCAAGTTTGTTGAGTCCGCCGAGTTCGCCATGGTTGCTGTGGCCGCCTTGTCTGCCGAGTCTGCCGAATCCGCCAAGATTGCCAAGTTTGTTAAGTCCGCCAAGTTCGTCATGTTTACGGAGTCCGCCGAGCTTTCCGAGTCTGTTCGGTTGCATAGAGCCGGCTGCGGTCAGATCTTTGCGCCCCCATCCGATGACGTAGACCGCATAGACGAGGAGGAGGGGCATGTCCGCGAACAGCTTCCAATCGTCCGCCGATTGCAAGGCGCGGATGCTTCCCGTAAGCGCTCCGACCTGACCCAGCTGCTGCAGCACAGGAACGGAAATGAGATCCTGGAAATAGCGGTAATATAACGTGTCGGCATACAAGAGCGCCGAGACGCCGGCGTTCAGCGCAATGAGGGCGACGATGCGGCCGCGGACGGGGAGGAGCAGCGTCCAAAAGGAGAGCAGCAAGATCGCTCCCGTCTCGATAATGGCGTCGGTCAGGTTCATGTCCATATAGAGGACGGATATCAGCTTGTTGAATACATACAGCTTCCATAACAGCGCCGCCGCAAACAAAAGAAGATCGACGCCCGGCAGCCGGTCCAGCGCATGCAGGCTGGCGCGAAGCGGGCGGCGGAGAAGGTGAACGGCGCCGCGAATGCGTTTCATCGATTAATTCCGCTCCCCTCGAGGAGGCAGCGGACCGAAAAATTGATAGAAATGGCATTCGATACGGCCGTTGTACAGCTTCCTTTTTTTGTCGGCAGGCCCTCCCAAATAGTGCTCGACTTGACGGGAGGGGCTGAACACAAACTTCGACCAGGTCGGATAATAGAGAGACGTTTGGCCGAACTGGCGCAGCGCCGCTTCCGCTTCGCGTTCGTCGCCCAGCCGCTCGCCGTATGGCGGGTTGGTGACGAACACGCCATATTCGCCCTGCGGCTTCGCTTTGGCGGCGGGCAGCACGCTCAGCTTGATCTCTTTGGCGAAGCCGGCTTTCTTGACGGCGGCCTCGGCAATTTCAATCGCTTGCGGGTCGATATCCGAACCGGCAATTTGAAGCGGGACGTCGTCCTTGACGGCATCGAAAGCTTCCTCCCGCGCTTGCTCCCACAGCTTGTCCGGGAGAATCGCCCAGCCTTCGCTGTCGAAGCTGCGCCGCAGGCCGGGCGCAATGTTCCAGCCGATCATAGCCGCTTCGATCAGCAGCGTGCCGGAGCCGCAGAACGGGTCGTACAGCGGACGCTCGGGACGCCAGCGGCTGAGCTGGATCAGCGCCGCCGCCATCGTCTCGCGCAGAGGGGCTTCGGTCGCCGTCCGGCGGTAACCTCTGCGATGAAGTCCCGCGCCGGAAGTGTCGATCGTAAGAAGAGCTTCATCGTGAAGCAGCGTCACTTCTATGACATACGGATCGCCGTCCTCGGGAAACCATTCGGTGCCGTAGCGTTCCTTCATTTTTTCGACGATCGCCTTTTTGACGACGCCCTGGCAGGCGGGAACGCTTGTCAGCCGGGATTTGTGGGACCTCCCGTTAACGGGAAATGCGCCGTTCTGCGGAATCCAGTCCGGCCAGTCGAGCGCTTTGACGCCTTCGAACAGCTCGTCGAACGTCTCGGCCTTAAATCGGCCCATATTGACCAGAATCCGGCCGGCCGAGCGGAGCCACAAATTCGTCCGGGGAATGTCGGCGGCCGTGCCGGTAAAGTGGACGCGTCCGTTTTCGGTTTGGGTGTCGGCATAGCCGAGCTCCTTCAGTTCGCGGGCCACAATGGCTTCGAGCCCCATGGGGGCGGTTGCGATCAGGTTGATTTTGTTCATTAAGGCGTACACTCATTTCTATCCGAAATCGTATCGGCAAACGTTGGCTTCGTCTGCGCGTGCTTGTCTTTTGCCGGAGCAAGCACATACAATTAAGTATAGGTCATCGCAAAGCCGAAATACAAATGAATAATGGAAGTCGACGATAGAAGGGAGAGGCGCGCATGTTGGACTATGAACGGTATGCGGATTCGCTGTATGACAAGGATCGGGATTTGGAGCGGGTGCTGGAAGGGTTGAAGGAGAGCGGCATGCCGGACATCTCGATAGCGGCGGGTTACGGGAGATTGCTGACGATGCTCGTCCGCCTGTCGGGAAGCGGCAAGCTGCTGGAAATCGGGGCGCTTGGCGGCTATAGCGGCATATGTCTGGCCAGGGGGCTGCGGGAAGGCGGCTCGCTGCTGTCGCTGGAGCTGCTGCCTAGTTATGCGGAAACGGCGCAGCGCCATGTGGAGGAAGCGGGATTGGGGCGGTTCGTCGCCTATAGGACGGGTGATGCCAAGGAGAGCTTGGCTGCCTTGAAGGCCGAGGGCCGGACGTTCGATTTTTTCTTTATCGATGCGGACAAGGAAGGGTACCCCGTCTATCTCGATTACGCCCTGGAGCTGGCGGAGCCGGGGGCGCTGATCGTGGCGGACAACGTATTTCTGCGCGGCCGGACGCTGGACCCGGCTAAACAGGGGCCGGCGGTGCGGGCGGTCCGCTCGTTCAACGAGCGCATCGCGTCGGACCCGCGGCTGGAAAGCACGATTTTGCCCGGCTATGACGGGCTGGCAATTGCCCGGGTGAAGGAGCAGCCGGGCGTGTAAATTTGCCGGCGCGTTTGACAGGCCGGGAGGCGAACCGCTGCAAGTACGCGCGTGAAATTAGCGAAGCAAGCGGGGGACGAATGAGGCCGCTGTACGGTCGCGCATGAACTTGCAGGAGTTAACGAGGTCCGCCTGGGCGGCTGTAAGGTCGCGCATGAACTTGCAGGAGCAAATGAGGTCCGCTTGGGCCGCTGTAAGGTCGCGCATGAACTTGCAGGAGCAAATGAGGCCCGCTTGAGCCGCTGTAAGGTCGCGTATGAACTTGCAGGAGCAAATGAGGCCTGCTTGGGCCGCTGTACGGTCGCGCATGAACTTGCAGGAGCAAATGAAGCCCGCTTGAGCCGCTGTAAGGTCGCGCATGAACTTGCAGGAGCAAACGAGGCCCGGGCGGTCCGCTGTAAGGTCGCGTATGAACCTTGCAGGAGTTAACGAGGTCCGCCTGGGCTGCTGTAAGGTCGCGCATGAACTTGCAGGAGTTAACGAGGTCCGCCTGGGCTGCTGTAAGGTCGCGTATGAACTTGCAGGAGGAAATGAAGTTCGGGCGGTCCGCTGTAAGGTCGCGTATGAACTTGCAGGAGCAAATGAGCCCCGCTTGGGCCGCTGTAAGGTCGCGTATGAACTTGCAGGAGCAAATGAAGCCCGCTTGAGCCGCTGTAAGGTCGCGTATGAACTTGCAGGAGCAAACGAGGCCCGGGCGGGCTGTCCGTAAGGTCGCGTAATGAACTTACAAGTGCCATCACCCTCGACGCAGCGAGTGCTCCACTCCGGAAGCGAAGCTAGCGCGACGGGCGACGGCGCAACAGGGTGGCCCACACCCAGATGCCGTTGAGGAGCATCATGACGGCGGAAAGGACGAACAGACCTTGGATGCCGATCCAGCCGGACAAGGCGCCGCCCGTTATCGGGCCGACCATGTTGCCGAGGCTGAGGGTGCTGCTGTTGAAGCTGTAGGCGCGGCTCTCCATGCCGTCCGGCGTATATTTCCGGATAAGCGCGTTGACGGCGGGGATCAAGCCGCCGAGAAACATGCCGAGCCCGAAGCGGGCAAGCAGCAGCTGCCAGACGGTGCCGGCCATCGCCTGAGGGATAAAGGCAAGCGCCGCCCCGAACAGCGAAACGGCGAGGACCCGTTCGGACCCGACCCGGTCGCTGAGCCTTCCGAGCAGCGGGGAGGCGACCATGTTGGACAAGCCGGTAACCGACCCGACGAAACCGGCCAGGAAGGCCAAATTTTCCGTGGAGCGGTGAAGCTCCTGCACGTACAACGGAATGAGCGTCATTGGGCTCATATTGGCGAATTGGATCAGAAAGGTGACGCCAAACAGTGCCATCAGCTGCGGAATGCGGCTGATGCGCTTGAAGCCCTCCATGACGCTGGCCTGGACGCGCGCCGCCGCTTTGGCGCGGTCGAACTTTTCCCGTACGACGATCAGCGCAAGCAAAGAAGCGGCAAACAGAAGTCCGCCGGTAATATAAAAAATCGGCCGATAGCCGACCGCGTCTGCCAGCAAGCCGCCGATAAACGGACCGAGAATCGTGCCCGCGATGCCTCCCGACTGGATCGTGCCCATGGCGAACCCCATCTTTTCCTTGGGCGTCGTGGCCGAGATCAGCGCAATGGAGGCGGGATTGAAGCCCGATATCGTACCGTTCAGCATCCGCAGCAGCAGCAAATGCCAAGGAGTTTGCGCGAAGCCCATCAGCACCATGACGACGGCCATGCCGAAGCCGGAGCGAAGCAGCATCATTTTGCGTCCGTACCGATCAGCCAGCTTTCCCCAAATCGGCTGAAATATAAAGGCCGTTATAAAGTTCCCCGCAAAAATAATGCCCGCCCATACCCCGATTTCATGAGGATCGGACAAACCAAGCTCGAATTGCAAATATAAGGTGAGAAACGGAATGATCATCGTCATTCCCGCCATGACCAGAAATTGGCCGAACCAAAGTACGATAAGATTCTTTTTCCATTGTTCCATACCGTCAGTATAACACAGGCGCCGAATATTTATCGCACCGCCCGAATCGCCCGGAAAGGGAAGGCCGGAGTGATATTCGCCCGGAAGAGGGAAGCGGCTCAAGGGAGAATGCTTTCCTGGAAAAAGGAGAGGAGCAGGAGCGAGGATGGCTCACCCGGAAAGGGAAGGAGCAGGAGCGAGAAAGGGTTAACCGGAAAGGGAAGGAGCAGGAGCGAGGAAGGCTCGCCCGGAAAGGGAAGGAGCAGGAGCGAGAAAGGGTAAACCGGAAAGGAAAGGAGCAGGAGCGAGGATCGCTCACCCGGAAAAGGGAAGCGGCCGGAAGGAGAAAGGAGTCGCCCGGAAAGGGAAGCGGCTGAAGCGAGGAAGGCTTAGCCGGGGAAGGGACGAAGGGTGAAGGCTTGCCTTGTGAAGGCAAGCGGAAGCAAGCGTCGGGACGGCGGAAGCCGGAGCGGAGCGGCGGGCTTTTTTTCTCATTTATTCTTCATGCAGCCGGAGGGCCGATTGTCATACTATTGTCATAGGATCAGGCGCAAGTGCGGTTGTTAGGCTTTGGGAAAAAGGGCATAATGGTAGCAGGTGAAAACATATAGAAATGGGGAACGGCAATGGCATACAACGACCGTTTCATTCGGGCGGCGCGCAAGGAATCGACCGATCGGACGCCGGTCTGGTACATGCGTCAAGCGGGCAGATACGACCCCGAATATCGCAAAATAAAAGAGAAATACTCATTGCTTGAAATATGCAGACAGCCGGAGCTGGCGGCGGAAGTGACGATGATGCCGGTGCGCAAGCTCGTCGTGGATGCTGCCATTCTGTATTCCGACATTATGAATCCGGTAGGCTCGATCGGCATCGACTTCGACATCGTCGCCAATGTCGGTCCCGTCATTCATAATCCGATCCGCTCGGCCGCGGACGTGGACAGGCTGAAGCCGATCGACGTCGAAGGCGATCTCGGCCACGTGCTGGAGACGATCCGCATTCTCGACCGCGAGCTGGAGGTTCCGCTTATTACGTTTGCGGGAGCGCCGTTTACGATTGCGAGTTATTTGATCGAGGGACGTCCTTCGAAAAACTATCTTCGCACGAAAGAGCTGATGTACAGCGAACCGAAGGTTTGGCACGAGCTGATGCGCAAGCTGGGCGACATGGCCATCGCTTATCTCCGGGCGCATATGGCGGCGGGCGGCAAGGCGTTCCAGCTGTTCGACAGCTGGGTAGGAGCGCTGTCTCCGGCGGATTTCCGCACGTTTGTGCTGCCGACGATCGAAAGAATTTTCAAAGAGCTGTCGGATTTGCCGCAGCCGAAAATTTATTTCCCCGGCGTCAGCTCGGGCGAGCTTCTGCCGGAGCTGCAACGTCTGGAAGCGGACGTCGTCGGTCTCGATTGGCGCGTATCGATCGCGGAAGGGCGAAAGCGGCTGGGCGGCCGTTACGCCGTGCAGGGCAATTTGGATCCGACCGTACTGACGGCTCCGATGAAGGTGATTCAGACTTATGCGGCTGAAATTATCGACCAGGGCATTGCGGAGCCCGGCTTTATTTTTAATCTTGGACACGGCTTGTTTCCCGAAGCGTCGCTTGAGAAGCTGGCCGAGCTGACCGCTTTCATACACGAATATTCCAGTCGGGCTCTTGCGTCCGGCACAGACAAGGAGGCGCGTTATGTCTGATCGTTCGAACAAGATCGGCGTGCTCGTCATGTCTTACGGGACGCCGGAGTCGATGGAAGACGTTGAAGCTTATTACACGCATATTCGGCGCGGGCATCCGCCGACGGCGGAGCAGCTGGCGGAGCTGAAGGAGCGTTACGAGGCGATAGTCGGGGGCGTATTTCCGCTGCGGGAAAATACGAACGGCCAAGTGGCCGGTCTGCAGGACAAGCTGGAGCAAACGGCTCCGGGACAGTATGCCTGCTATCAAGGGCTGAAGCATGCCAAGCCGTATATCGAAGACGGCGTGGAGGCGATGGCGAAGGACGGCATTCGCCGCGCCGTCGGCATCGTGCTGGCGCCGCATTATTCCGTCATGAGCGTTGGCGGCTATGTGAAGCGTGCCAAGGAAAAAGCGGAAGAGCTCGGCGTTGAGATGGCTTTTGTCGAAAGCTATCATTTGCATCCGAAGCTGATCCAAGCGCTCACGGACCGGGTGAAGGAAGGCTTGCGCAAGCTGGCGGACGCCGCCGGCGGCGGGGAGCAGCGCGTCAAGGTGCTGTTCAGCGCCCACAGCCTGCCCGAGAAAATACGGGAAATGGGCGATCCGTACGAAAAGCAGCTGCTGGAGACGTCGGAAGCGGTGGCCCAGGCGGCCGGCGTGACGGATTGGGCATTTACGTGGCAAAGCGCGGGAAGGACCCGGGAGCCTTGGCTGGGACCCGATATTTTGGAGACGCTGGCGGCGGTGAAGGAGGAAGGCGTGCAGGCTGTGCTCTGCGCCCCGATCGGATTCGTCTCCGATCATCTGGAAGTGCTGTACGATCTCGACATCGAGGCGAAGGAAGAAGCGGGCAAGCTGGGCTTGACGCTCGAACGCATCAAGATGCTGAACCGCGATCCGCTCTATATGGAAACGCTGGCGGAATGCGCGGTGCAGGCGGCGGGAACGACCGGAAAGGAATGAAGCTAATGCGGAGTACGGAAGCGATCCATCGTGTAGTCATTATTGGCGGAGGGATAAGCGGACTGAGCTCCGCTTTTTATTTGCGGCGGGAAGCGGAGCGGAAAGGGCTCGCGGTCCATGTGACGATCGTTGACGGCGCGGACAAGCTCGGCGGCAAAATTAATACGCTGAAGCGCGGCGGCTTCGTCATTGAAAAAGGGCCGGATTCGTTTCTCGCCCGCAAGAAGCCGATTATCGACCTGGCGGCGGAGCTCGGGCTGGAAGAGGAATTGACGCCGACGAATCCGAACGCCAAAAAGACTTATATCATGCATCGGCGCAAGCTGTTTCCGATGCCGCCGGGCATGGTGCTGGGCATTCCGACGGAGCTGGGCCCTTTTATGAAAAACGGCCTTATTTCGTGGGGAGGCAAGCTGCGGGCGGCGATGGATCTGATGCTTCCGGCGCGGCCCGCGGACGGGGACGAATCGCTGGGCGGATTTCTCGAGAGGCGCGTCGGCACGGAAGTGATGCGGCGGATCGCCGAGCCGCTGCTGGCGGGCATCTATGCCGGCGATTTGAAGAAGCTCAGCCTGCAAGCGACGTTCCCGCAATTTGCGGAATCGGAGCGCAAGCACGGCAGCCTCATTCGGGGAATGCTGGCGAATCGGAAGGCGACCGCCGCCGCCACGACGGCCAAGGCGAAGGGCGGCACGTTTTTGACGTTCAAGGGCGGTCTCGGCTCGATGGTCGAGGCGCTCGACAAGGCGCTGGAAGGAACCGAGCGCCGTCTCGGGATCAAGGTGTCGTCGATCGCGCTGGCGGAGAGCCGCTACGAGGTGCTGCTTGAGAACGGCGAACGGCTGCCGGCCGACCGGATTATTGTTACGGCGCCCGCCTTCGCAGCGGCGGATATGCTCGCGCCGCTCGTCGACAGCAGCGAGCTGCGGACGATCCGCTACGTATCCGTAGCGAACGTCGTATTGGCCTTCGATAAGGCGAAGTTCGGACTGGAGTTCGACGGCTCGGGCTTTGTCGTGCCGCGTTCGGAAGGCCTTCATATTACGGCCTGCACCTGGACGTCGAACAAGTGGCTGCATGCCAGCCCCGGCGACAAGGTGCTGCTCCGCTGCTATGTCGGCCACTCGGAGGATCAGGAAAGCATCAAGCTGCCGGACGAGCAGCTGGTCGAGGCGGTGCGCAAAGATATCCGGGAGACGATGGGCATAACGGCGGAGCCGCTGTTTGCCGAAATTACCCGGCTGAACCGTTCCATGCCGCAATATCCGGTCGGCCATGTCGATAATGTGAAGCGGCTGCGCGAGCGGCTGGCTGCCGAGCTGCCGGGCGTCTGGGTGACGGGCGCGGCTTTCGACGGCGTAGGGCTGCCGGACTGCATCCGCCAAGGCAAAGAAGCGGCGGAATTCATCGCCGGCGGTCTGGCGGCATCAATGAGCGAGAGTCCAGGTGCTGGCGCAGGTGCAGGGGCATAACGAATAAACGCCGGCAAGGCGAAGCGAAGTGAAGGAGAGCCCTCAGCGGCAGACTTCATCTTGCGAGTCGTGCCGGCGTTTTTTGCCGTTTAATAGGGACAAATCTCGATTCATTCCGACAAAATAAGGCTTTAAACGCTTTCGCGACCGGCCCGGCAGAAGGTATAATAGAGGCAGATTTTGTACAGGACATCATTTGCTTCATTCTATTCTATCGTCTATCAGGCAAAGGAGACTGCCCATGTCGTTATCCAGAACGGAACAGCGTCAACGCGAGAAGCAGCGGCATCAAAAGAAGAGAAGGCGATTTGCAAGCTTCGTTCTTATCGTTACAGGCATTGTCCTGTTAAGTGCGGGCGTATACATATCGGTATCCAAGGAAGGCGGAGGGCTGGGGGAACAGCTTGCCCGGCTGGTGAACGGAGGGGACGGAGAGAGTGTCGCCGGGGACAAGGGACGGGACGATCCGGCCGGCGGGGAGGGCGACGGCGCGGAGGCCGTTAACGGACGGCCCGGCGAAGACGGAGCTTCCGAACCCGTTGGAGAGAATGACGAGGACGGCGGCAATTCCAGTAACGGAGAGGGAGAGGACGGCGTAACGGGAGGCGAAATCGCATCGCCGCCGAACGGTTCCGAGCAACCGGGAGCCGGCGAGGGCGCCGTGACCGTGTCGCTGTCGTTTTTCGGCGATTTGATGCCGGGCGAATACGTGAATCCGCTCATGAAGCAGCACGGATTCGACTATCCGTACCGCGAGGTGCTGCTTTATTTGAGCGAGCCCGACATTACGGCCGGCAATCTGGAGCTGCCGATTACGCTTCGCGGCAAGCCCGTCGAAGGAACGCCGTATGTGTACAAAGGCTCTCCCGAAGTACTGCCTTCCTTGTACGATGCGGGCATCGACGTGCTGAGTCTGGCGACCAACCATGCGCTCGACCAGGGCGTGGAGGGACTGCTCGATACGATGAAGCATCTGGACGAAGCGGGAATCGGACATTTTGGCGCGGGCCGGGACGACAAGGAGGCCTTTGCGCCGCTCATCCGGGAAGCCAAAGGGATGAAGGTGGCCTATATCGGCTTGACCAGAGTGGTCCCCTATCCGGAGTGGAAGGCGGACCGGAACGTTCCGGGCGTGGCCGAAACATATGATACGACGCGGGCGGTTGCGGCCATTTCGAAAGCGAAGGATGAAGCCGATCTGGTCGTCGTTATGGTTCATTGGGGCAAGGATGGGGCCGACCGGCCGGAAAGCGACCAGCGCCGGTTTGCCCGGGAATATATCGATGCCGGAGCGGATCTCGTCATCGGCAGCCATCCGCATGTTCTTCAAGGATTCGAAATGTATAATGGCAAATGGATTGCATACAGTTTAGGGAACTTTCTTTTTGAAGCGTACCCGAAAGGCCCGAAGGCCGAAAGCGGCGTATTGGACGCGGTTTGCAGCGCCGAAGGCGATTGCGAGCTGAAGTTTAATCCGATGATCGTGGAACAGGGTCAGCCTAAGCCGCTGTCGGGAGAGTCGGCGGCCAAACTGCTTGCCCGGCTGGGAGAGCTGTCGTACGGCGCCTCGCTGGAGCCGGACGGCCGAATCGTTCCTTCGCCTTAGCGCGCAAGGATCGCCGAATCCTGCCTTCCCCTTAGCGCACCCGAGAATCGGCCGGGCGGGCAGGGAGCCGCTTCGTTTCGAAGGCGGGCGGTACCGGAAATTTAAAGGGATGGTGAAAGGGCAATGAGGAACCCGTGCGTCGCGCATCGGGGCTGGTCGGGCGGAGCGCCCGAAAATACGATGGCCGCGATTCGAATGGCGATTCAGGCTCCCGATGTGGAATGGATCGAATTCGATGTGCAATTGTCCCGGGATGCCGTTCCCGTCGTGATCCACGACTACAACTTGCGCCGCACGACGAACGGGCGGGGCGAGGTGAAGGATTGGACGGCCGCGGAGCTTGCTTCGCTGGATGCGGGATCGTGGTTTGCTCCATCCTTCAAGGGAGAGTCGATTCCGACGCTGGACGAGGTGCTGCGGGAAAATGCGGGCCGCTGCCGGTTGAACGTCGAGCTGAAGACGGACGGCATACGTTATCCGCATATCGAGGAACAAGTGCTGGACCGGCTTCATGCGTACAATGCGGTCGACTATGCGGTAGTCACCTCCTTTCATGCCGGCACGCTTTACCGCTTTCGCAGGCTGACCAAGCGCGTCCGGACCGGCCTAATATTGGACGGCTGGCGCAGCTCGCTGCTGGATGAGCTGAGGGAGCTTGATTGCGATTTTTTGTCCATCGGCTATTCCCGGCTGAACAAGGAACGGGTCGCGGCGCTTCATGCGGCAGGCATTCAGACGATGGCCTGGACGTTGAACGACAAGAGGCTCATTCGCAAAGTCGCCGCGCTCGATCCGCGCATTCTGATCTGCACCAACTATCCCGACCGCTGGAGAGAAGCGGTCGGCGGCGGAGACTCCAACATTTGAACGACGATAACAAACGAAAAGCGCGGGTGGCAAAATGGCGGGAATATGGGAACAATGGTGGCTGAGGCTGCTGGCCGGCTTAATCGGAAGCGGGCTGGCGGCCGCCGCGGCGTATAAGGCACGATCGCTGTCGGCTTCAGGCGCCTGGTCGGCCATGGCGATGGGAACCGGATTTGTAACGCTGGGCGGGCCGGTCTGGTTCGGCACGCTGATCGCTTTTTTTGTCTCTTCGACGGCCTGGTCGAAGTGGAAACGGCATCATCGAGCGAAGGCGGAGGCTGAAGCGAAATACGAGAAGACCGGCCGGAGGGACGCCGGCCAGGTATGGGCTAACGGCGGCGCGGGGCTGCTGCTGTGCGCCGCGAACGCGATTTGGCCCGATGAGGGGTGGCTGTTCGCGTTCGTCGGCGTCATGGCCGCCGTCAACGCGGACACCTGGGCCACCGAGATCGGGGCCCTCAGCCGCCGCGCGCCGCGCTCGATCGTGA
>CALAWP010000047.1 GCA_937895345.1 uncultured Paenibacillus sp. | reverse complement strand
CAAGCGAAAAGACCGAAAGTGAGAGCTGCAAGTACATACGCGACCTTAGAACAAGAGAAAAGATCGAAAGTGAGAGCTGCAAGTACATCCGCGACCTTAGAACAAGCGAAAAGACTGAAAGTGAGAGCAGTAAGTTCATTCGCGACCTTAGAGCACCGTAAGAGCGCTCCGGAATAGGCTGTAAGTTTGTGAACGACCTTGGAGCGTCCGAAAGATACGAAATTATGAGCTGTAAGTGCGTGCACGACCTAAGAGCGCCGCCGGGATCCCGGAAGAGCGGCCTGCGAGCCGGCGGGCTTCCCTTGGGTTGTCCGCTATGCTTATAATTTGATCAAATACCCGAAGGAAGGAACGGTAACGAACATGGGCGCTACGCTGTTGTATATCGAGGACGACAAGGAAATCGGCGCATTTGTGAAGGAGCATCTGGAGGCGCGGGGATACGGCGTCAAGTGGCTGAGAAGCGGCGAGCGCGCCGTCGAGGAGGCGGCCGGCTGCGATCTCGCCATTCTGGATGTCATGCTGCCGGGGCTGGACGGCTTTACCGTAGGCCAGCGGCTCAAAAAGGCCGAGCCGGCGCTGCCGATTCTGATGTTGTCCGCCCGGACGTCCATCGACGACAAGCTGCAGGGGCTGCAGTTTGCCGACGATTACGTGACCAAGCCGTTTCATCCCGACGAGCTGACGGCCCGGATCGAAGTTTTGCTGCGGCGTACCGGGACGGGCGGTTCGGAGCCGGTGGCGGTCAAGCATTTGCTGGTCTACGAAAAGGAGAATCGGATCGTCAGGCGGGACAGCGGGGAAGAAATCGGTTTAAGCGGCAAGCAGTTCCATATCTTTATGTATTTGCTTCGTCACTTGGGACAGATCAAGACGAAGGAGCAAATCTATGAAGCGGTATGGGGAGACCCTTACCTGGAAGGGGACAAAACGCTGATGGTTCACATCCGCTACCTTCGTGAAAAAATCGAAATCGATCCGGCCGCTCCGGAAATCGTGGAGACGGTGCGCGGCATCGGCTACCGGGTGAGAGCATGAGCCGGCCTCGGGAAGAGCGCCGTCCCCCGCGCAGATGGCTGGCCCGCCAAACGCTGCTTACCCGTTATTTGCTTATCGTGCTCGGCGCATTTTTGTTTATTCCGATCATCATCCCGCTCGCAAGCCTTTTATATATGACCTTCGACAGCGTGGCCGGCGGCGACCGTCACGCTTCGGACGCTTTGAAGTACGGCAACGCGGCCCAGGTGGAGCAGGCCTGGCATGCCGAGGCGGCCGCCATGCAAGGCTTGAGCGAAGACGCCGTCGCGGAGAGGCTGCGGGAGCTGAAGGCGAAATATACGGAGGCTTCGCTGTTCTGGGTGGACGAGAGCGGACGGACCAGGCTTGTGCTGCCCGAGGAGCCGGTAATGTCCGTGCCCGACCGGTGGACCGCCGCGGATGCGGTCGGCTTTATGAAACGCAGCGTAAACGGCGATCCGTTTACGGTCGTTTCGTTTATCGGGGGCAGCGAAGCGGGGGCGGATTTTATCGTGCTCCAGCTTCCCCGTTATTTGGTGAGGGCCGGCTCGCCTTCGGGAGCGGGCGCCCCGTATATGCTCGGGTTTATTTTATTGTCGGTCGCCCTTTTCGCCGTATTGTCGCTTTTGTTTTTCAGACATATCCGCAAGCGGCTTCTCCGTCTGCAATCGGCGATGCTGCAGCAGGACGGGCACGGCATTCCCGCTCCGGTGGAAGTTCGGCGGATGGACGAAATCGGCGGCCTGGAACAGGCGTTTAACGGCATGGTTCAGCAGTTGAAATCCGGCAGGGAGCGCGAGCGGGAGGAGGAGGAGCTGCGCAAGCGGCTGATTGCCAATCTGTCCCACGATTTGCGGACGCCGCTGACGGTAATGCGGGGACATCTGTATCGGCTGCAAAATGAACCGTTAACCGCGAACGGCCGAAGCTCGCTGGCGGTCATGGAGCAGAAGGCGGACGGTCTTAGCGGACTAATCGACAACCTGCTCTCCTATACGCTAATGACGAGCGGGCGGTATGCCCTGACGCCGGCGCCGGCCGATGTGCTGAGACTAGTGCGCGAAAGCGCGGCGGCCTGGTATCCCGTCTGGGAAAAGGCGGGCATCGAAGCGGACGTCCGGCTCCCCTCGGAGCCGCTGATCTGGAACGTGGACCGGGACGCGTTCCGCCGCATTTTGGACAATCTGCTGCAAAATATTGTCCGGCACGCCGCCGAAGGGAAACATGTCGGACTATATCTGGAAGAAAGGGAGGGGGGTTCGGCGATCGTCGTCGAAGACCGGGGACCCGGCATGCGGCGGAAGGAAGCGGCCGGCCGGGGTTTGCACGAGACCGGCGCCGGGAACCGAACGGAGGAAGGCTCGGAGATCGGCGCCGGGAACCGAACGGAGGAAGGTTCGGAGACCGAAACCGAGAAGCGGACGTCCTCCCCGTCGGTCCGCGGGCAAGCTCTTGAAAAAGGGGCGGGCATCGGCCTGGCCATCGTCGATTATTTAACGCGCGAAATGGCGATCGAATGGCATGCCGAAAGCTCGGAAGGCGGGACCCGGATTTATTTGCTGCAGCGGGGAGCGGGTGAACTATTTTAAACGAAATTTAAACTTCGCCTTCCTTTCCTTTAACCTTGCGCTGCTAAGCTGGTAAGCGAGGTGATGGAGATGAAGGAATGGGTTGTCGAAACTCGGAATTTAAGCAAAAAATACAAAGGACGTTATGCTGTCTCCGGCTTGAATCTGAAAATCGCCAAAGGCGAAATATACGGCTTTCTTGGGCCGAACGGAGCGGGCAAAACGACGACGATCCGCATGCTGCTCGGCCTGATCAAGCCGTCCGGCGGAACGATCCAGGTGTTCGGGCAGCCGCTTCAGAAGCATCGGATGTCCATTCTGAAAAAGGTGGGCTCGCTCGTCGAATATCCTTCGTATTACGGGCATTTGAGCGCGGCGGACAATTTGGAGGCGATACGGCGGATCATTGACGTTCCGAAGCAGCGGATCGGCGAGGTGCTCGACATCGTCGGCTTGACGAAGGAAGCGCGGCGGCCGGTAAAAGGATTCTCCTTGGGCATGAAGCAGCGGCTCGGTATCGCCAGCGCGCTGCTGGGCAGTCCGGAGCTGCTCATTCTGGACGAGCCGACGAACGGGCTCGATTCTTCCAGCATTTTGGAGATTCGCGAGCTGATCAAGTCGATGCCGAAGCAGTACGGCATTACGGTGCTCATTTCGAGCCATCTGCTCGGGGAAGTAGAGCAAATGGCCGGCGTCGTCGGCATTATCCGGCATGGCGAGCTGGTATTCCAGAACTCGATCGCCAGCTTGCAGCAGCAAGCGAAAGGGCATATTGCGCTGCGCGTGTCGGAGGCGCAGCGGGCGCTGCTTCTGCTGCAAAAGTACGGCATCGATGCGATGCTGTCGGACCATCGGCTGACGATCGGCCGGACGGATGACGAAACGGTGGCCAAGGCAGTCCGGGAGCTGACAAACGAAGGGCATTCGATCTACCGGGTCGAAGAACGGCGCAAATCGCTGGAGGAGCTGTTTCTGCAGATCGTGGGCGAAGGGGGCGGCTTGTCATGACGGCAGGGAGAGCGTTTCGCTCCGATCTGTTGAAGCTGAAGGGGAAAGGGCTGTGGCTTCTCGCCGCGGCCGGCCCAGTCGGCTTGATCGCCATGCAGGCGCTGAATTACGGCCTGCGCTTCGATTATATGCAGAAGCGGTACGCCGGCAATGCGTGGGGCGGATTGCTGGACAACATTGCGGTGTTTGTGCCGATCGCGCTGCTGATGGGCATCACGATTTTATGCTCGCTGCTGGCCAATATCGAGCATCATACAAGCGCCTGGAAGCAGCTTCTCGCTCTGCCGGTGCCGCGCACGGCCGTTTTTGCCGCTAAATTTGCCGTGGCCGTCATGCTGCTGGCCGTATCCTGCGCGCTGCTGTCGCTTGGCGCCGCCGCGCTCGGCTTCATCTTCGGCTTTGGGGCCGGCGATATGCCCGGAGCCGAGATCGCCAAGCTGGGACTGTATCCGTTCCTCGCGTCCATGCCGATATTGGCGCTGCTGTTATGGCTGTGCATGACGTTCCGCAACCAGGCTGTGCCGATTACGATCGGCGTCGTCATGGCGGTGCTGTCCATCTTCGGCATGTCGGAATGGCTGCCGGTCAATTGGCCGCTCTTTGCGTACACCGCTCCTCAGCGGGAATGGTTTCTCGGCGCGGGCGTCATTGGCGGGGCGGCTGTGCTGGCGCTCGGGGCGCTTCATTTCAACCGAAAGGACGTGAATTGACATGACATTTCGTTCCTTTGCCGGTTTGCTGGCTGCGGAGCGTCTTAAGCTTATGCGCTCCCCGATCTGGCTGCTCGTGCCGGTCAGCCCGGTCATCGCTTATATCATAGGCCTTTTGTCATCGCTGGACGACGTTGCTCCGGGGGACAAATTCGGCCTGTTGCAATCCGCCGTCTATTCGCTGCACGCCATGCTGCTGCTCCCGATTCTGACGGGCATCTACTCGGCTTTCGTATGCCGTTTCGAGTACGGCGGGGGCGGCTGGAAGGGGTTGCTGTCGCTTCCGGTATCGCGAACGGGGCTGTATGCGGCGAAGTTCGCCGTAGTGGCCGCGCTGCTCGCCGTCACTCAGCTGCTGGCGTTTGCCGCTCTCGCGGGCGCCGCATTCAAGCACGGCCTGGCCGGAGAAGCCGATTGGGGGAGGGCGCTGCTGACGGCGGCCAGCGGCTGGCTGGCTTGTCTGCCCCTTGCCGCGTTACAGCTGTGGGCTTCGATCGGCTGGAGCAGCTTTGCCGCGCCGCTGGCCATTAACGTTGGATTCACGCTGCCGAACATGCTGATTGTCAATTCCGCCCAATACGGACCGTATTATCCGTGGGCGCAGCCGTCGCTCGCGATGTTGACGTCCGGTGAGATGAACTTCGGCGCCTTTACGCTGCCGTGGCAAAACATTGCCTTTACCATTGCAGGAAGTTTAATCCTGTTTACAGCCGGCGGTCTCTTCCATATGCGGCGCAAAGAAGTTTAAAGTCCGGCCGAATGTTAGAAGAAGTAAAGTCGAATTCATTGATTTGCCCATAATCGGTAGCATTCTCCCCGCCCAAAATGTGATATAGTGAAAAATGTCGAATTTATAGTGAAAAAAGCCGAGTGTATTGTGAAAAATGTATTGATTTTTTCTTGTAAATCCGATAGGATTACTTGTATTAAAACTGATCCATCATTAATTATCATTATGGGAACAAGGGGAGAAACCAGAGATGATCAACAAGAAGCTTCATGCAACGTTTATTTTGCTGCTGGTTATCGTCATAGCGGCAACGGGCTGCGGAGCGAAGGGCAATGGAGGAAACGAAGGCGGCGGCGGCACAGGCGGCGCTGCGGCCGAAGTGGAATTGCCGGCGGCATTGAAGGAGAAGGGCGATATTACGGTCAAAGTCATTCGCAAAATCGGCGGAGACGACCATACCGCGCAATTCCTGGCCGGAGCGAAGCAAGAAGGCGAAGCGCTCGGCTTCAAGGTCGATACGTTCTCGGCCAACAACGATTCGGTCAAATTTTTGGATGCGATCGAGCAAGCGGCGAACAGCGATACGGACGCGGTGGTGCTGTCCCATGCGGACATGCCGGAAGCGGCCGCTGCGGTTCAGAAGCTGAGAGACAAAGGCATCGAAGTGGTGGCGTTCGATTCGATCGGCGAGCTTTCCTCCATCGAGGGCGTAACGCTGACGTCCCAGGATGACGAGGCGCTGGCGCAATTCGCGCTTGACCAGCTGGTGAAGGAGCAGGGCGAAGAAGCGAATATTTTGTACCTGTGGGTAGACGGATTCCCTCCGATGGTTCGCCGCAACGCCGTATATCAGGAAGTGCTGGCGAAATATCCGGGCATCAAGGAGCTGGACCGGTTCGGCGTCGCTTCGGAAAATACGTCGGTTGAAACGCAAAACGCAGTAGCTGCAATGCTGGCGAAATATCCGAAAGGCGAAATCGACGCGATCTTTGCGACTTGGGATGCTTTCGCGATCGGTGCAGCGCGAGCTTTGACGGAAGCGGGACGGACGGAAATTAAAATTTACGGCATCGACGTAGCGAACGCCGACCTGCAAATTATGCAGGAAGAGAACAGCCCTTGGGTAGCGACGGCTGCGGTCGACGCCAAAATGATCGGCGCCGTCAACCTGAGACTGGCCGCGCAGAAGCTGGCCGGCGAGCAAACGCCGACTACGGTTAATCTGGAAGCCGCGCTTATTACGCAAGAAGATTTGAAGAAATCTTCCGAGCCGGTCAACGTCGTTACGCTGGCGGACATTATTCCGGGCTGGGGAACGACGGACGCTTACGAATCCGATTGGATGAAGGAATTGAAAGCGGCCAAGTAACAAAATAAACATTTGTCGAGCATATTCGACATGGTATAATAGGAACATGCTGCAGCGCCCTTATCCTGAGGATAGGGGCGCTCAATCCTGTTTGGAGAAGGAGGTGCGGGGATTGGCGGATCGTACGATGAGCAGGCTGGAAATGAAGGACATATCGATTGCGTTTCCGGGCGTTCAAGCGTTATCGAATGTCGATTTCCATACCGAAGCCGGCAGATCGCATGCTTTGATCGGGGCCAACGGCGCGGGCAAGTCGACCTTGATGAAGGTGCTGTCCGGCGCTTACAGTCATTATACCGGGGACATTTGGATAGACGGCCGGAAGGCGGACATTCGCAGTCCGAAGGATGCCAAGGACTACGGCATACAGATCGTATACCAGGAAGTGGATACGGCGTTGATCCCTTATCTCAGCGTCGGCGAGAACATTATGCTGGAACATACGGTTCACGGCATGAGAGGCAAGCATTTTATCGGGTGGTCCAAGCTTCATCGGGAGGCGAGAGCCGTTCTGGACCGGATGAACGTAAGCATTCCGACGCGGAAGCTGGTGCAGGAGCTGACGCTCGCGGAAAAGCAAATGGTGCTCATTGCCCGCTCCGTATCGATGCAATGCCGCTATCTGGTGCTGGACGAGCCGACCGCTCCGCTTAGCGGCAGCGAGACGGAGCGCTTGTTCCGCCTTGTCCGGCTGCTGAAATCGGAAGGAGTCGGCATTATCTTTATTTCGCACCGGCTGCCCGAGCTGTACGAAATTTGCGACGATATTACGATTATGCGCGACGGCAAGCTGGTTGTGCGCGACGAGATTGCGAGGCTGGAGCAGCAGCAGATCGTCGAGCATATGCTCGGCGCCAAGCTGGAGGGACAGTTTCCGGCTCGCGAGCGTTCAGCGGGAGAAGTCGCGTTCGAAGCCGAAGCGATATCGGACGGTGACAAAGTCCGCGGCGTATCGATTCAAGTGCGCAAAGGCGAAATCGTCGGTTTGGCGGGACTGGTCGGCGCGGGCAAGACGGAGCTGTGCCGCATCCTGTTTGGAGCCGAGCCGGCCTTCTCCGGCGAAATACGGCTGAACGGCAAGCGTCTGAAGCTGGGTACGCCGCATGACGCTGTACGGAGCGGTATCGCGCTCGTGCCGGAGGAGCGGCGCCGCGAGGGCGTCTTCGTGGACGAAACGGTCGGAGCTAATTTGACGGTCGCTTCGCTTGGCAAATATGCGGGCTTCGCCTCGTGGCTGCTGTCGAGGAAGGAACGGGCGGCCGCGGGCGACATGATCCGCAGTCTTGGCGTCAAGACGCCGAATCAATCGGCGAGAGTCCGTAATCTGTCCGGCGGCAATCAGCAAAAAATCGCCATCGGCAAGTGGCTGCTGGCCGACGCCGACGTCTATATATTCGACGAACCGACCAAAGGCGTCGACGTCGGCGCGAAGCGCGACATTTATGAGCTGGTAGCCGGCTTGGCCGCCAAAGGCAAATGTGTCGTCTACGCGTCCAGCGAGCTGCCGGAAATGATGGGCATTACCGACCGGATCTATGTCATGTACGACGGCCGGGTCATGAAGGAGCTCGTGACGGCGAATACGAGCGAAGAAGAAATATTGCTGTACAGCACGGGAGGCGTAATCCGATGAAGGCTGCCGAAGCGGCGAAAGGAAATAGAAGCTCCAGCTTTTTCGAATTTTTGTATAAATACGGGACGCTGATTACGATTTTGTTTTTGATCGTCTTTTTCAGCGTCATGTCGGACAACTTTTTGAGCGGGTCCAATATCCTTTTGATTTTGAGATCGATTGCGATCACGACGATCATCGCCATCGGCTTGACCGTGTCGCTTGCCGTCGGCGGCTTTGACCTGTCGGTCGGCTCGACGGCTTCCGTGGCGAACGCGCTGGTTATTTCCATGTTCGTCTGGCACGGCTTGAATATGGGGGTTGGCATTGCGATTACGATTGCGTTATGTTTGGTTATCGGCTTGGTCAACGCTTTTTTGGTCATCAAATTCAAGGTTCAGGATATGCTGATGACGCTGGCGACGATGTTTGTGTTCCAGGGAGTGGCGCTGACCTATACGAGAGGCGCGACCGTCTCGCAAAACATGATTATGCCGAACGGCGATTTTGCCACGGGCACGATTCCGAAAGCGTTCAGCTATTTGGGCAAGGAGACCTGGATCATTGTTATTATGCTCCTCGTCGTCGTTTCCGTGCATTTATTTTTGAATTATACGAAGCATGGCCGTTATATGTATATGATCGGGGGCAATCCGGAGGCGGCCAAGTTGTCCGGCATTCCGGTCAGCAAATACCGGCTGCTGGCTTATTTGCTTTCGGCGCTGTTTGCGTGCGTCGGCGGCATCGTGCTGGGCGCGCGCGTCATGAGCGCCGAGGTGAACTCGGGCGGTTCGTATTTGATGGAGGCGGTGGCGGCGGCGTTTATCGGATTTTCCGTGCTCGGGGCCGGCAAGCCGAACGCCTTCGGGACATTCGTCGGCGCGGTGCTGATCGGCCTGCTGAGCAACGGACTGATTATGCTGTCTGTGCCGTATTACGCCATGGATATCGTTAAAGGCTCCGTTCTGGCGCTGGCGCTTGGCATTACGTATTATAAACGCAAGCATTAGCGTAAGATGAACCAATCGACCTGAAAGGGCTGGATACGAGATGAATTTGCCTCCGCTTGATCATTCCCCGACTCCGGCAGAGCATGCGGGCTTTACAGGCAGCTATGGCGTTCCCGAACCGAAGAAGCATGTCGAAATGCTGGTGGAGAGAGACGGCGTCGCATTGTTTTTTAAACGATGGGCGGCCACGGTCATCGATTTCTTGTTTTGGACGGCTCTCGTTTTCGCGGCATTTAATTTCCGTGATGCGTGGGTGGGCTACGGCTTGGGCGCCGTTGCCCTGTTGTGGCTCTTGTACTATTTGCTGCTGGAAGGGATGAGCGGATATACGATCGGCAAGCTGCTGCTTCGAATCCGGGTCGTCCGGGAGGACGGTTATGCGCCGGGCTTCCTCAAAGGGCTTCTGCGCACGCTGCTTCGGGCGGTGGACACGAATCCGCTGCTGGTCGGCGGACTTCCGGCGGGCATATGCGTGCTGGCCACAAGGAAAAAGCAGCGGCTGGGCGATATGGCGGCGGATACGTACGTGGTCAACGTTAAAGACTTGAAGCCGGCCGGTACGGCGGCGACGGCCGTCGCGATTGCGGCGTCCGCCGCCGCGCTGGCGGCCGCGTTGGTCGGAGCCGCGTTCGGCATCGGCCATCTGGTTCAGAAAGCGTCGGCCCCACCGGAGGAAGCGGTCTTCCGTAGCGCGGACGGCCGGTTTCAAATTGCGGCGGACGACAGCTGGTCGGCGCTGAAAGGCCTCAATGACGAAGCGGATATTTCGATCGGCAATATTTTCAAGGAAAAGTATTTGATTGTCCTTGCCGAACCGAAAGCGGACTTCGAGGAGGACATTACGCTGGAAGATTATTATTGGCTCGTGGAAAGCTATTTCGTCGATTCGGACGATTTCCGGACGATCGAAGGGCCCAATGCCGTGACGATTCAAGGCATGCCCGCCTACCAGTCGGTAATCGGCGGCGTAGTGGACGGTATGTCCATTCGGTATGTGATGACGACCGTCGAAACGCGCACGCATTATTATCAGTTGGTCGCCTGGACGCTCACCTCGAAATTCGGCGAACTGGAAGAGGAGCTGCGCCGCGTCGCCGGCAGCTTCCGCGAATCATTTGTGACGCTGTAACGGCAGTGAGAGTTTAACGGACATCAGCGCAGCTTAGGGGGCTGAATTCGGAAGTGCGGGACTGTAACGGTCATGAGAGAAGCTTAAAGCGTGAAAAGATTGATTCCAGCACTCAAATCGTCCTCTAAAGTGCGCGTATGTCCATTAAAACAGGTCGCCTGCCAATTTCGCTCGCTAAGCTTCCCTGATGTCCATTAGCCGAGGGAGATGCTAGGTGGAGATCGGCGAAGAGGCGGGACGCGAGTGGCGAGATGCGAAGTGGAGAGAGGCGAAGAGACGAGACGCGATAGACGAGGTGCGAGGTGGAGAGCCGGCGAAGAGACGGGACGCGAGTGGCGAGACACGAGGTGGAGAGCGGCGAAGAGACGGGACGCGAGTGGCGAGGCACGATTGGCGAGACGCGATAGGCGAGGTGTAGAGCGGCGAAGAGGCGGGACGCGAGTGGCGAGGCACGATTGGCGAGACGCGATAGGCGAGGTGTAGAGCGGCGAAGAGGCGGGACGCGAACGGCCGAGCGGCTCCAGCAAGGGGAGACGCTCGGCCGTATGCAAAAATGAATGATTTACGGCGCCGAAGATTCCAGCACCGTCACGTCGCCGCGGTGCCGCTCGAAGTCGGCGAGGCTGCATTCCAGCTTCATGCGGGTGCCTTCCGGCTCGTGGCTCAAATCGAGCACGTGCGCGTTTTCGTTGAAGTAGGAAACTAGACGGCCCTGGCTGAACGGGATCAAAATTTCGCATTGCACGAAGCCGCTGAAAATATGCTCGCGAATAAGGTCCAGCAGCTCGCGCAAACCGCTTTTTTCCTTGACGGACAAATAAACCGCATCGCCGATCGTTTGCGGATAAGCATGCTCCGTCAAGTCGCATTTGTTATACGCATAAACGGTCGGAATGCCTTCCGCGCCGAGCTCCCGCAGCGTGTCATTCGTCACCTCGATCAGCTTCTCGCGGTCGGGATGGGAATAATCGACGACATGGACGAGAAGATCGGCTTCCGCCACTTCCTCCAGCGTCGAACGGAACGCTTTGACCAGATGATGGGGCAGCTGGCTGACAAAGCCGACGGTATCCGTCAGCAGGAACGACTTGTTGTCCGGCAACTCGATGCTTCGGACCGACGTTTCCAGCGTGGCGAACAGCATATTTTGGGCAAATACATGCTTGTCGGCGTCGGAGCCGTGAAGCTCCAGCATAGCGTTCATCAGGCTCGATTTGCCCGTGTTCGTATAGCCGACGAGACAGACGGAAGGGACTTCGTTTTTCTTCCGCTTCTTGCGCTGCAGCTGCCTGCGGGCTACCAGCTTCTCAAGCTCTTGCTGCAGTGCCGCGATCCGGTCTTCGATTCTCCGGCGGTCGAGCTCCAGCTTCGTTTCGCCCGCGCCTCTGTTGCGCAGGCCCGATCCGCCGCCCTGGCGGCCAAGGGAGGCCCGCAATCCGACCAGCCGAGGCAGCGTATACTGCAGTCTCGCCACTTCGACTTGCAGCTGGGCTTCTTTTGTTTTGGCGCGTTCCGCAAAAATGTCCAGAATGAGAATGGTCCGGTCGATGACGACCCGCTCCAGGTCGGCCTCGAGGTTCCGGATTTGCGACGGGGACAGCTCATCGTTGAAAATGACGGTCTCCGCTTCCAGTCCTTCCGCCAGCCCCTTCAGCTCCTGCAGCTTGCCCGTCCCGATATAATGAGACGGGTTGATGCGTTCGGCCTTTTGGCTGAGCTCTCCGACAACTTCGATATGGCAGGCGTCCGCCAAATTGCGGAGCTCCTCCATGGAATAGTCGAAGTCCTGCTGCCCCTGCAGCTGAACGCCGACGATAATCGCTTTGCGTTTTGGTTGTTCCATCATATATCCATCATCTCCCACAAAGAATGTCCAACAATAAATAAAACACAGGCAACGGCTGCCTGTGTCACAGTGATATGCGAGAGGAAATCAGAAATATAACGCTTCGGGAGCGAATCCCGCAAACGGTCGTCGAATGTCTCCATAACCCCGGCTTGAACCGCAAATCGAGCGGCGGCTCGCCGTACGGCCCGTTATCCGCAAACGGAATGAACGGGTTGCATTCAATGGAAGGGGTTATATCGTTGCATAGACAGACTTATCCTGAGTCCTCCGCACACAGGCAGAGTATGGCGCCATAGGCATAACGTTTCAACGGGCATCCGCCAGAAAGGGGCATCCGCTGACGTTCATGAATTAGCCGCGCAGAAATTCGACTCAGATAAAATCTATCACACTGCAACCTCCATTCCTTGAATTAGCAACAGTGTAGCACATCCGTCTTCCCAAAATCAACCGGCAATGATGATCGCAATGCCGCCCGGATTGCAAGGAGAAACGGACGGCGCATCCCCGGCGAAGCTTGCCGCTTCACCAGCGGCCGTGCTATAATTTGCCGTATATAGGTACAACCGCACGGAAGCGCCGTGCTTGCAGATTACGTTTCTGTAAGCGTTGGCGTTTTTTTGATCATAGGACACTTCTTAGCGATTAAACACGAAAGGAGAAAGAAATTCGAACATGGCGACAAAGAAACCTTCGGCCGGGCCGCGCTTTGACCCGGCGTTCAAGCCGCTATGGACGTACCTGGAGAGGGAATACGGCGAAGCGGCGGCCGGGAACATCCTATCCTACATGCTGTTCGCGGGCGCAAGCGAAGGGCGATATTCTTACAAAAACAAAATTACCCGCGCCCTGATCACCGTAGACGAAAGCGGCGCCTGGCAGGCCGGCGGGCGAAATGCCTTGCAAACGCTCGCTTCCTACCGGCGAAGGGAAACAAACGAGAGCCGCAAAGCGTCTAAATAAGAAGTCACGATATTACGGAATACAGGAGATGATTGGCATGCGATTTCTGCCGAAGGCAAGAAGCGGCAAATGGTGGCTGATTGCGGGCTGCTCGACCTTGCTGGTGAGTTTGCTTCTATGGATAATACGGTTCGGTTTGCTGGAACAGCCGCTGAGCGGCACGCATCTGTTTCGGTTCTTTTTGCTGGCGTTTCTGCTATCGCTCGTCTTCGGCATTTCGGGCTGGCTCGGCGCCCGGCGCCTGTGGCTGCTGTCCAACGCCGGCATGGCGGCGGGGTTGATCTGGATGGCGAGAACTTCCGGAGAACGGAACGGCTGGGAAGATCTCGCCGGTTTTATGAATTTTCTGGGATTGACGGCGGCAGGTTTTGCCGCAGGGCTGCTGGCGGAGCTGGTCTGGCTGGTCGTCCGCCGGATGAAACGGACTTAGACGGCGGCCCCGGCCGGCAAGGTCCGCGTCACAGCCGATGAATTGCGGATTCCGCTTGGCCGATGACGGATTTTATTTTTTGCTCGAGGGCGAGCATACTGCTTTTGTCCTTCAAAATTTGCTTCTGGTAGACGAGCATTCCGTTAAAGCTGCTCAGGGCGGCGAACGGTTCTCCCTTGCGGACGGCCTGCAGCAGCACCTTCGACTCCGCCGTAAACCGCTTTCTCGTCGTGGAGACCGCGCTTCTGGCCGATTTGAGCTTCACCTTCGTCGCATCGTTGGCCGCTAAGATGTCGCGTATTTTTTTCATGTCGGCTGCCGCTTTCGCTTTTACATTTTTTAATGCCGTTTCCTTGCGGCGAATATCGTCCTTGGCGAGCTGCACGGCTATCTTGGTCAGATCGAGCTGCCAGTTCCAGTATTCGGTCAGCGATTTGTTTTTTAATTTTTTGGCGGCGCTAAGCTGCTTCTTCTGCGCTTCGTACAGGTCGAACAAAGGCTGATGCTGCTTCTTTGCGGCATTCAGCGCGGCTTCGGCGGCTTTAATTTCGCGCTGGCCGATTTCCTTGATCCGCTTGCGGATCGCCAGCTCGGCTTCTTCGTTCGCGTAGCGGAGGGAGTTGGTCGCCGCGTCGAGATCCAGCTCCTGCTTCTGCAGCGATTTCAGCTCGGTATACGCTTTGTTCAGCTTTTTGGCCGTGGATTCGTCGGTCGAAGCCGTCATTTTGTCGAAGGCGTTTTTGGCGGTGGGCGAAAACTCGAAAGGGGCGGCAAAGGCGGCCGAAGCGCCGATCCAAACGGCGGCGAAGGCCGACAGGAACACGGTTAACCATACTTTTTTGATCATGGCAAAATATGCCTCCTTTTCCACTCGGTCCGTCCGAAAGAACGACAAAAAGCACCCGCAGGCAAGACGCTGGGCGTCCGCTACGGGTGCTTCTCCGTATAACCGAATGTTCATTTTTTACCACTATAATGCATCGGAAGGAGGAGGTCAACCCTTTCTTCCGTATTCATCCGGCGTAACGCCGATGATCGTTTTGAAATCTTTGATGAAGTGGGCTTGATCGAAATAACCAAGCTCCTGAGACATGCGGCTCCAGTCGGGGGCGATTCCCCGGTCGATCGCTTCCGCCGCGTTTTGAAGCCGATACAGCCGGATAACCCATTTGGGGCTGACGCCCACGTATTGCCCGAACAGCCGCTGCAGCTTGCGAATATGGATGCCGAAAGCCTCGCATAACTGCTCCACCTTCGTCATATCCATTCGGGCTTTGGCGCATTCGACGATGTCGTTGACGAAAGCGACCGTGTCGTCCGGTTCCGGCAACCGGCTCAGCAGCAGCTTTTCCGTCAGCTCGATGAGATCGGCGACAGGGACGGCCGAGGCGACAGCTTCGGTCAAGGCCGATCCGCCGACGCCCATAACGGAAGCGAAATCCGCCTCACCGTCGGTTATTTCCGTCAAAGGACGCTTGAAATAAGGATAGAAGCCTCCCGGCTTGAATTTGACTCCGAAGACGCGTCCTTGACCCTCCAGCCGCTTCGTATATTTGCGGCTTGCCGCGCCGTACAGGCCGATGCGGCCGCTCTCCGCGACCAGATTGACGCATGGGTTGGGGATCACGTCTTGCCTATACGGCTCGCGACCCCGCAAATCCCAGATGACGGACCAATAATGCCGGACAAAAGGCGCAAGCTCCGCCGAGGGCGGAAAGCGCTCCAGAGCGAATGCCTTTCCCGCTTCCTTCAACTGCAAAATGCCCATGCTGGGCAAAGGGGCGGCCGACGATTGAAGCATGGCGGTTCCTCCTGTCGCGTTATGCCTTATGACCCTAAAATCGGGCTCGTACTTTGATCATAGCAATGGATGGCTGCGGACACAATTCCGAATTGTTATTTGACCGGAGCAGGCGTTGCATTCTCCCATTCTTTATATTAAGGTTAATGACATAAATAAAGGCCCGGCCATTGTTGATACGGGCCGACAGAATGGGAGAGACCGGCTGCATGAGCTACAAAATCGTATTTTTTGATATTGACGGCACGTTGGTAAATGAGGAGAAGGAAGTTCCCGAGGATACGGTTCGGGCGGTGCGCGAGCTGAAGGAGCGCGGCGTGGAGCCGGTTATCGCGACGGGAAGGGCGCCTTACTTTATAAGGCCGCTGATGGACAAGCTCGGCATCGATTCGTTCGTCAGCCTGAACGGCGGTTACGTGGCGTACAAAGGAGAGACGCTCTACCAAAACGCCATCCCCATGCCGCATTTGGAGAAGCTGGTGGAGCTGTCCGCCCGGCATGGGCACGGTCTGGTGTTCGAAGGAGAGCGGGAGTTTTATGCGAATCGGGAGGACGATCCGTTTATAACGGAATCGGTATTGTCGCTGAAGGTCGAGCTGCCCGGCTACGATCCGGAATTTTGGCGCAAATCCGACGTTTATCAGGTGTTTCTGCATTGCGAGAGCGGGGATGAGGCGCTGTACGAAAGCCTGAAACCCGACTTTACGCTGATCCGCTGGCACGACAAAGCGATGGACGTGCTGCCCGGCGGAGGCTCCAAAGCCCGCGGCATCGCGGCGATGCTGGAGAGGCTGGGGCTGGCGCCCGATCAGGCGGCGGCGTTCGGAGACGGTCTGAACGACAAGGAAATGCTGGAGTATGTCGGCTTCGGCGTGGCGATGGGCAATTCGCATCCCGAACTGCTGCCGTTCGCCGATTACGTGACGACGCATGTGGACGACCGGGGAATTCGCAACGGCCTGATTCGGGCCGGTCTGTTGCCGGCTTGACGGACCAGCCCTGCCGGCGCCGCAGGAAGGAGAAGCCGAACGATTGCTTCATATCGGCTCACCAATCGGCGCATGCCCGCGTACAATAACCTAATCCATTACTCATGGCTTGGGGGAAACGACGTGTTTGTAATCTCGGACGGCAGCCTGAGTCAGCTGCATCCTCGCATGCTGTCGGAGCTGGAAAAAAAGATTCTTCGCAGAAAACAGGAAAGTCCGGTGCTGTACCGGTATCCGACGCTGGACGCGCTCCTGTTCGAACTGAAGATGAGGAGCAACACGGTGGCGGCCGCCAAAGCGATGTATGCCAGCGACGTAAGCTTTGCCACGTTCAGCAAGTCGCGCTGCAATCCGCAATATTGGATACGTACGCCGGACGGAGGCTTCTTGCTCAGGCCGGGCGTGCCTCCCGCCGTCGGCGTTAACGATATTTTCGAGAACGGCCATCTGTATGCGTTCGAGTGCGCTGGAGCCATCATTATTATGCTTTATAAAGCGGTGCTGGAGACGATCGGTCCTGCGGTATTTAATTATTACTTCCAGAACCTGTTTCTAAGAAGCTGGGAATACGACCGCGATATCCGCCTATTGACCACGTATAACTTAAACGACATTTATCCGGGCGACGTGCTGTATTTCAAAAATCCGGATCATCACCCTGCGACGCCCGAATGGCAAGGCGAAAACGTCATCATGCTGGACGACAATTTGTACTTTGGGCACGGGATCGGCATCGGGACGGGCGCGGATATTATTGCTGCCTTGAACCGCGCAAGATTTCCGGGGGCGCGCCGATCGGCCTTTTTGCAAAACCTGGTGCTGCGGCCGGATTTTCCGGCGCTGCAAAGACTGGCCGGCGCCCGGGAAGCCGAGGCGGAGGCTATTTGAAAAGGCTGGGCTGCGGATCAAACCGCGGCTCAGCCTTTTTCATATGCAGCATTCGGCCTTTGTTCGCATTACCTTGGGCCGAAACGCTTTTTTATCCGTTATTGCTCCGTTTTGACGGGCTCCTCGAACGTCATTCCTTTTTTGTCCACCGTTACTTTGGTCATTGTCAGCGGATTTTCGATCGGCTTGTCGTTCAAGTCAGTCTTCTGGTTGACAATTTCGTCGACAACTTCCATGCCCTCGATCACTTTGCCGAAGGAGGCGTACTGCTTGTCGAGCGACGGGTAGTCCTCCACCATGATGAAAAACTGGGAGCCGGCCGAATCCGGGTTCCCCGACCGGGCCATGGAGATGACCCCGCGGGTATGCTTCAGCTTATTTTCGAAGCCGTTGGCCGTAAATTCGCCGGGAATGGAATAGCCGGGACCGCCCATGCCCGTTGCGTCCGGATCGCCTCCCTGAATCATGAAGCCGGGGATGACGCGATGGAACATAAGGCCGTCGTAAAACTGCTGCTCTACTAGCGATATGAAGTTGTTGACCGTATTGGGCGCCACTTCGGGATACAGTTCGACTTTAATGATGCCGCCGTTGCTCATTTCGATCGTGATTTCGGGGTGCTTGTCCGAATCAAGAAGCTCCGGACCGTCATTTTCAGGCGACGGCGACGGGGAAGGTTCGGGCGACGGCTGCGGCGTCGGGGAAGGCGTCGGAACCGGTGTCGCGGTCGCTTGGCCACCTCCCCCGGACGAGCCTTGCGCGCCGCCGGGCTTGCCCTGGTCGACGCCGCAGCCTGCCGCGATCAGCAGCACGGCCATTAGAATGAGCGCGGTGCCGAAACGAAATGGGTTTCTTATCATTGCGCAATTTCCTCCTCTTGCCACGTATCCGAATGATATCGTTAATAATATTACCATAACGATTTGGCCGGAAGCCAATGACCCCGGTTTCAAATTGCGGCACGCCGCGATATGAACGGGAAGAGAGAGGCGGGGCTTCCGGAGGGAGAGGCATAACGGATGCCGTGAAGGGCGTCGGACTATTCGGCGCCGGTTTGCCGGACGCGGCGAAGCACGCCGTTCATCATCGACAGCAAGGCGGCTCCCTCCTCCGGAGTCGCGTCCAGCCGGCACAGCAGCTTGTCCGGAATTTCGGCCGCTTTGGCGCGCAAGGCTCGGCCGGCTTCCGTCAGCGAGACCAGGACGTTGCGCTCGTCCTTGCGGTCCCGTCTGCGCGCCACCAGCCCGGCGGACTCCAGCTTCTTCAGCAGCGGCGTGAGCGTGCCGGAATCGAGGTACAGCCTGGCGCCCAGCTCGCTGACCGTTACGTTGTCCCGCTCCCACAAGGCAAGCATCGTTACATATTGCGTATAGGTCAAGCCCAGCTCCTGCAGCAGCGGGCGGTACAGTTTCGTAATTTCGCGCGAGCAGGCGTATATGGTAAAGCAGATTTGATTTTCGAGTTTCATCGTTTCGTCTATGTTCATAACGGTATCCTCCATGGCCGCAGCGCCGCCGCAAATGGATTGGGTGAAATGGAATTGTAACAAATTTAATATACGCCAAGGCATTTGACCCGTCAAATGACGCTATGTCTTTCGCATTCGCGCGCCGATCTTATCTCACGCCGTTCTCGTCTCGCGATGATCTCGCGCGCATGCGGTCCGAACGATATGACGGCGGCCGATTTCGCGAAGGCGACTGAGACAGTTTGACGGGGGCTAAGCTGGCGTGAAAGTGACCGAGACAGTGTTGAAGGAGGCTGGGCTGGCGTGAAGGAGGCCGAACTGGCATGAAGGAGGCTGAGCTGTGTGTGAAGGTGGCCGAGCTGGCGAAAGGCGACCGGGACAGAAGGGGGCTGGATAGCGTGAAAGTGACAAAGACAGTGTGAAGGCGGCCGATCTGTGTAAAAGCGACCGAGACAGTGGGAATGCTGCTTAGCGGCGTGACGGCGAGCCATAGCCGTCACTAGCCGGAAGCAAATGTCGATGGCGCGGGTTGACGGTCGGGAAGGAAGCTTGGCGGGTAAAGGGAATTCTAACGGAACCCAGAGACGTTATTAAAGAAAAAAACGGCCATTTTATTTTCTAACGGAACTGAACGCCGCTATTTGTCTGTTGAAGGCACGTTTTTGCTAAAATTCAACCCAATAAGCGCTCTGAGATTCCTTAAAAAATAGGAAGCGGCGTTTTCGGCCAAATAACGTCTTTAGGTTCCGTTAGAGTTACGGCGTTGGGCAGAGGACCGCCAATCGGCAAGCGGCGCATAAGTCGGCGACAGGCGCCGCGTGAGTCGTCGACAAGCGGCGCATGAGTCGGCGATAAGCGGCGTATGGGTCGGCGGCAAGCGGCCTCGCTTCGCTTGCTAGGAGAGCGTCATGCCGATCCCGCGCGCGGCGGCCTGGCGGGCGTACCATGCGGCTGCCGCAATGTCAAAGGATGCCATGCCCATGGGGCAAAACAGCACCGGTTCCGTTTCGTCCAGGCGGCTCAGCGCCTGGCGGCAAACGACGTCGGTTAAGGCGATGGTGCCGGATTTGGCCAGGCCGTTATGCAGATGAAGCAGCTCGATGTCGGTATTTTCGCGGCAAACCTCGTTCCAATCGTCCACGACGACGGCGGAAATGCGCCGGATCGCTTCCAGCCGGTAATCGCGCAGCGATACATCGAGCAGCAGCGAGCCGGGGGAAGGCGGCCGGTCGATATAACGGTCGTCGCTGACGGTGCACGTCATGACGATATTGCATGCCGCATACAGCTCTTGCCAGCTGCCGGCCGTGCGAAACGGCACACCGGCGCCGGCATCCTCGAAGACGTCCTCCTTGACGCCGCGAATATCGAAAGCATACAAGAAGTCGGTCCGGTCCCCGTACAACCGCCGGCACATATCGGCGTGCAGGCGGCCGACCGGCCCCCAGCCGATAATGCCGACGCGCAGGCGGAAAGAGGGGGATTTGGCCGCCAGCCAATGCCGGAGCATCAAGCCGCTTACGGCAGCCGTTCTCGCGGCGCTGACGAGCGCGGTATTGATCATTGCGGTCGGCCGGCCCGTGTCGGCGTCGTTCAGAATGGTGACGCTGTGGGCTCGCGGCAGGCCGTGGTCCAGATTACCGGGAAAGCTGGCAATCCATTTCAAGCCTGCGGAATGAATCGGTCCGCCGACATAAGCCGGCATGGCGATCATGCGATTGCGCGGATTACGGTAGCGCAAATAAGGCTTGAGCGGTTGAACGCAATCTCCGGCGTCTATCGCCGACACCGCGGTTTCGATGCAATCGACGAGCTCCTCCCACTGGAAGCCGATTTGTCTGATATGCTCTTCTCCCAAGTACAGCAAGGTGACGCTCCTTCCGGCGCTTCCGCCCAAATTGTTTTTTTGCCGCTATGATGCATCCCGGGCACCATCCATCAGGCTTCACGATGGAGCCGCCGCTTTGGTCATGACAGCGCTTCGGCACCGAACTGCTCCCGGATCCATTCGTCGTTGTAGACGGTATCCATGTACCGGTCTCCGCGGTCATGGAGGATAACGACGCATACCGAGTCCTTCGGCAATCGGTGCCGCAAGGCGGTCAGCGCCGAGATGACCGCGCCGGAGGACGGGCCGGCCAATATCGCTTCTTCGCGCACGAGACGCCTGCATCCGATGGCCATGTCGCGGTCGGAAACCTGCACCGCATAGTCCATAAACCGGCTGCGGCCGAAGGGAGGGACGATGCCGGCGCCCAATCCGGGAAACAGACGGGGGCCTTTCTCCCCTCCGAAAATAACGCTGCCGACCGCATCGACCGCGATGACTTTGGCGTCCAGCCCACAGTCCCGTATATAGTTGGCGCAGCCCAGCATCGTGCCGCAGGTGCTGACGCCCCCCGCGACGAAGTCGACCCGCTCCAGCGCGGCCTCAATTTCGGGCATCGTTCCTTCGTAATGAGCCATGACGTTATGCTCGCTCTCATATTGGTTCGGCCAGTAGCTTCCCGGAATGTCGTTCAGCAGCTGACGGACCCTGGACAGCCGGGCGGGCAAAAATTCGCCCGTTTCCGGGTCGGGTTCGGTGACCGGCGATACGTCGGCGCCATACGCCCGCATGATGCGGATATTGTGCGCCGCCGTTCGCGGATCGACGACGCTTATAAATTTCATGCCCAGATAGGAACAAATGGCGGCCAGGCTGATCGCCATATTGCCGGAGCTGGACTCGACGACGACGGAGCCAGGCCCGATCCGCCCTTCCTGCCATGCGCTTCTGAGCATGCGCCAGGCCGGACGGTCCTTGGCGCTGCCGCCCGGATTCATTAGCTCCAGCTTCGCATAAACGGTCAGGCCGGTTTCTTCTCGGGGAAACAGCTTCTTCAGCGGTACAAGCGGGGTGTTGCCGATTGCGCCCAGCCAACCTTGATCCATTCGAACAACACCTCTCACGGATATATCTTTTTGGATTTGACCGTACCGGAGGGCAGCCTTGCGGCATCCTCCAGCCGGATCACCTCAATGCCCCGCAGCAGTCCGCCTTCGATCATCTTGCCGATCTCGGCGATGCTGATCTCCAATTCGCGCCGCACCGCCTGGAGCATGGCGTCGTCCGCATGTCGGCTGCCGACGAAGACGGTCAATCGATTGTCCCGCGCCATCACGCGCACGGCGGCGTCCTTCACATGCCGGCTGACGGCTTCCTCGATGTCGTACAAGCTGATTTTTTCGCCGTGCTTCAGCTCTTTGCCGATCCGTTTCACAATGCCGGAGAAGACGTACCGGGCCTTGCCGCCGCACACCCGGATGCCGAAGTCCCTCACCACGTCGTAAGTGACGAAGCGGATGGCCGGGAACAGCTTGCGTACCGTCGAAGTGAGCACAAGAACGCCTTCGTCGGCCCTCAAAGGCTCCAGACCGCCGTCTATCCGCTCGGCGGGAAGCGCCTCTCCGTACAGCCCATCTGCCAGCACATACATGCCGAGATCATGGTCGTAAGCGGCCATCGCCCCGATCTCGATCGAGCCGTACGTATCGAGCAGATCCCGGCGTCTCAAGCCGAAGCGGGCAGCGATATTGGCCTGCCAGGCGGCCGACGCGATTTCCCCGACGAGGATGATCCGCTTCAGCCCGAACGAGCGGGGATCCGGCTCCGCATGGGCTATCGCCTCCAAAATCGACGGCATCGTATACAGCAAATCGGGCCGAAAGTCGAGCAGCTTGCGGATATGCTGCTCGATCGGGGAGGCGAAGTCGATCGCCTCGCCTTCCATGCCCAGCTCATCGAAGATGCGCAGCGCGGTGGAGGCGGCATGGCCGGTGCCGAGGTCCGCCAGCGCTCTGCCGCCGGACAGGCTGCCGCGGAGCCACCCGCGAAAGCTGGCCGTCTTCGCTTCCACATAACGAATGTCGTCTTCCTCGGAATAATAGATCGCCTTGCGGACGCCCGTCGACGTGCCGGACGTTCTGTAGACCGACAATCCCGGCTCCTCCCTCGGAGACTGGGAATAATAGAATCGTTCGAGCGTTTCCGCCGTCATGAGCGGAAGCTCCTCCAGTCGTATGCCGCCGGCAGCCGGCAGCCGGATGCCATGCTCTTTCAGCAGATCTTCATACCAGGGATGGAGTCTAAGCGTATGTTGCAGAGCCTCATGCAGCCCGTCATGTTCATTCATTCCGGTCGAATGGCCTCCTTATTCCGATCCGGGCGGCCGCCCGGCAGCTTATTCGATGGCGCCGATACTTAAGAATATGTGCCGATTAGCGGAAGGTGCCGTTATGACGATACCGGCCTACAGCGCTTTCGCTATTCTTTCGTATAGTAGTAATAGTAGTGAGATTTACAGAGTATAAAAGGATGTGAGAATCGAATGCGTCGCCGCAAAGGAACCTTGAGCAGCAAAGGCTATCGCGTGTCGGACAAGTGGGCGAAAACGAACGTATTGTTAGGCGATGAAAGGCTGAGGACCTATATTCCGTTAACCCAAAGGTTGAACAGACTGACTTTGTTTGCAATGTTGAGAAATTACGGGATGGTTTACGTGAAGCCCCAAAACGGCTCGTTGGGCAGAGGAGTCATGCGGGTGGAAAGAACGGCGAGAGAGGGAGGATGGATCTATTCCTATCAGCTGGGCAGCTTGCGCAAATCGTTTGCCAGATTCTATTCTCTCTACCGTTCGATTTACCGGGCTACCAAAGGAAAAAGCTATTTGACGCAAAAGGGGATTCATCTGCTCCGTTATGAAGGCAGGCCGTTCGATCTTCGCATCGTGGTGCAGAAGGCGCCCGGCGGCGGCTGGGAGACGACGGGCACCGTGGCGAGAATCGCGCATCCGCGCAAAATCGTAACCAACGGCAGCCAGGGCGGGACTATTTTGCCGGCGGAGCAGGTGCTTCGGCCCCACGCCACCCCCCAGCAGCTGGATCAATTGATGAGGCAGCTGGACGACATCGGCGTTCAAACGATCAAGCGCCTCCATCGCAGATATCCGAAAATTCGCGAAATCGGACTGGATGTGGCGCTGGACAGCACCTTAAGACCGTGGATTCTCGAAGTCAATACGACGCCGGACCATTGTCCGTTCGCGATCCTTCAGGACCAGACGATGATCAAGCGCATCATTCATTACGGCGCGCAATACGGGAGAACGTACAGGCTGAACTGCAACCGGGCGAAAACGGTGCTGTAGACGACAGGAGCGGGGCTTCGATCGGAGCGCGGCTCCATACCCGAGCGGCGGCTTAGCTGCCGCCTGTCGAAATGCCGGCAACAAAGAAAACTCCAGCCGGACCGCAAGCGGTCCTCTGGAGCTTTCCGCTGCCGTTGGCGGAAAAACCGGGTTACGCGCGTTTGGCCGCGATGGAGAAGATGACGGTTTTCGCTTTGGCGTCGATTAAGATGTTAACGTTGTCGTTTCCGATGACCTGGTGGCGGGTCGTTACCGCTTGGCCTCGCTCCACCTGGCCGCAAATATCGCCAAACAGCTGATGGAAGGCGCTGCCGTTATGGCCGAACAGGTAGTTGGCGAATTGCTCGACCGCCTCCTGGTTGCGCGCATAGGCGCCCTCGCGCAAACGGATCGTAATGCCGTACGTGTTGTATTGCGGATCGAGCCATAGGGCGGCTTCCTCCGTCGCGCCGCCGGACGAGCCTGCGGCGCTGGCTTGAACGGCGTCTTTTTCCTCCTTGTTTTTGTACAGGCGGAGCGTCGTGTCGAACAAGTCGTGGTTGGAGCCTCTCAGCTGGCCGATGTCGTCCAGCAGCTCGTAGGCGTCCCACATCCGCTTGTCGGGAAACACTACGATTTTCTGACCGCCGGCGGCCGTCGGAACGGCCCGCTCCAGATTGTCCGGCGACACTTGAATCCGGATGCGCTTCGACTTGTCGGTCAGCCGGTTCAGGATGACGAGCGCCTGGGCGCGGGTAACCTTTTCCCCTACGCCAAAAAATCCGGTCGGATGGCCTTCCATAATGCCCTTGACCAGCACTTCCGCTATAAACTTCTGTTCGCGCTCCGAAGCGCCGTAGATGTCGCCGAACGATTGCGCCATCTTTTGACCGAATTGGCTGTCCTCGAGAAACTCCGTTTCCTGAAGCGTGTAATAGACGATCTCGGCTACGTTTTCACGGGTCATATCGGCTTGAAAGTCGGAGTAGCGGCTTTTGTTCATAAAATGGAGGTCGCTGGCGATGTCGATAAATTCCTTCGCCCAATAGCCGGACGTGCTCGGCTTGAAGTTGAAGTAGCGGTAGTCCTGCTTCAGGATCGCCTGGTTCTCCGGACTCAGAGCGTTCAGAAAGCCGGTGTTCCAGCTCCGGGACCCGTCCTTGTGAAGATCGGTATAGGATAAAATGAGCATTTTGACGAACTGGTCGACCTTGACCGGTTCTTGCGGCCGGAACGTGCCGTCCGGAAACCCTTCCAAAATGCCCTTTGCGACCATCTCGTTGATGGTTGCTTCGGCCCAGTGGCCTTTCGTATCGGTAAATACGCCCGCAACGGCCGCCGCGGAGCCTTGCCCGTAAGCGGCGGCGGGCAATACGGCGATCGCCAGCAGCCATGCGGCCAAGACGGTAAGCAGCATATAACGTTTCATGAAACTTTTCCTCCCAAATCGATGAATTCCGACATTCTTAGATAACCATAACTATTCGTTATTGAGAATGGGCTGAATGATGCAACCTTTCGCCGGGGATAGCACTAGACGGTCTAGCTCTTTGGGCATGGAAAAGCGGGCGAAGTAGTTCTTGCAGATATTGCCGGACATGTCGAAAACGAGGGGACGATGGGAGGAGGGCGAACGCCAAAAAGCCGTCCCCTGAGGGCATGGGCCTTGCGGGGACGGCGATTCGGATTCGCAACGGCCGCGGCGCGGGTCTTATGCGGCCCAAAGGCTTGAGGCCACGCCGCCGCCGCCGTAAACGGAATTAGTCGAGGACTGCGCTCATGTGCGCCTTGGTTACGGACCAATGCGAGGCGGTCCACACTTTCTTTTTGTCCTGGACGAAAATGATTTGCGGCGATTCGTGCTTCACGCCCGTATCTTCGGCAATCCGGTTGGAAACGGGACGGGATTCGATTACCTTGACCAGCAAATAGTCGACGTCGCCGCGAGGCTCTCCGCTTAAGTAACGGGTAAACTCTTCGTGGGCGTTGGCGCTGACGGGACAAGTCGTACTGTGCTTGAACAGCACCACCGGCCGTTCGCCGGAGCCTTCGAAAGCTTCGGTCCACTGTTCGATCGTGTTAATTTCCTTGTAATTCATGGCGGGTTCGCTCCTTTGCGTCGATTGGCCCAGGCTGTTCGCCGAGGCGGCAAGTATTGGCGTTCGATTTCTTTATTATATCGCTTCGTTCCGTCCAAGTCACATAGCGGGGATCGGCGCGGATTGACGGAGAGGCGAGACGGTGGTAATATGAGTTCAGACTGATTGACCGAATTAGTATTTTGGTCAGTTTTTGAGAGTGGTTATGCATGAATTCGGAACGGGAGGTGAGAGTATGGCGGCGGACCGAAGAACGCAAATCGTGGAGGCGGCGGCCAAATCGTTTGCCATGTTCGGCTACAAGGCGACGACGATGGACGGCGTAGCCAAGATCGCCAATGTCGGGAAAGGGACGATCTACACCTTTTTCACCAATAAAGAGGAGCTGTTTCAGGAAATTATGAACCGGCTGATCGGCGAGCTGAAGCGGGCGGCGGAAGCGGTTGTCGATCCCGGACGTCATTTTTTCGAAAATTTGAGCGCCGCTTTGGAACAGGTGCTCGACTTTCGCGAAGAGCATCAGCTGGCGCTGAAGCTGTCGCAGGAGGTCAAGGAAATCGGCACGCCGATGGCGGTGGAAGGCTTGCAGCAGATGGAGCGGGCCATCGTCGGCTATATTGCCCAGAAGGTTCGGCAGGCTGTCGACAAGGGCGAAATCAAGCCGTGCGAGCCGGAAATGACCGCCTTTGTCATGCTGAAGCTGTATATGGCGCTGACGGTCGACTGGAACTATGCGCATGAACCGCTCGGCAAGGAGCAGGTGGCAGGCTGGCTTCGCTTTTATTTGGAACGCGGACTGGCGGTGCCGTAAAGAGAGAATGGCGGAACGCTGTCGGGCGGGAAATGCAAACGGCATTAGCCGTTTTCTTTTGGCCTAAAATGACCATATGGACAATTTGGTCATTTCGTTCTGTGCAGTGTGTCGATGAATGGCGGACATGGATGATGAAGATCGTGCGATGGTTTGAACAGAATCTTGAAATATAGAAGGAAGTGGAGAGATGATGCGGTTAAACGGTTTGAAACAATACGGCAAAGAGCTGGCGAATATCGTACGCAACAAAAAAGTGCTGATTCCGCTGGTCGCGATCCTGACCGTTCCGGTTATGTACACGGCGATGTTTCTCGGCGCGTTCTGGGATCCGTACGACAGGCTGGAGGAGCTGCCGGTCGCGGTCGTCAATTCGGACGAAGGCACCGAGTTTCAAGGGGAACAGATGCATATCGGCAAAGATTTCGAGGAAAAGCTAAAGGAAAACCGGAAGTTCAACTGGTCGTTCGTCAGCATGGAAGAAGCGATGGACGGGCTTCAAAGCAACAAATATTATATGGCGATCGAAATACCGGCCGATTTTTCGGCGAAAACGACTTCGCTGACATCGGATAAGCCGGAGGCGGCCAAGCTTGTTTATTTGCCGAACGAAAGCTTTAACTTTTTGGCTTCGCAGATCGGCAATACGGCCGTCGAGCAAATGAAGGGCATGCTGAACAAAGAAGTGACGGAAGCCTACGCCCGGACGGTGTTCGAGAAGCTGGAGCAAGCGGCCGACGGGATCGTTCAGGCGAGCGACGGCGCGGGACAGCTGGCGGACGGTACGTCCAAGGCGAAGGACGGCGCGTTGCTGCTTCAGGAGAATATGAGCAAGCTCGCGGGCGGCGCGGTTGAGTTGAAAAACGGCGCAGCGAAGCTGGATGAAGCGGGAGGCGAGCTCGCCAAAGGAACCTCCGAGCTGAGCAAAGGGACTGCGGAGCTGGCGGCCGGACTCGGACAGCTTGCGGACGCTTCCGGCGCTTTGAACGGCGCAGCCGCCAGCGCGCAGGAAGGCGCGTCGAAGCTGGCGGCGGGCTTGGCTTCGGCGGCGGAAGGCTCCGCTCAATTGGAGGCGGGAGCCGGACAATTGGCCGCCGGCCTGGAGCAATTGGCCGCCGCTAACCCCGAGCTGGCCGCATCGGAGCCATTTCAGTCGCTGCTCAAGGCCGGCAAAGGCTTGTCGGAAGGACTCGCCGCCGCTTCGGCGGGCCAAACCGAACTGGCCCAAGGCGCCTCTTCGCTTGAACAAGGACTGAACAAGCTGGGAGAAGGCGCAAATACTTTAGAAGCCAAGCTGAAGGAAGCGCACGGCGGAGCCGCAAGCCTGGCAGCTGGCGCCGGCAAGCTGGATGAGGGCGCCGGGGAACTGGCGGCAGGTCTGGGCAAGCTGAACGATTCGGTCGGATCGCTGACCTCCGGCTCCAGAGAGCTGGCAGACGGCGCATCTCAAATCGCTTCGGGCTTGCTCGAGCTGGACAGCGGATCCCGCGAGCTGTCCGATAAATTGAGCGACGCCTCCAAGCAAACGGCGGAGCTGAATTTAACGGATGAGATGACGGATATGTTTGCCGATCCCGTCCATCTGGACGTCGAACGGATTCATGAGGTTCCGAACTATGGCACGGGCTTTGCTCCTTATTTCTTGTCGCTCGGCTTATATGTAGGCGCGCTGCTGTTGACGATCGTCTACACGGTGCGCGAGCCGGCAACCATGCCGGCAAACGGCTGGAGCTGGTTCTGGAGCAAGGCGCTTACGATGATGACGGTCGGCGTGGCCCAGGCGCTGATCGCGGATGCGGCGCTGCTATGGCTGCTTAAGCTGGAGGTGCAAAATCTTCCGTTGTTCGTGTTGTTCTCGATCATCACGAGCGCAACGTTCATGATGCTGATTCAATTTTTTGTCACGACGATGGGCAATCCGGGGCGGTTCGTTGCGATCGTGCTGCTGATTCTGCAGTTGACCAGCTCGGCCGGCACCTTCCCGCTGGAGCTCATTCCGGAGTGGATGCAGCACGTAACGCCTTGGCTGCCGATGACTTACTCCGTAGCCGGATTGAAGGACGTCATATCGAGCGGCGATTCCTCCGCGATGTGGACGCAGGCCGGGGCGCTCGGCATCTTTGCCGCCGTCTTTGCGGCCTTGACGCTGGCGTATTTCATCGCCAGTCATCGCCGCGGCAACGCCGGGGGCGGCATGGAAGCTGCTGCGGAGGCATAATGGCATAAAACTGCAGCGGAAGCAGCAGGGGCTGCCTTCGAGGTTTATTGACCTCGGGGGCAGCTTTTTATTTTTTGGGGAGGGCGATGCAATGCGGATTGTGTTCCTTACAGCGCTCCGACGGGGTTGCCTGCGATGCTGCAGTGCTTGTTACTTGGAGCTCGCCGGCGGCAGGGGAGAAACGCTGCAACGCCCGACGGCAGGAGAGGGACAATTGAAACGCTGATCTTGCTGCTTACGGCGAGTTGCGGCGGACGTCCCGAGGGCGGTGGACAGTCGGCTGCCATGGCCGGCGCCGGAGGCGCTCGCAAATTCGCTATTGCCCTTTTGGACGGATGCTGTATAATCACTATGGAAAAATCACGCACGGGAATGCGGGCGGGCTCTTCTTTGCAAGCCTCGAGGCCATCGCAGAAAGACGAAGAACGCTTCCGGCGGGATGCTCAGCAGTTAGCCAAAGGAGATATGGGGATGCCGGAAGAGACGATTATTCGCTTCGAGCAAGTGACCAAGCAATACAGCGTTCATGAGCCCGCCGTTTTGAAAAACGTCAGCTTCGAGCTGGAGCGCGGCAAATTTTATACGCTGCTGGGGCCTTCGGGCTGCGGCAAAACGACGATTCTCAGGCTGATCGCCGGATTTGCCGAGCCGACGGAGGGCCATATTTATTTTAAAGGGAAAAAGATCAACAAGGTGCCGCCGAACGAGCGGCAAGTGAATACGGTGTTTCAGGATTACGCGCTGTTTCCGCACCTGAACGTATTCGAGAACGTCGCCTTCGGCCTGCGCATTAAAGGGATGAAGTCCGGCGCAATCGCGGAAAAGGTGACGGAGGCGCTTCGCTTCGTCAACCTGAGCGGTTACGAAACCCGCGAGATCAACGAAATGTCCGGCGGCCAGCGCCAGCGCGTCGCCATTGCGCGGGCGATCGTCAACGAGCCGGAAATTTTGCTGCTGGACGAACCGCTGTCCGCGCTTGATCTGAAGCTGCGCACGGAGATGCAATACGAGCTGAGGGAGCTGCAGCGCCGGCTGGGCATTACGTTCGTGTTCGTCACGCACGACCAGGAGGAGGCGCTGGCCATGTCGGACGAGATTTTTGTCCTGGACAAGGGCGTCATCCAGCAGTCCGGCACGCCGACGGACATTTACGACGAGCCGATCAACCGGTTTGTGGCCGACTTTATCGGGGAATCCAATATCGTGAAAGGGCGCATGCTGCGCGACTACGAAGTGGAATTCGCGGGACGCGTCTTCGCTTGCGTCGACCGGGGGCTGAGACCGGATGAGCAGGTCGACGTCGTCATTCGGCCGGAGGACTTGGAAATTACCGACAAAGAGCAGGGACTGCTCCAGGTGAAGGTAGATACGCAGCTGTTCCGCGGCGTGCATTACGAAATCAGCTGCTACGACGGCGCGGGCAACGAATGGCTTGTCCATTCCACCCGCAAGGCGAACGTTGGGGAGACGATCGGTCTTCGCTTCGACCCGGAGGCGATTCACGTCATGCGCATCGGCGAAACGGAAGAGGAGTTCGACAAGCGGCTGGAATCGTACGGACAGGTCGGCGGCCATCCGGCCGGCGGAGGCGGTGAGGGCGGACATGGAAGCTAGAGCGCGCAATCTGTACCTAGTCCCGTACATGCTGTGGATCGTCTTGTTCGTCTGCGCTCCGATCGCTCTTATCGTATATTATTCGTTTTTTGACGTGGAAGGCCGGTTCACGCTGGACAACTACGCGAAATTTTTTACGCCGGTCTATTTGCGGATGACGCTCAGCTCGTTCTGGTACGCTTTTCTCATCACGGCCTTTTCGCTGCTGATCGCTTATCCGACGGCGTATTTGCTGACGCGCACGAAGCATAAAGGACTGTGGCTGCTGCTCATCATATTGCCCAGCTGGATCAATCTGCTGCTGAAAGCTTACGCGTTCATCGGCCTGTTCGGCACGCACGGGTTCGTCAACGCGGTGCTGGAGGCGACGGGCATCGGACAGCGCCAGCTGCTGTTTACCGATTTCAGCTTCGTATTCGTGTCGGTATATATCTTTATTCCGTTTATGGTGCTGCCCGTCTACAACGCCTTGGAGAAAATGAATCCTACGCTTGTGGACGCCGCCCGCGATCTCGGCGCTTCGCCGTGGATGACGTTCCGGAGGGTCGTCTTTCCGCTGACGCTGGACGGCGTAAAGGCGGGCTGCATGGCGGTATTTATTCCGGCGCTGTCGCTGTTCATGATTACGCGGCTGATTGCCGGCAACCGGGTCATTACGCTCGGCACGGCGATCGAGCAGCATTTTCTCGTGACGCAGGACTGGGGCATGGGCGCGACTATCGCCGTATTTCTTATTATTGCCATGGCTGCCCTTATGGTGCTGACCGGCAACAGAAAGCGGGGGCTGATCGACATTGTCCGCAAATAAGTTTAAGCTGTCCAACCTGTATCTGATTGCCGTCTTCGCGATTTTGTACGCGCCGATCGCTTATCTGGTGTTTTATTCCTTCAACAGCGGCGGCACGATGCGGGCGTTCGAAGGTTTTACGTGGGAGCACTACGGAGAAGTGCTGCAGGATACGCGGCTGCTTATCATCGTGCTGAACACGTTCGTCATAGCGCTGCTGTCCGCGGCGATATCGACCGTGCTCGGCGTCTTCGGCGCCATCGGCATCCACTATATTCGAAGCATTCGTCCCAAAGGAACGCTGCTGACGCTGAACAACGTGCTGATCGTCAGTCCGGACGTCATTATCGGCGCTTCGTTTCTTATTTTGTTTACGATCGCGGGCATCCAGCTCGGCTTCGTTTCCGTGCTGCTGTCGCACATCGCCTTCAGCGTACCGATCGTCGTCATCATGGTTTTGCCGAAGCTGCAGGAAATGAGTCCGACGCTGATCGACGCGGCCCGCGACCTGGGCGCCGGCACGTGGGGCGTCTTGTCCAAAGTCATTATGCCTTATATCAAGCCGGGCATATTCGCCGGATTTTTTATGGCGCTGACCTATTCGCTCGACGACTTTGCGGTCACCTTCTTCGTAACGGGCAACGGCTTCTCGACGCTGTCGGTCGAAATTTATTCCCGCGCGCGGCAGGGCGTGTCGCTGTCGATCAATGCGCTGTCGACGCTTATTTTCCTGTTTACGATTGTGCTGGTCATCGGCTATTACTTCATTAACAGAAGGAACGTCAGGCCGGCGGCCGGAAGGAGGGCGGACGCATGAGCCAGTTGGTCAAGCTGCTTGGCGCCGTTGTCGCCTCCGCCTTGCTGTTGATATATTTGACGGCATATTTGAATTCCAGCGAAGGTTATTCCGGCTCCGACACGCTGACGATTTACAATTGGGGCGATTACATCGATCCCGAGCTGATCGAGCGCTTCGAGGAGGAGAGCGGGCTGAAGGTCATCTACCAGACGTTCGATTCCAACGAAGCGATGATGACGAAAATTTCGCAAGGCGGCGCGACGTTCGACGTCAGCATTCCTTCGGAATACGCGATCAGCAAGATGAAGGAGGATGGGCTGCTGCTAAAGCTGGACCACGACAAACTGCCCAACATGAAGCATATCGACGAGCGGTTTATGCACTTGAGCTTCGATCCGGACAATGCCTATTCGGTTCCGTATTTCTGGGGGACGGTCGGCATCGTGTTTCATCCGGAGCTGGCGGGAGACCTGACCTTCGATAGCTGGGACGATCTGTGGGACGAAAGTCTGCGCAACAAGGTGCTGCTGCTCGACGGTGCGCGCGAGGTGATCGGCATGGGGCTGAACAGTCTCGGTTACTCTCTCAACGACACGGACGATGCGCATTTGCAAGAGGCGCTGGCCAAGCTGCGGACGCTGACCCCGAACGTGAAGGCGATCGTCGGAGACGAGATCAAGATGCTGATGGCGAACGGAGAAGCGGCGGCGGGTCTTGTCTGGTCCGGAGACGCGTCGGAAATTATGTCCGAGAACGAGGAGCTGGATTACGTCGTCCCGCAGGAAGGCTCGAATCTGTGGTTCGACAATATGGTTATTCCGAAGACGGCCCGCAACGTGGAGGGGGCGCATCAATTTATTAATTTTATGCTCGATCCCGAGGTGGCGGCGCAAAATGCGGAATATGTCGGCTACTCGACGCCGAATCGGGAGGCGCTTCAGCTGCTTCCGGAGGACATCTCCGGCGACGAGCGGTTTTATCCCGACGAGGAGCTGACTGCGAGGCTGGAAGTGTACGATAATTTGGGGGCACGAATGCTGTCCCGCTACAACGATTTGTTTCTCGAGTTCAAAATGCACCGCAAGTAAAACGAAACCGGGAACGCCTGCATGGCAGACCGTTTCCAGGAAGCGCCGGTCCTTGTACGGCGCTTCTTCTTTACAAAAAAAATTTCTGAAAATTGAAAACGTCTTCCTGAAAGCGCATAACCGGCCGAGGCGCAAGGAACGAAGCTTGGTTGCGGCGCCGGTCCGATCCGGAATGGTTGCGGTTGCAGCCGCTTCGGACGCCTTGACGGATCTTTTTGAAAAGTGTTACGGTTTTGTTAACATAATTCACACTAACGGTCATATGGAAGGGAGAGAACGGCCTTGCTCAAAGCGGTTATATTTGATTTTGACGGGACGATTATCGACACGGAGAGCCCGTGGTATTACGCGTTGCGGGACGCCTACACGCGATATGGCGCCGAACTGACGCTGGAGCAATATTCGAAATGCGTCGGCACGAGCCTGGATGCGTTTGATCCTTACGAGTTTTTGATTACCGAATTCAAGGTTCCCATCGACAAGGAGGCGTTCCGGCAGCAAATTCGGGAGGAGCACGGCAAGCTTATGGCCCGGGAGCAAATGCGCGAGGGCGTTGCGGAGCTGCTCAGGCGCGCGAAGGCGGCGGGACTGGGGATCGGCCTGGCGACGAGCTCGGAGCGTGCCTGGATCGACAAGCATATGCAGACGCTGGGCATTGCCGATTATTTCGACGCGATATGCACGGCCGACGACGTTGTCCGGGTCAAGCCGGATCCCGCGTTATATGTGCAGGCGCTGAAAGGGCTCGGAGTAGAGCCGCATGAGGCGGTCGCCGTCGAGGACTCGCCGAACGGGGCAAGAGCGGCGGCGGCGACGGGCATCCCGACGATTGTCGTGCCGAACCCGCTGACGAAGTTTATGACGTTCGACGACTCGGAGCTGTACCGCTTTGCGGATTCGCTGGCGGATGTCGACTTCGACAAGCTGCTGGCGGGAGAAGGGATCGGCCTGGCGTGAACGGTCAGGCAAGGCGGGCGCTCCGGCGCTCTGTCTTGCTGCATCTATAAATTTCAGAATTTTCTGATAAAACAATCCGGCGAGAAGCGCAAAGGAGGCTGAAGGCGATGAAGGCGGTACATTTCGGCGCAGGCAATATCGGGAGAGGATTTATCGGGCTGCTGCTGTCGGATTCCGGATTCGAGGTGACATTTGTCGCCCGCAACGAAAAGAAGGTGCAGCTGCTTCGACAGCACAAGCGCTATACCGTTACGCTGGCCGGCGAAGCGGAGGAAACGGCCGTCGTGCGCAACGTGACGGCCGTCGGCATCGGCCATAAGGACGCCGTGGCCCAAGCGGTCTCCGAAGCGGATCTCGTGACGACGGCCGTCGGGGTTGCGGCGCTGGAGCATATCGCCGAATCGATTGCGGCAGGCATCACGCGCAGGCTGCGTGCCGGCAACCGGTCGCCGCTTCATGTCATCGCGTGCGAGAACGCCATCGGCGGGAGCTCGCAGCTGAAGCGCCGCGTTGCCGGCTGTCTGCCTGCCGAGCTGCGGGAGCTGGCGGAGACGTGCGTCGCGTATCCGGATACGGCGGTGGACCGGATCGTCCCGGACCAGGCTGGCGGTCAATCGCTGGAAATTACGGTGGAGCCTTATTTCGAATGGGTGATCGACCGGTCGGCCATGCTGGACGGCTTTCCGCCGATCAAGGGGGCCAAATTCGTCGACCGTCTGGAGCCGTATATCGAACGGAAGCTGTTTACCGTCAATACCGGCCATTGCGCCGCCGCTTACCGCGGTTATTTGGAAGGCTACGGCACGATTCAGGAGGCGATGGCCGACAGCAGGCTGAGAGAAAGCGTACAGGAAGTGCTGCGGGAGACGGGAAAGCTGCTGACGTCCAAGTACGGTTGGGACGAAGGAAAGCATGACCGGTATATTGCCAAGATGCTTCGCCGCTTCGCGAATCCGAGGCTTGTCGACGAGATCGTGCGCGTCGGTCGTTCGCCGCTGAGGAAGCTGAGCCTGCACGACCGGCTCGTCCGGCCGATGCTGCAGGCGCATCGGCTCGGGCTCGGCACCGAATGCCTTGCCGAAGCGGCCGCGGCGGCGCTGCTGTTCGATTATGACAAGGATCCGGAGGCGGTCAAGCTGCAACAGGCGCTTCGGCAGCACGGCATCGACGACGTTATTACGAATTGTATGGGCATTCCGGCCAAACATGCGGTTCACGGGACGATCAAAACCAAATATGCGGAGTTAAAGGGCCGGTACAGGGGCATTCAAGCGTAACAGGGGGCGAATAGGTTCGCCCCTGTCATGTTTATTTATAACAATACGTGTAAAATAATATTACAACATAAGATACATAAATTAGCAATGGACTAATTCGCAAAAAGTTTGCATTTAATGTCTAAAAAATTCTTCCCTAATCGTTCCGAATTGGTTAGAATCAAAAAAGCGGCTTTAATTGTGAGTCGAAATCAGAGGTGAAAGGTAGAAAAAAGATGACAGTAGCAGTGGTTGAAGAGTCTTTGAACCCGTACGCCATAGCGCAACGGCAGGTTGACGCCGCCGCGGCGCTGCTGAAGCTTCCGGAGCATATTACGCATATTTTGAAGCATCCTATGCGCGTGCTCTCGGTCAGCTTTCCCGTCCGCATGGACGACGGCTCGGTAAAAGTGTTTGAAGGGTACCGGTCCCAGCATAACGACGCGATCGGCCCTACGAAAGGCGGCATTCGTTTCCATCCCGAAGTGACCTTGGACGAGGTAAAGGCGCTTTCAATGTGGATGAGCTTCAAATGCGGCGTGGTCGGCTTGCCGTACGGCGGCGGCAAAGGCGGGGTTATTTGCAATCCTCGCGATTACAGCAAGGGCGAACTGGAACGAATCAGCCGTGGCTTCATGGAAGCGATCGCGGACTTTGTCGGTCCCGACAAGGACATTCCGGCGCCGGACGTCTACACGAACGCGCAGACGATGGGCTGGATGATGGATACGTACAGCCGCATGAAGGGCAAATATTCGCCGGGCGTCATTACGGGCAAGCCGCTGATCGTCGGCGGCTCCAAAGGCCGCAACGAAGCGACGGCCCAAGGCTGCGTATACACGATTCTGGCCGCGCTCGAAGATAAGGGCGTGCGCGCGGAGGATACGACGGTTGCGGTTCAAGGCTTCGGCAATGCGGGAAGAATCGCGGCTAAGCTGCTTAGCGACGCCGGCTGCAAAATCGTGGCGGTCAGCGACTCCAAGGGCGGCGTTTACAACCCGGACGGCATCGACGTAGAAGAGGCCGGACGTCTGAAGGACGCCGGCGCGTTAACGGATTACGGCGCGCAATACGCCATTTCCAACGAGGATCTGCTGGAGCTTGACGTGGACATTCTGGTGCCGGCGGCGCTGGAGAACGTGATCACGGCTGCCAATGCGGACCGGATCAAGGCGAAGCTGATTGCCGAGGCGGCCAACGGGCCGACGACGCCGGAAGCGGACCGCGTCCTGTTCGGCAAGGGCATCGTCGTTATTCCCGACGTGCTGGCGAATGCCGGCGGCGTAACGGTTTCTTACTTCGAGTGGGTGCAGAATCTGATGCATTTCTACTGGAGCGAAGCCGAGGTGCTGGAAAAGCTGGAGACGAACATGATACAATCATACCGCGCGGTCAGGGATTTGGCTCGCGAGTTTAGCGTGGACCTGCGGACGGCTGCATACATGATCGCCATTAAGCGGATTGCTGCCGCTATGGAAGCCAGAGGCTGGGTATAAGCGACTTTTTTCGGATAAAGGTGGAACGGCTATGAGCAAGCAAATACGCGTTGGCATCGTCGGTTACGGCAATTTGGGACGCGGCGTCGAGATGGCCTTGGCGCAAAACCCGGACATGGAGCTTGTCGGCGTATTTACCCGGCGGGATCCGGCAACGGTTCCGACGGAAGCGAAAGCCTACGCGATCGGCGAGGCGGAGAAATTTACCGGGGAAATCGACGTCATGATTTTGTGCGGCGGATCCGCAACGGATTTGCCTGAGCAGGGGCCCCAGTTCGCGCGTATGTTCCATACGGTGGACAGCTTCGATACGCATGCGAAAATTCCGGAATATTTCGGGAAAGTGGACGAGCAGGCCAAAGCCGGAGGCCGGGTAAGCGTCATTTCGACCGGTTGGGATCCCGGTTTGTTCTCGATGAACCGCCTGCTGGCGGAAGCGATTTTGCCTGAGGGGAACGAATATACGTTCTGGGGCAAGGGCGTCAGCCAAGGACATTCCGATGCGATTCGCCGCGTCAAGGGCGTCAAAAACGGCGTCCAATATACCATTCCGAGCGAAAAAGCCGTTGCCCGCGTGCGCGGCGGCGAAAACCCGGAGCTGGCGACGAGAGAGAAGCATATCCGGGAATGCTACGTTGTGGCGGAAGCCGGAGCCGATCTGGAAGCCATCAGACGGGAAATCGTCACGATGCCGAATTATTTTGCCGATTACGATACGACGGTTCATTTCATCAGCGAGGATGAACTGAAGGCGAATCACTCCGCGATGCCGCACGGCGGCATGGTGCTTCGGAGCGGCAAAACGGGCAACAACAGCACGCAAATTATCGAATTCGGGCTGAAGCTCGACAGCAATCCGGAGTTTACGGCCAGCGTGCTGGTCGCATACGCAAGAGCGGCGCACAAGCTTGCTTCCGAAGGTCAGACGGGGGCGAAGACGGTGTTCGATATTCCGCTCGGTTATTTGTCGCCGAAGCCGGCGGCGGATTTGCGGCGCGAATTGCTGTAATACATGGGGGCGCGCTTCGGCGTTGCCTGCAGGCGGCGCCCCTCGACAGACGTTTCATTATCCGTGCATTTGCGCGGATAGTGAAACGTCTTTTTTTTGAAAGATTAGCTCATCGAACCCGCAGTTCGACAAAAATATGGTAGAATGAAGCGATTGATGCAGACCAAAGGAGCTGATGCAGTCGATGTGGAGGAAAAAACTGGCGTTAATCCTGCTTTCGGCGGTGATGGCGTGCGGAGGAGTTTCCGTCTATGCGTCGGGAACCTCAACAAGCGAGCCGGCCGTCCAAAGGGAAGCGGAGCTTCCGCTGGGCATCTTGGAGACGTTGGCGTCCGAAGGGTTGGCCAAACCCGGCGGCGTCGTCGTGCTGGAAGACGGATCGGTTATTGCAGCGGATTCGGGCAATCATGTTATACATAGAGTCAGAAACGGAAAAACGGAGGTTTGGGCCGGGGGCTCGTTGTCGCTGGACAGAAACGGAAACGGCCTGCCTGCCGGCGCTTTCCACGACGGCCCGGGCGAGCTGGCGTTCTTCAACGAACCGGCAGGTGTTGAGGCCGCTGAAGATGGCAGCGTTTACGTGGCGGATGCCGGCAATCATGCCGTGCGCCGCATCGACGCGCAAGGGAATGTGACAACGATAGCGGGCACGGGATTGCGGGGCCATGCCGACGGAGAGGCTGCTGAAGCCGCATTCCATTATCCGCAGGATGTCGCCGTAACGGAAGACGGAACGGTGTACGTGGCGGATACTCTCAACCATGTCGTGCGCCGAATCGGCCGTGACGGCAAAGTGACGACCATCGGGACGGTCGAGCCTCGGGCGGCGCTGTGGAGCGCCGGGGTGGCAACAATGGCCGGAGGCTACAAGAACGGAACGTTTGAGGATGCGCAATTTAACGAGCCTTCCGGACTCGCTCTCGACGACAAAGGCAATTTGTATGTGAGCGATTCGGGCAACCATGCGATTCGGTACATCGACTTCGGCCGAGGGCAAGTGTCTACGGCCGCCGGGCCGTCTCCTTCGGAAACGGCATACAAGGCAAATGGGCTGTATGCCGAGCCGGGGTATGCGGACGGCAAACCCGAGAAGTCCGAATTCCATTCGCCGCGGGGGCTGGCATGGTCCGAACATACGGGGCTGATCATTGCCGACAGCGGCAACCATGTCGTCCGGGCGCTGAAGAACGGCCGCGTGTCGACGGTAATTGGTTCCGCCTTCGGCGCCGGCGGAACGTCCGACGGCCTGGAGAACGAAGCGAGGCTTCAATTTCCGGGCGATGCGGCGATCAATGCTTCGGGCGGGTTGATCGTCTCGGATGCGGGCAATCGCGCCTTGAGACGGTGGACCGGCTATGACCTGCCGCCGCAGGTAAAGACGGCGAAAGGGATTACGCTGGCGTACGGCAGCCGAGCCGTCGACGCGGCAGACAACGCGGTTATACGCCGCGGAACGACGTTTGCGGAAGCGGGCATGGTCGCGGAGTTGCTTGGTTTCGAGCGGTCTGAAGGCGAAGACGGAGAAGTGTTGTTTAGCGGCGAAGAGATTCGGCTAACGGTTCGGGCAGGAGATGCGGTCATTCGTTCGGAGGCGCGGGAGTGGGAGTTGCCGGCCGCGCCGTACCGGCAAGGCGGGGAGCTGTGGCTTCCGGTGCGCGCCTTTGCCGAGGCGGCAGGCAAGGATGTGAAATGGGTCGGCGACGTGAAGCTGATCGTGCTGCGCGACTGTTCCACAGCGGCAGGCGGCGGGGAGGCCGACGGCGCAATCTCGTATCGGACGCTGACCTTATCCGAGATGAAGGGAACGGCCACCGTGACGCAGGGCGGCGTGCTGGCCGGCGAAGCCTATGCGGGAATGAAGCTGAAGCAGGGCGACGTCTTGAAGGTCGGCGAGCGCTCCAGCGTTACGCTGGAGGCGGCGGATACGGGCGACGCCGTGACGGCGGGGGCCGGCGTCGTTATTCGGGCGCTTGACTTGTACCAAGCGGGACCGTCCCGCGTTACGAAGCTGGAAGTGCTGGCCGGAACGGCCTATTTCGACATTCACGATATGTCCTCCTCGGAAGACCGGTTCGAAGCGGTTGTCGGCGGACAAGTCAACTCCGTCCAAGGCACTCATTTTGTCGTAGCGATAGATCCCGTAACGGGCCTTGCCGGCGTGAACGTGCAGGCGGGCATCGTCCGGTCGCAGCCGAGCGGTTCCGGCGGGCCGGTTATCGTATATCCTGCACAAATGATTACGGTAGACTCCGGGACGCCGACCCGGGATCCGTCGATCCACCTTGGCATCGATATCAACGATATCATTCGGCAGGCCGATCCGAGCGTCATCGAAAAGCTGCTGAAGAACAAGCAAGAAATCGACCAGGAAAACGGGAAGTTTATGAGCGAACTGGAATCCGGAAATGCGGAGAAGTTGAAGGAAGACTTGTTCCTCGACGATGAAAGCGCGCTTGCCAGGTACAGGCAAAACGTGGATAACGCCCTTTTCAATCTGCTCAAAAATCAGCTTGATACCTTATCGCTCGACGACAAGCGGCAGATTGAAGAGATCATTCGATCCGCCAACGAGAAGCTGGATCAGAACAAACGGTTTGATTTGGACAATATCCCGCCGTTCGATCCGAGCGCAGGGCTGGATCCGGAAGCGGAAGCGCATAGGCAAAGACAGTTGGAGCAAATGAAGAGGGAAAAGGAGCGCCGAGAGCAGGATCAAGCCCGGCTTAAGCAGGAGCAGCAAGACAGACTTGGAAGCGTGATGAATCAAATTCAGCAAGCGATGCAGCGGTTGAACGAGCAGAACGAGCAGAAGCAAGCGGAAAAGAAAAAAGAAGCTGAAGAGAAGTACTTGAACGAATTGACGATGGCTGAACGGGAAAGGTTTGAGCGGCAAAGAGAGCAGGCGCAGCAGGAGCTGCAAAGCCGGCAGCAGCAGGCAACGCCGCCGGCTCCGCCGGTCATCGTCCCCGTCCGGCCGCCGGTAACTCCGACGCCAACGCCGGAGCCGGAACCGGAGCTGGTGTCGATCCGGTTCAAGCCGGACGAAAGCCCTCCGCTGGCCGGCAAGGAGCATCTGGTTGACTTTGCGATCGAGCGCCATGAGGGAACGAACCTTGAGATGCCGGTTCGTCTCATGATCGAGATCCAAAGCGAAGCAGGGATGTCCGCAGAGGTGGCGGTAAGCGAAGTAAGCGAATATGCGCAAATTATAAGCGAATATAGCGAGCAGCCGGAACCGGGATACTATCAATATATGGTTTACAGAATAGACAATGACGTTCGGTCGGACTTTACGCTGGCGCAGCTATTGGGCGGAGACGTGTCCCCCGCCGCGTTTCAGGTCAGGTTGTTTGAGGTTGGCACTTACCGGGTGAAGCTGACCTTGTTCGAGGCGACCGAGAGCGGGCTCGTGAAGCTGGCCGAAGCGGCAAAGGATTTGACGATTGATCCGTACGTCTCCATATCGAATTATTGCGACGGTGCTTGTATAATCCCTGACGGATTCGGCGGAGGATTTGATTTTTACGTATCGGCACGAGGATTCGAGTCCAATATGCCGGTCGGAATCCGTTTCGAGCTCGAAGACTCCGCCGGATTGCCGGTGATTAACGGCTCATTTACCGCGACGGTTATTGGGTATGACGGCGAACGGCCGAACGAGCTGGACTTAAGCAACGGTTCCGCCGTATTGTTCGGTCCGGAGAACGGTCTTGGGACGATAGAAGAAACGGGAATAAACAGCTACGAAGGCTTGATGATCTATTTAAGCGGAATTTATCCGTCGGTCGGTGCGTACAAGTGGAATATCGAACTTGTAACGGCAGACGGAAGCGGCGGATTTGTACCGATAGGAGACGGCGGCATCGTTTCGGTCGAGGTTGTAGAGACGAATTAAACGCAGCTGAAGAGAAGCGGGACTAATCGTCCCGCTTTGTTGCAGCCGGTCCCGGCGTTCATGCCGGGGCCGGTTCTTTATGGGAGGATCGGCGGTCATTCGTGCTCCGGTGCAAGGTTTGCCGGTTGTGCGGCGTGGAAATGAACGATTAATCGTTCAAAAGCAGGGAAATGGCGTTTGTGCGCGTGGAAATGAACGATTAATCGTTCAAAAGCAGGGGAATGGCGGTTGTGCGGCGTGGAAATGAACGATTAATCGTTCAAAGGCAGAGGAATGGCGGTTGTGCGGCGTGGAAATGAACGATTAATCGTTCAAAAGCAGAGGAATGGCAGTTGTGGCGATGATATGGACGATATGTCGTTCATTATGTGCGAAATGCCGTTTCGCGAGCTGGGCGGCTAACAGCGGCTTCGGCAGTCGTTACGGCAAATTTCGGTTTAATTCGAAAATTACGAGCCGGCGCAATTGACAGAACCTGCAATCTCTTATAGTATTCTATTTTAAAAATCAATGCCGGCTGCAAGGCAGCGTGTCAGATGCAAAGATGGGGTGCGGGAAATGTTGAAACGTTTTTTTGCTTATTACAAGCCGTACAAAAAGCTGTTCGCTTTGGACTTTGGTTGTGCGGTAGTGCTGGCGATTCTGGAGCTGGGGTTTCCGCTGGCGGTCGGGTATGTCGTCGATACGCTGCTGCCGGACGGGAATTGGGGCATGATCGTCACGGCTTGCGCCGTGCTGCTGCTCATATACGTCGTCAATACGCTCCTTTCCTATGTCGTCACTTACTGGGGGCATATGCTCGGCATCAACATCGAGACGGATATGCGCAGAACTTTGTTCGACCATGTGCAAAAGCTAAGCTTCCGGTTTTTTGACAATACGAAAACGGGACATCTGCTGTCCAGGCTGACCAACGATTTGTTCGAAATCGGGGAAGTGGCCCATCACGGCCCGGAAGATATGTTTATCGCGGTAATGACGCTGCTCGGCGCCTTCGGCATTATGCTGTACATTCATCCGCAGCTCGCGATTATGACCTTTATCATCGTTCCGATTATTTTATGGCTCGTATTGTATTTCAACCGCCGAATGACAAAAGCGGCCAACCGGTTGTTCAACGACATGGCGGATTTCAATGCGCGGGTGGAGGATACCGTCGGCGGCATTCGCGTCGTGCAGGCGTTCGCGAACGAAAAGCATGAAGGCAAGCTGTTCAAAGCAAACAATCTCCGGTTTCGCGAGGCGAAGCTCATATCTTACAAAATTATCGGCATGAACGCCTCCGTTTCCTATATGCTCATGCGTTTGGTCTCGTTGTTTGTGCTGGTAGCGGGCGCCTATTACGTATTGCGGCACGACATGCCGGAAGGCCAATTCCTGACGTTCGTGCTGCTGACGAATATTTTCTTCAAGCCGATCGAAAAAATTAACGCCGTTATCGAGAGCTATCCGAAGGGCATTGCCGGCTTCAAGCGATACTTGCAGCTGCTGGATACCGCTCCCGATATCGAGGACGCTCCGAATGCCAAGACAGTCGAGAAGCTGAGAGGCGATATCGAATACCGGAACGTCTCGTTCGGTTACGAGGGCGAGAACAAAGTGCTGGACAACATTTCGCTCACGATCAAGGCGGGGGAAACGGTCGCCTTCGTCGGCCCGTCCGGCGCAGGCAAAACAACGCTGTGCAGCCTGCTGCCGCGGTTCTACGAAATACAGGGCGGCAGCATTGCCGTCGACGGGCACGACATTCGCGATATTCGTCTGGAATCGCTCCGCAAAGGTATCGGCATCGTGCAGCAGGATGTCTTCCTGTTCGGCGGGACGATCCGGGAAAATATATCGTACGGCAAGCTGGGAGCGGACGAATCCGAAATATGGGAAGCGGCCAGAAGGGCCAGGCTGGACGAGTTCATCCGGTCGCTGCCGGAGGGGATGGATACCGTTGTCGGCGAACGCGGCGTGAAGCTGTCCGGAGGACAGAAGCAGCGGCTGGCGATTGCGCGCATGTTTCTGAAAAATCCGCCGATCCTCATTCTTGACGAGGCGACGTCCGCGCTCGATACGGAAACGGAAGCGGCCATTCAGCAGTCGCTGGCGGAGCTGTCGCAAGGGCGGACGACGCTTGTCATCGCTCACCGGCTGGCTACGATCAAGAATGCGGACCGAATCGTTGTGGTTACCGCTGACGGCATTGGCGAGCAAGGCAAGCACGAGGAGCTTGTCGCCGCGGGCGGCATATACAGCCGGCTGCACGAAGCCCAGTTTGGCCGCATCCAATAGCGCAAGGGAGGACAAAAGGCGGCCGGCCGATGGCGTCCCCTGCGCGGCTGACGACTGCTGCGGCCGCGACGCGGATTGGCGCCAGCGCCAGCGTAGCGATTGGGGCAGGAGGCCAGGGAGCCGTTGTGTCCACTGCTGGCGCCGCATCACGCAAAAAAGAATCACCCTCCAGGGTGATTCTCCTGTTTTTTGGCCCGCTCCAGATCGGAGGCCAGATCATCCTGAACGCTCGAATCGGACAGCTTGACGCCGAACCGGTAAGCGGATCGCGCAATCAGATGTCCTGTCACGGGAGCGGTCAGGAAGACGAAGATAATGCCAAGCAGCAGGCGGACGCTGACTTGATCGTGAACGAACATGAAATAGATGAAGGTGCCTAGCAGAATAAACAAGATGCCGAGCGTAATGCTTTTGGTTGCGGCATGCGATCGCGTATATACATCAGGAAGCCGTATAAAGCCAAGCGAGCTTAACAGACTGAGCAAAGTGCCCGCCAGGACCATGACGACGACGACGATTTCAATCGTTTCTTTTGCGCTCAATGACGATGCCCCTTTCCAAAAACTTGCACAATGCCACAGTACTCAAAAAGGCCAAAATGCCGATCAGGAGTATTGTCTCGAGATAAGAGCTCGAGTCCAGCATCATGCACAATAAGGCTACGATTCCGATAATATTATAGCCGATGGAATCCAGCGCCAATATCCGGTCAGGAAGCGAAGGCCCGCGGATGACGCGGTAAAGGGCAATGGCAATTGAAATCGTAAGCATGGCCGTCGAAGCCATAAGCAGTGTTTGGAACATTAGCGCATCACCTCGATTATGACATCCTCAAGCCTGTCCTTGGTCCGGATAATGCCCTTCTTCATCCGGGGCACATCCATGGCGTGGACATACAGCAGTCCCTCGGACGGAACGATTTCCATAATAACCGACCCCGGCGTAAGCGTCATCAGATTGGCCAGCATGGACAATTCCCATTCATTTTTCATTCTCGTTTCCATTCTGAATATGCCCGGCTGAATGTTCAGCCTCGGACGTATAATCTGCCCGATCGCCACAATGCTGGAGACGAACAGCTCGATGCAGAAGAGCCAAGCGAGCTTGAGGATAAACCAGAATTTCCGGCCGTAGAAGGGAGTGGGGAAAAATCGTCTCATCCCGAACAAAATGAGCGCGCCCAGCAGGAAACCGATTGAAAACGTAAGCATATTCCAAGTATCGTGCAGCATCATCCATATGACGGCAATAAGCAGATTAAGCAATATTTGCATGGTCACAGCCTATCACATCCTTCCAACAGAACGCGCCTTGCACGCGCGCCTTAATATAGCACAGCATCAATATAGATTTGCGGATTCACCAAGGGCTCCACCGCTTGCTCGACATAAGGCATGAAGCTTCCTGCGCCGATGCCGAGCGCGATAACCAGCGCCGCCAGCAGGAAGCTCGGCAGCAAGGTGCCCCGGCCGCTGGATTTCTGCTCGCCTTCGCTAAGCAGCGTTTCGCCCCAGAAGCTGTTGATGAATATTTTGATCACCGAATACAGCACCATGAGACTCGTCAGCAAGCTGACGGCAGCAAGTACGTAATGGTTCGCTTGGATGCCGCCCTGCAGAATAAGCAGCTTGCCGATAAAGCCGCTGAGCGGCGGCACGCCGGCGAGCGCCAGCGCAGATAGAAAGAACAGCCAGCCCAATATGGGCCGATACCGGATCAGTCCGCTTATTTCACGCAGCTTGTCGGTGCCGGCTATGGCGACAATTGCGCCGCCAAGTATGAAGATCAAAGCTTTGGCGATCATGTCGTGAACGAGATAATAGACGGAGCCGGTCAGTCCGGTTTCGGTGGCGACGCCAACGCCGAACAGAATGAATCCGATCGAAATAATTACATTGTAGGCGAGTATTTGCTTGATCCGCCAATAGGCGATGGCGCCAATCGCGCCAAGAATCATGGTCAGCGCCGCCAGCACCAGGATCACGTTGTGCGTTATTTGCGGCTGTTGGGTAAAGACCAGGGTGAACATCCGGATAATGGCGTATACGCCGACCTTGGTCAGCAGCGCCGCGAACAATGCGGCGACAGGAGCGGGAGGCGCGCTATAGGAGCCGGGAAGCCAGTAGAACAGGAACAGTCCCGCCTTCAGGCCGAATACGGTAAGCAGCAGCAGGCTTACGGTAGTGGTCAATCCGTCCTGGCCGCTCTCCAAGACCCGCTCCGCGATATGGGCAATATTCAACGTGCCGGTAATGGAATAGAGATAAGCGATCGCAATGACGAACAGACTGGAGGCGACGATATTGATGATCATATATTTAATCGTTTCCCGCAGCTGGACTCTGCTGCCCCCCAGACTAAGCAGCACATAGGAGGATAACAGCATCACTTCGAAAAAGACGAACAGGTTGAAGATATCGCCGGTCAGGAACGAACCGTTTACCCCGCTAAGCAGAATCAGCATAAGCGGATAGACGAAGTGGCTTTTCCGCTCGTCGCCGATAAAATGGAAAGTGAACAGCAAGCAAGCGAACGTGACGATGGAGGCGACTGCCGCCAATATGGCGGCCAGCATGTCCGCGACAAGCGGAATGCCGTAAGGCGCCTCCCAGCCGCCCATATGCAGCACCTGGATGCCGTCCTCGGCGATTTGGCCGATCAGCACCAGCGATGCGCCCAAAGAGGCCAGAGCGGCCGCCCCGGCGATCCATTGCTGAAGCCGTAGCCGATGGCGGATAAAAAACAGGAAGGCGCCAAAAAACAACGGAATGAATAAAGGCAATACGACTATATTATTCATGTTCTTGTCCCCTTAACTGCTCCACATCATCGGTGCCGTGCTCCTTGTACGTCCGGTAAGCCAGCACGAGCGAAAATGCGGTAAGCGAAAAGCTGATTACGATAGATGTCAGAATAAGCGCCTGCGGCACCGGGTCGGTATAGCTTGCCGCCTCTTCATCCAGCAGCGGCGCGGCGCCCCGCTTAAGGCCGTTAATGGACATCAGCATAATGTGAACGCCGTGCGTAAACAAAGACAGGCCCATCACAATGCGGAGAAGCGTTTTGCTCAAAATCAGATAGACTCCTGAAGTAAACAGCGTGCCGGCTACAATGGTCATGACGGTTTCCATAATTATTGGTCCTCGCTAATGCTTCGAATAATGGTTACGGTAGTGCCGATAACAGCCAGATAGACGCCGAGGTCGAACACAAAGGCAGTGCCAAGCCCCGTCTTGCCGAGCAGCGGAAGCGTCACATATCGGTAGACTTGCGTCAGAAAAGGCGCCCCGAACAAAACGGCTCCGAAGCCCGTCAACAGAGCGAGCATGACGCCGACCGCCCCGACGATTTTGAAGTCGACCGGCACGATCTCTCTGACCGTTTCCACATCGAAAGCCAGATATAGCAGCATAAGGGCCGAGGCGGTAATCAGCCCTCCGATAAAACCGCCGCCAGGATTATTATGTCCGGCGAACAGGATATAAATGGAGTAAATCATAATAATAAATACAAGAACCTTGGCCGCCGTCTGCAGGATAACATCAGAGAATCTCAATGGTGCTCCCTCCTTGACTTGCGAAGCTTGATCAGCGTGTATACGCCTATGCCCGCCGTAAACAGCACAACGCTCTCCAGCATCGTATCGAATGCGCGGAAGTCGACAAGAATGGCGTTGACCATATTTTTGGCCCCGGAAAGCTCATAGGCATCTTGGAAAAATGCGGATATCGGTTTGAACTGATTGCTGCCTTGCGCCGCTATGCCGATCAGCGTGAATAAAGCGCCGATGCCGACGGAAATGACCAGATTGGATAATTTGACGCGGATGCGCGTCATTTCCGTTTTCAGCTTGGGCAGGAAATAGAAGCACAGCAGGAACAGCGCGGTTGTAATCGTCTCGACCACAAGCTGCGTAAGCGCCAGATCCGGCGCTCTGAAGATGACGAACAGCAAGGACACGAGATAGCCGACGGCGCCTACCGCGATAATGGCCGTCAATCTCGAATTGACGAAGATGACGAAGCCGGACAGCACGGCTATGGCGCCCGCCAAAATATATTCGTACAAGCCGATGGCGGCATTGGTCGACAGATCCGCGCCAAACGCGTTATGCAGGACGAACGAGCCTCCGACCACGATAAGGACAAAAGCAAAGATATAGCTTAGGTAGCTGTGCAGAAAGCCGTTCATGTAGGTGCCCGTAATGCGGGCGGACAGCTGCTCGGCCCCGGTCAACCCGCGGTCGTACAGGCTGTTCAGCGTAAATTTCTGCGGGAGATTGTAGTAGATCTCCGACCACTTCTTGAACGTCAGGTACAGCAGCGTGCCGATTATAACGATGCCAATCGTCATGAACAGCTCCATATTAAAGCCATGCCACGCCTTGATTTTGACATGGAACGTTTCGCCCGGCAGCAGCACTCCCGGAAGTACCGAATGCATGGCCGGCTCGAACAGCGAATAGGACAGCAGATTCGGGAAGAAGAATGCGGCCACCGCCATCACGGCAAGCACGATTGGCGGCACGAGCATGCCGGCAGGCGCTTCGTGCGGCTTCTTATCCAGCCGATCGGGGTGATAGTTGCCCGTAAACGTCTTGAACACAAGAATAAGACAGTAGACAAATGTGAAAATGCTCGCAACCCAGGCGGCAATCGGCAGCCAGAGGGTCCATTGCTCCGTATGGTGATGGGCGGCAAGCACGCCCGCAAAGAACATTTCCTTGCTCAGAAAGCCGCTGAACGGCGGCAGTCCCGCCATCGACAATCCCCCGATGACGGTCAGCGTGAACGAAATAGGCATCAGGCTCATCAGTCCGCCGAGCTTACGGATATCCCGCGTCCCCGTCTCGTGGTCGAGAATGCCGACCACCATGAACAGGCAGCCTTTGAAGATGGAATGGTTGAACAGATGGAAGATTGCCGCAAGAATGGCGGCCTCAAACCAGTCAGACTCGGCGGCGTATGCCGGATTCAGGGCCAGCGAGCCGATGCCGAACAGCGACATGATTAGACCGAGCTGACTGATGGTGGAATAGGCGAGCAGCGCCTTCAGGTCGGTCTGGCGGATCGCCATGAAGGCGCCCCAGAACAAAGTGGTCGTGCCGACGACGGCAATAATCCAGAACCAGTTGATGTCTCCGCCGAAGATCGGGGTTACGCGCGCAACCAGATATACGCCGGCCTTGACCATTGTGGCGGAGTGGAGGTACGAGCTGATCGGCGTCGGCGCTTCCATCGCATCCGGCAGCCATATATGGAAGGGGAATTGCGCCGATTTTGTAAATGCGCCGAGCAAGATCAGAATCATCGCCGGGAAGAACAGCGCGTGATCGGCAATCGATTCCCTCATGTCAATCATCTCTCGAATGCTGAACGTCCCCGCAGCCGAACCGAGCATCAGCGCGCCAAGCAGCATGGCAAAGCCGCCGGAAACGGTGATCAGCATTGCTTTTTGCGCCCCGTAGCGGGATTTTTTGCGCTGATACCAATAGGCGATCAGCAGGAAGGAGGAGACGCTGGTTGCCTCCCAGAACACATACATGACCATTAGATTGTCCGACAAGACGATGCCGAGCATCGCCCCCATAAATACAAGCAAATAAATGTAGAAATTGTGAAGAGCCTCGCGCTTCATCGACATATAATAAATGGAATAAAGAACAACCAATGTGCCAATACCTGTAATAATCAAGGCGAACAACAAAGCAAGTCCGTCCAGGTGCAGCGTCAAATGAATGCCCGCAGACGGGATCCAGGGAACGGAATGGACAATGGGCGCAAGTGCGGTCTGTACCGGAAAGTACGACAGAAAATAGATGAACAGCAGCAGGGGGACGACAATGACGAACCAACCCGTATGAATGCGGGGGAGCTTCTTAAAGAACAACGGTACAAAAACGGTGTAAATGAAAGGCAACAAAATGGCAAGATGCAGTAAAGACAACTTGTGACCTCCTAATATGTACTGTGGTTACTGCAGAGTTCATATGGGGTATACGGCAATTTGAGCCCGGAAAACATCCGTAAAATTTAATGCCACTATATAGTATACACCAATCGCATTGACAGAACCAAACAAAAACTGTACTCTGAAGTCAATGTCTCGATGCGGAAGCCGTTTCGGATGCGAGTCCGCCGCTTGCGCATTAGAAGCGTAGATGAGGTGAATCGTTAAATTGAAGAACGGAAGAATGGATGAGAGTATACTCGTATGCGTCTATTATGGCCCAAACGGAGAAAGGCTTATCCGACGAGGCGGCAAAATTGCCAACATGCTGAACTGTCCCTTTTACGTGCTGACCGTCGATCCGCTTCCCGAAGACGAACTGGATATCGAACGCATCCATTACGTTGAGAAGTGGAAAGAGTTGGCGAAGGAGCATGGCGCCGAACAATTTATTGTCAAATACAACGAAAAGCGCCCGATTGCCAAAGTCATTGGCGAGGTGGCGAGAAAACATAACATTACACAGCTCGTTCTGGGACAAACTGCCCAGAGCCGTTGGAAGGAGATTACGAAGGGATCGTTCATAAACGTGCTATTGAACGAAATTCCATTCGTCGATCTTCATATTATATCGGTCTCGCGCGAACTTAAGAATCGTGACGGGTATTATGAGAAGGGCGTTCGCGCTTATTTGCTGAAGGACGAGGCCGGATATCGGCTTAGCTTTAATCATACGCATCTGGATGTCTACGAAGGCATCTTCTATAAGGAAATGGGAACGGACTTCAATAACGGCGTATTTAAATTCATGACGAACAATTGCATGATCGAGGTGCAGGTCGTGGACGATTACGTGAAGGACCTGGAAGAGCAGATGAAATCGGTGGCCAATGTGGCGGCCAATGCGGGCGTCGACAAGAAAGAATAGCTTCCGGCCGGCTGCGTACAAAATGCCATATTCGCGTGACAATATACCAAATGGCGGTGCCAGGGACAGAGATCCTGCAGGCACCGCCATTTTTAATGCATCGTTGTCCGCTTGCTGCAGCCTGCGGCACCCGTGCGTTCATAAAGGCAGGGACGAATTAAACGCCGGCTGCATTCGTGACAGCTTCCCATCCAATCGTCAATGTTGCATCAAGCTTCGTTCCCGGCTCCAGCATATACAGCTCCTCTTGCCGGTTCAGTTCGCCGGTCATCGCCATCCATGGCTCCACGCATACAAATGGCCGGTCCTTGACGGACCATAATACGACGTATTTAAAGACGTCGTCGTAGCTCAGCTTAACTCGGGCGCCTCCCGCAACGGGAAATGCGATTTCGCGTTGCGCGGCGTCCAGCAAGCAGACCGATTCCACGAGTTCTTCCAGATCGACGACGCCGGTAAACGGCTTCACCTCATTGTCGTTGTAGTCCAGCAGCTTCGTCGCGTCCGATTCGTACGCGATCGACTTGGAGCCGTCAATCGAGAAATAGGGGTGGAAACCGGCATAAAACGGCATCGCTTCCGTACCCGTATTGGCATACTGCTGACGGATATGAAGCTGTCCGTCCTTCAAGGCGTAAGTGAACAGCAGCTCGAACGGAAACGGATACGATAGAAGCGTCGACTCATTGCTCGTCAGCCGAAGCGTAATGGACGCCTCTCCGTCGGTACTCGTGCCGGCTACCTCCCATGGCGAAGTGCGGGCGACGCCGTGGTTGGCCATACGGTAAGTGCGCCCGTTCCATTCGTAGGACGTATCCGCAAGCTGTCCGCAAATCGGGAACAGAACGGGATTGCCTCCGCGGATATTGGCCGACGGATGCTCGAACGTCGCTTGATCCAAATAAAACAGCTCCAGGCCGTGCAGCCGGCAGCCGATGACGATGCCTCCGCGCTCCGGGCATACCCGAATGAGGGAGCCTGTCGCTTCTTCCTTTAACTCGTAAATACGATAAGTGTCCACATAGCTGTCGACCGCATAGTTGTTCATGGCAAGTTCCTCCAATGATTGTATGTAAGCAGCGTTTATGAAGCGGCGTGCTACAGCTATTGTGCCTGATGACGCGCATGGAGTAAAGGGGCGCTATGCAAGAGCGGCCTTGGGCCAAATAAAGAGGAACCGGGCTGCGGCCCGTATTCGGGCACACTGCAGCTCGGTTCCATATAGACGCGATACGGTTATTGAGCAGCCTGACCGTTGCCTGCCGACTCATCCGCCGCTTTTTGAGCCGCTTCCGCTTCTTTGGCTTCCGTCAGCTTGTTTGTAATGCTCGCTTTCTCGCGAATGTCCGACATCCAGGCATCGGAGAGAGAGCCGATTTCCTGTCCGACCAGCAGCACGCGGATCGCTTCCTTCTTCGCTTCGAAATCGGCTTCGACCGCAGGCTTGTAATCGGTCTTCTTAATGATATGATATCCGAACTTCGATTGCACCACATCGCTGACTTGCCCGACTTCGAGCGCGAAGGCAGCATCCGAAAACTCCTGAACCATATCCTCGCGGGCAAAGAAGTCGAGATCGCCTCCGTTTGCGGCCGACCCGTCCGTCGACTTTTCCTTGGCCAGCTCCGCGAAATCGGCGCCCGCATCCAGCTCGGACTTGATGGCGTCCGCTTCCTCTTTCGTCTCGACAAGGATATGCGAAGCGCGCACTTGCTCCGGCGTTCCGCCCATCATCGCTTTGTTATCTTCGAAATATTGCTTGATTTCGTCATCCGTCACATCGGCTTGCGATTCCAGCGCCTTGCGGACCATAGCGGACAGGCGCATGTCCTCGCGAAGATCGTCCATCGTTACATTGTATTGCTGCATGACCATTTCGAATGTTTCGTCAGAGCCGTAGTTCAGCTTGAGCGCATCAATCTCGGCCGTAATGTCGGCGTCGGAGAACGAAATGCCTTTGGCTTCAATTTCTTGCTTGACGAGCTCTGCCGTAATGAGGTTGTCCAGCGCCGCCTCGCCGTTATGCTTCGCCAGCAGCTCATAGACGTCTTCTTTCGTAATTTTGGCTCCGTTTACCGTGGCCAGCACATTGTCGTCTCCGCCGCCCAATGCGGGCTTGACGAGCAGGAAAATAACGGCGGCCGCCAGTACGGCCGACAGGACGATCCAGCCGAGGGCGCCTTTCTTGCCCTCCGGTGAGGCGGCGTGCATAGAGGCGGGAGCGGTCAAAGCTTCCGCAGAGGCGGCAGCTTCCGATTCCGTTTGCCGGGAGGCTTCATGCTCGCCGTTATCTCCGCCGGCGGCCGAAGACGCGTTTTCTGTCTGTTCTGCGTTGTCTCCGGGCTCGTCCGGATAAGCGAAGCGATCCCGATTGTCCGCTTCGCCGGACGGCTTGTTGCCGCCGGAATGCGACTCGTTGTTATTCATTGGATAAACTCCCTTCAAAATTTCCGATTTCTCAACTTACTATATCAAACGGCGACAAAAAAAACCTTAATCTAAGTTAAAAAAAGCTCGCTTCTTACTATAAATCGGATTTATTGTATTGGTATACTTATGTTATAGGCGCAACGGCTTTGCGAGCTGTCGGGAATCGGCCATAACGGGATGTCGGCAAAAAGGAGGGTTCGGTGTGGGACAACCTGTACGCGCATACATAAAGCTTGCGGCCTTGACGGGATTGCCGCTGCTGGCGTACTTTGCGCTTCGGCGAACTTCATACGATGTGGACGTGCATGCGCCGCACGGGCATTTTTATATCGTCAGCCTCGTGTCCGTTCTTGCTTTGGCGTTTGCGGCCGCGGTCGGAATCGTGGCCATCCGGATTCGCAACATTAAAGTCAGCTTCCTTTCGCTGGCGTACGTGTCGCTGGCGGCCATGTTTATTTTGCACGGGTTGTCCACGCCGGGTTTTCTCATGAGCCACAATGCGATCTCCGGCAGCTTGGCGCAGCTCAGCATGCTGCTTGCGGCGGTGTGGCTGTGGCTCAGCTCCTTGTCCGCGGACCGCCGGTTCATCCGCTGGCTGTCCGCCCGGCATGTATGGCTGCTGCCCGTCTGGTGCATGCTTCTGCTTGTCTCCGGAACGGCTTTGTGGCTGTTTCCCGAAGCCGTCTCGCACTTTCACCTGAAGGGGAATATCGGCAAATGGGTTGTGACGGCCGTCATAGGGCTGTTGACCGGATGGACGATCTATCGCAACCTGCAAGCTTACCGCGCTTCCCGCTTCCGGCTGCAGCTGGAGATTGCTTACAGCACAGGCTGGATGATGGCCGCCCAGATGATCATCGTGACGGGAGAACCTTGGACGGCCAGCTGGTGGCTGTATCATTTTTTGCTGCTCGCTGCGGTCATCGTCGTCGTGTCCGGCATCGTCAGGGAACATCTCAGCGGTTCAGTCACGGCATCCGCCAAACGGCTGTTTAGGGCCAACCCGAAGGATTGGATACTGGCCTATATTACGCCGGGCGTCAAGCGGCTTGTCATGGAGACGGAAGCGAAAAATTCGTATACGGCCGGCCATAATTACCGGGTCGCGCAATATGCGCTGAAGCTGGGCGAGGAGCTGGGACTGTCGAACGACCAGCTGAAAGCGATCGCGCAAGGCGGTCTTGTGCACGATATCGGCAAGCTGCATATCCCCGACGGCATTTTGAACAAGCCCGGCAAACTGACCGACGAGGAAAGGGCGGTGATCGAATCCCATCCCGCCGCCGGGTTCGATATGTGCAAACGTCTCGGTTTCATGCAGGAAGAGCTGGCCATTATCCGTTACCACCACGAGAAGTGGGACGGCACCGGCTATCCCGACAAGCTGTCCGGCGAGGGGATTCCGCTGGTGGCCCGCATTGCGGCCGTAGCCGACGTATACGATGCGTTAACCTCCTCGCGCGCCTACCGCCAGGCGATGTCCCATGAGGAAGCGATGTCGATCCTGACCGCGGAGAGCGGGCGGCATTTCGATCCCCGCTGCATCGGCGCCTGGGAACGGATCGCGGCGGAACAAAAGGAGCAGCTGGCCGAAATCCGGAACAGCTCCATGACGAGCATACACCATACAACAATAACGGAGGATGATGAACGATGAGTTACACAGCGGATCCAAAGCGTTACGGAACGATGAAATATAACCGTACGGGCAACAGCGGTCTTAAGCTGCCGGCTATTTCGCTGGGGCTGTGGCATAATTTCGGCGGCATTGACCGCTTCGAGAACAGCAGAGCGATGGTGCGCCGCGCGTTCGACCTGGGCATAACCCATTTCGATCTGGCCAATAACTACGGCCCGCCGCCGGGATCGGCGGAAGAAACGTTCGGGCAAATCATGAGAGCCGATATGGCGCCTTACCGGGATGAAATGATCATTTCGACCAAGGCCGGCTATTACATGTGGGAAGGGCCGTACGGCGATTGGGGATCACGCAAATATATGCTGTCCAGTCTGGATCAAAGCTTGAAGCGGATGGGGCTTGATTATGTGGACATCTTTTATTCCCACCGTCCGGATCCCGAAACGCCGCTTGAGGAAACGATGGGCGCGCTCGATCATGCCGTGCGCCAGGGGAAGGCGCTTTACGCCGGCATTTCCAATTACAGCCCGGAACAGACCGCGCGCGCTGCGGAAATATTGAAATCGCTCGGAACGCCGTGCTTGATTCATCAGCCGTCCTATTCGATGTTCAACCGCTGGATCGAAGACGGCTTGCAGGATGTGCTGGAGAAGTACGGCATGGGCTCGATCGTCTTTTCGCCGCTGGCCGGAGGATTGCTTACCAACCGGTATTTGAACGGCATTCCGTCCGATTCGCGCGCCGGGGGCCCAAGCGTCTTTTTGAGCCAAAATCAAATTACGGAAGGCAAGCTTCGCAAAATCCATGCGCTGAACGAGCATGCGAAGCAGCGCGGCCAATCGCTTGCGCAAATGGCGCTTGCATGGGTGCTTCGGGGCGTCAAAGTAACAAGCGCGCTGATCGGCGCGAGCCGGGTGGAGCAGATCGACGACAACGCCGCCGTGCTGAGCAACCTGGATTTTTCGGATGACGAGCTTGCGCGGATCGAAACGATTCTGGCCGCTTCCGAGGACTGATCGAAAAATTCGGCCGATGGCAGCCGGTGCAGGCAAAGGGGGAGGCCGGTTAGTGAAACCGATGTCGCTTAGAACGAAAGGGCTGATTTTGATCGTATTGATATCGCTGATTCCTTTGCTGCTTGCGGGAGTCAGCAATTACAATGCGGTCAAAGACGCGATGATGCAGTCGGAAATGGATAAGATCGCAAGCCGGTTGAACAACCGCGCCAACGAGATCGCATCCTGGATGGCCGTGCGGAAAGCGGAAGTGTACGTGATGAGCCGTACGGACATCGTCCGAAACGGCAGCCGGGAGGAGAAGCTGGCCTACTTTTTCCGCGAGCTGTACCGCAATGGTTATACTTATCACGCGATCGGCTATATCGATAAGGAAGGAAACGCGGTGCGCAGCGACGGCCATTCGCTGTCGATGAAATACGTTTCCTTTTTCCGGGAGGCGATGAAGGGCGATGCCTTCATTTCCGATCCTTACACGCCGTTTTTTTCCGATATCAAGCAGACGATCATAGCGGTGCCGGTGTTCAGCGGCGGCCCCAAAGCGGACGGCGTCCTGTACGCCTCCATTCCGTTCACGTTTTTATCGGAATATTTCGAGTTTGCGGAGGAAAGCTCCCCCGTTCGTCTGTACAATGACGAAGGAACGATCATCTATTGCTCCGACCATAACGTTCCGCCGATGACCTCGCTGGACGATCCCGATTCCGAGCTTCGGCTTGCGGCGGAGGAAATGGTTCAGAACGAATATGGCCGGACGGAAGTGCCCGGCGAATACGAAGATTATGTCGTCTTTTACGCCAAAGTAACAGGTACGGATTGGCGCATCGCGCTGCAGACGCCGGCGTCGGTTCTCGAAGAGCCGGTCAAGCCTATTTTTTGGCGAATCTTTGCGACCATTGCGGTAGCGGAACTGATTATCGCCCTGCTCTTTTATCTTTATTTCGAGCGGATTGTCAAGCGGCTGGAGGGCATTCTGTCCGTCACCGAGCAAGCGGCCTCGGGGCAGTTCGAAGCGGAGCATCTGGATACGTCGCAAGGCGACGAGATCGGCCAGCTGGCGCATTCCGTCAACGGCATGATGGAGCATCTGCAAGAGATGTTCGACCGGCTGGGAGCGATCATTAATCAGAATCAGTACGGCTTCATTGTGCTGAACGAGCATTACCGCGTCACCTTCATGAACCGGGCGGCGGAGCAAATGCTGGGATACAAAGAGGAAGAGCTTGCGGGGCATGCGACGCCGCTGATCTTTATGGACGCCGAGGAAATTCGGCTGGAAGCGGAGAAGCTGTCGCAGAAGCTGGGCCGGGAGGTGCAGCCGGGATTGGAAGTTTTCCAAGTGCTTCGCGGCCACGGACAGTTCTCTTATGAACGGGAATGGACGTTTGTACGCAAGGACGGCACGCGCTTCCCGGCGCGTCACAGCTCGACGGGCTTGCGCGACCGGAACGGGCGTTTCGTTGGCGTGGTCGGCATGATTCGCGACATTTCGGATCGCAAGGATATGGAAAAGGCGAAAAACCGGCTGCTGAAAATCGTGGAATCGGCCAAAGACTTAATCGCCTCCATCGACATGGACGGCAAGCTGATCTATATGAATCGGGCCGGCAAGGACATGCTCGGATTGACGGAAGAGAACGAAGCCGGTTTCGTCCTGGCGGATTATATGGACCGCCAAATGTACGGACAGCTGATGAAGGGAGCCGAGCTGGCGCAAGAGATCGGCTATTGGGAGAGCGGAGCCGAACTGCTGAAGGCAAACGGCGAGACGCTGCACGTATCGGTTATTATCGTGGCGAACAAGGATGAGAGCACGGGCGAAATGTTTTATTCCTGCATCGCCAGAGATATATCCGAACAGAAGCTGGTACAAGAGGAGCTGGTGCGCGCCACGTTGGAGGCGGAGGAAGCCAACTTGGCCAAAAGCCGGTTTCTGGCCATGATGAGCCATGAAATCAGGACGCCGCTGAACGGCATTATCGGATTGACCCAGCTTATGCGCAAGACCGAGCTGTCCTACAGTCAGCTCGACTATATGGACAAGATGGCCATGTCTTCCGAATCGCTGCTGAGGATTATTAACGACGTGCTCGACTTTTCCAAGATCGAGGCAGGCAAGGTGGAGATGGATTACGCTCCGTTCGATCCGGAAGAGCTGCTCAACCGGCTGGCCAACCAGCTGGGCGTGTTTATGGGGGGCAAGGAGCAGTTCGAATTTCTGATTCGGACGCCGGAGACGCTTCCCGCCAAGCTGGTCGGCGATGCGATGCGTCTGGAGCAGGTTCTTCTGAACCTGTGCATGAATGCGATCAAGTTTACGATGAACGGCCTGGTCAAGCTGGAAGTGCAGGTCGCGGAGACGAACAAGGACAAGGCCACCCTGTTGTTCGAAATCTCCGACACCGGCATCGGCATGAGCAAGGAGCAGTTGGAGCGGCTGTTCAAGCCGTTTACGCAGGCGGACAATTCCACCACCCGCAGATTTGGAGGCACGGGACTCGGTCTGGTCATATCCAAAAATCTGGTCGAAATGATGGGAGGCAAGCTTCGCGTACAAAGCGAGGAAGGAATGGGCAGCTGCTTCAGCTTTACGCTGCCGTTCGGCTTCGACATGGCGCGGCACGGAGCCGGCAAGCAAACGGTGCTGGCTCAGGAATATACCGTATGGGTCGCCGAAGACAGCGACCGGATGCGGGAGCACTGGTCTGCGGCATTGGAAGGACTGGGCATGACCGCCATTACCTACTCGTCCTGGCATGCCTTGCGCGACCGGTTGTATTTGATCGGCGAGGGCGCACGGCCGAATCTGCTGCTGATGGATATGGAAATGCCCGATATGTACGGCTTCGACACTTGGCTCGATTTGCGGAAGGAAGCGGAAAGCGCCGGCATCCCGATGATTGCCCTGACTACGTCTTACGGCCGGGACGAGCTGCTCCAGCTGCCGCCGGAGCACCGTCCTGCGGCGATTCTGCTCAAGCCCGTTACCCGGGATATGCTCGTTCGCACGCTTCGCGCCGTCATGGAGCAATCCGGGCCGGCGCAAGCCGGCGGCGTCTCGGCGGTACGGACCGAGGAAACGCCTCCTTCGCCTCCCGGCGAAACGGTTCGCCGAAGGGTGCTGCTGGCCGAGGACAACAAGATCAATCAGCTGGTCGCCATCGAGCTGCTGAAGGAATGCGGCTGCGAAGTCGGATTGGCGGAGAACGGCCGCGAGGCGCTCCTGAAGCTGGAGGAACAATCGTGGGACATGATCTTGATGGATATTCACATGCCGGTGATGGACGGGACGGAAGCTGTTCGCACGATCCGGAGCCGGACTGAGTACGACGACATTCCGATCGTGGCGCTGACGGCCAATGTCGTGAAGAAGGATCATGAGCATTACAAGAAGCTAGGCATGAACGATGTCATTACGAAGCCGCTGTCCATCGAACGGCTGCGGGAAACGCTGGCTCGGTGGCTGTCTCACGATCCGTTGCCGGATTCGTCTTCGGCGCCCGTCGCTTGCACGCTTGAGACGGCACGGCTTCGCGGAAGCGCCTCAGATGCCGCCGGCACCGTTGTTGCGCCGATTGCGGGAATGGATATGCAATCCGCGCTGGATCGCGTCAACGGCAAGCTGCCGATTCTTCTCCATATGATGGAGCAATTCAAGCTGGATTACCATCTGTTCATGGACAAGCTGAGAATGGCGCTTCAGCAAGGAGAGCGAGATACGGCCATACGGCTGCTTCATACGCTGAAGGGGGCCGCCGGATATTTGTCCGCCCATGCCGTGGTCGAGGCGGCCTCGGCCGCCGGAAGCGCCGTGAAGCAGTCGGACAACCTGCAAGGAGAGGAGCTTCGTTTGGCGCTGGCCCGTTTGGAAAGCGAGCTCGGAACGCTTTTGCAAGGGCTGAAAAGATCATGATCACGAAGCAGGATCGGTTCGACAATTAAATCTAACAATTTTCTAACAATATATTGTGACGAGAGTTGCGGTGTTGTATAGTAGATGTACATTAAATAATCGACAGAAGTCTTCAATTCCAAAAAGGGTGGCGCCGATGTACAAAGTACTAGTTATTGAAGATGACGTCATGATGAGCAATATGCTGTCCATGTATCTGACGGAAGAGGGTTATGAGGTCAAGCAAGCGTACAAAGGCCAAGACGGCCTGCAGCTGGCGGCCGAATTCGACCCGCATCTTGTGCTGCTGGATCTGATGCTGCCCGACGTGGACGGCATTGAAGTGTGCATGCAACTGAGAGGAAGCTCGATCGTACCGATTATGATTTTGTCCATGAAGAGCGAAGTGTCCGAACGCGTTCAGGCGTTGAAGGCGGGTGCGGACGATTATTTGTGCAAGCCGTTCAGCATGCACGAGCTTACCGCACGGGTGGAAGCGTTGATTCGCCGCTCCATTATGATACAAGCCGAGGCAGTGAAGGAAACGGCATCGGCAGTGGAGACGGAGGAGCCGATACAGCTCGATACGGAAAGACGGCTGCTAGTCGTAAAGGGCCAGCCGATCGAGACGACTTTCTCCGAATATGAGCTGATGAAGCTGTTTCTGTCCCATCCGGGCAAAGTGTTCAGCCGGGAAGAGCTGATTAACGCGATCCGGGGGTTTGATTCCTTCGTTACGGATCGCGCCATCGACGTCCATATTGTCAATCTTCGCAAAAAGATAGAGCAAAACCCGAAAGAACCGCGATTAATCCGTACGGTATGGGGATTCGGGTACAAGTATACGGCAGAATTGTAGCCGCTGTCTTTAGACAGCCGCCGACTTCTCCGCATACATACATGTTAGATTTATTTTAAGTATTCCATGCGATGGAATACTTATTTTTTTGCGTTTCAGGCTAATTCGGGCTTGCTGAACACTAAAAAAAAACAACAAAAACCGCATAACAACAAGGATTCT
>CALAWP010000046.1 GCA_937895345.1 uncultured Paenibacillus sp. | reverse complement strand
CTTTCGTCGATACGCTTCTACGTGCAGATTTCGCTACACGCAGGTATCCTAGCTATGCGGGGGCTTGGCCCCTCCCGCGACCGGACTCTCACCGGCTAGAAGATGCGTGCTTAGCTGGGCACGCACCAAATTAAAAAGAGACGGGATCATCCCGTCTCTCCATGCTGTTTCGATCTATACGATGCCATACGTTATTGCTGCACAAAGTAAGTAACAACCAGCGACAAAATAAAAAATCCGACTGCGAACACAATCGTCAGACGCTGCAAAAACAGGTCCAAGCCGCGTGCTTTCGTCTTGCCGAACAGATGCTCCGCGCCGCCTGTAATCGCGCCGGACAAGCCCGCGCTCTTGCCTTTCTGCAGCAATACGACAGCAATAAGTCCCAACGAAAAAATGACAAGCACAATCTTCAAAGCGATTTCCAATCTTTCCACCTCCAGCTCAGCCGTTCCGTAGAAACACATAAGCTGATTGTACCATAGCCGACAGCATATTACAATAGTACGAGCTTTCTTGGCAACAAGACCCGCTTTGCCCGCTCGCCATAGACGAAGCCGCATGCGTCGGAGAGCATCTTCATGCGGTCGGCAGGGCGGACGAGCGCCTTTCTTCTACGCCCGCTCCTCCCCGCTGTTTTCTTCGGACTCGCCAAACAGTACTTTAATGACGGATTTATTCCGCCATTTACGGCGTTTCTTCTTGCGAGGACTCGCTTCAGCCCGATCCCCGCTGCCGTTCTCTGCCGGCGGTTGACCGGACTCATCGTCGGTCTCGCCTTCGGTCTTATTCGGACATTGGCCGCCCTCATTCCCGTGACCGCCCTCGGGCACCTCCGGAGGCCGGCCAGACTCATCGTCGGCCCCGCCTTCGGTCCCCTTCGCGAATTGGCCGTCTTCCCCCCCGGATCCGCCTTTGTCCGGGTATTGGCCGGATTCATCGCCCGCTTCCCCTTCGTTCTCATCTGCAAATTGGCCGGAGTCGTTGCGCGCCGAATCGTCTCCGCCGATTCCGTCGCCGCCCCGGTCCCGCTCCTCCCCGCCGGAACCTCCCTCCTGCCCGCCTGCGCCCGGCTTCGACTTCTGCTCCGGAACCAGGCCGACCTTTTGCAAAAACGCATAATTTTCCTTCGCGCTGTCGAGCGAAGACTTCGGCACTTGCTCCTGCTCGACGAACATATATCGCACGCCGGCCGGCTCCAATTCCTTCAACAGCCGTTCGTAGCCGACGACCCCGCTTCCAAGCTCCGCATCCTTGCGCCCCTTCTGAAAATCCTTCAAATGCACCAGCGGAACGCGTCCCTTGTAACGCCGTAAATAATCCGCCGGGTCATACCCGGCCATGTAAATCCAGCCCAGATCCAGCTCAATCTGCAGCTTGTCGGCCGGAAGGAGCTCGATCAGCCAGTCGAGAATCGGCTTGCCCTGCACGCTTTTCAGCTCAAGCTCGTGATGATGCAGCACATACTCCATCCCGGCTTTCTTTACGACGTCAGAGCAGCGGTGAAGCAAATCCGCCAAGTAGGTGACGTCTTCCTTTCTCGGCGCCTCCGGAATCGGAATCCAGGGCGTGACGACGTATCGGGCGCCCATCTCCGCCGCGTATTCCGCATCCTTCGCCAAATCCTTTTCCAGCTTCTCCAGCTCCTTGAAATTTAACGAGACAACGGTCGACGGCAGCTCGAGCCCGAGTCCCTGCGCCTTGCCGCGAAGCTGCCGGGCCGGAACGTTATAGTAATCCACGATTTCCGCCGCTTCATAACCGATGGCCGCAACCTTCTCCAGCGTCCCGAGAAAATCCCTCTCCGTCTCGTCCCGAAGCGAATACATCTGAATGCCCGCCGCCGGCTTGCCCAAGCTCGATTCCTCCAATTCCTGTTTCTATAAAATAAACCTCCCCTCATTATGCGCAAATGGCCGTGCGCTCATGAGGTCCCGAAAAAAAGGGGTGGCAAGCGGCGGCGTCCTTCGGTATTGTAGGGGTACTGAGAACACCATTATATTCGGGAGGCATCCGGCAAGCATGAAATCATTCGACCGTCCATCGCCTCCGCCGGACAACAGCATTTATTTCGGCGGGCACTACAACGAACCGGATACGTACGTCACCAAGCGTCCTCATGGGATGAACAGCTGGCTCATTACGTTTACGCTGGAGGGAGAAGGATACTTTCTGGTCGACAATCGGCGTTACTTGAGCCGCGCCGGCGACATCGCCCTGCTGAAGCCGGGCGCTCCGCATCAATACGGGACGAGCCCGGGCCGCAACTGGAACTTTGTCTGGGCGCATTTCGACCATATCGTGGAAGCGCAATATTTGAACCCGGAAGCCCTCAGCATTCAGCATATCGCTCATCCCCATATCCGCAAGCGCATGTACCGCTTGTTCCAATGGTTCCTACAGGATGCCCGGGAGCGGCTCCCCCATTGGCAGGAGCTTTGCGCGGCGACGCTTAAGAGCATTCTGCTTCTGATGGCGCAGCGGCAGCAGAATACTTTGGATTCGCGCGTGGAGATGACGCTGCATCTGCTGACGATCAAGATGAAGGACGATGTCAAGGTGGAGAAGCTGGCGCAGGAGGTCGGCTTGTCGGCCTCGCGGCTCTCTCATCTGTTCAAGGACACGACCGGCGAGACGATCATCGAAGCGCTGAACCGGATTCGGTTGAACCAGGCCGCCCTGCTTCTGGAACATACGGACCGGAACGCTTCGGAGGCGGCGTACGAGACAGGCTTTCGCAATTACAATCATTTTGCCGCCCAATTCGTCCGGCGGTTCGGCATGACGCCCGGCGCGTACAAGCGGCAGTTTCGCGGAGAAGGATAGCGCCAATCCGCAGCGGGCTTGTTGGAAGACCGGCACGCATGGAAGCGCGAGACCTCCGGGCTGACCGGCCGGGCATGGATAGAATCGGCGCCTTCAGCAGAATTGTGATAGAAAATAGCAGGTTTCTGAATTGGGATCGGCCCCCCGATTTGTTACGATGATCACATCACAACAAGCCATGAACGAAGCGGTATCCGCGCCGCTTGCCGATCGAAGGCCGACAAGGAGGAACCGCGATGACCTATTCGCTGCGCGCTCTCAGCCAAGAGCAGAAACGGCAATTTGAAACGGAAGGTTATCTGATTGTCAAAGGACTTTTTGCGCCTGAACAGCTGGAGGAAATCAAGCAAACGTTCGAGGATATCAGCCATCAAGTAATTCCGGGCTTTTTCGAGCCTCAACTGGACGGGGAGGCGGTCGATCCGCTGAGGCGTTACCCCCGGGTCATGCACCCCCATCGCTTTAACGAGACGGCCAAGCGCTACATGCTTCACGCGCCGGTGCTGGACGTTCTGAGAGATCTGTACGAAGAAGAACCGCTTGCGGCGCAAAGCATGTTTTATTACAAGCCGCCGGGCTCGAGAGGCCAGGCGCTGCACCAGGACAACTTTTATTTGCGGGTCAGCCCGGGCAACTGCATTGCCGCCTGGACGGCCGTCGACGCGGCGGATGAAGAAAACGGCGGTTTGCTCGTCGTGCCCAAGACGCAGGACTTTGATATATCCTGTCCGGAACTGTCCGATGCCAAGGAGTCGTTCACGACGCATTACGTCAAGCCGCCGAAGGACCGTCAAATTATGCCTGCCGTCATGGACGCCGGCGACGTGCTGTTTTTTAACGGCAATCTCATACACGGCTCGTACCGCAACAAGTCAAAGGACCGTTTCCGCCGCGCGTTCATTTGCCATTATGCCAACGGCTCCGCCGAAATGATCAGCTCCGGCTACCGCCCGCTCTATAACGCGGCCGGCGAGGAGATCGACCTGGCGCCCAACTCCGAAGGCGGACCTTGCGGCATCGAATACGAACCGATTTACTTGCACTGATTGGCCGAGTGCGGCCGGCTTCCAACGGAAACGTTACATTAAATATGTCAGGAGACTCGCCGACCTATGTCTAAGATCGCCAAACTGAACCTGCTCCACGTCCCGCAGACGGAAATCTCAGCAGGCAAGCTGGGGGGCTGCGGCGGCAGCGACCCGAAGGGCAATTCCTTCGGATTTACCAATTATTATATGACCCGGAACGGCCGGCCCTGGATCCCGCTTGTCGGCGAGTTTCATTTTTCGCGGTACGATTATCTTTATTGGGAAGAGGAACTGCTCAAAATGAAAGCCGGCGGCATCCACATCGTCGCCACCTATATATTCTGGAATCATCATGAGGAAGAGGAAGGCCGCTTCGATTGGAGCGGCAGCCGCAATTTGCGCCATTTCATCGATGTGTGCGCCAAGCTTGAAATGCCGCTCATTTTGCGAATCGGCCCGTTCTGTCACGGTGAAGTCCGCAATGGCGGCATTCCGGATTGGGTGCTGGCGAAGCCGCTCCACATCCGTTCGAACGATCCCGCCTATTTGCGGCTCGCCCGCAAACTGTACCGGCAAATCGCCAAGCAAATGGATGGCGGCCTCTATCAGCAAGGGGGGCCGATCATTGCCGTGCAGCTGGAAAATGAATTTATGCATGCCGGCGCGCCTAACGACGGATGGGGATACAAGCCGGGCAAATTCATATCAAGCGGTACGGGCGGCAACGCCCATCTGGAGGAGCTTCGCCGGATCGCCGATGACGAGGGGATTCGCCCGCTGTTTTTTACGGCGACCGCCTGGGGCGGCGCGGCCGTGCCGGAGGAGGGCTTCCTTCCGATGCTGGCCAGCTACGCTTATACGTCCTGGCTGCCCGACCAGCCGCCAAGCCGCGAGTTTGTCTACCGGGACTTGCATGCCGCACCGGCGGAGCCTGTCGGCTACAATACCCGGCATTACCCCGTTGCCTACTGTGAAATGGCCGGCGGCATGCAAGTCAGCTATAATACGCGGCCTTTCGTGCCCGCCGACAGCGTGGAAGCGATGACGCTCGTCAAGCTGGCCAGCGGCAGCAACCTGCTCGGCTACTACATGTATCACGGAGGCTCGAATCCCGTCGGGCGCAAAGGTTATTTGAACGAGCAATTTTTGCCGAAAATCACTTACGACTACCAGGCGCCGCTTGGCGAGTTCGGCCGGGTCGGCGACAGCTGGCACCGCATTCGCTGCCTGTCGCTGTTTCTGGAAGCGTTCGGCGAGCGACTGGCGCCGATGTCCGTTCTGCTTCCGGAAGGGCAGTCCGCCATTGCGCCGGACGACGCCTCCTCCTTGCGCTGGTGCGTTCGCCACCGGGACGGCTCCGGCTTCGTTTTTCTGAACAACTTTCAAGATGCGGCGGAGAGAAGCGACATGCCCTTCCGGATCGAGCTGGAGACGCCGCGCGGCAGCGTTCGTCTGCCATACGAGGGCGAAGCCGTCTTGCCGGCGGGAGCCGGCATCGTACTGCCGTTCGGCCTGGAGCTTCACGGTGCCGTCATCGTCAGCGCAACCGTGCAGCCGCTTACCGAGATGGAATGCAACGGAGAGCGCCTTGCGGCTTTCTTCCGGCATGATGGCATGCGTGCGGAGTACGTGCTGTTGAAATCGTCCGTACGGGAGATCGACGCGGGGGACAGCGAAGTAACGGATGCCGGAGAGCATTGGTTGATCGCCCCCGCGGTTGGCATGGAGCACAGCATCCGCCTGGTGACGGCCAGCGGCGCCGTCGTCCGCCTGATTACGCTGTCGCGCGCCGAGGCGCTCCGAACGTACCGCTTCCGGCTGCAAGGCCGGGATACGCTGGCCGTCAGCGACGGCATCCTGTACGTGCGCCATGATCGGCTCCTATGCACGTCGCCGGGGCAAACGGCATTCAGCGTCGCGCTGTTGCCGGCACCCGAAGGCGGATTGGCGATGGAGGGCCGAACCGTATCCAAAAGCGAATTTTCGCAAGAGGCCGTTAGCGGCAGCAGTCCCGGCAACAACCCCGGCAGCAGCCCAGGCAGCAGTCTCGGCAGCAGCCCGAAAGTCGCGATGCCGGTTCGCCGAGAAGGGTTGTTTCACGTGTATGATATCAACGTTCCCGCTTACGAGCCTTCCGTTAACGTTACTTGTCCCGTCGATTCATCCGCTTTGCTGAGGATCGGTCATGACTGGCCGGAGCATGTCGAGGACGTGTGGCTCAAGATCGATTATGACGGCGATGTAGCTGCGGCCTATATGGACAGCGAGCTGATTACCGACCATATTCCGTTCGGCAAGACTTGGGAAATCGGGCTAAAGTCGTTTCGAGACCGGTTGGAGGAAGGGGAGCTGCACCTTTCGATTACGCCGTTGCGGCAAGGAAAAACGCAGCTTTACATCAATCAGGCGCAGGTCGAACGATTCGAAGGAGTCGAAATCGCCTCGTTCCGCCGAATCGCAGCCGTGCCTCATTACCGGGTCGCCCTCGTTGCAGCCAAAGCCGAGTCCGGGAGCTGAACCAGCTCCCGCTCGGCTTTTTCCGCTTCTTTCGCCAAAGCGGCAGCGGTCCCGGATGATTTCTTTCACTATCCGCTTAAGTAGGTGGATTCCGTCTCATTTAATACGGTAATCAAGGATTATGAACGATTTATCGTTCATCTCCATAACTTTCGTCGTTCTGCTCCATTGATTCGAACGATTTATCGTTCATATCCCTAACTTTCGCCGTTCTGCTCCATTAATTTGAACGATTTATCGTTCGATTCGCAAAGACAGCCTTGCTCAACTGACGAATATACCTGAGATGGCGGATCACATTTGTCCGCCACTCACTCTAGTTCCCTTAGAGTTACAGCGGGAATGGCCCTCCATAAATACGAGGGACGTCGAACGGTTACCCGAGATTCTGGTGCAGGCAGCGATAAGTTGTGGTGTAAATATGAAGTTGCTAAAAGTATCAACAGACGTCTCGTCAGGTCCATTAGCTGCACCTGTCCATTAGCTGCACCTGTTTGTTCTACTCGTTCGTTCTACTCGTACGTTCCCATCGTTCGTCCCCTCGTTCGTCCTCTCGTTCGTCCTCTCGATTGCCCTTCTACCGAGCCAGCAATCGAAACCGCTCCGCCGCCCAGGCGCATACGTCCCACAGATCGGCCGCAGGCCGATTCGTGAACGGCAGCGTGTGCATATAGCCGGGAGGACCGTATTCGGGCGTTACGGTGATGCTTTCAAATTCCTGAGCGGTTCTGGCACTCAGCATTTGACTCCACCACCGCTCATGGGCGGCAAGCTCCCTCGCGTATTCCGGCGCAGCCGGATGCGGAACTTGCGGTCCTTCCGCATATCCGACCCTCGCGTGGATATGGACCGTATGGTCGATAATCGTTTGCAGATCGGCTTCCTGCCCTTCCAGCAGCGATTCACACACGCAGCAAAAGTGGCTGAAATCCGCCGTCACGCGAAGCTCCGGAAACTTTCGCAAAATGTCCGCGGTCGCCCAAGGCGTAAACATCGCTCGGCCGCGATGCGTTTCATGGGCAATCGGAACGTCGAGTTCACGCTGGAAAGCCGCCGCGCCGCCAAAGAAGGCTTCCTGCTCCTCCTCACCGGCCCTGTCGGTCAAGCTTTGCGAAACGATCAGCCGGGGATTGTACTTCGCAGCCTCCTCCGCCTGCCGCCGGAACGAATCCAGATGATCGGGACCGTGCGTGTAAATGATCGCGATATAGTCCAATTGATATTGTGTCAATGCCGCCTTGAACCGCTCCGCTTCTGACGGACCGGGCACCCCCGCTTCGATTCCTTGGTACAAGCCGGAGGAAGCGATGCGCGATAGCTGCGCCTCGATCGTATCTTCCTCCATGCCCCACAACGACTTAAACATTGTAATCTTCATAACATCCTCCTTACTCGGCCCCAGCTGCCGCATGTCTGGAGAAAACGGCGAGACCTGTCGGAGTGCATTGCCCCCTCAACAGGCCCGCCCTCGTTGCGGCTGCCCGGTATGGAATGCGTCGCCAGACGCCGCTGCAGACCCGTCCAGCGACACAGGACGGCCGCATAAATTCGCGCCGGCGGCGCCGCCGGCTACTCCAGCTTCCAGCTTAGCGAAGTTCCGCGCCCGGCAACAGAAACGATTCTGCTGATCTCTCCTCTTATTCTGCTATCGCTGAGCGTTAACGCGAAGGGCTGCTGACACTGAGCGTCCCAAAGATCCGCTGTCGCTTCGTTCCGCGCCAAAGATCCGCTGTCGCCGGGCGTTACGCCGTAAGATCTGCTGCCTCTTGGCGGCGCGCCCCGCCGGCGGAGGCTGCGCCCGAGCCGGCCGGCTTGAACGCGGACAGCAGCAGCACAATCAAACTGCCCGCTCCGATCGCCGCCAGCGTGGCCGCCGGGCCGTTCCAGCCGAAGCTTCCGCCGAAGAAAAAGAGCTCTCGCAGCCCTTCGACCAGGAAGCGCATCGGCAGCCAAGAATGAATCCAATCCCGGTAAAATCCGTTCATAAACTCCGGCGGAAGCGAGAGCAGCGGCGCGCCGAAGAACATCAGGACGACAAACAATACGATGCCCCGCAGCCCCGTCCAGGACAATACGGCGGATATCATCAGGAAAAAGGCCAGGATGGCGAGCGAAATAAACGCCCCCATACCCGCAATGTCCGGCACGTCCAGCTTCAGCATCGCGTCGGCCAGCCAGGCCATGCCGTAGCCGCATGGAACGGCAATGACTACGCCCATCGCCGCTTGAATGAATCTGGCGATCAGCCGGTTCTTACGCCCGGCGGCCGGTCCTGAAGCTTGCCCTGCGGCGATCGTGGCGATCGCGGCTCCCGCAATGCCGGCCATCCAGATCGGCTGAAACAGCGAGACGGGAGCGTTGCCGCGAGCCGCGCCGGCTCCCGTCTCGTTGACATAGGTCAGCTTCACCGCAACCGGCGACGCCACCATGGAGGCCTGGGACGGCGACAGCATCGCGCCGCTTGCCTCCAGCTCCTGTACGAGCTGGGCGCTCAGCGCGGCATTGACGGCGTCCGTCATGCCTCTCAATGCCTGGGTAATCATCGCGGCAGCGGTTGCGTTCATCCCCTGGTTAACCAGCACTTCAAGCTCGGGCCTCTCCGGAGACGGCGTGCGCAGCGAAGCTTGCCGCGCGCTGAAATCGTTCGGGATGACGACGGCGGCATAATACTTTTGTTCGTCCAATCCTTCCCGCGCCGCCTCTTCATCGGATTCGTCCGCCCATATGACCGGGGAGACCGCCGCTCCTTCGGAACCTTGCCGCAGCTTCCCGGCCAGCATATCTCCCATCGCAGCCGTCGAACCGTCCGGCAGCGTTACCCCTTCGTCCAGGTTGACCAGGACGATCGGCAAGTTTTGAGGCTGCATTCTCGTTGACGGGTACAAAACCAGCGAAAATATAAACATTACGACCAAAGCGATCAACGGCGAGGCCAGCAGCAGTTTGTTTTTGACTATCGACATGTTCGTCCACTCCTCTCGAACTTGGCGTCCACAATAATCAACACAGTGTTGAATATTGTTCGCAATGTCGATTATAATGATTTTGCCGAAGAGTACAATAATCAGCTTTGCGCGACGTGTCGCTTAATGAACAGATCGGGCGAAAGTGATGAGGAGGGACGTTATGCCGACGAAAAAAAGTACGGAGGACAGGCGTATTCAGCGAACCAAACGGACGATTCGCGACACCTTGACCTCGTTGATGGAGGAAAAAGGCTTTGACGGCATCACGGTCAAAGATTTGACGGAACGGGCGGACATAAACCGGGGAACCTTCTATATCCACTACCGGGACAAATACGATTTGCTGGAGCAAAGCAAAACGGAAATCGTTGCGGAGATCGAGAAGCTGGCCGCATCGGGCTTGAAGCTTGCTGCGGAAGGCGCCTGGAAAGACATACTCGAAGGCAAGCCGGTTCCTTTCGTGTCGGCGCTGTTCGAATATTTGAAGGAAAACTCCGATTTCATGCGCGTCATGCTCGGCCCGACAGGAGACCCTTCCTTTCAAAAAAAGCTCCGGGAAGTCATTCGCCAGCGCGCTTTGCCGATTCTCAAAGCGTTAGGCGGACAGCTTCTCGTGCCCGAGCATTATTTGACGGCATACGTCAGTTCCGCCCATCTCGGCGTCATTCAGCATTGGCTCGAAACCGGCATGGACCTGCCGCCGGAGGAGATGGCCGGCATTCTGGCCCGGCTGACGCTGCTCGGTCCGGGTACCGCCGCGGGCATCCTGCCGCCTCGTTGAAGCCCGCGAACCGTGCCCGGGGCAAGCGCGAATCGCTGCCGATGCCCTTTTCCGATCCCCAACCCAAAAACACCCCCCGCAGGTTCACCGGACATACGTCCGACGGCCTGCGGGGGATGGGATCTCTGTCAGGAACGGTTCAATTGAAATCGAATGACGTTCCAGGAGTACGGATCGAGCACCGCTTCCGCCCGTCCGCCGTCCACGGTCTCGCCGGAGCCGGCTTGCGGCTTCACCTCGTACGGGTTGTCCGACGTATTCACCGCGTTCAGCCGGTCGTGCTTCAGCACGATATGCTCGCGGAAGGCGTAACCTGTGAAATCGCGAATGTCCAGCTTCAGCAGAGCCGCTTCGGCGCCGCGGTTCACCGCAAAGAAGGTCAGCTCGTCCGTTTCTTCGTTATAGACCGCCACCGGATCGACGACCGGCACGTCAGTATATTTCGCCGTATCGTATTTCGGCGTTTCGACGAGGCTTTGCAGCACTTCGCCCCGGCCGTAACGGGAAACGTGCAGAAACGGGTAGAACGTCGGATTGCGCCAAGCCTTGCCGCCCTTCTCGGTCAAGATCATCGGAATCGTGTTGACGAGCAGCGATTGGCAGGCGATCTTGATCCGGTCCGCCCGGCGCAAGAGCGTCAGCATAGCCGAACCGAAGACAAGCGCATCCTCCATATGGAACTTCACCCAGTCGTACGGGCAGCCGATCTGCCATGGCGTATATTCGATGTCCGGCTCGCGCCATACGTTCCACTCGTCAAACGACAAGTACATCACTTTATTGCTCCGTTTCAAGCCGCGCACGTAGTCGCAAGCCGCGATCACTTCCTCGATCTGGCGTTCCATCTCCATCGGCATGGCGAGGTAGGTCGGCGTGTCATTTTCCCGTTTGCCGATGTAATGATGGAGCGACAGCATGTCCGCATGGTCGTACGTATGCTCCAGCACGATCCGGTCCCATTCCGGGAACGTGGACATATGGCGGGCGGAGCTGCCAACGGCAACCAGCTCAATGCTCGGATCGACCCACTTCATCACCTTCGCCGTTTCAAGCGCCAGCTGGCCGTATTGCGCCGCCGTCTTGCGGGCAATCTGCCACTCTCCGTCCAGCTCGTTGCCGAGACACCACGTCTTGATGCCGTAAGGCTGCCGGATCCCGTGCGACTTGCGCAGCTCGCTCCACGTCGTGCCGCCTTCGAAGTTGCAATATTCCAGCATATCCTTGGCCTCTTCGATGCCTCTTGTTCCGAGGTTGACGGTCATAATCGGATCGGCTCCGATTTCGCGCGTCCACTCCATAAATTCGTTCAGCCCGAACGTGTTCGGCTCGATTTGGCGCCAGGCGGGGTCAACGCGAACCGGCCGGCTTTCCTTCGGTCCGATGCCGTCTTCCCAATGATAGCCGGACGTAAAGTTCCCCCCCGGATAACGGACGACCGACAGCTGAAGCTCCTTCACCAGTTCCAGTACGTCCTGCCGGAAGCCTCTTCCGTCCGCGGTCGGGTGACCCGGCTCGTAAATCCCGTTATAGACAACGCTCCCCATATGCTCGACGAAAGAGCCGAACATCCGGTCGCTTATTTTTCCGATTTTATAACTCTTGTTGACTTGTATCGTTGCGGTTTTCATGGCGGTTTCTCCTCCCGAATGCTGCCTGTGCGTAAGCGGCAGTCTCTCTGTTGCTTGCTAACGTCACTTCAAGCCGGATGCGGCAATGCCTTGGACAAAATACTTCTGGGCGAATAAATAGACAACGACCAGCGGAGCCAGCGACAGCACGGCGGCGGCCAGTGTCGGCCCGTATTCGATCGTTCGCTGCCCGACGAACATCGCCAATCCCGCGGACAGCGTCCGCATGCCGGCCGAGCTCGTGAGCATCAACGGATAAATCAAGTCATTCCAGTTGTTCATCAGCAAAAAGATACCGAGTGCCGCCATCGCGGACTTGCACAACGGAAGCATAATGCTCCAATAAATGCGGAACTCGCTCAAGCCGTCGATTCGTCCGGATTCCTCCAGATCCTTCGGCAGCCCGACAAAAAACGAGCGCATCATAAATATGCCGAATGCGCTGGCCGCCCTTGGAATAATGAGCCCCCAATACGTATCGAGCATGCCCAGCTTATACACCTGAACGAACAACGGGATCATCAGCACCTGGAACGGAATCATCATCGTAATGAGAATGACCGTAAACAGCAGCTTGCTCCCCTTAAACCGGATGCGGGCAAACGCATAGCCGGCCATGGAATCGAAAAAGACCGACAAAACGGTAACGCCTCCGGCGAAAATAACGGTGTTGCGGAAAAAATCAAGCAGCGGGATGCGGTCCCATACCGTCAGAAACGAGGACAATGTATAGCCGCCCGCAAAAAACGTCGGCGGAAACTTGATCAAATCCCGTTCGAATTTAAAGGACGACAAGAGAATCCACAAAAAAGGATGAAGCACGACCAGCAGCAGCGCCAAAGCCAGCAAGCCGCCGATCATTTTGCCTATCGAAAATCTATAGCTCATTTCATACCGCCTCCTAACCGTCCGATTCCTTGTTCAGGAAATACCGGTTGACCGACAGGGTCACGGCCATAATCATGACGAACAACACAACCGAAATGGCGGAGGCGTAGCCCAGGTCATAAGGCGCCGTGCGAAAGCCGGTGCTGTAAATGTACGTCACCATCGTTTCGGTCTTGTCCAGCGGCCCCCCTTGCGTGGTGACAAAAATTTGGTCGAACACTTGCAGCGCGGCAATGAGCGCCGTAATGACGCTGAAGCCGAGCGCCGGGACGATGCCGGGCAGCGTGATGCTGAGAAACTGTCTCGCCTTGCCCGCACCGTCCAATTGGGCCGCCTCGTAATGGGATTCCGGAATCGTCTGCATCGCCGCCACCAGAATGATCATCGTATAACCGAAGCTTTTCCATACCGTCATCAGAATGATCGAAGGCATCGCCAGGTTCGGATCGCGCAAAAATCCCAGGCGGGGCAAGCCGATTTCGGCCAAATAATGCGGGTAAAGCCCCGTCTGCGGATCGAGCAGGAAGGACCACATAATGCCGATGGCCGTAAGCGAGCATACCGACGGCAGAAACAATGCCGACCGTATAAACTTGCGCAGCCGCGTGTTACGGGAAACGCAGGCCGCGATGAGCAAGGACAGCCCGATTTGCAGCGGCACTTCGATTACTGCAAACAGTCCCGTATTATACAGCGCGTTCCAGAACTTGCCGTCCTGCAGCAGTCTGCCGTAATGGTCGAGGCCGATAAAGTCGGCCCCTTTCAGAAATACGTCCATCCGCAGCAGGCTGATGACCAGCGTCGATACGAGCGGAACGAGCGTAAACAGCGTCAGAACGACGATGGCCGGCAGCACGAACAAGTAAGCCGCTCTCTCCGGTTTATTAAAATATCGAAAAATGCTTTTCGTCATAGTCACCACCCGTTCGTCCGTTGGGAGGGCTGCCGGCTTATGGTCGGCCGCCAGCCCTTCCATTCTATTCGTTTTTCAGCAAGGCGTCGATTTCGTCGGACGCCCGCTTGAGCGCCGCTTGCACATCCTGACCGTTCTGCACCGCTTCGATCAGCGTAAGAAGCACTTCGTTATTGATGCGGTCCGCGCTCATCAAGCCCGGCAAGAACGGCTTGGCGGCATCGCCCATGTTGGCCATGGCCGAAATGAGCGGATCCTGCTGAATGTCCGGATCTTCCGTCACTTCTTTCAAGTAAGGAGGAAAGCCGTTGGCCAGCGACCACTTCGTGCTGATCTCCGGCGAGTTCCAATAATGGATAAAATCGAAGGCTGCCTTCTGAACGTCCTCCGGCGTCCCCTCCGGAATGGCGAAGCCGATGCCGCCGAGCTCGGTATATTGCGTTGCCGAGCCTTTCGGCGGAAGCGCGATCCCGAAGTCGATGCCGCTGTTTTTCAAGCCCGGCGCCATCCATGGACCGTTAATATACATGCCGAGCTGGCCGCTCATCATCATTTTTTCGAAATCCGCTCCGGCAGCCCCTTTCGGGCTCACTTTCTTGACGGCTACGAGCTCCTGAATCCATTGGAATGTGGCCGCGTTGGCTTCCGAGTTCAGCACGGATTGTTTGTTCTCCAGATCGACAACGTCTCCGCCGTTGCCGATAATAAGCGAAGCGTAATACGCAGGCGCGCCGGATACCGGAATGCCGAAGCCGTATTGGTTCTTGGAAGGATCGGTCAGCTTCTCTGCGTAAGCGGCAAGCTCCTCGAGCGTCTGAGGTGCCTTCTCCGGATCGAGTCCCGCTTCCCGGAACAGGTCTTTGTTCCAGAACAGGTACAGGCCGTTCATCTGCATCGGAAGCAAATACGGCTTCCCGTCCTTGGCACCCAGCTCCAGCGCGCCGCTCGTAAACTGATCTTCTCTTGCGCCCGTCGCTTCAAAGTAACCGCTCAGATCGATGAACGAGCCGTTCTGAATGTACGGAACGGCCGATCCGCCGATGATTGCGGTCAAGCCCGGCGCCGTGTTGGTGGCGATCGCCGGCGGCAGCTTCTGATTCAACTGATCCCACGGCATGACGTCCATCTTGATCTCGACCTTATCCGCGTTAGCCATGTTGTATTCGTCCACGATTTGCTTCAGCAGCTCGCCGTCTGCCCCGGTAAACCCGTTCCAGAACGTTAACGTCACTTTCCCTTCGGCTCCGCCCTGCGAATCTCCGTTCTTGCCGCCGTTCGCATTGCCCGAGCTGCCGCATGCGCTCATGAGCAGCATCGCCATGGCGAGTATCGTTCCGATGATCATTCGAGCTTGCTTGCTTCGATTTGCCGTTCTCATCTTCCATCATCCCCCTGAACTGAAAAAAGTGTCTTTCCTTAGCTTGCCGAACTTTCGGTCTGTCCATGAAGTTTTGGATGGCACGCACCCCAAATCGTTAGCCTCATTAAATTTTTTGCGTGCGCTCACCTCCCCGACGAAGTTTCGAAGGTATTCAATACGTTTAAATCGTTTTAAATCTAGGTGGAAAATAAAATGCTGTTTCGCGCTTCCTTATGGCAACAACGAAAAACCAGCATTTTAGCTTGCATTTAGGGGCCGCATTTTTGACTACTAGTCTTTCAACATACAGTTTGCACCCGCAGCTCTATGTTTCGGCTCCGGCCCCGCAAGACTCCCGAACGATCAGCGTGGAGGGCAGCACCGACTGCAGCGGATCGATGGTCTGGCCGGACAAGGCGGCGGCAATCTTGTCGGCGGCTTGTCTGCCGATTTCTCTCATCGGCTGATATACCGTCGTCAGAGAAGGTTCGATCTCTCCGCCCAATTCGATATTGTCGCAGCCGACGACGGCCACGTCGCCGGGGATGGATCTGCCGCCGTTGCGAAGCTCCCTCATGGCTCCGATCGCCATGCGGTCATTGGCCGCAAACACGGCATCGAATTGTACCGCCTTTTGGGTCAAACGGCGCACGGCATGAATGCCGCCCTCTTTCGTAAAGTCCGATTCGATCAGCAGCTCCGGCTCGTAAGGCAGCCCGTAGTCCTGCAGCGCTTTCTTGTAGCCTTCAAACCGGTCAATGCTGACCTGATAATCCAGGGGACCGCTAATATGAACGATTCTGCGCCTGCCAAGCTTGATCAAATGCTCCGTGGCGGCATACGCACCGCCGATATCGTCCCTTTCCACCGTCATGACATCGTCCTGATGCCATTTGCCCAAATAAACGAGCGGAAATCCGGAATCGATAATTTGCATAATATTGCGATCCTTGATCGAGGCCGGCCACAAAATGATGCCGTCGGCCCTTCGGTTGCGGACAATTTTATTGTAGGAGGCCTCTTCCTCCGTCTCCGAAGGCGAAACGGACAGCATCAGATGATAGCCGCTTTGGATGAGCACCTCCGTCACGCCTTCCAACAGTTCGACGAAGTAAGGATGACCGAACGCGTTATGCGGCGTATTCGGGAAGATAAGCGCGACGGTTTCGGCTCGCTTGGCCCGCAGGCTTCGGCCGATTTCATTCGGCACGTAGTTCAAGCTGGCCGCGATCTCCTCAACGCGCTTCCGTGTCTTTAGGTTCACCCGCGGGTCTCCCGCCAAAGCCAGCGAGACCGTCGCCGTGGAAACGCCCGCCAGCCGGGCTATATCTTTCAGCGTGATATTATCCTTTTTCACAACGGTCGCTTGCCTCCTTTCGTATACCGTTTAAGGCAGATGATCCATTGCCGATTGCAAGAGAATACATAATCAATGGGTTCAAAAGCTCAACGCTGCTTATAATAGTTCCAACCTACGTTATTTAAACGTTTTAATTTTGAATCGAAAAGAAGATTTAAAACGATTTAACTCAACTATATAGCGCTTTCAAACATTCGTCAATACCAAATTTATTTTCCCCCTCGCTCCAAGGTCGCGTACGTACTTACAGATGCTGCCCCAGCCCACTTCCCGCTCTCCAAGTTCACGCATGACCTTACTGCACCCTGCAACTCCAAATTTACTCACTCCAAGGTCACGTACGTACTTACAGATGCCGCCCCAGCCCACTTCCCGCTCTCCAAGTTCACGCACGACCTTACAGCACCCTTCAACGCCAAATTTACTCATTCCAAGGTCGCGCACGCACTTACAGATGCCGTTTCTGCTCATTTGCCGCTCTCCAAGTTCACGCACGACCTTACGGTACCCTTCAACTTCAATTTACTCACTCTAAGGTCGCGCACGTACTTACAGATGCCGCTTCAGCCCATTTGCCGCTCTCCAAGTTCACGCACGACCTTACTGCACCCTGCAACTTCAAATTTACTCACTCTAAGGTCGCGCACGTACTTAAAAATGCCGCTTCAGCTCATTTGCCGCTCTCCAAGTTCACGCACGACCTTACAGTACCTCAACTACTCCGCCCCGCCCGAACGCCGCAAAAAAAGAGCATGCCCCAGGAGGACATGCTCTTCCGCATCACTTAAAATTACTTGAAGCTTTTCAAGTTGTAGAACGCCGCTTTGCCGCCGTATTGAGCCGTGGAGCCCAGCTGGTCCTCGATGCGGAGCAGTTGGTTGTACTTCGCTACGCGGTCCGTACGGGAAGGCGCGCCCGTTTTGATTTGGCCGGCATTGGTTGCAACCGCGATATCGGCGATCGTGCTGTCTTCGCTTTCGCCGGAACGGTGGGAGATAACGGCCGTGTAACCGGCGCGTTTCGCCATTTCGATCGCGTCGAACGTTTCCGTCAGCGTACCGATTTGGTTCACCTTCACGAGGATGGAGTTGCCTACGCCCTTCTCGATGCCGTCGGACAGACGCTCGGTGTTCGTTACGAACAGGTCGTCGCCTACGAGCTGAACTTTGCCGCCCAGCTTGTCGGTCAGCAGCTTCCAGCCTTCCCAGTCGTCTTCGGAGCAGCCGTCTTCGATCGAGATGATTGGATATTTCTCTACCCAGGAAGCGAGCAGATCGACGAACTCGGCCGACGTGAACGATTTGCCTTCGCCGGACAGCACGTATTTGCCGTCTTTGTAGAACTCGGTGGAAGCGACGTCCATGCCCAGGAATACGTCTTCACCAGGCTTGTAGCCGGCGCGCTCGATGGCGGAGATGATCGTCGTGATCGCCTCTTCGTTGGAGCCCAGGTTCGGAGCGAAGCCGCCTTCGTCGCCGACAGCCGTGTTCAGGCCTTTGTCATGCAAAACGGCTTTCAGGTTGTGGAAAATTTCCGCGCCGATGCGCAGCGCTTCTTTGAAGTTTTCCGCGCCAACCGGCAGGATCATGAACTCTTGCACGTCGATGTTGTTGTCGGCATGCTCGCCGCCGTTGATGATGTTCATCATCGGAACCGGCAGCGTTTTGGCGTTGAAGCCGCCCAGGTAAGTATACAAAGGAACGTCCAGCGCGTCCGCGGCAGCGCGAGCAACCGCCATGGAAACGGCCAGAATCGCGTTGGCGCCCAGCTTGCCTTTGTTGTGCGTGCCGTCGAGCTGGATCATTTTGCGGTCAATCGCCACTTGGTCCAGCGCGTCCAGACCGATAATTTCCGGAGCGATAATCGTATTGACATTTTCAACGGCTTTCGTTACGCCTTTGCCGAGGTAACGGGATTTGTCGCCGTCGCGAAGCTCAACGGCTTCGTATGCGCCTGTGGACGCGCCGGATGGCACGATGGCGCGGCCTTTGCCGCCGGATTCGAGGGATACTTCAACTTCTACCGTAGGATTCCCGCGGGAATCGAGCACTTCGCGTGCGTAAACGTCAACGATAATGGACATGGAAGAACACTCCTTTTTTTATGATAAGTTAACCCGCGGCATCTCCGCTAAGATAGCGGAGACCGCAAGTTTAACTTATAAATTATTGATGGCGCTAAATTGCTTGCTTATCCTTTGATCAGCGTCGAGCCCGTCATTTCGGCAGGCTTCGCCAAGCCGAGCAGATCGAGCATCGTCGGCGCGATGTCGGCCAGAATGCCGCCTTCGCGCAGCGAAGCGTCCGGCTTCGTCACGATGAACGGAACCGGGTTCGTCGTATGCGCCGTATGCGGACGGCCGTTCTCGTCGAACACCATATCCGCGTTGCCGTGGTCGGCCGTAATGAGACATACGCCGCCTTTGGCGAGCACCGCTTCTACAACCTTGCCCAGACATTCGTCCGTCGCCTCGACCGCCTTGATCGTCGGCTCCAGCATGCCGGAGTGGCCGACCATGTCGGGGTTGGCGAAGTTCAGAATGATGGCATCGTGCTTGTCTGCTTCAATCTCGCGAACGGTCGATTCCGCCAGCTCGTACGCGCTCATCTCCGGCTTCAGGTCGTATGTGGCGACCTTCGGCGAATTGATCAGCACGCGCGTCTCGCCCGGCAGCTCGACGTCGCGGCCGCCGCTGAAGAAAAACGTGACGTGCGGATACTTTTCCGTCTCCGCCGTGCGCAGCTGCTTCAAGCCGTTTTGCGCCAGCACCTCGCCCAGCGTGTTGTCCAGGTTCTTCGGCTCGTAGGCGACATAGCCGCCAACCGTCTCGCTGAACAGCGTCAGGCAGACGAAATGGAGGCCGACCGGATGGTTGGCCCCGCGGTCGAAGCCGCGGAAATCGTCATTCGTGAACACTTGCGACAGCTGAATGGCGCGGTCCGGACGGAAGTTGAAGAACACGACGGCGTCGCCGGATTCCACCAGCCCGACCGGCCGGCCGTCCTCGCCCACGATTACCGTCGGCATAACGAATTCATCATAAACCGATTTCTCGTACGATTCAACTACCGCCTGCAGCGGATCGGCATAGGCCGGTCCTTCGCCGTACACCATGGCGCGATACGATTTCTCCGTACGCTCCCAGCGCTTGTCTCGGTCCATGGCATAGTAGCGGCCTTGCACCGTCGCGATGCGGCCGACGCCCAGCTCGTCGATCTTCGCCTGCAAGCGCTCGATGTACCCTTTGGCGCTGTCGGGAGCGACGTCGCGTCCGTCCAGGAAGGCATGCACGTATACGTCCTGCAGCCCTTCCTTCTTCGCCAGCTCCAGCAGCGCCAGCAGATGATCGATGTGGCTGTGCACGCCGCCGTCGGACAAGAGGCCGTACAGATGCAGCTTCTTGCCGTTTGCTTTGGCATGATTCACCGCACCCCGCAGCGTTTCGTTCGAGAAAAATTCGCCTTCGCGAATCGACTTGCTGATCCGGGTCAAATCCTGGTACACGATGCGTCCCGCGCCGATGTTCAGGTGGCCGACCTCGGAGTTGCCCATTTGACCTTCCGGCAGGCCGACCGCTTCGCCGCATGCCGTCAGCGTCGTATGCGGATAGCTGCTCCAATAACGGTCGTAATTCGGCTTGTTCGCTTGTGCGACGGCATTCCCCGTCACATCGTCGCGAAGGCCGAATCCGTCCAAAATAATCAATGCAACCGGTTTGCGTTCAGCCATCTTACTTGGCCCCCTCGATCAGGGCGATGTAGGATGCCGGCTCCAGGCTGGCTCCTCCGACGAGCGCGCCGTCGATGTCCGCTTGGCCGAGGTATTCGGATACGTTATTAGGCTTCACGCTGCCGCCGTATTGAATGCGGACCTTGTCTGCGGTTGCCTGATCGTACAGACCCGCCACCACGCCGCGGATATAGCCGATGACGTCTTGCGCGTCTTCCGCCGTGGAAGACTTGCCCGTGCCGATCGCCCAGATCGGTTCGTACGCGATGACGACCTGAGCCGCCTGATCGGCGGACAAGCCCTTGAACGCTTCCGTCGTCTGAACCTTGCACAGCTCTTTCGTCTGACCGGCTTCACGCTCTTCCAGCTTCTCGCCTACGCACACGATCGGCGTAAGGCCGTGCTTGAACGAGGCATGAACCTTTTTGTTCACAATCTCGTCCGTCTCGCCGAAGTAAGCGCGGCGCTCGGAATGGCCGATGATGACATACTGCACGCCGAGCTCCTTCAGCATCAAGCCGCTGATCTCGCCCGTGAAAGCGCCGTTGTCTTCAAAGTGGACGTTTTGCGCGCCGATTGCGATCGACGTGCCTTTCGCCGCTTCCGTCAAAGCCGGCAGCGCGGTGAACGGAGCGCAAATGACGCTTTCCACGCCCGCCACCTCCGCTTTCCCTTTCACTTCGGAGAAAAAGGACACGGCTTCGGACACGGTTTTGAACATTTTCCAGTTGCCTGCAATAATCGGTGTTCTGCTCATGTTATCCCTCCTGTCCACCATTTTATTATTTATCGTTCAACGCGACAACGCCCGGAAGCTGTTTGCCTTCCATAAATTCGAGGGAAGCTCCGCCGCCCGTCGAAATAAAGTCCATTTGGTCCGCCAGGCCGAATTTCTCTGCCGCCGCCGCGGAGTCGCCGCCGCCGATGACCGTATAAGCGGAAGTTTCCGCCGTCGCTTTTGCCACCGCGCGCGTGCCGTGGGAGAACGGCTCGATTTCGAATACGCCCATAGGTCCGTTCCATACGACGAGCTTGGAGTTTTTGATGACGTCCGCGTACAGCTCGCGCGTTTTCGGGCCGATGTCGATGCCTTCCCAATCAGAAGGAATGCCGTTTACGTCGACGATTTGCGTATTGGCCGTCGGGCTGAAATCGTCGGTAACGACAATGTCTACCGGCAGGTACAGGTTTTTGCCCAGCTTTTTCGCTTTCTCGATGAACTCAAGCACCAGATCGAGCTTGCTCTCGTCCAGCAGCGATTTGCCGATTTCATGGCCTTGCGCCTTGAAGAATGTATAGGAGAGACCGCCGCCGATAATGATGTTGTCGGCGATATCGATCATTTTGTCGATGACCGCGATTTTGTCCTTTACCTTGGAACCGCCGACGATCGCCGTAAACGGACGCTCCGGATTGTGCAGCGCTTTGCCGAGCACTTCCAGTTCTCTTTCCATCAGCAGGCCGGACACGGCCGGCAAGTAATGAGCGATGCCTTCCGTGGACGCATGGGCGCGATGAGCGGCGCCGAACGCGTCGTTGACGAACAGATCCGCCAGGCTTGCAAAAGCTTTCGCCAGCTCCGGATCGTTTTTCTCCTCGCCCGGATAGAAACGAACGTTTTCCAGCAGCAGCACGTCGCCGTTGTTCATGGCTGCGATTTGCGCTTCAACGGCCGCGCCGATCGCTTCGTTCGCTTTCGCTACCGGCTTGCCGAGCAGCTCGGACAGACGGACGGCGGATGCCGTATGGCGGAGCTCCTCCACCACTTCGCCCTTCGGACGGCCCAGATGGCTAGCCAGAATGACCTTCGCGCCTTTTTCGATCAAGTAATTGATCGTCGGCAGCGTCTCGCGAATCCGCTTGTCGTCGGTAATGCTTCCGTTCTCGATCGGCACGTTGAAGTCCACGCGCACGAATACTCTTTTGCCGGCCAGTTCGGCCACGTCACGAATGCTTTTTTTGTTCATTGCTTGGGTCCCTCCCCTAAGTATGGTTAAAGCATGAGAAGAGGGCGCCCCTTCGCATGGAAGGAACGCCCTCGCGGCCGCGCCCCAAGCGCAACGGCTGACGCCATCCCTTGGGAGACGAAAGCTTGCGTTTCGCATGGCATATAAGCTCGGTTGAGCGGAACTTATATGCGGGCAAAGGGCCTTAAGGCCAAGGGCCGACGCTCTCGAAGCAGGAGCCGCCGCCCGTCAGCTTCGTTCCTTACAGACCTTTGCTCGCGATGTAAGCGGCCAGATCTACGACGCGGTTGGAGTAGCCCCACTCGTTGTCGTACCAGGAAACGACTTTCACCATATTGCCTTCTACGATCATCGTGGAGAGCGCATCGATCGTGGAGGAAGCTGGGTCGCCGTTGTAGTCGCTCGATACAAGCGGCTCTTCGCTGTAGTTCAGAATGCCTTTCAGAGGGCCTTCCGCAGCGGCTTTCAGAGCGCCGTTCACTTCTTCGACCGTCACGTTCACTTTCAGCTCGGCAACCAGGTCGGTTACGGAAACGTTAGGCGTAGGAACGCGCATTGCCATGCCGTTCAGCTTGCCTTTGAGCTCAGGCAGCACCAGGGATACCGCTTTGGCTGCGCCTGTAGTCGAAGGAATGATGTTTTCCGCAGCGGCGCGGGCGCGGCGCAGATCTTTGTGCGGCAGGTCAAGCACGGATTGGTCGTTCGTATAGGAGTGAACCGTCGTCATCATGCCTTTGACGATGCCGAATTTGTCGTTCAGAACTTTGGCGAACGGAGCCAGACAGTTCGTCGTGCAAGAAGCGTTGGAAATAATCGTGTGAGCGGAAGGATCGTATTTGTCTTCGTTTACGCCCATAACGATCGTGATGTCTTCGTTCGTTGCAGGAGCGGAAATAATAACTTTTTTCGCGCCGCCTTGCAGGTGAAGCTCGGCTTTTTCCTTCGCCGTGAAGATACCCGTCGATTCGACGACGATTTCAGCGCCTACTTCCGCCCATTTCAGGTCGGCAGGATTGCGCTCTGCGAATACTTTGATTTCGCGGCCGTTAACGATCAGCGCGCCTTCGGCGGCTTCAACGGCAGCGTCCAGCTTGCCGTGAGTCGTGTCGTATTTCAGCAGGTGAGCCAGCGTCTTTACGTCAGTCAAGTCGTTAACTGCGACTACCTCTACATTAGGATTGCTCAGCGATGCGCGGAACACGTTGCGGCCGATGCGGCCAAAGCCATTGATACCAATTTTTACCATGGGTAATTCCTCCTAAGCGTGTGGTATGAAGCAAAATATATTTCAAGACGTTGTCCGGCCGAGGCTCACCCGCTTCGCCCGATCATCGTCATGATACCTATGTGTTTGAAATTAAGCTTCCTTCTCCATCAGCGCGACGATTTCCAAAGCCGCCGCCTCGTCCGTCACGAGCACGTCGTCATGGCCGAATCGCATAATGGCCGCAATGGCCTCTCCTTTGCTTCGGCCTCCGGCTACGCCTATAACAACTTCAGTGTTGACGATATCTTCAAGGCGTAATCCTACCGTTTGCATTTTGTGTACGACGGAGCCGTTTCGGTCAAAATAATACCCGAACGCTTCGGCCAGCGCGCCATCCTCGGCCATCGCCCGCACCACCTCGGGATCGAGGCGCCGGCGCCGGGCCATCACCATCGCGTCGCCTATGCCGTGCACGACAACCCTCGCGCTTCGGATAACGTCTACAATTTCGCGGATGTTCGGTTCCTGCATAATGGAAGCGAAAGCTTCTTCGCCCAAATAGTCGGGCACATGAAGCAGCCGGTATTGACCGCCCGTCCGCTTGGCCATCGTCGAAGCCAGCGTGTTCGCCTGATAATCCAGGCTCTCTCCCAATCCGCCGCGGGCAGGCACGAATCGGATTTCCTTCATCGCTGCCGAGGCCGTCAGTTGATTAGCGACCTGCGCGATCGTCGTTCCCCCGGTTACCGCCACGACATCCTTCGGACGCAGCGTCTGGCGAAGCACCTGGGAAGCGGCTCTTCCCATCTCCCGCTTCGTCTGCGCGGACGAATCCGAATCGCCGGCGACCACAATCACCTGCGACAGACCAAATGCGGTTCGTATGCGATCCTCCAGTTCGGACAAGCCGAAGAGCGTCTTGTACAGCGGCTCCAGTTCCTCAAGCAGCTTGCGGCCCGACTCGGTAATGCGCATACCGGAGGATTGAATATGAAGCAAGCCTTGCTCCTTCAAAAAATCCGTCTCCGCTCGCAGCACCCGTTCCGTCAATCCCAGCGCCGAGGCCAGCGCCCGCCGTCCGATCGTATCCGACAGCATCACCTGGCGAAGGATGGAGTACCGTTTCCTCATCGCGTCCAGAAGATCCGGCACAAGCTGCTGCTGCAGTTCAATGAGCTGTCGCATGTTCGTCCTTCACTCCATCGGCGGGAGTCCGGCGGACTCCTTCGTTATGTTGAGACCTGGACCGATTATGTCCCGCGTTAGCGTTTTAAGTCCCACCTATATTGTAGCGAAAACGGCAACGAGTCGCAATAGGTCGAATTCGGTTGGAAACGGTTTCGGACACAATTTAATCAATATTTATTTTTAAATGTCTCTTGCCTTTTTCGTTAGCCTGTTATATAATCAATTTTGCTACTGTTTTTTGCGCCCGTGGTCCAATGGATATGACGTAGGCCTCCGGAGCCTGAGATCTAGGTTCGATTCCTAGCGGGCGCGCCACCAATCAAATGATTATGGTTTACATAGAGCAACAGCCCGAGGCGATTTCGCCTCGGGCTGTTCTTTTTATTCGATCCGCCCCCCTTCCCGCCCGGTCTCCGAGAACTACATCCACTATCCCGTCAGTTCAGGAAATGCGTATGGCGACCTCTTTACACTTGCGCAGCCGGTTTGCTACAATGGCTAGGTCTATATTGTTAACCTAAATTTATAAATAAATGGTTAACAATAAGACTGAACAACGATGCGCGGACGCGCTTCATTTCTGCTAGGGGAAGGATGATCGGCTGTGACGGCAATTGCTGCGGATAACAACTGGGGAACGCTGGCGCGCAAGGCGCTGGATGGTGAAACGTTGTCGATGGAAGAAGGATTGGCAGTGCTGGAGGCGGACGATGGCGAAGTGCTGCCCCTCCTTCATGCCGCCTTTAAAGTGCGGAACCGTTACTACGGCAAAAAGGTTAAGCTCAATATGATTATCAACGCCAAAAGCGGTCTCTGTCCGGAAGACTGCGGCTACTGCTCGCAGTCGATCGTCTCGACCGCGCCGATTCCGAAATATACGATGCTGGATAAGGAAACGCTGCTGGAGGGCGCGCGCGAAGCGATGAACCGAAAGGCAGGCACCTACTGCATCGTGGCGGCGGGCAAAGGGCCTACGGACAAGGAACTGGAGCAAGTTGTCGAGGCGGTCAAGGAAATTCGGCAAACGATGCCGCTCAAAATTTGCGCTTGTCTCGGCATCTTGAAGGACGGCCAAGCCGGCAAGCTGGCGCAAGCCGGCGTTCACCGCTACAACCATAATCTCAATACGAGCAAAAGCCGCTATCCGTCGATTTCGACGACGCATACATACGACCAGCGGGTCGACACGGTGGAGCAAGTCAAGGCGTACGGCATGTCCCCTTGCTCCGGCGTTATTATCGGCATGGGCGAAACGAACCGGGAAATTGTCGACATGGCACTTGAGCTCCGCAGGCTGGATGCGGATTCGATCCCGGTCAATTTTCTAAACGCCATTCCGGGCACGCCGCTGGCGGGGGCTGGCCGGACGCCCGCCATGAAAGCGTTGAAAGTGCTGGCGCTGTTTCGCTTCATGTGCCCGGCCAAAGAAATTCGCGTCGCCGGCGGACGCGAAGTGAATCTTCGCTCGCTGCAGCCGCTGGCGCTGTACGCGGCCAACTCTTTGTTCGTCGGCGACTATCTGACGACGGAAGGACAAGACGTAACCGTCGACCATCGGATGATCGAGGATCTCGGCTTCGAAATCGAACGGCGCGCCCTTTAAGCGCGGCGATTCGGCCGGCCTCCCTCTTCCTGTCCCAAGCTCAGTGCGCCTTACGGCTGCGCCACGCCAAAAAATTGAAGCAGCTCCTCCGGATCGTACGTCTTGAGCACCAATTCCTGATGATCGAACACGAGCATCACCGGAAGCTTCTCAATGCCGAGCTCCGTTTTGTAATCCGTTACGAAATTGTCGGGATATGTCCCGAAGCTGATCGGACTCTTCGGAACGATGTCCATCAGCCTTTCTCTCGTTTCCGGCGGCAGCGGCGCTCCTTCCTCCGTAAATACGGTTGTCTTGTACTTGTTCGTGTGCTGAGACAATAGCTTGCCGTATTTCTCCTCGTACGTCATCTCGAGCAGCACAATCTCTCGGGCGGCATAGTCGGCCTCCTTCTTGTCCTTCGGCGGATTCACCAGCACCTTCTGACCGATCTTGATCCGGTCCAGGGCAACGGGCGAGCCGTCTTCCGTCCGAATATCGAGCTGCTCCGTCGCTTCTATCGGAATGACAATGCCGAGATCGTTGCGGTTGCGCCCTTCCCCCCGCTTGTACCACTCGGATATATCGACCTCGAGCAGCCGCCGCTCCGCATCGACGCTCAGCACCTTGCCGATCATTTCGTCGTCGCTGAATTCGCTGCCGCCACACGAGGCAAGCGCCGGCAAGCTCATCAAACATAAGAGCACAAACGCCTTCCTCCATATAAGAGACATGCCATCCTCCCCCTTCTTAATAATTTTTTTCGGCGCGACGATCGTCATCGTCAGGTTCGTTATATATTCTTATACCTGTGATTTCGGCACCATTAGCGATTGTCAGGTTCGTTATATATTCTTATACCTGTGATTTCGGCACCATTAGCGATTGTC
>CALAWP010000045.1 GCA_937895345.1 uncultured Paenibacillus sp. | reverse complement strand
GTGCTGGAAAATGACTCGAAGTTATGTTCTAGAAATACTATACGAGGAGTGATGGTGTTGTGAAGACGTGCGCAATGAATAGAAAACCGATGAGAGGTAGCAGCTGCTAAACTTCCTCCTCTCATCGGCCATGGGAGGATATTCAACGATGATGAAGTTAACTAATATGATACGGGGAACGGCGGACGATTCTGCGGCCAGACAGCTGCTCCGATGCTGGGAGCATGATGAGGGGACGCTGGCCTTTTGGAGGGCGAGCAGCAATTTCGTATATGTTTTCGACAAGAACGGCATCCGGCACTATCTCCGGTTCATTTGCGAAGAAGACAATACCGTCGAACGCATGCAAGGGGAGCTGGATTTCGTGCTGCACCTGATAGATGGCGGCTATCCCGCGGCAGCCCCCGTCCGATCGCTGAACGGCCGCTGGATCGAAACGGTCGAGACGCCGAATGCGGGCCGCTGCCATGGCGTTGTGTTCGAACAAGCCGCCGGAGGGCACGTCCCGCTTGAGCAAATGTCGGACCGGCATTTCGAAGACTGGGGGCGTTCGCTTGCAGAGCTGCACCTTCTGTCCGAATCGTACCCCGTCGAACGAGCCCGGGACCGAAGCTGGAGCGATGCGCTAGATTTCATTGAAATGGTATTGGAGCGGCATCCGCAGGAGCAGGCGGCGAGGAGCGAGCTTGACCGATTGCGCGAACGGCTGGCGGAGCTTCCCACCGGTCCCGCTCTGACCGGATGGATTCATTACGATTTTGAAACGGACAATATAGCGTACATGGCCGAGGAGTCCCGTTACAGCGCGTTCGACTTCGACGATGCGATGGTGCATTGGTATGTCATGGATATAGCCGCCGCACTCGGCGATTTGCCGGAATTGGGGGACGAAGCTGCCCAGAGAAAAAAAGAACGATTTATAGCCGGCTACCGGTCCGTCAGAGCGTTAGAAGAAGAGTTCGAGGCTGCCCTTCCTTTGTTCCAAAGGTTTGACGACTTGTACAGCTTTGCAAGAATAATGCGGAGCTTGGTAGGGTTCGATGAATCGAAGGCGCCGGAATGGGCCGTTCGGCTGAAAAGCAGGCTGACCGGCATGTGCTGCGAAATACGCGGGCGTTGGAAGCCTGCCGTCCGGCTGCGTCCCGTCGACAGCGGCAATTGGCACGCCTGCACCCGGCTCGAGGCCGCCCCCGAACAGCAGCGGACGTTTCCCGTCCCGATCGTTTATTGGCTGGCGGAGTCTGCCTATTGCGGCTTTACTCCCCTTGCGCTGTACTGCGGAGAGCAGCTCGCCGGTTTTGCGGCATACGCCTGCGATCCCGAGGACGGAAGCTATTGGATTATGGCTTACATGATAGACCGCCGTTATCAGCAAAAAGGGATTGGCCGCTCAGGCATGGAGGAGCTCATTAGCCATATCGCCGAAAAACATGGATGCGATGCCCTCTTGCTCGGACACAGGCCGGAAAACGAACCGGCTTCCCGGCTGTACGAATCTCTTGGGTTCGAAGCGATCGGCCATAGCGAGCATGAAATCATTCGCCGGTTGAACTTGAATGTAAAGCAACCAAAGTAACTCTACCTTAAAACCGCTTTTTTACGAATGAGGGGGAGAGGAGCTATGTCCCGAGGACAGGATAATGCCGGTTTCCAGAATCAGAATTTTCACCGAAGTTCTGCTTCCTTTTTTCCAAGAATCGGACATTCCTCCCCCCCAGAGACTGACTTCCTGATTGCCGAAGGCCGGCACCACCCGACGGCTTCCTGCTCTCCCGAAGGCCGGCTTCCCCTGAGGACGGCTTCCTGCTCTCCCGAAAGCTGGCTTTCTTCTCGTGACGGGACGTCATTTCGTCATTCCAGCACCTTCAGCATCCGCTTCACCCGATCGGCCCGCAAACCGTTGCGAGCCTATGCCGTAAGAAAGCGTATGGCCGTCATTCCAGCTCCTTCAGCATCCGCTTCACCCAATCGGCTGCGAACCGGTGCGAGCCTATGCCGTAAGAAAGCGTATGGCGCTGATAATGGAACACATCCCGATAAGCATCGGGCACCTCCGCCGCTTCCAGCGCGCGGTCCAGCGACTCCAGATTGGCCAAGGCGGCTTCCAGCTTGCCGAAAATTTCATTCAGCACGGACCGCTTGTCCTCCGCCTTTTCGACCAGCCCGAGAAAAAAAATTTTGGACAGCGCCGCAACCTCCAGCTTATTGTCCGGCGTTTCGCCATGCATCCAGTGAAAAAACTCCTCCCGGCCATGCGGCAGTACGGCGTACACCTTCTTATGCCTTCCGTTCTCGACCCGTTCCTCGAATTCGATCAATCCTTTTTCCAGCAGTTTTTTGATGGCCGTTTGCAAGCTGCCGTAGCTCGCGCTGTAGAACAGCGCAATCCCTTGGCCGAAATGCCGGTTCAACTCATACAACGTCTGACTCTTAAGCATTAGCAAACCTAATATGACATGCTCCATCCCAACCTGCATCTCCTAACCGTTGACAAATAAACTTGGTTAATATTACTATAAGATATATCACTAATAGTATCACAAAACGAAAGCCATATTTTCCATCCTATTACCTGCTCATCCATCTTCTCGCTTCAGCCTGTACCACCGCTTATGAAGTCATCTTAACGCAGGAACGGAGGTTTGTCATGGAGGATCGGTTCCGAATGACAAAAGAAAACCATGCTCAAATCGCGGAGGAAGCGCGTATGCCGCATCAACTTGACGCCGCGGCGGCGGAGGCCGTGCAGCGCAAGCTTGATGCCGCGGCAGCCCGACATGCCCGCAACCGCCGCGGCGTTCCCACAGGCGGCGACGCGGACTTGCAAGTCCGCCTATACTCCGGCAAGCTCGGGCTCGATTATCGCTACTCTTCCGCACCGCAGCCCCGTCCTTATCATATCGCCAGCGTCGGAAAGCTGTTTACCGCCGTACTGACGGGCATGCTGATCGAGAGCGGCAAGCTGGACTGGAGCTCCAAACTGTCCAATTATTTCGATCCTTCTGAGCTGGATGGACTGTTCCGTTACAAAGGAATAAATTATGCCGATCAAGTGACGGTAGAACAGCTTCTTGGCCATACTTCGGGCGTCTCGGATTATTTTGAAGGTCCCGTCAAATCCGGAGCGCCGCTGATCGAACAGTTCATGCGCGAGCCGGACCGCGTCTGGACGCCTCAAGATCTTCTCCTCACCGCCAGGGAAAATCTCGAACCGGTCGCCCCGCCGGGAATCCGGTATCGTTATTCCGATACGGGATACGTGCTGCTCGGATTGTTAATCGAACGGGCAGCGGGCGCTTCGTTCGAATCTCTTCTGCACAATCGCATCTTCCAGCCGCTCGGGATGCGCGACTCCTGCATGCTCTACCGTTCCGAGCCGGCCAGCGGTCCCCTCCGTTCCTTGGCTCCGATCTGGCACAAGGGCGTCAACGTAAGCGGCTATGCCAGCTTGAGCTGCGACTGGGCCGGCGGCGGCATCGTATCGACCGCCGACGATCTGCTCGCCTTCAGCCGGGCTTTGCGAAGCGGCAAACTGCTGCAGCCCGGCACATTGCGGCATATGGACAGCTTCGACCGCAAATTCCGCCCCGGCCTGCATTACGGACTCGGCATGATGGAAGTCCGCTTTGAGCAGTTCTTTTTCCTGCTGAGAGGATATCCCCGGTATCGCGGACATATCGGCATACTCGCCACGCACCTGTTCTGCGATCCGGACAGCGATACGCATATCGTCCTCAATTTCGGCTCCACTGCGGCGATCGCTCAAAGCTTCAGAGCCTTAACCGCCATAACGGATATCGTTCGCAAGGCAGGCGGCTTTCGTTAATGCGGGAGCTTATTTTCCTCTGCGCCTGCGCCAATACCGGTAACCGAAGAACGCCAGCAGCAGCAGCAATACGCCGGCGGCGGCCGATGCCGCTATGACGTCCGCAGACCGTCCATTCCCGACCCGAACCTCATCGGACTCCAGCAAAGAAGCCCGAAGAGGAATTTCTTTGTCCTTCAGCCAAGCCAGACTGTCCGCCGCGCGGCCGGCCTCGACGGTCGGTGCGCAAAGCGGGGTTTCCCACTTGCCGATGGATGAATTCATAAAATATAAATAGGTGCCGTCAACCTCGCTTTCTCCCCAGTCGCGGCTTTCGCGCAGCTCTATCCGGGTTTCATCGACGCCCTTGAAGCTTTGCAGCACGGCAATTCGAACGATATGGAACGAACCGCTGCTTCGGATGCTTTCGACTTTGCCGAGCACGATCGCGTCATAACGTTCATAGCTTTCTTCTACCGGCGGCGGCGCCACACAATCGAGGGCGTTAACCCGCTGCGGCGCGGCTATCATAAGGACGGCTGCGGCCGCCAACAACCATAACCCGATTTTTCTCACCAAAAAACACCCCCCATGCTCTTGACGAGAATGAGGGGGGAAAGTTGCAGGAAGACAAGCCACCAAAAGGGTGTCCGCCTGATGGTTTATTCGGCTCCCAGCAACCCTTTCTTGAAAATATCAAGCAAATATTCCAGCGTAATCGGATCGCTGTAGCTGGAAGCTTCCGTATCGATCTCGATCACCCGATCGTTCTGAACGGCCGGTATGCCGTTCCAAAGCTCGGTTTGCATAAACGAGTTGTCGCTTGCGGCGCTTCGGCTGATGACGACGAAATCGCCGGCGTAATCCGGAAGCAGTTCCTGCGACAGCGTGTAATAACCCGGTCCGAGCGCATCCTGCTTCACCTTGTCCGGCATGGCCAGTCCCATCGCCTGATACAAAATTTCGGTTCCGCGAGCCCAGTTGTTGCCGAACACGTAGAAGCTCTTCGAATCCGTCTCGAATACGGACACCGTTACGTCACCGCCGTGCTTTGCCTTCACTTCCTGACCGGCGGCTTCCGCTCTCTGCTTGAAATCGTCGATCCACGCCTGCGCTTCCTGCTCCTGGTTCAGCAGCTTGCCGATTTCGAGCTGTTGAGCCAAATAATCGAGCTTGCCCCATGTATAGACGACGGTCGGAGCGATGTCGCTCAGCTTGCCCAGATTTTGCATATGGGAGCCGGCGATGATGAGATCCGGTTCAAGCTCGATGATTTTTTCCAGATTCGTTTCCGAGACAACTTCGACGCCGGTCAGCTTTTCCGTAAACAGCGGATTTTTGTTCGTCCATTCGTCAACGCCGACTATCGGTCCGTCCAGCGCAAGCACGTTCGGCGCATTCGTCAAAGCGACGATTCTAGTCGGGTTGGCCGGCACCTCCACCGGTCCGGTCTCGGATTCGTACGTTATCGTGCCGGAAACGTCGGCAGCCTGCGACGGCGCATTTGAAGCCGTTGGCGAAGGCGTTTCGTTGTTCGAGGACGGGCCGGCGTTGTTATTGCCGCACGCGCTGACGACGGCGACGAGGAACGCGATCAGCGGAATAAGCCATTTTTTGTTTATCATGTTCAAACCCCTTGCGATAGATTGGTTGGTTGCCAAAAAGATAATGATTCTCAATTTCATTTACATTTGATACTATAATCATTCCTTGGCCGGCTGTCAACCCCGAATTGGATCTTGCATCGGTCATGGTAACCTGAAACGAAAAAAATCCCCTCCACCCTGGTGCGGGCCGAGAGGAATGATGTTTCGAACCGTATGATGAGAAAATGATTTCAGCATTAAGACGAAGCGGCGCCGGCGCTTTCCTCCAAATAACGCTCCGCTTCCAGCGCCATGAGCAGCAGCGGGCCTATGCCCATGTAATGATCCGAGACGACCGCTTCGGAAATATAATAGTCGAAGGAGCCGTTGCGGTCCTGGCTAAGCCCCGCTCCGTGGCATATTTGATGCAGATGGACGCCTTGGCCGTCTTCCGTGACGAGATGTTGAATAATTCCTTCATACCCTTTCAGCATGACAGGCCGGAAGCTCGGCTCCAGGTAGCGAAGGCGCAGCCCCTTGGCCATGGCGTACACGAACATGATCGAGCCGGAGGCCTCCAAATAGTTGCCCTTGCGGCTGCCTTGATCGAGCACCTGATACCACAGGCCGCTTTCCGGCTCCTGCACTTCGGACAGCGCCTTGCACATCCGCTGGAAAATGCCGATGATCGTTCCCCGTTTCGGATGCGTCACCGGAAAGTGCTCCAGGCTGTCCACCGCGGCCATCGCATACCAGCCCATGGCCCGGCTCCAAAAATTCGGCGACAAGCCGGTCAGCGAATCCGCCCATTCCTGCTCGCCCGATTCGTCCCAGCCGTGATACAGCAGCCCCGTCCGCTTGTCCCGCGTTTTCCGCTCGATCAGCAGCAGCTGATGCGCCGCTTCGTCCAGCAGGTCCGGCCGGTCGAACCGCTTGGCGTATTCCGCCAGAAACGGGGACGACATATAAAGGCCGTCCAGCCACATTTGGAACGGATATACTTTTTTGTGCCAGAAGCCGCCCTCCGAGGTGCGGGGCTGGCTCATCAGCTGGGCGGCCAGCGTATCGGCCGCCTTCGCATAACGCGGGTCTCCTGTGCGCGCGTATTGGAAAAACAAATTTTTGCCCTGGTTGATCTGATCCAGATTGTACTCCTCCAGCGAATACGTGCGGATCGTCCCGTCCTCCGCGATAAAATGATTCATATGCCGGTCCATAAAATCGTAATAGCGGTCGTCGTTCAGCTGAATGCCCGCCCGCGCCATCGCCATCAGCAGCATGCCGGGAACGTACGCCCAGCGCTCAAGCGGAAAGTCGTGGAAGCCATCCTCCCTGCATTGGCTCAATATCGTCTCGGCAACCTTTCTCGCCCATCCCGCAAGCTCGGCCTGCCGACCGTTCCCATTCGCAGCGCCTCCGGCTGGACGTTCCGCCGCCATGGACGCTCCTTGCTCTCTATCGATCGTCACTGCGCATCTCCTCCTGTCTTTTTTTCGCTCCCGTTCAACTGCTTGCGAAGCCACTCGTATGCGGGATCGCCATGAATTTCATGTCCGCCTTCGAAAAAATCGGCTTGCACGGCATCCTCCGCGCCGTACGTCCCGTAAATATCCCGCAGCGCGGCGTATGCCTTCCGGGCGGAATGCTGCGGGAACACGCGGTCCTCGGCTCCCGATTCGAGAAACAATCCGCGCGGCGCTATCAGTCCAAGCAACTCAGGCATTTCCGCCTCGAGCAGCACGCCCGGAATATAATTGTCCAGGCAATGATTGCGCGACAAAATGCTGTCCTCGAACAAATTGGCGTAGCCGCTTACGACCGCGCAGCGAATCCGCTCGTCCAGCGCCGCCGCAAATCCCGCGACAAGCCCGCCGCCGGATATGCCCATCACGGCGATCCGGTCCGGGTCTACCGCGGCGAGGCCCAGCACGTAATCGACGGCCCGGGACGTTTCGCAGACGCGCAAGCCGGCCAGCGTGCGTCCCGTCAGGAGAAGATGGGCGGCCAGCCGGAAGCAGGAATTCGCTCCCGGCGCCTCGCTTGCCTTGTCCTCCTCCAGCCGGCGGTCGCCGAAGCCAACCAGCTCCGGCGCCGCTACCACATACCCTTCCCTGGCCAAGGCGACGGCGAAATCTTGGTGCAGGCCCGGCGCTCCCGCGCGTTCCGAGCCGTCCGGCTCGAGACCGGCGATTTCCCTGCTGCCGTACCCGTGGCCGTGGCATGCGACGACGGCCGGAACCGGCTCGGCGGCGGGCTTATCCGGCAGCAGCACGTACATCGGCATCCGCAATCCTTCGACCGTCGATATTTCGATCCGGTCCCGCGTATAGCCGTCGCATTTCCGCCGCTCCAGCAGCACGGGCTCCAAATCGGCGGAGCCGCTCACGGGATAATCGCCAAGCAGCCGCCTGAAGGCGGACGCGGTCCGGTCACGGCGCCGGCTCCACGGTTCGGAAGCGGCGGACTGCCGCTTGGCCTCGGCATTCTGCGTTAATTGCCGCAAATACTGTTCCAGCTTCATCGCATCTGCTCCCCTCTGTTATTTACATCCCTCCACCGGACCATCTCCGTTGCTGCAATGCTGATTTTCTTTTGCATCGCCTTCTCCCTTCGTCAGCTCCGCGACCTGGGTACCCGCCTGCCTGTCGCCGCTGGCTGCGATCAAGTCGATCGCTTCCTGCAGCTTCTTGAAATCGGCCTGTCGTCCGTCTTGGGACACGGTAATGAGCATGAGTCGGACTCCTTTCCACTAAAACGACTTTTATTTATAATGAGGGACAAGAAGGATAGACGACCATGTCGTCGGAGGAGTGCCTTGCCATGCCGGCTTTAACAACCGAACCCAATCCGAAATATTATCTGGAAAACGGCAAATTCAGCATCCAGCATATGAAACGCAAAGGCGCCACCGCCATGCCGCGTCCCCACAGCCATGCCACCGTCGAGCTCTACTATTTGATGGATGGCGAAAGGGTCTACTTCGTGGACGGACAAGTCGTCACCGTGCGCAAAGGCGAGCTTATTCTGATCGCCGAGCATGAGCTGCATGCCACGGCAAGCTCCGAGGTCGCGGAATTCGAGCGCATTCTCGTCAACTACGATCCGTCCGTGCTGCCCCCGGAGCTGCAACGGCTTCAGCTGCTGTCGGCCGGCCGCCGATTCCGCGTATTCGCCCTTTCGCTGCGGGAGCAGGACGAAGCCGAACGGCTGCTGCTCCGCATCATCGACGAATGCCGGCAGAAGAAGGCTTATTTCGAGCCGTATTGCCTGGCGCTCTTCGCGGAGGTGGCCGTGTTGCTCGGCCGCGCGGAGAACGCCGCCGGATCCGCGGTTCCTTCACCGCATTCCCTGCATCACAAGGTATCGGAAATTGCGGCCTATTTGCGGGAGCGCTACAAGGATTCCGTCACGCTGGAGGAAACGGCCCGGCATTTTTATATGAGCAGCTCTTATTTGAGTCGGATCTTTCACCGGCTGACCGGCTTTCATTTTCGCGAATATATTATCCATATCCGGGTTCGCGAAGCGCAGCGGCTGCTGGCCGGCTCCCGCCTAAAGATACAGGAAATCGCGCTGGCCGTCGGCTTCGAGCATCTGTCCCATTTTAACAAGACGTTCAAAAAAGCGACCGGCCTTACCCCGATGCAATACCGCAAGCAGGCCAAGGCCGGGCAAATCCTGCAGCAGCGTTAGCTTCTCACGGCCTGATCGTTTCGTTCGTGCATCGATGCAGCTGGATTTCGGGCTTCGTTTCCGTCCGAAGCTTCAGCTTCTCGAGCTTCATTCCGTCCGCGTTCCGGGCTACGACGCCGCGAACCGTCTCCGCCTCCAGTCCTTCGACCGTCAAGGCGCTGAGCGGAAGCTCCGGAAGCCCGTTGACCAGCAGTGCCGTTTCTGCGCCGCGGCAGCTGATATCCCGCAGCGTAATGTTGCGGAAAACGGGCGTTTCCTCCGTCACCTCGCAGCCATTCTCATCCCAGCCTTCCGATCCCTCTACCCCGGCATAAAATAAATGGAACGACACGGCTTCGCGCTCGATATCCGCCATCCGAATCCGCTCCATGACGATGTCCTCGACGACGCCGCCGCGTCCGCGGGCGCTCTTGAAGCGCAAGCCGATGTCGGTGCTGCTAAACTGGCAGTCGTGCACGCGCACTGCCCGGACGCCGCCGGACATTTCGCTGCCGATGACGACGCCGCCATGGCCGTGATAGACGGTGCAATAGCGAATGGTCGCATATTCGCAGGCCAAGCCCCGCTTGCGCCCTTCTTCGTCCTTGCCGGACTTCAGGCAGATGGCGTCGTCGCCGACGTCGAACGTGCAATGCTCGACGAGCGAATGGCGGCACGATTCGAGATCGAGGCCGTCCCCGTTCTGGGAATGCCACGGATTGCGGACGCTCAACCGCCGCACCGTCACCTGCTCGCAATCGTACAGGTGAAGACACCAGGCGGGGGAGTTCTGGAACGTCGGCCCTTCCAGCCTGACTCTGACGCAGCCGCGCAGGCTGAGCAGCGCCGGACGGAGATACGCCCTCGCGGGCAAATAATCGTCCGCCGTCACGGAGCCGGGCGCGGATGCTTCCTGCCGGCGCAGCCGCTCCGCTAGCGCTTCGCCCCGCATCGCCTCCGGCGACGGCCACCACATGTCGCCGGCTTCGTTTACCGCGCCGCCGGATTGCAGCAGCTTGGCCCATTGGACTTCCGTCATCTTGAACCGCTTGACGGGACGCCACCCCTGACCGCCGCCGTCAAACAAGCCGTCTCCCGTAATCGCAATATCCTCCAGCCCTTCGCCTTCAAGCGGCGCTTGGCAACGGACGGCGGCGACGCCTTCGAAATGCGAAGAGACAAGCGGATACAACTCGGGCTTCGGCTCGAACAGCACCAGCGCTCCCCGCTCGGCATGCAGCTCGATCCGGCTGCGCAGTCGCAGCGGCCCGGTTCTCCACATGCCGGGCGGGATGACTACCCTGCCTCCGCCCGCCGCCGCGCAGGCGTCGATCGTCCGCTGAATCGATTCGGTGCACAGCGACAAGCTGTCCGATTCGGCTCCGTATGCCGTAATGGCAAAGATGCGGTCCGGGATGACGGGCAGCTGCGGCAGAGGATATTCCATAGCCCCGCCCGTCCCGTCTTCCCCTTTTCTCACCTGTTCCTCCCTGTTCATGCACGTTCCTCCGTCCGTTCTTCTATCGGTTCATAGCTGAACCAGTCGAAATCCGCATAAGCCGATCGTCCGTCGCTGCGGCACACCGCGTACATGCCCATTCTTTATCGTTGTCGACCAGCGTCGTGATCATATAAAAGACGCCGGGAAAATAATCGAAGCTTGACGTGACCAAAAAATAGTCTTCCCCGACCCGAACGGCCGAAGGTCCGGATAAAAGCCGGGCAAGACGGGATTGCAAAACGTGCGCATGGCCTCTGCCTCCAATCGCTCGATGAAGTTGTAAACAACTCCAAGTATAGTTCAAATATTGACTATAATGTTGGAACATCTATGCTTAAATTATCATTTTTTATACTTTCATGCTTTTCCCGCAGCCAGATTCGGCCGTTCTGATTGCGACCGAGCCGGAGGCAGGCGGAAGGGTACTCCTCAAAGCCGTAAGGGTTGAAGCCCTCACTCCGCAGCGCCGCGGTGTTAAACGATCAACCGTTTGCCGTAAACGCAAAGAGCTTCCCCGCCGCTCGTTCCAGGAGCGATAGGGAAGCTCTTTATATTATGCGTTAGTTTCTGAACGAGAGGCCATATTCCTGCAGCGCGGCTCTCAGCTTTGGCAAGGACGCCGGTCCCATGCCGTGCAATTGCAAAATCTCTTTTTCGCTGTAAGCGGACAGCTGCTGCAGAGTCACCATGCCTTGATGCTCCAAAGCCCGCCTCGCCGGGGCGGACAATTGCGCGAGAAACCCGGCTTCCGGTCTGTGCTCTTGCTCGCAAACCGGGCACGTCGGGCAGCCGCTGCTTTTGTAATAGGAATGTCCTTTGCTGCATGTTCTTAAGCTTCCGCGGGATGCTGCCATTGCCGGTCTCCCTTCGGCCGGATTAATCCGGCTATTCTAAAATTGCTGTTGCTATCATTATAAACCGCCTTTTCCCCTCATGAAACGATCCCTATCATTTTTGCCCTTCACGATCCGAGCCGCCGAAACGGTTTTTATGCGATAATGCCAATATATATTGAATGTCACAACAGAGAGGAATATCGGGATGAACGCAATCGGAGAAAACATGCTGGTGCTGGATCGGATGAATGAATTGGGCAATGCCGATCCGCTGTACGCCTTTGCCCTGGACGAGCTGCTGTGCCGCAGCGCGGGCCAAAGGGGAGCGGCGATCTGCCATATTTGGCGGCATCCGCAAGCCTTAGTGATGGGGCTTCAGGACAGCCGGCTGCCGTTCGCGCAGGAAGCGAAGCAATGGCTCGAATCGCACGGCTGGGCGACGGTCGTGCGCAATTCGGGCGGAGCCGCCGTCCCGCTGGACGCCGGCGTCGTCAATCTGTCGCTAATTATTCCGAATCCCAGCGGGCCGAATCCCGGCTTCCGCAGCGACTTCGAGCGGATGTACCAACTCATTCGCGAAGCGCTGCAGGGAACCGGGCGCAGCGTGGACAAAGGATGGATCCAAGGCGCCTATTGCCCCGGCGATTACGATCTCAGCATCGGCGGCCGTAAATTTTGCGGCATTGCGCAGAGGCGGCAGGTGCATGCGACCGTCGTTCAAGCCTTCGTCGTCGCGGAAGGAGCTGGGGCGGCGCGCGCCGAGTTCGTCCGCTCCTTCTACGAGATCGCCTCCGGCGGGGATTCGTCGCTCGGGCACCCGATCGTAACCGGGGACAGCACGGCCAGTCTGGAGGAGCTGGCCGGCCTCGGCCCGTTTGCGGCCTATGCCTTCGCCGAAGCGGTCAAAGACGTCATTCGCGCCGGCCGCCCGGCGGATGAGCCGTCCACTGCAAGAGCCGGCTTGCGCTTGCCGGAACCTGACGAAATCGCAGCGATGATGAACACTCTTCGTTCCCGTTACGCCATTGTGGAATAATTGCGAGCCTGGCCCGTTATTCCCCCCTGTCGGCGATGACGGATACCTGTCCGTTCATATAAACGATATCCGCAAGCTTGCCGGCGGCCGTCAACTCGAAATCCGCAAAGCTGCGCATACGGGCGATTTCGGCGGCAAACAAGGATAGGCTGCCGTCCGGACGGTCCTTCAAGAGCATCTCTCCGTTCAGATGAGTAAACCCAAGGGCGACGACCTGCTTCGAAGACGGATTGAAATAAGCCGCTTGGGAGCGGTGAAGACCGGAACCCGAGGAATACGTAAAATAAAGCTCTTGGCTGTCGTCGCCGTCCAAATCGGCAAGAGCCATGCTCGCCGCGCCTATACCGCCGGACCATAAGCCGAGAGGATAAACGGCTCCGTCGTAAAGCAGATACGAAGCGCCAGAATCCGCATATTTAAAAATGCTGTAACCGGAATATTCCTCTATAAAATTCGGCGTAATGTTGTAACAGGCTTCTTCATTTTCATCGTCGTTGGGAGCCAGCTCCTTATGCAGAGCCAGGAACGCATCGACGCCGTCTTTCGTCCCCGCGATCTGGGCATGGAGCGGCATCGATTCCTCCGTTTTTTCAATTTGATAGATGCTCCAAATATATTCGCTCTTGCTTGCATGGGCAAGATCCGTATGAATCTTCGCCAGCCACAGCTCGTCATCCAGCAAATAGAGCCGATAGCCGGGCGAAGCGGAAGGCGCGGTCAAATCGTAGCGATAGCGCTTATGGTAGGGAGCAATGTCCGGCATCCCCTCGATTTCGATCATAAAGCTGTTCCGGAAATCGTCCGCATCCGCTTCCGTCCGATTATAAACGACGGCCGTTGCCTGCCTTTTTCCGGCAGCATCGGAAATCAGGAGCGCGTTTTCGGTCAACGTATAAAATTCTTCAAACCCCTCATGGGCGATAAAGGAACTGAGCGGATTCATATAGATCTGCTTCGCGAATCGGTAATGGCCGAACGGCTCCCCCGCTTCCTTCGCCGTTCCGATGGCCGCCGGATTTGCGGCGCATGCGGCGATAACGGCGATGCAAAGCACGGACAAGCATGCCGCCGTCCCTTTGGACGGCTTCTTGAAGCTCAAAATATGAACGACGCGTTCCCGCACGCCCGCTTCGCCGAAGGCCAGCGGTCCGGCAGCCGGGAAGCGGCGGTTTGCCGCAAAAGACAGCAGCGCCTCGCAGTACGGCTTCTTATGTTCCGTCCCGATTTTGGACAGCACCTTTTCATCGCAGCTCATTTCCATATCTTTGGCCATCAGCGCAAAAGCCAGCCATACGAACGGATTAAACCAATGAACGGCTAGCGCCAGAAAGGCAATCAGCTTGATCAGGTGATCCTTTCTTCGCAAATGATACGCCTCATGCTCCAGAATGTAGCTGCGCTCCTGCCCGTTCAAGCCGTAAGGCACATAGATGCGGGGCTTCCAAAAGCCCAGAACGATTGGCGAACGAATAAACTCCGTCTCGTAAACCCGGTCTTCCAGCCGGACCGCCGCAGCCAGCCTCCGTCTCAACCGAACGTATCCGGCCATCCCGTACATCAGCCAGGCAACCGCTCCGGCACACCATACGATCGCGCCCGTCCTTACCCATATAGGAGGACCCGCAGGGCCAGCTTCAATGGAAGCCGCCGGCATCGCCTCGCGAACCATCGCGTTCATCGCAGGAATGCCCGATGTCGCCTTCGGAGCCTCCGCATGCCCAATATCCGCCGGAACGTACCTTAACGTTTCGGCGCCGGCTTGCTGCGCGGCGCTCGTATCGAAGGGAGGCGCGTTAAAGAGGCTGAATTCGGACGTGAACGATACCGGAGAAACCAGGCGGAACAATACGACGGCCCACAGGATATAGGCATATTGCTTGGGCGCCCGTTTCAACAGCAAGCGGATGAGCAGCACCGCGAGGATCGCGTACGAAGCCGTTATGCTCATGTTGAGCATCTTGACGAACAACGTCTCCATCCTATTCCTCCTTGTGGGCGTCGATCAAACGCTTCAGCTCTTCGGCTTCTTTCTTGGAAATCGTTCGGCCGCCGAGGAACGAGACGAGAAACTTCGGCAAAGAACCTTCGAAGGTCCTCTCGATAAAATATTCGCTCTCATAAGCCTGCACCTGCTCCTTGGAAACGATGGCGCTTACGATCGTTTGCTCGTTTTGGAGCAGCCCTTTCTCGCACAATTTCCGAAGGACGGTATAGGTCGTCGGCTTTTTCCATCCGAGCTTTTCCATACAGAGCGCCACAAGCTTACCCGATGGCAGCGGCTCGTTCTCCCAGACGATCTTCATAAAACGATAGTCGCTTTCGCAAAGCTTCATATGGTTCATTTCGATTCTCCTGACATTGGGTTTATAATTATAAACCAACCTGCACTTTGAGTTTATAGTTATAAACCTGATTTGTCAATGCATTTCCATTACGCTTCCCTTTGCTCCACGCAAGCGAACGAGAAGGCCGAACTCCGTGCTTGTGCTTGTCACTTCCATACAAAGACAGCTCAAGCCGGAAGAACCGATAACGGATCCTCCGCTTGAGCTGCGGATAGCTGATAAGCCGGAAATCTCCGGCCTGATTTACATAATCAACGGCGACAAGATGCCCATCAGCGCCACATAGGCCGAAACCGACAAGATCAGGAACGAAGCACTCTTTTCCTTCGTCGTTCCGCTCGCCTCCTGCCCCGCGAACAGCGTCAAAGCCAGCAAGGACAGCAGCGTGATCAGCAGGAGCAGGAAGGACAGGTTCATGCTGAAGGACAAGATGCCCGCCAGCAAAAAGCCGGCCGCCCCGATATAATGCGCGCTGCCCACACGTGTCACGAACAGCTTCAGCGAAGGCATAGCGCCGCTTTTCCACCAGCCGATCAGCCAAACCGACGCCACAAGCGCCGCCGTGGAGAGAAGACCAAGCAGGAGCAGCTTGCCGAACAGCTCGAACGTTACGGAAGCGGGGATTCTGCCCGGTCCTCCCAGTATAGAAACCCAGCCAAACAACAGGCTAGCAATTTTCTTTCCCATCAGCAATCCCCAAATGAGAAAACCAACCAGGGAGCTTGCCAGGCCAAGTATGCCGTATACCAAATGCTTTTCCGTCAGTTGCAAGCTTTCCAGCGGGTTTTTCAGCAGCTTCAAAATAAGGTTGCCGTCTACCTGCTTCATTGTACTCACGGCATCGTTCAACACATTTCTCTTTTCCGTTTCCATTGCTTCCTCCTATGTATTCGGTCCAGAAACCTGTCCCTCGGACAAACCGGGCCGGTTTGACACTATTCTACTATATATGTGGAAATATTGATATTCTTCACCCACATTAGTCAAATGAGGAATTCGGCATATTGGTCCCGGCTGGAAGCGGCCCTTCTATTATTTATTTCAGCAGCAACGTTCCGAAGCTGTCGGCGCGGTGAAAATCAGGGGTCTCGGACTGTACCGGCGACCAGCTCATGTAGTGAGGAGCCGGCGTCAGATCGCCGCATTTGTAGAAGTTGCCCTTCAATGACCGTCCCCCGTTCAGCCTTAAAATCCGGAAACCAGCATTTGATAAAGGCAAACGGGATTCGCAAATGAAGCTCCCAGTACATTCTGCGGCATTCCGGATCCCACAAGCCAAGAGCCGTGCGAATGGCAAACCGGCTTATGGCTTCAAGCATAATCCGCTTGCGCTTTGGGCCCTGCTCGCCGATTTCGAGCAGCAGCACCCCTGCGGCATTCAGCTCAAAGTTGAAGTAACGCAATTCCTGGGCCGGCATGGGCTGAAGGAAAAATTCCACGCAGCTGTCCTGATAAACCGGGTCCCCATGCTGTCTCTGCCGCATGACAGGCGCTTCCTCAAATACACGGAACTGCAAGTGCAGCGCTTCTTTATCGTATGCTCCGCGAACCTCCGTCTCGGGCGGCTGCTCCACGCGCAGCCATTGCTGACGATTGACCTCCGCCCGCGGCAGTTGCCGCCACTCCTTGGCCGTGAAGCTTGCAGCGCCCGCTGCATAAAGAAATTCATAATGTTTGCTCATGGCAGTCCTTTACGGTACGGCAACCCACGCGCCGCGTTGATTCGCCGATTCCAGCTCCGCCGTTACGATCTCGATACTGCCCTTTGTGCTCTCCGGAGCAGCCTTATCCAGCCGCAGGCCTTGAACGAGCGCTTCCGTGAAATATTTCAGCTGATAATAGTAACCTTGATCTTCAGGCAGCTCAGCCGTGAAGCCAGCGCCCTCATTCGGGTTCACCTTGACCGCGGCGCCGTCGAATTGCACGTTGCCATGCTCGAAGTTGACCTTGTAGCCCATCTCAAAGCCAAAATCGCCGTTTAGCGTCCAGTCTGCATGAGCGGAGACGATCTTGTCGTCCCCGTAACGGTAATGGGTGGAGACGACATCGTAGCCGCTTCCCGGAATCACGTTTTTGCCGCAGCACGAGACCGCTTCCGGCTTGCCGAACAGCCAATTCACGACATCGGTATCATGGATATGCATATCCAGCAGCGCGCCGCCTCCCTTCTCGTTCACCAGTACCCAAGGCCCCCAGGAAGGAGTGCCTCCGCCGCGATAAAAACAGGCGCTGGTCACATTTCCGAATTTGCCGCTGCTGACGAGCTGCTGCAGGTAGACATAAGCCGGCCAGAAGCGCAGGCATTGCCCGATCATCAGCTGCTTGCCGCTTGCTTCCGCCGCTTCGATCATGGCATCGCACTCTTCCGCGTTCATCGCCATCGGCTTCTCGCAGAGCACGTGAACGCCGCTGTTCAGACATTGCAGCGTCACGTCGCAGTGCAGGAAGGTCGGCAGCGTAATATCGACCGCATCCAGCTGTTCGTTCTCCAGCATCGCCTGTACGGACGTATATTTGGTAAACCGGCCGTAATCAATGACATGATCCGAGGACGTATCGATGTTGCCGCCGCTTCCGCCGCCGTTCAGCTTCACTTCGTCCATATCGCAAAGCGCAACTACGCGAATAGGCGCTCCTTCTCTCTCGAGACGCAGGTAGTTCTCGAGATGGGTCTTTCCCATAAATCCAAGTCCAATCAATCCGATTTTCAGCATTAGCGCTCCGTCCTCCCCAAGATGGCATCCATCGCGGCCGATGTGTTGTACACGATTTGTTTCGTATGATGCGTATATGGCGGGATCATCTCCGCCGTTACATAATCGTTGTAGCCGATTGCTTCAAGCGCTGCGATAACAGCCGGATAATCCACATCGCCTGCCAGCAGATCAACAAAGCCGTGCAGCCCGCCTGCCTGGCGGCGGTAGTCCTTGAAATGCACCTTTTTGATGCGCTTGTTCAGAATGGAAATCCAATGCTCGGGATAGCCGGAATAGACAACATTGCCTACATCAAAATATGAGCCCACATAATCGGAGCCAACCGCGTCGATAAATCCGCGCATCTCAAGCGGCGAAAGCAGAAACTTATTCCATACGTTCTCGATGCCGACCGACACCTTCAGCGCTTCCGCTTCCTTCGCCAGCTTTGTAAAGAACGCAAGCGCAGTGTCGTAGGCACGGTCGTAAGGCACGACGGGCGCGTTCGGAATAAAATCGACGCCAACGGCTCCCGGCACGACCAGAATAGAATCGACGCCAAGCGCGGCGGCATGCTCCAGTTGCTTTCTCGCGATATCGTAAGCCTTGCTTGCCGCCTGCCGGTTCTCGCTGGTCGGCGGGTAATCCCAATACAAACCGCTTGCCAGGCTCGACAGCTCAATGCCGGTATCGTCGGCGAAACGGCGGATCGACCGGACCTCTTCTTCCGTACTCTCCGCGCTTAGCGGACCTGTCTCGTTCAGCGAAAGCTCGATGCCGTCAAAGCGGCATCCTTCGCCAGCACCATGCATTCCTCTATACTCATCCCTGCCGGAAAAGACCAGATATTAATCCCTTTTTTCATAATAGGCATCCTCCTCTTTTCTCTTAATAAAGCCAGTATACAGGCCGTCCCGCGGCCCGAATTTAGCAAATCGGCCGGATCTTTTGCACAGAAGGAAAAGGCTTTATAATGAAGTGCAAACAAGGATAGAAAAGGAGCGGTCAGTCAGTTGTGGAATTCGCTCGTCATACACTTCAGGAAATGCTTGCGGTACGCAAGCTGATATCCTTCCATTATTTTGAATTTGCCAAAGGTTATGTGTTCGAGGGGGAGCAGCATGACTTCTGGGAGATGCTGTACGTGGACAAGGGTTCCGTCGAGGTAAGAGCGGACGACCGGACGCAGCAGCTCGAGCAAGGCATGATTATTTTCCATAAGCCCGGGGAGTTCCATACCGTAAAGGTAGGCCATCGGCATAAGCCGCCAAACCTGTTCGTGCTGTCCTTTGAGTGCGCTTCTCCATGGATGACGCGGTTCGAGAATCTGGTCATGCAGCTTGGCACGAAAGAACGGAATCTGCTGTCGCTGCTGCTGCAGGAGGGCTTCCACTCCTTCATGCCTCCATACGACAATTCTCATATTCATAAGCTCGTCCCCCGGAATAATGCTCCCTTCGCCAGCGAGCAGGCGATGAGCAATTATTTGGAGACGCTGCTTATTCAGCTGATCCGGCAGCAGGATGATGCCGACCGCCAGTCCGTACGTAAGCCCGCTTCCTTCCAGACGGAAAAAGCGGAGCAGCAGACGGCCGAGCGGATTATCTCCTTCATGCGCGGGCATTTGTCAGAGCAGCTTACCCTGGACAGGCTGTGCCAGGAGCTGCATCTTGGCAAAAGCCGGCTGAAGGAAATATTTCATGCGCAGGCCGGCGTTGGTCCGATGGATTATTTCAAGCAGCTGAAAATTGAAGAGGCGAAAACGCTGATCCGCGAGCAGCAGTACAACATGACCGAGATTGCCGCTATGCTCGGCTATAGCAGCATTCATTACTTCTCGCGCGATTTCAAAAAAGCGGCCGGCATGCCGCCTTCGGAATACGCTCGAACCGCCAGGGCACGCGTTCAAGGGTAAAGTTAAAAAAAGAGCCGTGCGGGGCACGGCTCATTTCCGATCTATTTATTTACTACGGCAACCCACAGTTCGTTTTTGTTTTCTTCCGGCGGCCGCCAGCGTCGAAGATTGCTGAAAGAAGATCACCCAAGCGTCCGTTGGAAGGAGACAAGCTTATCCGGATTCCGCAAAAGGTAGAGGCACTTCAGCCGGCCGTCCCTTACATGGGCAAGCGCCACCGTCTCCACTCCTTCGTCCGACCGGATGACGACCCCGGTCTGGCCGTTGACGCACAGCGCCTCGAACCGGTAAGGCGCCCCGTTCGGAGCCGGCTTCCGCGCCAAACCGAGCAGAAATGCCGATACGCGGTCGCGGCTCTCGATCGGACGAACGGCGGCCGACGCCTTGCCTCCGCCGTCGGAGACGACGGTCACGTCCTCCGCCAGCAGCGCGACGACGTTCTCGACGTTTCCGCCGGCCAGCTCCTCGAGAAACCGGTATACCCACGCTTCGCCGGCTTCCTCGGGGCGCACCGTTTCGTCCAGCGGCATGCCCATCCGGGTCCGCGCCCGGCTCATCAGCTTCCGGCACGCCGTTTCGCTTTTCTCCAGCATACCCGCAATGCCCGCATATTCGAAACCGAATGCCTCCCGCAGCACAAACACCGTCCGTTCGGCGGGAGTCAACCGCTCCATGAGCACAAGCATGGCATAAGTCAGCAAGCTGCGGCGCTCGACCGATTCGAACGGATCCGCCTCCGTCACCAGGATCGGTTCGGGAAGCCACGGGCCAAAATATTGCTCCTTCCTTTTACGGGCCGACTTGTGCAAATCGCGGCAGCGGTTGGCCACCATTTTGCACAAATAAGCCTTGGGCTCGGCCAACTGGCCGATGTCAACGCGATGTGCCTTGACAAACACATCCTGTACGATATCTTCGGCGTCGGAGGCCGAACCGGTCAGCTGATAGGCCAGCGTAAAGAGCAGCCCCTTATATTGAGCGAACAAATCGATCATGCCTGCCACTCTCCCCTCTTCCCTATCGGAGCAAGCTCGCCAAATCCCAAGTATATTTTCGGATCTTCCAGCCCAGCTTTCCTCCAATGATCATATCCAATCCCCATTGGCGAGTCCATACCATTCCTCGGTCCGGTCCCAGACTGAAGCAATAGGTATCCGCATATCGCTGATGAACGGGAGCCGGCTTGCCCTCCAAGTCCGCCAGAACGACCTTGGCCAGTCTGGCCGCCTGCGCCCCCGCCTCCTTGCAGGTCATCCGGTCGGCAAGCCCGTTCGCCGGATCGACGATAAGGGCGCAATCGCCGATGCCGTAAATGCCGGACACTTCACGGACCCGGTAACTTTCATCCACCAGAAGCCGGCCCTCCGGGGAAAGCGGCAACCCGAGCCTGCGCAATGCCGGATGAGGCGCCAGTCCCAGCGTCCAAACGGTTACGCCGGCCTGCAGCGCGGCGCCGTCGGACAGAAGCAGCCTGCCCCCCTCTTCCTTCACCGCCTTCGAACGGTGCATCACTTGCACTCCGACTTCCCGAAGCCCCTTTTCCAGCCTGCGTCCGACTTTAACGGGTCCTTCCGGGAACAGCTGATCCTGCGCGTTCAGCAGCCATACTCGAACGTCTTCCGGATCGAGCCCCAATTCCTGCGCCTCCTGCCGCATGGCAACGGCCAGCTCGGCCGACGCTTCGATGCCGCTGATGCCCGCCCCCGCGACGGCGGCGGTCAACAGACTCGCCCGCGCCTTTGCGTCCGGCTCCCGGACCGCCTGCCGCAAGTTCCCGCGCCACGCGTGCCGGATGCGTTCCGCCGCTTCAAGATCGGTCAGCGCGATGCCGCCTTGCCCGGCCTCCGGCCTCTTTACGATGCTGCCGACGGCCACAATCAGCATATCGTAATCCAGCTTGCGCTCGTTCCCCGCAGCATCCACGTAGACGAGCTCCCGCCCGGCCGCATCGACCTCCGTCACCGTACCCTGGACGACACGAACGCCGGACGGAAACAGTTCCGCAAACGGAATCCGGATCTCGGCCCGCTCGCCGGCGGCCGGCTTGAACAGCAGCACCTTGCGCAAATGATGCGGCTGCCTGTCGATCAGCGTCAGCCTCAGCTTGCGGCCGGTCTCGGCCTGACCCGCCGCTTTCAGAAGCGCTTGAATGGCGTTAATTCCCGCATAGCCGCCGCCAATGACGACGCATTGCAAATCGTTCATCTTCCCCACTCCTCGTATAGTATTTCTAGAACATAACTTCGAGTCATTTTCCAGCACCCG
>CALAWP010000044.1 GCA_937895345.1 uncultured Paenibacillus sp. | reverse complement strand
GACGGGGATAAGCCCTGTCCGGCCGGCGCCGGTTTGCTTGACTACGAATCCAAATCTTTGAAATGAACGAGCTGCTTGACGAACCGGTAAACCGCTTCCTGCTCCTTCAAGCTCAGCCCGTTCAGCTGCTGGGCAATCTTTTCGGCATACGGGCTGCCGTCTTCGGTCAAGAAACCGTCCTGCTCCAGGCTGACGAGCGCTTCAAGCGGCGTTTGCAGCGCTTGCGCGATTTTGCCGAGCACGTCGATCGTCGGATTTTTTTCTCCCCGTTCGACTTGTCCCATGTAAGAAGCGTTGATCTCGGCCCGCAGCGCGAGCTGCTCCTGACTAAGCCCCTTGGATTTGCGCAATAACCGAATATTTTCGCCAATTTGTCGCGCGATGCTCATATCGTCACCTCAGCCTAAAGATAGAGTTTTGAACTGTGCGCAACAACGTTATATAGAACGGAAATAAAATCGTGACTATAGTCATTGACTAGAGTGTGGATGATTTATTATAATTATGCTAATTATGACAATTGTGTTATACTCATGGAATTGGTAGAGCACGAGAGGAGCAGGGGGAAGCCGTATGATGGTCGAGGAGTTTGAATTTTACCGGAAGGTAAGAACCTATTATTGCAACGTCGCTTTTTCGGTGCAATTCACCTATTTATTCTCTTATCGCCACAATCGGACCGCCAGCGCCAACGGCACGTTCAGCTGCAGCGTCAACGCGCATTCCCAGACGGTCGAATATATTATGGACTTGAAGTCTGACGTCATCGAAAGACCTTACAGCGAGCGGAACAACCTGCTTTTTACGAATGTATACGAACAAATTCCCCCGCAAGCGATCGAATATATCCGATATCCCATCTACAAGATGCGGTACCGCGTTCCGATCGATTACGACTGGCAGCAGTTTGTCATCGAAGGAGGCGAAGCCGCCATAAACGTCAAATCGATGCAGGCGCTGTTCAAGAAATGGAAGCTGCTGGGCGCCGACGGCAGTCCCGTAGAAGCCAATTTGAAGGTGGCCAAAGTGTCGCTGCACTGGTAGCATCATCTCCGCCCCGGCCGCGGATTGCCGGGTTCGCATTTCCGCAATCTTTTTCCTATAATAAAGAATCATAGATTCCGAACGGAGCGGGAGAGGGATGCCATGAGCGACATGAACGGCGGAGAGGAAGAAAAAGGAACGAAGCACGAGCAAATTATGAAGCATATCCGGGAGCTGAAGGTCGGGACCAAAATATCGGTCCGGGCGGTAGCCAAACGGCTCGGCGTCAGCGAAGGGACGGTATACAAGGCGTTCAAGGAGGCAGAAGCCGCCGGCCTGGTCAGCACCAAGGAACGGATCGGCACCGTGCGCATCGACCGGAAGCGGCGCGAGGCGCTGGACGGGCTTACGTTCGGCGAGGTGGCGGAAATTGTGGAGGGACGCTTGTACGGCGGGGCGGACGGTTTGGAAAAGACGCTGCACAAATTCGTCATCGGCGCCATGGAGCTGGACGCTATGCTTCGCTATATCGACGAAGGCAGCCTGCTGATCGTCGGCAACCGCGGGAGCGCGCACCGCTGCGCGCTGGAGCAGGGAGCGGGCGTGCTCATTACGGGCGGATTCGAGCCGAGCGGAGAGGTCGTCCGGCTGGCGGACGAGCTGAGCTTGCCGATTCTGTCCTCCCGCCACGACACGTTTACGGTGGCGTCGATGATTAACCGCGCCATGTACGATCGGCTGATCAAACGCAAAATTATGCTGCTGGAAGATATCGTCACGTTCAGCCGGCCGCCTTCCGTATTGAGGATCGGCGATACGGCGGCGCAGTTTCAGCGGCTGAGCCGCGAGACGGGCTACAGCCGGTTTCCGGTGGTGGACGAGCGCGACCGGGTTATCGGCATGATTACGGCGAAGGATGCCGCGGGTACGGACGACGATACGGCGGTGGAGCGGATGATGACGCGGCAGCCGATTACGGCCGCCCCGAACATTACCGTCACGTCGGCCGCCCATACGATGGCCGCGGAAGGCATCGACCTGCTGCCGATCGTCGACCGGCACCGGAAGCTGCTCGGCGTTGTCACGCGCCGCGAGGTGCTGGATGCGATGAGATATGCGGGCAAGCAGCCGGAATCGGGCGAGACGTTCGAGGATTTGATGTGGGCCGGATTTATGAGGGAATCGGAGCACGGGTCCGAGGAGGCGGCCGTCAGCTACAAAGGGTCGATAACGGCGCAAATGTCGGGCGCGCTCGGCATGGCGTCGGAGGGACTGTTGTCCACGCTGATGACGCAGGCCGCCCGAAGAATGATCCGGGAAACGGGCAAACGGGATTTTTTGCTGGAGAGCATGACTTCCTATTATGTACGGCCCGTTCAGATCGACAGCGAAATTACGATCAAACCGAAGGCGCTGGAGCTGAGCCGGAAATTTTCCAAGCTGGAAATCGAAGTGCTGGACAAGCAAGGATTGGCCGCCAAGGCGATGCTGACGGCCCAGATGATCGATCCTTATTGAGATTGCCGCTTTTGTTCCATCATCCGGTACGCGCTCAAATTGCGAAGCCCTGCGAACAGGTTGAACGCTCCGAGGACGAGAAAAACCGCGCCGATCACGATGCGCAGCGTAGATTCCGCGGACAGCAGCAGCTGCACGGCGGCAATGAAAATTAACATGGCGCCCATGCTGATATTCATTTTCGCCCCGTAGCGTCCTCTCGCCAACGCATCCGGCGAACGGCGCGATTGGAAGCTGAACACGGCCGAAAGCACGAGCGTAATGAGGATACAGGGCGCGAACACCCATTGAAGCAATTGATCCATCGAGACAAGCAGCTCCTTTACTGGCAATAGATCATCCGGCGTGCGCGGCGGCTTTCGCCAAGGCGCCCTGAGCCGGACCGTCTATATTGTACCATGAACGAAGCCGTTTTGCTTGGCGCCGTCCGAAGGCCCGCCGCTTGCGTCTTGCGGCGCCGGCCGTCAAGCCGGAGGCTTGGCGTAAGGGCGGACGACCATCCATACCTGCAGCACGTTGTCGGCGAGCAGGACGGTCGTCAGCTGGATCGTATAATCTTTGCCGAAGACGTCCGAATATATTTTTTTGTCCAGCAGTTTGCGCGCGATCCGGGCATCGGAATCGATCTCGTAGATGCTTTGGCCCACGAGGATCGACAAATCCTCCTTGACCCGCTTCAGAAGCTCCGCCTCCGCCAGCCGGTCGAGACGCGGCCGGGCTCCGCCCTCGTCTTCGATGCGCAGCACGATGCTTTTGATGACGGTATGCTCCGACTTGTAATATTTCAGGTGCTTGATATCCTGCTCGTATTGCTGCAGCTTTGCCTCCATTTCTTTTCCCTCGTTGTAGAGCGCCTCGAATTGGCCGGCGTGCATCGCGTTGAGCGCAGCCGCTCCGATCATCATTCCGGCCAGCAGCACGCCCAGAAACTGCATCCCTCTCACATATCGTTCAAACGGCGGAACCCTCATCGGTCAGGCGGCCCCCTTGAACATCAGTTTGATCAGCTCCGTTGCCGAATGCGCCCCCAAAAACGCAAACCCGATAAAAGCGATCTGCTGCGCGACGGGCGACAAATGCCCGGCTGATATATTGCTTTCGATGACGCGGACCGGATCGACGGATCCTCCGATGGCCGCCACGATCGCCCATATTTTCAGCCTTGCGGCCGTATCGAGCATGACCGTGACCGGAGGGAGCAGCATGAATACCGCGCCGATGCCGGCCAGCATGGAGCCGCCGGCGACGATGCCGAACGCGATAAAAAAGTCGAGCCCCGCCTTGCTCAAAACATAGTTCATATTAAAGTCCTCCCGCCCCGAATGAGTTGCCGAGAAACCTGCTTGTACCAGCGTCTTGTACCATTGTATGGGCGACGGCAAGGCGATTATGATAAAATTAAAGGAACTTGCTTGCGTTATTACGCCAGCGTTCGGCGCTGCGATAGAGGCACTTTCGAAGGGGATGGAACAAATGGACGCCGCGAAAACGGAATTCGTGCATCTGCATGTGCACAGCGAATACAGTCTGCTGGACGGCGCGGCGCGCATTCGGGATTTGGCCGCCGGCGCGGCCGGGCTCGGCATGAAGGCGCTGGCGCTGACGGATCACGGCGTCATGTACGGAGCGATCGCCTTTTACCGCGCATGCCGGGCGAACGGCATCAAGCCGATTATCGGCTGCGAGCTGTACATGACCGCGGAATCCCGGTTCGACCGCAAGGCGCGCAGGGAGCAGCCGATTTACCATCTGATCGCGCTCGCCAAAAACGAAACCGGTTACCGCAATTTGATGAAGCTGTGCTCCATCGGACATTTGGAAGGTTTCCATTACAAGCCGAGGGTGGACATGGAGGCGCTCGCCGAGCATGCGGAAGGGATCGTATGCCTGAGCGCATGTCTCGGCGGAGAAATTCCGCAGCATCTGCTTCACGGACGGTACGAGGCGGCCCGCGATGCGGCGCTGCGCTACCGCGGCATCTTCGGAGACGACTTTTATTTGGAGCTGCAGGATCACGGCCTGCTCGACCAGAAGAAGGTCGCCGCCGATCTGATCAGACTGTCGCGCGAAACCGGCATCAAGCTGGCGGCCACAAACGACGTTCACTATATAAAGCCCGAGGATGCGGCCGTGCAAGACGTTCTCATCTGCATCGGCACGGGCAAATCGGTCGACGACGAGGATCGGCTGCGCATCGAGACGAATCAACTGTATTTGAAAAGCGGGGAGGAGATGGCGGAGCTGTTCCGCCATGTACCGGAAGCGATAGCCGCCACGGCGGAAATCGCCGCCAAATGCGAGCTGGAGCTGGAGTTCGGACGCGCGGAGCTGCCGGCGTTTCGTCCCGTTCCCGACGGGATGGACTCGGGCCGGTATTTGGCGGAGCTGTGCCGCGACGGCTTGATGGCCAGATACGGCGGTACGGAAGCCTGGCTCGACGCCGATTTTCGCAAGGAGGCGGAGGAGAGGCTCGCTTACGAGCTTTCCGTCATCGGCAGCATGGGGTTCAGCGATTATTTTCTAATCGTGTGGGACTTCGTCCGGTTTGCCCATGACAGGGGCATCCGTACCGGCCCCGGCCGGGGCTCCTCCGCCGGAAGCCTGGTGGCGTACGTGCTGCGCATTACGGATGTGGATCCGCTCAAATACAAGCTGCTGTTCGAGCGGTTTCTGAACCCGGAACGCGTCTCGATGCCGGATATCGACATCGACTTCAACGACGAGCGCAGGGACGAGGTTATCGCCTACGTCGCGGCCAAATACGGCGAAGAGCACGTCGCGCAAATCATTACGTTCGGCACGATGGCGGCCAAAGCGGCTGTCCGCGACGTCGGGCGCGCGCTGAACGTGCCTTACCAAGAGGCGGACCGCGCCGCCAAGCTCATTCCCGGCCAGCCCGGGATTACGCTGAAGGACGCGTTGGAATCGAGCGCCGAGCTTCGGGAAGCGTGCCGGCAATATCCGAAAACGAGAGAAATGGTGGAGACGGCCGTCAAGGTGGAGGGCATGCCTCGCCACGCGTCCACGCATGCGGCCGGCGTCGTGATCGCCAAGCAGCCGCTGACCCATTACACGCCTTTGCAGTCGGGGGGAGACAGCATTCCGCTGACCCAATATTCCATGGAGCATCTGGAAGCGGTCGGACTGCTCAAGATGGACTTTCTCGGGCTGCGGACGCTCTCCGTCCTGGAGCGGACGCTGGGCTGGATCCGGAAGTTGACGGGCGAAGAAATCGACTTTGGCAAAATCGACGACGCCGATCCCGAGACGTACGCGATGCTCGGCCGGGGCGAGACGACGGGCATCTTCCAGCTGGAATCCGCAGGCTTCCGCCGGGTGCTGAAGGAGATGAAGCCTTCGGCGTTCGAGGATATTATCTCGGTGCTGGCGCTTTACCGTCCGGGGCCGATGGAATTTATTCCGAAATATATCGGCGCCAAGCACGGCATGCTGAACGTCGAATACCCTCACCCGTCGCTTCAGGACATTCTGGGCGACACGTACGGCATTATCGTCTACCAGGAGCAAATTATGCAAATCGCTTCGAAAATGGCGGGATTTACGCTCGGAGAAGCGGATCTGCTCCGGCGCGCCGTATCGAAGAAGAAGCGGGAGGTGCTCGACGAGGAGCGGGAGCATTTCGTTCGGGGCAGCCTTCGACAAGGCTACGGAGAGCAAGAGGCGAACGCCGTTTACGACATGATCGTCCGCTTTGCCGATTACGGCTTTCCGCGCGCCCATGCCGCGGCTTACGGCGTGCTGGCGTTCCAGACGGCCTGGCTGAAAGCCCATTATCCGGTGCCGTTTATGGCGTCCATGCTGGCGTCCGTAACGGGCAACATGCGCAAGACGGCCGAATATGTAGAGGAATGCCGCCGCATGGGCATCGAGGTGCTGCCGCCCGACGTCAACGAAAGCTCCGTTTCGTTCACCCCTGCGGGCGGCGCGGTGCGCTTCGGCCTGGCCTCCGTTAAGAACGTGGGCACGCAGGCGATTGAAGCGATGATGAAAGAACGGGAGGAGCGGCCGTTCGACAGCCTGCTCGACCTGTGCAAGCGGGTCGACTTGCGGGTTGTGAACAAGCGGGTGCTGGAATCGCTTATTCAGGCGGGGGCCTGCGATTCGCTGCCCGGACACCGGGCCCAGCTGCTCGGAGCGCTGGAGGAGACGCTGGAAGCGGCGCAGAAATGGCGCAAGGAACGGGAAGAATTGCAGATCGAGCTGTTCGGCTTCGAAGAGGTGCAGAACTGGGACGTCGAACTTCCCGACCTGCGGCCGTTCACGGCGTCGCAGCAGCTGGAGCTGGAGCGGGAGCTGCTCGGACTGTATTTGTCCGGCCATCCGCTTGACGCGTCGCAATCCGCGCTCGAGCCGTTCGGGCTGGACCGCCTGGTCGACCTGGCGGAGGCGGAGGACGGCGCGGGCGCGGTCATCGCCGTCATGATCGCCGGACTGAAGCCGTTCACGAACAAAAAGGGGAATGCGATGGCGTTTCTTGAGGTGGAGGACCGCGTCATGCGGGTCGAAGCGGTGGTGTTCCCGGCCGTCTGGAAAAAATGCGGGAGCAAGCTGCGGAAGGACGGAATCGCGATCGTTCAGGCGACCGTGCAGCAGCAGGACGAAGACTTCAAGCTGCTCGTCGAGGACGCAGTGCCGCTGGATGACGGCTTGCCCGGGCAGGGACTGGAGGCGCACGTTCGCCGCCTGCGGCAGCAGGCGAAGGCGCGCGCGGCCCGCATGGACCGCGGCCGCCAACCGTCCGGACCTGCCGCCGGCCGATCGGGGCCTGCGGCTGCCAGTCCATCCGCGTCCGGGGCCGCCGGTCCGTCCGTGCCTGCGGCTGCTCGTTCGGCTTCTGCGCCCGTCCGTCCGGCGGAAGCCGTTCCGTCGCCGGCCACTGCCGTCGAGCCGGCCCGTCCGCCGTCCGCCGCCGCGAAGGCCCGTGCGCAAGCGTCTCCCGCGACGGCGTCCGCTCCGCCCGGCAAGCGCCAGCGCGTCTTCATCAAGATCGCGGCCGACAAGGAGCAGCCTCATGTGCTGAACGGGCTGAACGAGCTGCTCGTCTCTCATCCCGGGCCGCTGGACACCGTTCTCTATTACGAGAAGGACGGGCGGATGATCGCCCTCAGCGACCGGCTGAAAGTAAAGCCTTCGGCCGCCTTGTTCAAGCGGGTGGAAGAGCTGCTGGGCGAAGGCACGGTCGTCGTAAAGTAGCGCTTGCGGCCGGTCGGCCGGAACAACATTTATGCACATAACGGGTTGTCCCCGCATATGCTTAGAGATACAAGCACTTGCATGCTTGTTACAGCTGCGAGAGGATGATACCCGTGAACGGAATAGAGAAATGGTTGTCCGCCAGAGGAGTCACCGTGGACGACGTCGCCGAAATCGTCTACCAGCTCCAGCATCCCTATAACAAGGATCTGGGCCTGGAAGACTGCAAAGAAAGCGTCAGGGCGGTTCTGTCCAAACGGGAAGTGCAGTATGTATTGTATACGGGCATCGCATTGGACGAGTTGGCGGAACGGCGCTTGCTTCCCGAGCCGCTGCAGCAAATTATGGAGCGCGACGAAGCGCTGTACGGCGTGGACGAAACGCTGGCGCTCGGCATTACCCACGTGTACGGCATGATCGGTCTGACGAGCTTCGGCTATCTCGACAAGCAGAAGCCCGGCATCATAAGCCGGCTCAATGCCAAGGGCGACCGGATTCACGTTTTTCTCGACGATCTGGTGGCCGGGCTGGCCGCCGCGGCATCGGCCAGGATCGCCCATTCCGACCCGAAAGCCGTCCAATATCATTTGCCCGAATAGACCTAGCTGTGTTATCATTGTGACATCATGCGGCCTTTGGCGGGGGCCGCCAACTTCAGACGGCATCGGGCGCCGAGCGCCGGGAAACGTCTTCGTTTGCCGCGCGTCCGCCGATTGGCCGTTATCGCTTGATTTGTTAGGTTAGCTTTGCCGCGCAAAGCTATCGGGAGGTTCAAAGATGTGGACGGTTATCTACATTGCACCAACAGCTAAGATTGCAGAGAACATCAAGAAGCGGCTAACGGAAGAAGGGTTTCTCGTGAAGATCCGCCCTGTCAATCTGTCCAAACAGCAATACGAAATCCTGGTTCCGTCCGGCGAGCTGGAGGAAGTGCAAGAAGTATTCAATTCCATCATGCAGCCTTGACGGCCCGACCGGGGTCGACCTATTGCGCCTTGAGAGGTGTCATTCGTGCAAATAAAGGACTTATTTTCCAAAAAGAAATACGCGACCATTCCTTCCGAGCGCCCAAAGCGCGACATTCCGGAAGGTTTAATGAATAAGTGCTCCAAGTGCGGCACGATCCAGTACAGCAAGGAGCTGGAGAAAAACTTGAAGGTTTGCTCCGCTTGCGGCTACCATTACCGGCTGAACGCCTGGGAGCGGATCGCCATGACGCTGGACGACGGACGGCTGGAGGAATACGACGCCGGCATGGAATCCGTCGACCCGCTTTCCTTTCCGGGCTACGCCGCCAAGCTGGAAGCGCAAAAGAAAAAATCCGGCCTGAAGGACTCCGTCGTCACCGGCGAAGGCGCCATCGGCGGATTTCCCGTGGTCGTTGCCGTCATGAGCTTCGACTTTTTTACGGGCAGCATGGGTTCCGTCGCAGGCGAGAAAATTACGAGAGCGATCGAAGCCGCGCATGAGAAGAAGCTTCCGCTTATTATTTTTTCCACGTCGAGCGGCGCCCGCATGCAGGAGAGCATTCTGAGCCTGATGCAAATGGCGAAGACAAGCGCGGCGCTGGCCAAGTTTCAAGGCGACGGCGGGCTTTATATTTCCGTCTTTACGGATCCGACGACCGGCGGCGTCTCGGCGAGCTTCGCGAGCCTTGGCGACTACAATTTGGCCGAGCCCGGCGCGCTGATCGGCTTCGCGGGACGAATCGTTATCGAACAGACGATACGCCAGAAGCTGCCGGACAACTTCCAGACGGCCGAATTCAACCTGCAGCACGGACAGCTGGATAAAGTCGTGCCCCGCAAGGATATGAAGGCGACGCTTGCGAAGCTGCTGGACATGCACTGCGCAAAGGAGGTATCGTTCCATGAGTGAGCTTCCTTTCGAGAAGCCGATTAATGATCTTCGCCAGAAGATCAAGGAATTGAAAAGCTTGAGCGTAGGCAAGGGCATCGACTTTTCCGAGGAAATCGCAAGGCTGGAAGAGCGCTGCAAGCAGCTTGAGGACGAGCTGTACAATGAATTGACGGCCGCCCAGAAGATGCATCTGGCGCGCCATCACCAGCGTCCGACCTCGCTCGATTTCATTGGAGCCATCTTTACCGACTTTATGGAGCTGCACGGCGACCGGCTGTTTGCCGACGACCTTGCCGTCGTGGGCGGGCTCGCCAAGCTGAACGGCCTTCCCGTTACGGTAATCGGCCATCAGCGGGGCAAGGATACGCGCGACAATATCGCCCGTTTTTTTGGAAGTCCGCATCCCGAAGGATTCCGCAAGGCGCTTCGCCTGATGCAGCAAGCCAATAAATTCAAGCGTCCGATTATTACATTCATCGATACGAAAGGCGCATATCCCGGCAATACGGCGGAGGAGCGCGGCCAATCGGAGGCGATTGCGCGCAACCTGAGGGAGATGGCCGGCTTTGGCGTGCCCATCGTTTGCGTCGTCATCGGCGAAGGCGGCAGCGGCGGCGCGCTGGCGCTCGGCGTGGGCAACCGCGTGCTGATGCTCGAAAACGCGATCTATTCGGCCATTTCGCCGAACGGCGCGGCGTCGATTTTGTGGAAGGACGCTTCCAGGGCCGATCAGGCGGCGGAAGCGATGAAGATTACGGCCAAGGATCTGCTTGAATTCGGCATCATCGAAGAAATTATCAAGGAGCCGAAGGGCGGCGCGCACCGAGACTTGGAGCGTCAGGCCGAAGACATCAAAGACGCGCTTGTCCGGCATTTGAAGGAACTTCTGCCGATGTCGCCGGGGCAGCTGATCGAGGACCGCTACGACAAATTTCGCAAGGTCGGTTATTTTGCGACGACGGCGGATTTGCCGGACGCGGACCGAGGCGCGGAACGGGAAGACGCCGAGCCGACTGCGGCGGCGCGGGAGCGCGATCAGGAAACGGCCCAGCTTCTCCCGTAACCGACCATCCTACGGAATACATTCGCTGACCCGGCTGCGCCAGCAGCCGGGAGGCGTGTATTTTATACAAAACCCAATGAAACAATCCCAGGCACTAAACGGAGGAAATCAAAAATGCGCAAAACAAAGATCGTCTGTACCATCGGTCCTTCCAGCGAGTCGCTGGAAAATACGAAAAAACTGATCCAGGCCGGCATGAACGTCGCCCGACTTAACTTTTCGCACGGCGACTTCGAGGAGCATGGCAACCGGATCAAAAACATTGGCCAGGCTAACAAGGAGCTGGGCACGTCGGTCGCGATTTTGCTGGATACGAAAGGTCCGGAAATCCGCCTCGGCAAGCTGAAGGAAGAGCCGATCGAATTGGTGCAGGGCGATGCGATTACGCTGACGACCGAAGACATTCTGGGCGACCGCAGCCGCATTCCGGTTACATACGCCAACCTGCCGAACGATTTGTCGATCGGGTCGACGGTGCTGATCGACGACGGTCTGATCGGACTGAAGGTCGAAGCGATCGAAGGAACGGAAATTCATTGCCGCATCGTGAACAGCGGTCCGATCAAAAGCAAAAAGGGCGTCAATGTGCCCGGCGTCAAAATTTCGCTTCCGGGCATTACGGAAAAAGATGCCAACGATATTATTTTCGGCATCGAGCAGGGCATCGATTTCATCGCGGCGTCCTTCGTGCGCAAAGCCAGCGACGTGCTTGAAATCCGCGAGCTGCTGGAAAAGCATAACGCCAGCCATATCCAGATCATTTCCAAGATCGAAAACCAGGAAGGCGTCGACAACCTGGACGAAATTTTGGAAGTGTCGGACGGCTTGATGGTCGCTCGCGGCGATCTCGGCGTGGAAATCCCGGCGGAGGAGGTTCCGCTCGTTCAAAAAATGATGATCAAAAAATGCAACCTCGCAGGCAAGCCGGTCATTACGGCAACGCAGATGCTGGATTCGATGCAGCGCAATCCGCGTCCGACGCGCGCCGAAGCGAGCGACGTGGCCAACGCGATCTTCGACGGCACCGACGCGATCATGCTGTCCGGCGAAACGGCTGCGGGCAAATATCCGGTGGAATCGGTGCAGACGATGTCCCGCATCGCCGAGCGCGCCGAAGAAGCGCTGGAATATCGCGAAATTTTCACGAAGCAGGCGAACGCCCAGCAAAATTCCGTCACGGAAGCGATCAGCCAGGCGGTGGCCAACTCCGCGCTCGAGCTGAACGCCAAAGCGATCGTTACGTCGACGCAAAGCGGCTTTACGGCGCGCATGGTATCCAAGTACCGTCCGAAATCGCCGATCATTGCGGTGACGACCGACGAGAAAGTGATGCGCCGTCTTGCGCTCGGCTGGGGCGTGCTTCCGGTGAAGGGAGACAACGCGGATACGACCGACGAAATGTTCGAAAACGCCGTAAAAGGCGCCATGAATACGGGATTGCTGTCGCTCGGCGATACGATCGTCATTACGGCGGGCGTTCCTGTCGGACGCGCCGGCACGACCAACCTGATCAAAATTCATCATATCGGCGAGCTGCTGGCGCAAGGTCAGGGCATCGGAAGCCAGACCGCCACGGGCAAGCTTGTCATCGCCCGCACGGCGCAGGAAGCGGTCGCGAAAGTGAGCAAAGGCGATATTCTCGTTGCCGTTTCGACGGACAAGGATTATATGCCGGCCTTTGAAAAAGCGGGAGCCGTCATTACGGAGCAGGGCGGCATTACGAGCCATGCGGCCGTTTGCGGTCTCAACCTAGGCATTCCGGTCATTTTGGGCGTCGCGGAAGCGACGGACAAGCTGACGGACGGCACGGAAGTTACGGTTTACGCGGAGACGGGCGTGATCTACTCCGGACAATCGAAAGTGCTGTAATCGGCACGGCCGGCCATATCGTCAACAACCGAAGCGATGGTGTATACACCGTCGCTTTTTGAACTATATGCCGGGACTCGCCGCCAAAAGCCGGTCCCGCAGGAAGGGAGATGAACGAATGTCGATTGGGGATGCTTGGCGCTTGCATCCGCTGCGGGTGCGGTACCAGGAAACGGATCAGATGGGCGTCGTGTTTCACGGCAACTACGTCACCTGGTTCGAGATCGGCCGCACGGAATGGATCCGAAGCGCCGGATACGATTACAAGACGATCGAAGCCGGCGGGCTGCTGCTCCCGGTCGTCGATTTGCAATGCCGCTACGCGCTTCCGGCCAAATACGACGATACGGTGCTGATTTGCACGCGTCTGGCCGAAAGCTCGCCGCTTCGGCTGACCTTTCAATCTCAAGTGAGGCGGGTGGAGGAGGAACAATGGAAAGCGGGCGTCGCGCCTTACGGGAACGAATTGCCCGGCGAGCTTCTTGTCGAAGGCGGCACCAAGCATGTGTGGGTCAATGCAAGCTGGAAGCCGGCCAGGCTCAGCACGGCGATGCCGGAGCTGTACGCGCTGCTGCAGCCGCAGCCTCGAGGCGGTAAGGCATAGTGAATGAACGAACGAAGGGGGCGGGTTCGGGAATGTACAAATGGCTGCTGGCCGCACTTCTTATCGTGCCGGCCGTTGAGCTTTGGGTCATCATGCAGGTGGGGAGCCTGCTGGGCGGCTGGAATACGTTTGCCATCATTATTGCGATAAGCGCGGCAGGCGCTTATTTCGCCAAGTCGGAAGGCCGCAAAGTATGGACGGAAGCGCAGCGGCAGCTCCAATCGGGACAGATGCCCGGACGCCAGCTGATCGACGGCATTTGCGTGCTGCTGGAGGCTTGCTGCTGATCGTTCCCGGTTTTGTATCGGACGTGCTCGGTCTGCTGCTAATCGTTCCTTTGACGAGGGTGCTGTTTCGGGGAATGATTTTGCAATGGCTGGAAAAAAGAATGCGAAACGGTCAATTTACGGTTCGCAGGTTCTAACTTTTACCTCCGCTTTACATATCTTTAATATACCAATGATATTTATGGCGCATAATGGGACGAACCGGGCTGCATGCGCAGCCCGGGTTCATGCACAAACCCTAAACGGATGTTCGAAGTCGGGTTAGGAGAGATCAGATGAATAAGCATATGTCTCAGTATGTCAATCGGGATTTAAGCTGGATCGAATTTAACCGGAGGGTGCTGCAGGAGGCGCAGGACGCGAACAATCCGCTGCTGGAGAGAGCGAAGTTTCTGTCTATCGTCTCTACCAACCTGGATGAATTTATGAGCGTGCGCGTCGCGGGCATTCAGGACCAGATGAGGGCGGGGCTGACGAAAACGGACTTTACCGGGTATACGCCTGCGGGACTGTGGAAGCGGTTGATTAAACGGGCGACCTCCATGGTCGACGAGCAATACCGGACCTACAGGGAAGTGCTGCGCGCCTTGGGCAAAGAAGGGATCTGGATTCGTTCGATCGATGAGCTGAACGCGACGCAGTCGAAGGCGCTCTCGGAATATTTTCACGACATCGTCTTCCCGGTGCTGACGCCGATGGCGGTCGATCAGAGCCGGCCGTTTCCGCTCGTTCATACGAAAGAGCTTTATTTGGCCGTTCTGTTGAAGCGGGAAGGCGCGCCCGACCACGAAGAACCGCTGTTTGCGATCGTACAGGTTCCGTCGATCCTGTCCCGGTTCGTTGCGGTGCCCGGCAGAATCAACAGCAAGAAGCTGGAGTTTATTTTGCTGGAGGACTTGATCGAAAAGTATATCCATACGTTGTTCAACGGTTATATCCCGTTTTCCGTCAACCCGTTCCGCCTGACGCGTAACGCGGATTTGACGCTGAACGAAGAAGGCGCGGAAGATTTGCTGGAGGAAATCGAGAAGGAGCTGCGCCGTCGCCGCTGGGGCATTCCGGTTCGTCTGGAGGTGGCGAAAGGGATACACCCCTATGCGTTGGAGATGCTGTGCGACGAGCTGGAAATCGTGGACAATTTGTTTGAAATTAACGGCCCGCTTGACTTGAGCTTCCTGATGAAGTTCGCGAACAGTCTGCCGGGCTACGACAATTTGCGTTATGAGCGGATCGAGCCGGTGTATCCGCGGGAATTTGAGGGGACGGACGATTTGTTCGACGTCGTGCGCCAGCGGGACGTGCTGTTGTACCATCCGTACGAGTCGTTCGAGGCGGTCAACGATTTCGTCCTGCAAGCGGCATACGACCCGGATGTGCTGGCGATCAAGATGACCCTGTACCGCGTCAGCGGACAGTCGGTGCTCGTGCAGGCGCTGGCCAAGGCGGCGGAGTACGGCAAGCAGGTGACGGTCGTCGTGGAGCTGAAGGCGAGATTCGACGAGGAGCGGAATATCGCCTGGGCCAGACAGCTGGAGAAGGCCGGCTGCCATGTCGTGTACGGCTTGATCGGACTGAAGACGCATGCCAAAATATTGCTGGTCGTTCGGCGGGAGCAAGGGATGCTGCGCCGGTACGTCCACGTCGGCACGGGCAATTACAACGACAGCACCGCGACGCTGTATACCGACATTGGCCTGTTTACGTCCCATCCGGTCATCGGCAGCGACGCGTCGGCGCTGTTCAACGAGGTGACCGGCTATTCCTCCCCTTACGAGTGGAAGGCGTTCGCGGTCGCGCCTACCGGGCTGATGAGCAAGCTGCACGAGCTGATCGACCGCGAGCGGGACAACGCGCTTGCCGGACGGCCCGCAAAAATTATCGCCAAGATGAATTCGCTGTCCAACCAGGAAATGATCGACAAGCTGTACGAGGCGTCCCAAGCGGGCGTCAGCATCGAGCTGATCGTGCGGGGCGTCTGCTGCCTGAGACCCGGCATTCCGGGAAGAAGCGATAATATTAAGGTGATCAGCATCGTCGACCGGTTTCTGGAGCATGCGCGGATGGCTTACTTTTACAACGGGGGAGAAGAGGAGGTCTATCTGTCCAGCGCGGATTGGATGAGCCGCAACCTGTTGAAGCGGATCGAGCTGATGTGCCCCGTCTTCGATCCGGAGCTCCGCAGCATATTAATCAATATGCTGAAGCTGAATTTGGACGACAACGTCAAGGCGCGGGAGCTGAAGGCGAACGGCTTGTACGAGCACGTAGCGGCCAAGAGCGGCAAGCCTTTCCGCAGCCAGTTCGAAGCGAAGCACATCCGGCTGTGGAAAGGCCGCGCTTAGCGGCTTGCCGCGTAGCAGTCCAGCACGGGCAGAAGCCCCCACTGCTTCTTGAAATCGGGCGCCAGATCGCCGACCTCCCGCCGCTCGACGCTGAGCGAGCCACGCGGGTTCAGCGGGCGCAACAGCAGCTCGCTGTCCGCGACGCGGACCGTCAGACGGCCGATCGCCTGCGTCTCGCTCCGGTCGAGCGCCGCCGCCAATTGCAGCAGCGTGCCCAGCTTTCCGATGAGGCCGAGATCCTCTTCCCCAATCAGCGGCTTGTAAGGCGCGGTTTGGCTTTTGGCCTTGCCCTTGCTCCGATAGGAGGCGACGGCGGCGACCAGGATAATGTCCCGGTGGGACAAGCCGTTGATGTGCGAGTGCACGATCAAATAAAACGAATGTTTGGCATAATCGTAATAGTCGATCGAGGCTCCGATCCGGTACAGCCGCGACGCGCTGTCCAGCAGCTGCCTTTCGGGCGTTCCGAGCCCGGACGAAGCCGCCAGCGCGTCGAACAGCTCCAGGGCGAGCCGGTTCACCTGCAGCACATGCTGCCGGGGCGCTTCGGTATGCAGCGAGCTGATGTTCTGCAGGCTGTATGCCAGCGGGTCGTCCAGCTGCGGACGGCTCGGATATCTCGCGGCATGGAACAGCCCGTCTCTCAGACCGGCTCCGCAGATCAGATAGCGCTGCGCTTCCACGGCCCGAAACACCGTGCGCAGAATGGCAATGCCCGGAACGATAACGTCCGCCCGGTCCTTGGACAGCCGGGGGAGCTTGCGTCTTTTGTCCAGGGGCAGCAAGCGCAGCGACTGAAACAGGTCGTCCACGCTGCCGCTGTCCATCTCGTAATTATGCGTTTGCGTAAAAGGATAATGATGCGTTTCCTGATGCAGCTTGCCCAGCGCGCGGACGGTGCCGCCCAGCCCGACTAGCGGCAGGCCGGGCGTCTCGCGGACCCATGGGACCGCCATGACCGCTTCCGACACCTCTGCTTCCAGCGCCTTGAGCTGCGCGTCGTCCATGCCCTGTTTGCCGCCGTATTTGCCATCCAGGTTGACGCAGCCGAACGGGAACGAAACCGAATGGATCAGCTTGCGGTCCCGGAACAGCGACAGCTCCGTGCTGCCTCCGCCGATGTCGATCAAATAACCGTCCCGGACGTTCAGCGAGTTGATCATGCCGAGAAAGCCGTAGGCGGCTTCCTCCTCTCCGGAGAGCAGCTCGATCGTCAGGCCGGTTTCCGCCTGAATGCGGCCGAGAATGGCGTCGCGGTTGGACGCGTTGCGGATCGCGGCCGTCGCCACCGCGCGTATGCTGCCCGTGCCGTGATGCGAGCAAATGCGGGCGAACAGAAGGAGCGTGTCGATCAAGTCGCCGACCGCTTCCTCCCTTAAGGCGCCGCCTTCGTCGATCTGGCCGCTCAGTCTGGCCGAGCGCTTGCTGCCGTCCACGACGCGATGGGCGCCGTTGGCCGTTCTTTCATAAACAACGAGCCTAACCGAGTTAGACCCGATATCGATTATTCCGATTCGTTGAGAAGTCATCGTATCCTCCGGTGCGGGCATGCGAAATGATGCCGTCGTATGCTCACATTGTAACATACCGGACGCTTCTTTTCGAAGTATAGGAAAGGTTGTCCAGTGGAATAATGGGTTGTCGAGCCGGGGCAGCGAATGGCGCCGTTCGTGCGATTCAAATTATCAATGATGCCGATAAAGCATTTTTATGTCCGATTTTGTTCACTTGGGCGACAAAATCATTTATCATTAAATATTGACGATAACGCATCGAATCCCGGATGTACCATTTCAAAGCATAAAAGGAGAGAGAACGATGACAGCAACGAAAGGTCTGGAAGGAATTGTAGCGGCTGCTTCCTCCATCAGCTCGATTATCGACGGAGTGCTGACATACCGCGGAATCAATATTGACGATCTTGCAGAAAACGCTTCATTCGAAGAGGTTGCATATTTGCTTTGGTACGGCAAGCTGCCTAACCGCTCCGAGCTGGCCGGACTGCAGAAGCAGCTCGACGAATATGCGGCCATACCTGACGCTGTTATTGCAGGCTTGAAGCTGTATCCGAAGGACGCCAATTCCATGGCGGCTCTCCGCACGGCGGTCTCGTCGCTGGCGCTGTACGACGCCGAAAGCAACGACATGACGCCGGAATCGAATCTTCGCAAGGCGATTCGGCTGCAGGCGCAGCTGCCGACGGTCGTGGCGGCGTTCGCGCGCATCCGCGAAGGCAAAGACCCCGTCGCACCGAAGCAAGGCGTATCGGTCGCTTACAATTTCCTGTACATGCTGACGGGCGAAGAGCCTTCCGACGTGGCGGTCAAGGCGCTCGACCAAGCGCTGGTGCTGCATGCCGATCATGAGCTGAACGCTTCGACCTTCGCTTCCCGCGTAACGGTGGCGACGCTGTCCGACATTTATTCCGGCGTCACTTCGGCGATCGGCGCCCTGAAAGGTCCTCTGCACGGCGGCGCGAACGAAGCCGTTATGGTGATGCTCGAGGAAATCGGCTCGATGGCGAACGTGGAAAGCTATATCAGCAACGCCCTGGCCAACAAGCAAAAAATTATGGGCTTCGGCCACCGCGTTTACAAAAACGGCGATCCGCGCGCGAAGCATCTTCAAAAGATGTCCCGCGAGCTGGGCAAGCTGACGGGCAACATGGAGCTGTATGAAATGTCCGTGAAGATCGAGGAGCTGGTAACGGGCCAAAAAGGGCTGAAGCCGAACGTGGACTTCTACTCCGCATCCGTCTATACGACGCTGGGCATTCCGCGCGACCTGTTTACGCCGATCTTTGCGATCAGCCGCGTATCCGGATGGACCGCGCACATTTTGGAGCAATATCAAGACAATCGCCTGATTCGTCCGCGCGCCGACTATGTCGGTCCGGTCAACGCGAAATACGTGCCGATCGATCAGCGCTAACGGCATGATGAATAACCGTTGGAGAGCGAGGGCGGGCGGCCATGCCTGTTCTCCTTTTCAATGCTTATCCCTTACATAGGGTCATATATCCGAAGCGGCGAGCATGACGCTTCACAACCAATCGAAGGAGGAAATTATTAATGGCTCAATTTGAAAAGTACGCCCTTCCGACGGAAGGCGAGAAAATTACCATCGACAACGGCAAGCTGCAGGTGCCGAACCAACCGATCATCCCGTTCATCGAGGGCGACGGCACGGGACGCGACATTTGGCGCGCATCGAAGCGCGTACTGGACGCAGCGGTCGAGAAAGCATACAACGGTTCCAAAAAAATTGCCTGGTACGAAGTGTTTGCCGGCGAAAAAGCGTTTAACGAGTACGGCGAATGGCTGCCTAACGACACGCTTACGGCGATCCGCGAATATATCGTAGCGATCAAAGGCCCTCTGACGACGCCGATCGGCGGCGGCATCCGTTCCCTGAACGTGGCGCTGCGCCAGGAGCTGGACCTGTACACTTGCCTGCGTCCGGTTCGTTACTTCAACGGCGTGCCTTCCCCGGTCAAACGTCCGGATCTCGTCAACATGGTCATTTTCCGCGAAAACACGGAAGACATCTACGCGGGCATCGAATATCAATCCGGCTCGGATGAAGTGAAAAAAGTAATCGAGTTTCTGCAAAAAGAAATGGGCGTCAAAAAAATCCGCTTCCCGGAAACGTCCGGCATCGGCATCAAGCCCGTTTCGTCCGAAGGCTCGAAACGTCTCGTCCGCGCGGCGATCGAATACGCCATCAAGCACGGCCGCAAATCGGTTACGCTTGTCCATAAAGGCAACATCATGAAGTTCACGGAAGGCGCGTTCAAAAACTGGGGTTACGAAGTGGCCGAGCAGGAATTCCCTGAGCAAACGTTCACTTGGGGCCAATACGACCGCATCAAGGAAGCCGAAGGCGTCGACGCGGCGAACAAAGCGCAAGCGGATGCGGAAGCGGCCGGCAAAATCATCGTGAAGGACGCTATTGCGGACATCGCGCTGCAGCAAGTGCTGACTCGTCCGACGGACTTCGACGTCATCGCGACGCTGAACCTGAACGGCGACTACCTGTCCGACGCTCTGGCGGCTCAAGTCGGCGGCATCGGCATCGCTCCGGGCGCCAACATCAACTACTTGACGGGCCACGCGATCTTCGAAGCGACGCACGGCACGGCGCCTAAATACGCCGACAAAGACGTCGTCAACCCTGGATCCGTAATTCTGTCCGGCGTTATGATGCTCGAGCATCTGGGCTGGCTGGAAGCGGCCGACCTGATCTACAAAGGCATGGAAACGTCCATCAACAACAAAACGGTTACGTACGACTTCGCTCGCCTGATGGAAGGCGCGACCGAAGTGAAATGCTCGGAGTTCGCGAACGAGATTATTAAAAATATGTAGTTTTATCGAACCCTCCCAAACCCTCCCTTCCAAGGGAGGGCCCCGAGGGCTGCGCCCTCTGGACACCCCACGGAATAACGTTGGAGCGCCAGAGACGCGCTGCTGCAATGCATGCTTACGGAACCGCTTGTCCCCTGCCGGGGACAGGCTGCATCCGTGCGAATAAGCGCAGGGTAGGGACAACTATCGCGAATAAGTGCAGGGTAGGGATGACATCGTGCGATTAGGAGCCGGTAGTGACAACCATCGTGCGATTAGGAGCCGGGCAGTGACGACCATCCCTACAAGAGGACCTGGACGAAAGCATGAATTGTTGCGGGTGCATCGGGTGAGAGCTGCGGGGCGGCCTTGCAATGGATAGCGTGTGAGAGTAGGGAAATCGGGACCTATTTTCTCCATTCCGAATTATGGGATGCCTATACATAGAGCGGAACAGGACGGCAGGTCGGTTCTCCAAATGGGGGAACGAGCAGCAAAGTCTTGAGCGGGACGTCTTCGGTACGACTCAACTTTATGGAGGTTGGTACGATATGGCGATCAAACGCAAAAAAATTACGGTAGTCGGCGCAGGCTTCACCGGAGCGACTACCGCGCTGATGCTGGCGCAGAAAGAGCTGGGCGACGTCGTGCTGGTCGATATCGCGCCGCTTGAAAATCCGACAAAAGGCAAAGCGCTCGACATGCTGGAGGCGACCCCGGTTATGGGCGTCGACGCCAACATTACGGGCACTTCAAGCTATGAGGATACGAAAGGCTCCGATGTCGTCATCATTACGGCAGGCGTTGCGCGCAAGCCGGGAATGAGCCGCGACGATCTCGTCAACACGAATGCCGGCATCGTCCGGTCGGTTTGCGACAATGTCAAGACGTTCAGCCCGGACGCCTATGTCATCATTCTCAGCAACCCCGTCGACGCGATGACTTATGTCGCGTACAACGCTCTCGGCTTTCCCAAAAACCGCGTGATCGGCCAATCCGGGGTTCTCGACACGGCCCGCTATTGCACGTTTATCGCGCAAGAGCTGAACGTTTCCGTCGAGGATGTGCGCGGGTTCGTGCTTGGCGGACACGGCGACGATATGGTGCCTCTTGTCCGTTATTCGAATGTGGCGGGCATTCCGATCGATAAGCTGATTCCCGCGGACCGCATTGAAGCGATTGTGCAGCGCGCCCGCGTAGGCGGCGGCGAAATCGTCAATTTGCTGGGCAACGGCAGTGCTTATTACGCTCCTGCCGCTTCTCTGGTGCAAATGACGGAAGCGATTGTGAAAGACAAAAAACGGATCATTCCGGTGATCGCCTACCTTGAGGGAGAATACGGCTACGACAACCTGTTTATGGGCGTGCCGGCTATCCTGGGAGGGGACGGCATCGAGAAGGTCGTTGAGCTTGAGCTGACGGAGGAAGAAAAAGCGGCGCTCGACAAGTCCGCCCAATCGGTGCGGAACGTCATCCGGATCGTTCAGTCCGGATCGTAACCGGCGGCTAGACAGGCATATAGATGTACGGGAGGACCCTGACAGATGACTGCCAGGGTTCTCTTATTTTCCGTTAGAGGATCCGTTAACGGCCGACCACGATGGAACGGATATTGGCGGAGTTTATTTTACGCTTTGCATGGGTGGACCGTCCCGCAGGCGGTAATGAACGATATTTCGTTTAAAATCGCAGATTGGGCCGTCCGCTGTGTGATAATGAACGATATTTCGTTCAAAATCGCAGGTTGGGCCGTCCAGCAGTGTGATAATGAACGATATTACACGGATATGACGGCTTATCGAACAACAGAAGGGGGGAGAACAGATGAACGGTCAATCGGTACATTCGAATATGGAGGAAGCGCGCCGGGCTTTGAAGCGGGTATATGGCTACGATTCGTTCCGTGCAGGCCAGGAGCAAATTATCGGCGGCATTTTGGACGGCAGCGATACGCTGGCGATTTTGCCGACGGGCGGCGGTAAGTCGGTATGTTATCAAATCCCTGCAATGCTGCTTCCGGGAACGACGCTGGTCGTTTCGCCGCTCATCTCGCTGATGAAAGATCAGGTCGACACGCTGCGCAGGCTTGGCGTGTCGGCGGCATATTTGAACAGTTCCATGGGCGCGGCGGAATACCGGGATACGATGCGCAGCGTCATGGACGGCGAATTCAAGCTGCTTTATATTGCGCCGGAGCGGTTCGACGCGCCTCTATTTCAAACGTTGTCCGAACGGCTTCATATTCCTTTGATCGCGATCGATGAAGCGCACTGCGTCTCTCAATGGGGTCATGACTTCAGGCCAAGCTACCGCCAGCTCGCGGATTGGATCGGCCGGATGGCCAGCCGCCCGCTTGTGGCGGCTTTTACGGCGACGGCCACCGAGGAGGTTGCCGAGGATATTGCCCGGATGCTCCAGCTGCGGCAGCCGCGCAAGTTCGTGACCGGATTCGCCAGGCCGAATCTGGCGTTGTCCGTTGTTACCGGCGCGGACAAGCGGCGCTTTTTGCTTCAGTACGTGGAAGAGCGGAAGGAGCAGACCGGAATTATTTACACCGCGACGCGCAAGGAGGCGGAGGAGGTATGCTCGCTTCTGGCCGGCCGGGGCATCGAGGCGGGCGTATATCATGGCGGCTTGCCGGACGCCGAACGGGCCGCGACGCAGGAAAACTTCCGCTATGACCGCATCCGGGTCATGGCGGCGACGAATGCTTTCGGCATGGGCATCGACAAGCCGAATGTGCGCTACGTGCTGCATTGGCAGCTGCCCGGCGATCTCGAGTCCTATTATCAGGAAGCGGGCCGCGCAGGCAGGGACGGCGAGGAGAGCGAATGCGTGCTGCTGTTTGACCCTGCGGATATGAACGTTCAGCGTTTTCTTATCCAGCAAGGTACGGGGGACGAAGAGCGCAAATCGATTCAACTGGCAAAGCTTCATACGATGATGAATTATTGCCGCACGGAACGGTGTCTGCAGCAGTTTATCGTCGATTATTTCGGCGACCGCGGATCGGAGCCGTGCGGCAAATGCAGCAGCTGCCAGGATACGAGCGCGCCGCAGGATCGGACGGAGGAAGCGCGCATGGCGCTGTCCTGCGTCGGCCGCATGAAAGGACGTTTCGGCGTCACGATGGCGGCCAAGGTGCTCAAAGGCTCCCGCGACAAAAGGCTGCTGGAATTCGGCTTGGATCGGTTGTCGACATACGGCTTGCTTCGAAACAGCCCGGAGAAGGAAATCGCGGACTGGCTGTATTGGCTGACGGCGGAAGGATACTTGAAGCTGAGCGAAGGCCAATACCCGACCGTATCGTTGACGGCCAAGGCCCTTCCCGTGCTGGAGGGCAAGGAGCCGGTGCTTCAGCGCAGACGGACTTCCGTTCGCAAAGCCGTTTCGCAGCATGCGGCCGTATCTTCTCCGCTGTTCGAGGCGTTGAAGGCATGGCGCAGGGAAACGGCTGCGGCTGAGGGGGTGCCGCCGTTTATGGTTTTGTTCGACGCGGCGCTGCGGGAAATCGCCGTCACTCGGCCGGCTTCCATGAACGAGCTGCTGGATACGAAAGGCATCGGCGGTGCCAAGGCGGATAAATACGGCGATGCGATTCTGGCCATTGTCGCTTCCGCCGGGGCTGACGGCATGAACGATTTGCCGCCTTCAAGCCTGCCGGAACGAAGAGGAAGCCACGCGTCCCGTCAATCGTCGGATTCCCCCGACATCGGCGCGGAAAGCGATGAGCTGCCCAGCCATCAGATCTCGCTGCAGCTGTTCCGCGAGGGGCTGGATCCGGCGGAAATCGCCGAACGGCGGGGGATGAGCCAGGTAACGGTTGAAGGCCACATTATCCGCTGCGCGGAAGAGGGGCTGGAGGTCGACTGGGAACGCATCGTTCCTCCGGCGCAGGAGGAAGCGATTTTGTCGGCCGTCCGCCGGGTCGGCGCGGATAAGCTGAGGCCGATCAAGGACGAGCTGCCGGAGGACGTCTCCTATTTTGCAATCAAAGGAGCGATATGCAAACACGGCTTCTAAATCCGTTCCGTGGGTGGACGGTTTCATAGATTCGGCTCGTTTGCGCGGCCGAGTCATGATCGAAGCCGGATTGAGGATGCAGGAGGAACGCCCCGGCTTTCGGCCGAACCGCGCGGCTTTGACAATAAGGGCGATTCTGATAAACTGTTGGATATAGGCAATTATATGAATATGGAGGAATCAAAATGTACGACATTATGTTGTTTTTGCATCTGCTTGGCGCGATTGGCATGGGCTTCTATATCGTGTTGCCGTTTATTATCGGCAAAGCTTCCAAGCTGGCCGGGACCGGACAAGCCGGCTTGTCCGAAGGCCTGGTGTCCGCCAACCGGATCGCGCAATATTTCCTTATTGTACAATTGCTGACGGGCGGCTACATTATGTCTCAAGGGGAATATTCCGTTGCATGGACGGTCGTCATTACGCTGTTGTTCCTTGGCATTGCCGCTATCGGAGGCATTATGTCGAAGCCGCTGAAGCAGATCGCTCCAGCGATTCAAGGCGGGCAAAGCGCAACGGCCCATATCGGCAAAGCGAGAACGCTCAGCTTCGTTTTGCTGCTGCTGTATGTCGCGATTATCGTCACGATGAGATTTACATTTTAGTTGAAGAGAGCGATAGGGAGGAGCTGCCGTGCACGAAGTATCACCTCAGATCGTCACATTTGGCGAATCAATGGCATTGTTTATGCCGCAAGAACATAAATCGATCGAACGGGCCGCGGTGCTGGAACAGAGCTTCGGAGGGGCCGAGAGCAACGTCGCCATCGGCTTGGCGCGCCTGGGCGCCTCCGTCGGCTGGTTCGGCGCCTTGGGCGACGATCCGTTCGGCAAGCTGATTCTCAAGTCGCTGCGCGGGGAAGGCGTCGATATTTCCCGCGCCAAGCTGTCCGCCGAAGCGCCGACGGGCATGATGTTCCGGGAGCATGTAGCGGGACGGCTGGCGGTCCATTATTTCCGCAAACATTCGGCGGCAAGCCGGATGACGCCGGACGATCTGGACGAACAATATATCCGCGGGGCCAAACTGCTGCATGTGACGGGCATTACGGCGGCAATCAGCGAGAGCGCCCGCAAGACGGTGCGGCGCGCCGTCGACGTTGCCAAGGAAGCCGGCGTTCTCGTCAGCTTCGATCCGAATCTCCGTCTGAAGCTATGGACGATCGAAGAAGCGCGGGATACGCTGCTGTCGCTTGCGGCGGACGCGGATTATTTTCTACCGGGATGGGACGAGCTGAAGCTGCTTTATGATACGGACGATTACGAAGCAGTGAAGGAGCGCCTGAAAGCGCTGAATGCCGTAACCGTTATCAAAGGCAAGGGAGACGCTACGGTCGTTCTGGATCAGGGCGTCGAAACGAGCATCCCGTTTTATCCGGCCGAGCAGGTTGTGGATACGGTCGGCGCGGGAGACGGCTTCTGCGCGGGTTTTTTGGCCGGTCTGATGAAAGGGATGACGCCGACGGAAGCGGTAAGGCTCGCAAGCATTAACGGGTCGTTGGTCGTGCAAATGCGCGGCGACTGGGAGGCGCTTCCGGAATGGAGCACGGTGGAGCAGCGGATGTCGGACAAAGCGTGGGTGGAGAGATAAATGGCGGATATGACAGGAACGAAGGGTCAACGCCGCCGCGAATCCATCCTCCAGCTGCTGAAGCAGCAAGGCCGGGTCACAATTGGCGAAATCGTGGAGCGTTTCGGTTGTTCGGAAGCGACTGCGCGCAGAGATTTGGAGCAAATGGAAGGCGTCTATCCCGTCATTCGCACGATCGGCGGAGCGATGTACGACGGCATGGGCACGATGCGGGAGCTTCATTTTTCGGAAAAGGAAGGACTGTCGATTCTCGAAAAGGAGAAGATCGCGCGGCTAGCCGAATCGCAAATTGCGGAAGGCGACGTCGTAGCGCTGTCCGGGGGAACGACCAACTTTTTGCTGGCCAAGCTGCTGAAGCCGCGCAAAGGCATCACTGTGGTGACCAACGCCGTCAATGTCGCGATGGAGCTGGCCGGAAGCCGGATTCAAGTTGTGGTGACGGGCGGCATTATGCGTCATAACAGCTTTGAACTGTGCGGTCCGCTCGGGGAAGGGACGGTTAGCCAGCTGCACATCAACAAAATGTTTATCGGCATCGACGGCATCTCCGCCGCCGGCGGCATTACGAGCTACTCCGAACAGGAGGCGCAAACGGCCAAAGCGATGATCAGCCGGTCGCAGGAAACGTATGCCGTATTCGATCATACCAAAATTAACCGAACGTCCCTGTTCTCGATCGCGGCCTTGTCCGAGCTGAAAGCGGTTATTACCGACGCCGAGCTGACGGGCGAGCTGGCCGAACAACTGGAGCGTCATCAAGTTTCCGTTTACGTGACGAAATAACGTTTACCTTTTCAACGGCCGCTGCATTTTACGCCGGTTTGAATACTCCTATGCATGAGAAGGCTTCCTGATTCGCTTGGCCGCGAATCGGGAAGCCTTTTCTTGTTTACGGCCGGACAAGTCCGCCGCCAGGATGTATACGTGCTTGGGAGGCCTGGACGGAAAAAGGCATGGGCTGCGGGCAGCAGGAGGTGAGTTATCGGAGCTGACCCTCTTCGCTGCTGCAATGCTGATTTTGTTACTTGGAGCACTCTGCCCGGATCGCCCGCACTGCTGCAATGCTGAAGAAGTTTAAGCTCGGAGCCGCGCAGAGTAGTAGTGAAAGAGCGGGAGGGGGAACGAAGTGCTGAGGAGGCGAGGCCTAACGGAAGCAGGAGACCTCATTCGAGGGAAATCGCCTGCGATTGAAATCTTACGGTACTGAGCGCTCTTATTGGGGGATAAACGGGATAAAAAATGCGGTCTGCCGTATTAAGCGTCGCTCAGTTCCGTAAAAAAAATTAAAAAGCGTCTTTTTTTGTATCTAAAGTCGCTCAGATCCGTAAAGCACGTCCGCGGGCGTCCGGCCGCCAGAATCGGCGGCCTGTAGACCCGCAATGGCGCGAATCACGCGCCCGCTAGGTTGAAGCCGGCGCTTCGGCGTCGAAGACGGTCCGGCCGCCGACCCAGGTGCGTTTGACGTTCAACGAAGCGTCCGTCCAGACGAGGTCGGCCTGCTTGCCTGCCGCGATCGAGCCGGTAACGCCGTACAGGCCGAGCTCCCGCGCAGGGTTGCCGCTGGCCATCCGGCTGACCTCGGCGATGGACAGGTCCGTATGCTCCAGCACGTAGCGAACGGCGCGGATCATGGAGAGGCTGCTCCCCGCCAGCGCGTTGCCCTCCTTCAGCCGAGCCGTGCCGTTGCGGACGACGACGGGCAGGCCGCCCAGCTCGTAATCGCCGTCCGGCATGCCCGCCGCTTCGATCGCGTCGGTCACAAGGACGACCTTGTCCGCTGGCTTCGATTTCAGGATCAGACGGATGACGGCGGGATGGACATGTTCCCCGTCGGCGATAATTTCGGCGTAAATGCGGTCGTCGGTCAGCACGGCGCCGAGCGTTCCCGGCTCGCGGTGATGCAGGCCGCGCATCGCGTTGCAGGTGTGGACGGCGTGCGTCAAGCCGGCATCCGCGGCGGCCAGTATGTCGTCATAGCGGGCATCCGTATGCCCGGCCGCGGCAACGATGCCCTCGGAAGCCAGCCAAGCGATCGTTTCGGCCGCGCCGTCCTTCTCGGGCGCAAGCGTCAGAAGGCGGATCAGCTGAGGATAGGACCTGCTCCATTGCTGCAGCCAAGCCGGCTGCGGGTCGCTAATATAGGCGGGATTTTGCGCGCCGGGCCACCGCTCGCTGATGAACGGGCCTTCAAGGTGGACGCCCAGCAGCGCCGCATAAGGCATTTGTCCGTCCCGATATTGCCAAACCGCCTCCAGCACGGCTTCGAGCGCTTCTTTCGAAGCGGTCATCGTCGTGGCCAACATGCCCGTCGTACCTTGCGAAGCATGAAATTTCGTAATCCGGTCGTAGCTGGCGCGGTCCGCATTCATAAAGTCCCCGCCGTAACCGCCGTGTACGTGCAGGTCGATAAATCCGGGAAGCAGCCAGCCGCCGCCCCCGTCGATTCGTTCGACCGGCTCTCCTTCGATGCGCCCCGCCGAATCCAGCTCCGACTCCGCGACTACCCGTTCGATGTTCCCGTTGCGGACGAGGAGCCCGCCTGCGATTGTCCGATCTTCCAATACAATATTTACGTTGTAAATAAGCCATCGTTTATCAGCGTTCATTTGTCAACATTCCTCCCGCTTCTCGATCTAGCAGCACTGTTACGCGCGGATGGGTTTGCAGCAGGGAGGCGGGCACTTGGGTCGTAATCGGCCCGGTCAGCGCTTCCTTCACGATGCCGGCCTTGTCCGAACCGCGCACGACGAGCAATATCCGTTTCGCTTTCAATATGGACCCTACGCCCATCGTCAGCGCCTGAACGGGCACCTCTTCCAACGAAGCGAAGAATCGCGCGTTCGCTACTCTCGTCTCCGCCTTCAGCTCCACGACATGAGTGCCGCCGGACAGGCGGTCGTCGGGTTCGTTGAAGCCGATATGCCCGTTATGGCCGAGCCCAAGCAGCTGCAAGTCAATCGGCCGGGCTTCGAGCATGGCGTCGTAACGCTTGCATTCCAGCTGCAAATCTTTCGCCATTCCGTCGGGCAAATGCGTTTGGTTCTTCGGAATGTCGATATGCGCAAACAGATGCTTGTTCATGTAATAAGCGTAGCTCTGTTCGTTTTCCGGCGGCAGCCCTACATATTCGTCCAGATTGTAGGTGGTCGCCTCGCGAAAGCTCGCTTTGTTGGCTTTAACGCCTTCAATTATTTTGTCATAAATGCCGACGGGTGTCGATCCCGTTGCCAGTCCGAGCACGGCATCGGGCTTCCCGTTTACCAGGTCGAAATAGAGCTGGGCCGCATAAGCGTCGAGCTGTTCGGATTGGTCGAAAATTTTGATGTCCATGGCTCTTTGCTCCTTCAGTGTCTAAAATGTCGGTTCGCGCAGCAACGCTGTGTGCAGCGATCGGATTTTCTCATTTAAGTGTAATGGATTACTGTCAAAATGACAATCATTATGATTGTAAATTTCAAATAAATGATCGTATAAATCAATATGCGAAATCGAGGCCAATCGGAGCAAGAAGCGGATCGGATTGCGGATTGCGGAACGGGATGGAAGCGGGAATTGGATAATTATGATATGCTAGTCCATAGAATGGCCGGATCTCTAGCGGGCGGTTCGGCTGAACAGCGGAAGGAGAGTTGGCGGGAAATGACGGATACCCGGAAAGACGCAAGCGAAGCGACGTCAAGGCGCAAGGGAGAGCATATTCGCATCTGTCTGGAGGAGCAAGTGGAAGGCGTGAACGTGTCCTCCGGCTTCGAGCGTTACGGCTTCAGGCATAACGCATTGCCGGAGCTGTCGTTCGAAGAGGTAAGCCTGGAGGCGGACTGGTTCGGCACGCCGCTAAGCACGCCGTTTCTAGTCAGCTCGATGACCGGCGGGACGGACGCCGCCGGAGCGATCAACCGGCGGCTTGCGGCGGCGGCGGAAGCGAAAGGCTGGGCGATCGGCCTCGGGTCGATGCGCGCCGCGATTGAGAGCGAGGAGCTTGCCGCAACCTTTGCGGTGCGCAAGGAGGCGCCTACCGTGCCGGTTATCGCCAATATTGGCGCCGTGCAGCTTAATTACGGCTTTGGGGCCGACGCCTGCAAGAGAGCTGTCGATATGGCCGAAGCGAGCGCGCTCGTGCTTCATCTGAACAGCTTGCAAGAGGTGTTCCAGCCGGAAGGGGACACCGACTTTCGCGGCTTGCTGCAGCGGATCGGCGGCATCTGCCGTTCGCTGCCCGTACCGGTCGGAGTGAAGGAAGTGGGATGGGGCATCGACGGCGAGACGGCGGCAAGGCTCCAGGAAGCAGGGGTCGCGTTTATCGATTGCGCGGGAGCGGGAGGCACGTCCTGGAGCCAGGTCGAGAAATATCGGACCAACTCGCCGGTCCGGCGCCAGGCGGCCGAGGCGTTTGCCGGCTGGGGCAATTCTACCGCCGAATGCGTCATCGAAATACGCGAACGGCTGCCCGACGCGTTTCTTATTGCAAGCGGAGGGCTGCATACCGGCGTCGATGCGGCCAAAGCGATTGCGCTCGGCGCCGATATGGCGGGCTTCGGCCGCTCTCTGCTTCCGCAGGCGGCGGGGGAGGACGCCGAGCGGTCGACGGAGCGGCTGCTCGACCAGTTCGAGCGGATCGAATTCGAGCTCCGTACGGCCATGTTCGGCATCGGCGCCGCCAATTTGCGGCAGCTTCGCGGCAGCGCCAGACTGGTCCGGCGCTGAGCCGCCGCGCACCGGCCTGATTATTTAATCAGACCGGTGCCTTCGATTTTGATGTCCGCATTCAGCTTCATTTGGACGGTCGGATAAATTTCCTGCCACTTTTGCCAGCTGTCCGGGCCGGGGTGCATCGCCCGGAAGCGCAGTCCGAAGCCGTGCGGATCGACTCCGGCCTTTTGCAGCTTCGTCAGCAGCTTTTCTCCCGCCTTTTCGTAATCCTTACGATGTAAGCGACCTCGATCGACATTTCGCCGTTGTGCATGCGATACGTCATGAGGTCTGCGGAATCGGCGAACAACAATTGAATGCGATCGATCATAACCGGACCCCCCCCTTCAAAATAATGGAACGCGATCGGCGCTTTCGGGCAGCCGGAGACGGCCGGGCCATTATTGTTTGCGCCGCGCGCCCCGGAATATGCTAAGATGGAAAGTAAACCAAACAACGCCAGGAGGAGACGACAGGGATGATGCGGAATCGAAAATCGGAAGCGGAAGCCGCCGGGGCGGCGACGGAGCTGGAGAACGGCTGGCTGCAGGTGAAAATCCCGCTTCCTTTTGCGCTGAAATGGGTAAACAGCTACATCGTGCCGGAGCCGTCGGGCGTTACGATCATCGATCCGGGCTTGCGCACCCCGGAAGCGCTCGAAACGTGGGATCGCGTCATGCGGCAGAATGGGCTCGAATGGAGCCGCATCGTCCGGATCGTGCTGACGCACCAGCATCCCGACCACTACGGGCTGGCCGGTTATATGCAGGAGCGAAGCGGGGCTCCGGTATTCATGTCGAGAAGGGCGCATGCTTACGCCGTCCGGTTATGGAGCGAAGGCAGCGATTATCCGGCGGCGCTGCAAAGCCTGTTCATCGAACATGGAATGCCCGAATCGTTAACGGCGGACATCGGACGCAACCTGGCAACGTTCGTGGAGAAAGTGTCGCCGCAGCCGCGCGTCTCTTATATAGAAGCGGGAGAACGCTGGACGATGGGCGGGCTCCGCTGGGAGCTGATCGATGCGCCGGGACATGCATACGGAAGCTTGATATTTTATTGCGGGGACAACGGCTGGATGGTATGCGGCGACCAGGTGCTGCCTCATATTACGCCCAACGTAAGCGTCGTTCCGGGCGAGGAAAGAGACCCGCTGGCGGCGTTTCTCGACAGTCTGGAGCGGTTGAAGCGTTATGAGGTTTCGCTGGCGCTGCCCGGGCATCGCGATCCGTTTGCCGATTTCCGCGGCAGGCTGGACGAGCTGCTGGCGCATCATGCGCGGCGGCTGGATGCGATTCGCGGCCGCTTAGCGGCTGCGCCCATGAGCGCGTTTGCGCTTTGCGAAGCGCTATTCGGGAGCCATTTGAGAAGCAATCCGCATAATCTCAGGTTTGCGATGGCCGAAACGCTCGCTCATTTGTTTCATTTGGAAGAGCGGGGGTTGCTGAACGGCAGGCGCTCGAACGGCATAATCGTATATGAGACGTAAGCGATAGAAAAGGTGTCTGCTATAACGGCGAAATAGAACGTCCTTCTCCCAGATAGGGGAAAGAAGGACGTTCTTTTTTTGTTTTATATGATGATTCGATGAAGATGAATGAATATATATTGCGTCATAATAAAATATATGATACATATTAAATATCGAATATATGCGGAGGGATTGGCATGGAGAGAGAATTGGCACTGGAAATTGTGCGCGTAACGGAGCTGGCGGCTTTGGCGTCGGCGCCCTGGATGGGAAGAGGAGACAAGAACAGCGCGGACGGAGCGGCGACCTCGGCGATGCGGGCGATGTTCGATTCCGTGTCGATCAAAGGAACGGTCGTAATCGGAGAAGGTGAAATGGACGAAGCTCCGATGCTGTATATCGGAGAAGAAGTCGGCAGCATGAACGGTCCCGAGGTGGACGTGGCGGTCGATCCGTTGGAAGGGACCGAAATTGTGGCCAAAGGCTTGAACAATGCCGTGTCGGTCATTGCGGTGGCGGGGAAGGGCCAGCTGCTGCATGCTCCCGACATGTACATGGAGAAGCTGGCGTACGGTCCGGCGCTGAAAGGAAAGCTGAGCATCGCCGACCCGATGGAGACGACGCTTCAAAAGGCGGCGGACGCGCTGAACAAAAAGGTGTCCGATCTGACGGTCATGATTTTGGACCGCACCCGCCACGAAGCGCTCGTCAAAGTGCTGCGCAAGGTGGGCGTGCGGATTAAATTTTTGTCCGACGGCGACGTGGCCGGAGCGATGGCTCCCGCTTTCCCGGAAGCGGGCATCGATTTGTACGTCGGCTCGGGCGGCGCTCCGGAAGGCGTGCTGGCCGCCGCGGCTCTGAAATGTTTGGGCGGCGAGCTGCAGGGCAGGCTCATGCCCGCGGACGCGGCGGAATTCGAACGGTGTCTCGCCATGGGCATCGAGGAGCCGTACCGGATCTTGACAATGGACGATATGGTCGGCACGGAAGACGTGATCTTTGCGGCGACGGGCGTCACGCCGGGCGAGTTTTTGGGAGGCGTTCGTTATTTCCCCGATGAGCGGGCGGAGACGCATTCCATCGTCATGCGAGCCAAGACGAAAACGATCCGGTTCGTCCGCTCGCTCCACTATTTGCCGAACAAGCCGCTGCTGAATGCGGAGCCTCCAAGTATCCCTCTGCGAGAGCGATCGGAAGCCGATTCCTCATGCAGTTTGGCCTAGGTGCAGAACGGATGAGTTGAAATGCACCTGCGTCGGCGGAATGAGGAAATCCCTCAACGAAAAACCGGGTATCCATGCGCGTTCGGCGCATAGATACCCGGTTTTTTGCTGCTATAGAGAGGTGATGCTTCGTCAGTCGAGCGGCGGCACCGCGACGCCTTCCTTTTCCGCTTGCTTCCGATGGGCGATCCGGCTCGCGGCCGATGCGGCGATCGCGCCGACGATATCGTCCAGAAACGTGTGAATTTCGCCGTCGCTCTTGCTGTTCAGACGGACGAGGATGCCCGGCTTCACCTTGTCGATATAACCGAAATTCGTTAATCCGATGCTGCCGTACACGTTGACGATGGACAGCGCGAGAATCTCATCGCAGCCGTACAGCCCTTCGTCGTGCTTGATCATGTCCTGGAGCGGAGGAAACAGCTTGCCTTCTTCGGCGAGAATATCGAGCTGAATGCCGGTCAGAACCGCATTTTGCACCTCCCGCTTGGACAATACCGCTTCGACATGCTCCACGCAATCCTCCGGCGTAAGCTCCGGAAAGTAGTCCTTTTGCAAAAAGTGAACAAGCTCGGCCACGGCCATCGTCGTGATGCCGCGTTTTTCCAGCCATTCGTAAGTAGCTTGGGCGACTTTGCCGCTGTTCAAGCTGTATCTGTCGGAACGGTCGATCATCAGGTTTCCCCCTCGTCATTTTGTGGACAAAACTGGTCTAAATCAGGGAAGGGCTCGTATACATATTACTACAAATGAACAGTTGTACAAAGCCTGACAGGCCAAAATCGATTGGGGAGGAAATTCAATCATGATGCACAAAAGATGGAAGAGACATGCCTTACTGGCAGCCGTTCTCGTATTGCCCGTCGTCACCGCGGGCTGCAGCTTATTTTCCAAGCAAACGAGCCAGCCGATCGATCCCCCGCAAGTGGAAATGACCGACGGGGAAGGAAGCGAGCCGACCGGCTTGGCCGACCCGACCGGCGAGTCGGCCACCATTACCGTTTATTTGCAGGACGGCAACGGTTATTTGGCGCCGGTGGCGGTGCCGGTCACGCTTGGAGAAGGCGAGAAGCCCGGCAAGCGGGCGCTGGAAATGATGGTCGAGGGCGGAAGCTATTCGTCCGTGCTGCCGGCCGACTTCCGCGCCATGATTCCGCAAGGAACGCGGGTGCTGTCGTACGACATCGACGAGCCGCAGAAGCTGGCCAAGGTTAATTTCTCGGGCGAATTCGCCCAATATAACGAGATGGACGAGAGGGCGATGCTCGAGGCGATCACCTGGACGCTGACGGCTACGGGCGTCAAGGGCGTCGAGCTGTACCTGGATGGAGAAAGGCTGACGGAAATGCCGCTTGCGGGTTATCCTATGGACGCGGCGCTGACAAGGGCGATGGGGATCAATGTCGAGACCGCCGACGGCGTAGAGGTGACGAATTCCTCGCCGGTTACGCTTTATTTCTCGGCGCAAACGATGAACGACGAGCAATATTACGTTCCGGTGACGCGGCTAGTGTCTCGTTCCGATTCTCCGGCCTTGGCCGCCATGGAAGAGCTGATCGCGGGACCGCTGAATCAAAAAGCGCTGTCGAGCGTCATTTTGCCGAACGTCGAAGTGGCCGGCATCGAGGAGAAGGAAGGCGTGCTGACCGTCGACCTGCAGGACGAAGCTTATGAGCCGGGCGTTCAGGTGCCGGCGGAAATGCTCGAAGCGGTCGTGCTGTCGCTGACGGAAAGCACAAGCGCCTCGGAGGTGCAGATCAGCCTGAACGGACATACGGACATATTGGCGGACAACAACAAAGCCTATAACGAGCCGGTCGGCAGACCGCATCACGTCAACGCTTTCGAGTCGTAAGCCGGCGGGAAAGCCGCCGGCACGCCCGCGAAGGGCGGACCTGCAAGGCGGCCCGGGAAGATCGTTTCCCGGGCCGCCGTTTTTCCGTCCATGCCCGCTCCGGCGGCGTATTTTTCATGAGGCGGTGTGCATTTCGCCGGGCGCTTTGTTACAATAATATACATCGTTGACCAAACAGACTCAGGAGGCATACATAGATGAGACAAGACAGTCGGCTCCCGAACCAGCTTCGGCCGGTCAAGATCGCGACAAACGTCAACAAGCACGCGGAAGGTTCGGTGCTGATCGAAGTGGGGGATACGAAAGTAATTTGCACCGCATCGGTAGAGGAGCGGGTTCCTCCGTTCATGAAAGGTCAGGGCAAAGGATGGATTACGGCGGAATACGCGATGCTGCCGCGGGCAACGCATTCCCGCAATCAGCGCGAATCGGCCAAAGGAAAGCTGACCGGCCGCACGATGGAAATTCAGCGGCTGATCGGCCGAGCGCTTCGTTCGGTCGTCGACCTGCAGTCGCTCGGCGAGCGGACCGTTACGCTCGATTGCGACGTCCTTCAAGCCGACGGCGGCACGCGGACGACTTCGATTACCGGCGCCTTCGTCGCGCTGGCGCTGGCGGTGGAGCATATAGCGAAGACGCATCCGTTTGCGAAATATCCGATCACCGATTTTCTCGCATCGGTCAGCGTAGGCATCGTCGGCGAAACGCCGGTGCTCGATCTGAACTACGGGGAAGATTCCGGAGCCAAGGTGGATATGAACGTCGTCATGACGGGGGGCGGCAAATTCGTCGAAGTGCAGGGGACGGGCGAGGAAGCTCCGTTCTCGCGCGAGGAGCTGAACGGGCTGCTGGCGCTCGCGGAAACGGGCATCGCCGAACTGATCGCCTTGCAGAAGGAAACGCTCGGCGAGGCGGCCGGGCGGATAGGCGGCCGGGCATGAGCGGAGGAGAGAGACGGAACGTTATCGTCGTGGCGACCAAAAATAAAGGCAAGGCGAAGGAGTTCGCCCATGAGCTGGGCAAGCTAGGGATGGAAATCGCCAGCCTGCACGATTATCCGGACATCCCGGACATCGTCGAGGACGGGGCTACGTTTGCGGCCAATGCCCGCATCAAGGCAAAGACGACGGGAGACGCGCTCGGGGTGCCGGCGCTGGCCGACGATTCCGGCCTGGAGGTGGACGCCCTCGGAGGAGCGCCCGGCGTCTATTCCGCCCGCTATGCCGGAGAAGGCGCTTCGGATGCGGACAACAACGCGAAGCTGCTGCGGGAGCTGGCCGCGATTGGCGCCGCCGCTTCCGGCGAACGGCTGACGGACGGCTCGCGAATGCTGAGCAAGGCGAGGTTCGTCTGCGCCTTGGCGCTGTACGATCCGGCGACCGGCGAGTTTACGGAGGCGGAAGGCTTTGTAGAAGGCTGCATTACGGACAAGCCGCACGGCAGCGGCGGATTCGGGTACGATCCGCTGTTCTGGCTGCCCGGGCCGGGGCGCGGCATGGCGGAGCTGAGCAAGGAGGAGAAAGGCGCTGTCAGCCATCGCGGCGAAGCGCTCCGGAAGCTGCTGCCGCTGCTCGAAGCGCGGCCGTAAACCGGCCGCGCGGCGGGACGGATCGGCGTCCATCGTATGGAGACGCGTGACGTCGAACGGCCGGTCGGGGATGCATTCCCGTCCGGCCGTTTTGGCTGCGTATATTCGGATGTCAGAAGAAGCTAACCGACGCTCACTTTATATTCCTTCAGCCACACGTTGACCTGGTAAAGATAAGCGAACAGCTGAGGACCGGACATAAGCTGGCCGAACCAGGGCAGGTTGGAGGCGGCGTCGCCGGATTCGGCCAGCTCGCGCACCTTGGCTGCGTTAATCAGCGGCAGGATCGGCGAGGACGGGTCGTTCAGCATATCCAGAGCCAAGCCGCGCACGGCGGCCAAATAAGCGGGATTATGCGTTTTCGGATACGGGCTTTTTTTGCGCGCCAGCACATCGTCGGGCAGCACGCCCTTCAGCGCTTTGCGCAGAATGCCTTTTTCCCGGTCTCCGGCGGACTTGATGTCCCACGGTATATTCCAGACGTATTCTACAAGCCGATGGTCGCAAAACGGGACGCGAACTTCCAGTCCGGCCGCCATGCTCATCCGGTCCTTCCGGTCGAGCAGCGTAGGCATGAAGCGGGTAATGTTCAGGTAAGACATTTGCCGCATGCGCCGCTGTTCTTCGTTTTCGCCTTCCAAATGGGGCACTTCGGCCGCCGCTTCGGCATAGCGGTCGCCAATATATTGCTCCGGCCGGATCAGGCTCGCAACCTCCGGCGACAAGAGACCGGCTCTCATCGCCGTCGCGAGCGACCACGGGAACGTGCCGGAGCTGAGCGCTTCCTCCCGATGAAACCACGGGTATCCGCCGAATATTTCGTCCGCGGCTTCGCCGGAAATGGCGACGGTCGCGCCCTTTTTGATTTCCCGGCAAAACAGCAGCAGAGAAGCGTCGACATCCGCCATGCCCGGCAAATCGCGGGCCAGCGTCGCGTCGCGAAGAGCGGCGACCAGCTCGGGCGTATCGAACTGGATCGCATGATGGACCGTCCCGAGATGGGAGGTCATTCGTTCGATCCATGGAGCGTCGCTGTTCGGCTGGAACGCGTGCGCCTGAAAATGCTTGTCGTTGTCCCGGTAATCGACCGAATAAGTATGGACGCGGCCTTGGCCGCCCGCTTCGTAATAACGGACCGCCAGCGTCGTCAGCGCGCTGGAGTCGAGGCCTCCAGAGAGCAGCGTGCAAACGGGAACGTCGGATACGAGCTGCCGCTCCACGATATCCTTCAGCAGCTCTCTTACGCGTTCGGCGGTTTGCTCCGCGTCCTCCTCGTGAGGCTTGCTTTCGAGAGCCCAATACGTGGTCAAGCGAACGCCGTCCCGGCTTACGCTCATGCATTGCCCCGGACGCAGCTCGCGTATGCCTTTGTAAACGCCGTGGCCGGGCGTCCGCGCCGGGCCCATAATAAAAATTTCGGCCAATCCTTCCGGCCCGACGGCGGCCTTCACCGAGGAATGCTCCAGAATGCATTTGTGCTCGGACCCGAAGATGAACAAGCCGTTCTCATCGCTGTAAAATAGAGGTTTGACGCCGAGCCGGTCCCGGGCCAAAAACAGCTCCTGCCGTTCGACGTCCCACACGGCGAAGGCGAATATGCCGTTCAGCCGTTCCACGCATCCTTTGCCCCATTCCATATAAGCGACCAGCAATACTTCGGTATCGCATGTCGTCGTAAACGTTCTGCCCCTGCTTTCCAGCTCCCGTTTCAGTTCCATAGCGTTGTACAGCTCGCCGTTGTACACGATGACGTATTTGTCTTCGCCCGTAAAGCGGATCATCGGCTGAGCCCCGTTGTCGGGGTCGATGACCGCCAGCCGCCGGTGTCCGAGCGCGCAATGCGCCGATATCCAGGTACCGGCTGCGTCGGGTCCGCGCGGCGCAAGCGTGTCCGTCATTCGTTCCAGGTTGTCGCTTTCTCTCGTCAGATCACTGTTCCAATCGATCCAGCCGGTAATTCCGCACATTTTTCTCATTCCTCTCTATGCTGGACTCCAGTAGCGATAATAACGTTATATGCTGAAAAAAGGGATATAATGTCTGTCCGCCGGGGATGCTACGGGAAGGCATACGCGCAGAAAAGGAGCGACGAACGATGGAGGGTCACCAAGGTTCGCACGGCGAACGCAGACGGTTTTACGTATCGGTGCAAGCCGGACAAATATTGGAGGATCGGGGAGCGGCGGCTTACGAACTCGAAATTGACGCCACCCGGGAGGAGGCGAACAAGCTCAGGGAACTGATGGAGGAGCTGTCCACGATGGAGGAGGCGGCAATGTTCCATTTTTCCCGTCATTACTTGGAGACGTACGAAGACAAGGAGCTTAACGGCGCCAGCGACGAGCTGCTGATTCAAATTTACAAGCTGCTGTACGATTGCGGCACGGAAGAGACGCGGCGGCATATCGAGTCGATGCAAATTCTCGAATAAATCCGCTTGCGGGCTGCGGCGGACGGCTTTTATGGCCGATAGCCGTAAATTTAATAGCCTCCGCCGGCATGTTGGAAGAGGAACCGGTATTCTCGCCGCACCATAAATGGTATAATTCTCTTCAAAAACAAGTGGAGGCGTCAATGTTGCAAAAGCTCGTATTTTTCGTAGGCGTGGCCGGCACCGGCAAGACGACGGTCGCCCGGAAGCTGAGCGCCGTCATTCCGGCGGCGTTTCTCGATCGCGATACGATCGGCGGCCGCTTCGTGGAAGCGATATTGGAGATGAAAGGTTTGGACAAAAATGATCGGGATTCCGATTTCTATAAAGCCAACCTGCGAGATTTGGAATACGACACGGCCAAGGACGTATGCATCGAAAATTTGGCCGCCGGCCAAAACGTATTTATGATTTCGCCGTTTACGGCCGAATTGAAAAACAAAGCCTGGATCGAGGACGTCATTGCGGCCGCAGGCTTGACGAAGGAGCAGGTCGACGTGAAGGTCATCGTCGTGACGCTTCAGGACATTTCGCTGCAGAAGGAGCGGATTATCGACAGGCAAACCGAGCGCGACAGATGGAAGCTTGAGCATTGGGGAGATTTCGAGAAACGCGTCGATTTCGTGCCGGCGATCCATTGGGACATTCCGCCGGCTTCCATTACCGTCTTCGACAACAGCGGGGAGCTGACCGACGAGAAGGTAGCGGGCCTGATCGATTTCGTGAAGCGGGAAGGCTGACCGCGTCGCGGACGGTTTGGTTCTTTCCATAACGCAAACCGCACAGGGCGGCATAAAATGAAGGCTGTTCCGCGGCAGGGTCGAACCTGCCGGCGGTCCAGCCTTTTTTGCTTGCGACAAGCCGTCTGCCGATGCGGCCGCTTGGCGAACGGCATCAGGCGCGCGAACGAATTTCCTGCCGCATGAAGATATAATAAGCGAGCCCGAAGCAGACAAGCGTCGCGGCAACGAGCCCCGTCAGCTGCGGCCATACGAGCAGCAAGCTTTGGCCGAGCGGCAGCGGACTGGACACGGCGCCTACGACCTGCTCCATCGTCAGCGGGCCAAGCGACCGGACGTTCGGCATAAGCAGCGTCGTCGTCACGTCGCTGAACAGCTCCGCGGGCGACAGTCTGCCGAGCGTCAGCATCAGGTTCTGGTAGCCCAATATTTCCTCCGTCCCCGCATTGCCCCCCGGAGCGGCTCCTTTGGCAATCAGGTTCAGGATCATGCTGTAGAAGACGGTAAAAAAGATCCACAGCGATATGCCGGCAAGCGCCGACGTCGCCGCCTGCCGGAAGCGGACGGACAGCAAAATCGACAGGTTTAGCCAAAACCCGACGTATACGACCGCGGACAGCAAAAAGAAGACGACCCGCCAAAACTCTTCCGGTGTCGGGGGGAACCCGATGACGACCAGTCCGGCTCCCATAACGAGCAGCCCGAGCGCAAAGATGACGGCGGATATGAGCAGCAGCGACGAGACGAACTTGGCTTTCAAAAAATCGTCGCGGTAGATGGGCTGGGAAATGAGCCGGCTGAGCGTGCCCTTGCTCCGTTCCGCATTGACGGCGTCAAACCCGAGCGCTATGCCCATCAGCGGCCCCAAAAACGAGACGAACTGAGTAAATTGGGGAAGCGTGCCGTCCGTTATCGTAAAGATTTGCAAAAAAAGAAACGAATGATCCGCTTCGGCGGATTGGGCGTTTCCGCTTAGGGCGGTCAACGCGGTATAGATGGAGCCGATGCAGGCAAGCGCGATAATGCCGAGCAGAATGGCAAACCGCCAGCTGCGGATATGGTCGCCGAATTCCTTGGCAACCATGACCCAGAAGGCGGAAGATTCCGCTTTCGGGCGCGGCGGGGCGTCCGTGCGGACGTTCAGCCTGGCCGCCATGCGCCGCCATGCGTCTTGCAGCTTGTTAACGGCTTCCATGGTGTTCGCCTCCCTCGAAATATTTGTGATAAATATCGTCCAGTCCGTACTGGCGCCGGCTGATGGCGTACAGCTCGCCTTTCTCCGACACCAGCCGCGCAATTTGCGGCGTAATGTCGCGGCTGCATACGACCGTTACCGCATGGCGTCCTTCGCCGCCGATGGACGAGGCTTGACGGCTGTCGATGGACAGCACCTCCTCCAAACGGCCGACGGCTTCTTGAAGGCCGTCGTTCCACGCTGCGATTTCGAGGTCGACCGTCACGGTGCGGTCTTCGTCCAGCGCTTGCGACAGCTGCTCCAGATTGCCGCATGCCACCAGACGGCCCTTGACGAACAACCCCACTCGGTCGCAAACCTGCTGCACTTGATGCAGATGATGCGAGGAAAGCAGCACCGTCAAGCCTTCCTCCCGGCTGAGCGAGCGGATAAGCTCAAGCAGCTCCCGCACTCCTTCGGGATCGATGCCGAGCGTCGGTTCGTCCAATATAATGATGTCGGGCCGCTTGATAAGCACGTCCGCCAGGCCGAGCCGCTGACGCATGCCGCGCGAGAACTGCCCGGTTTTTTTGCGCGCCGCTTCCGCCAGGCCGACCCTGTTCAGCAGCTCCTTGGCCCTGGCCGTCGCTTCCGGCAAGGAAATGCCGTTCAGCCGGGCGGTATAGATTAAATTGTCCAGCGCGGTCCGGTCCTCGTAAAAGCCGATGTCGTCCGGCATATAGCCGATTCTTCGCTTCACCTGGAGCGAGCTGCGGCGCGGATCGAGCCCGAGTACCCGCACATCGCCGCCGGTCGGCTCCGTCAAGCCGAGCATCATTAGAATCGTCGTCGTTTTGCCCGCGCCGTTCGGGCCCAGCAGGCCGAATATTTCGCCTTTCGCCACCGTCAGATCGAGCCGGTTAACGGCGACGAAGTCGCCGTACGTTTTGGTCAGCCCGCTCAAAACGATCGCTTCGCCGGATTGCGGCTGCCGAATGTCCTGCAACGCTTCCACGGGTTATCGCCTCCCGTAGCGGCGGAACAGCACGTATACGCCGCCGATCACTGCCGCGATGATAAGGACGCCGATCCAGCCCCACAGGACGGACGATTTGACGGCGACGCGGATCGCCGCGGACGCTGATTTTTGCGCGGTCTGGGCCGAGAGGTTCAAGGCGTAGTCGCCGGGAAGCGACTTCTCCGAAGAGGCGACGATCGCCTGGACGGCGGCCGTTTGGCCGGGTTCGATCGAGGAGATCGTCTTCGGCTCGAACGTGACTTCCCAACCGCTCGGCGTTTGGGCGGACAGGCTGACGTCCTCGAGCTTGGCGGTGCCGCTGTTTTTGACGATGAGCTCCATCGTCGTGGAAGAGCCGGCCCTCACGGTCGCGTTCAGCCTCTCGTCCGCCGTCGTCAGCTCGATGCCGTACGTACCGGTAATGACGGCCTCCAGCTTGGCTTCCGCTTGCGTATTGTTATTCATCGCCGCGATCGGAATCGAATAGGTGCCGGCTTGAACGCCGTCCGGCGGAATCGCTTCGACGGACAGCGTCTGCGAGGAGTTGGGATCGATCGTGACCGACGTCACGCTGTTGCCGCCCGACTTGAACCGCACCTCCCAGCCCGCTTCTGGCTGCGCGGCCAGCGCGTACGTCTGCTCCTCGGCAGTCTGGTTGCGCAGCTCGGCCGAGAAGGTGAAGCTGGACCCCGAGTGGCCTTCGATATTCGCTTGTTCCACGTTCAGGCTCGAAGAGAAGATGCCTTTTTCAGTGACGTGCACCTTTAAGGGCAGGGAGGCGTCCCCGGCTCGGACGGTAAACGAATATTCGCCCTTCTCGATTTCGAGCGGAACTTCGAGCCGCAGATTGAGCGTCTGGGACTCGCCCGCACGGACCGCGATTTGCCGGACGTTGCGCCCGCCGGCGGTCAGCTCGTAATCCCAGCCGCTCCCGCCGGCAAATTGGATGCCCGCTTTGCTCGTTTCCGAGCCGCTGTTGATCAGCTCGATCGAATAGGAAATCGAATCTCCCGGCGCGGCGTCCTGTTCCGTATACGGCGTATACAGCTCCAACGCTCCCGCCGCGTGTACGTTTTCCGGATGTATGCCGGCCGCCCCCGTCCACGCCAAGATTACCGCAAGTGCCAGGCACAACGCCCGGCGGCATGCTTTATTAAGCATGCAAATCACCCTCCTGTATTTGTATAATTTCTATGGTTACGGCCGCCCGGCTCCGATGGCCTTCAATGGCCGTACACTGGGATTACGTTCGGAAACTTCAATCGGATTTACGCCGTAAAAAATATTTTTTTGCATATTTTCAACCGGTCTTTTTTTTGATAAAAAATAAATAAACTGCTGTTCGGAGTACGAAACGAATCGCGCCGGACATTCGGCCGGGAGGGATCGGCTTGTCGGATAATAAGGAGTTGGAGGAGCAGCTTCGCTTGGCGTCGGAAGGCTCCGTCGAGGCTTTCGACCGCTTTTACGCCCGCTGCGCCCCGCTGGTCATGCGGATCGCCATGCGCATGCTCGGCGACCGGATGGAAGCGGAAGATCTGTGCCACGATGTGATGCTGGAGGCGTTGCAGAAGGGCGGACGATACCAATCCTCCAAAGGCACGGTAGAAGCGTGGCTGGCGGTTATGACCCGCAGCCGCTGCATCGACCGGATCAGAAAAAAACAGAAGCTCGTCGTCAAAGATTTCGCCGCCGCCGATATGCTGGATCGAACCGTTCGGGAGGCGGCCGAAGGACTGCCGGAGGAGGAGGCCGTTCGCGGCCTGCAGCGGCAAGCCGTTCGGGAGGCGCTGTCGCAGCTGCCCCGGCCGCAGCGCAACGCCGTTGTCGGCGCCTATTACGGAGACATGTCGCAGCGGGAAATGGCGGAGGAGTGGGAAGTGCCGCTGGGGACGGTCAAATCGTGGATGCGGTACGGGATTAAAGCGATCCGGAAGCAGCTGCGCAAGCGGGGCTGGCTGGACGATTACGGAAAGGAGGAGCGCTATGAGAGCCAATGAGCATGTCGGAAGGGATTATGAAGCTTGCAAGGAAGGCATCGGCGAGACGGAATGGGCGGACTATGCGCTTGGCTCTCTCGCTCCCGGGATGCGCAGCCGGCTGGAACGCCATCTGGCGGGCTGCCGGGCATGCGCCGCTCAGCACCGGGAGTGGTCGCGGCTGCTGGCGGACGGCGGGAAGCCGGCCAGGAAAGATGCCGGGCAAGCGGCGGATCGCGGCGGGGAAGCGGCAGGCGAAGGCGGGGGTGCGGCGGACCATGGCGTGCAAGGAGCAAACGGAGGCAGGTTTGCGGCGGGCCGCGGTAAGCTGGCTGTGAATGAATACATGCAGGAGCGGGACGTTGCGATCTATGCTGCGCAAGGACGGGAGGTTGTCAAGCAGGCAGCAGACGAGAAGGAGCAGACGATGGGTGCGGCGACAGAGGCTGGCGACGTCCGGTCAGAAACGGTGTTTCCGTCCGAACGAGTGTATCGTTCGCTTCGCCGGGAGGTGCGGCGGAGAAGGGCGGCCCGGATGCTTCGGAGATGGTCGCTCGGCGGAGGGGTTGCCGCCGCGGCCGTCGCGTTCGGGCTCACGCTGCTCATCGCCAACCGCCCGGACCAGCCGTTGGACGCCGGCCCTGTGCCCCGCTTTCCGATCGACGCCTATATGATGAGCGAGGAGCCGGATGCGCTGCGCGTGCTGCAGGCGTCCGACACGTCGGAATACCGCATCGAGTCGCTGGGCGCAACGCCGGGCAACGGTTATATATGGCTGAGCGGCGACAGCAGCGAGGCATTTCTATTGCTGGACGGCTTGCCGGACATCGTCGGCTCCGATTACCAGGCGTGGGCGTTAACCGGAGAAAGCCAAAGCAGCCTGGGGCTGGTCAAGCTGGCGGGCACGCGCGGATATTTGCATATCCGAACGGGGTTGCTCGGGCGGGCCGACCTGCTGTCCTTGAGCGCCGAGCCCAAAGGCGGCAGCAGCTATCCGACGACCGAGCCCATTGTCCTGCTGCTGTTCCAGCGGCCGAGATAACCGGTGGTAATGTCCATGCCGCGGGAAAAAGGCAATGTTTTATGCGGTAAAACGTGAAGTTTATCGGCAAAGTTAGAAATTTATGCGGCAGAGCTGTCCAAAGGGTGCTGCAAGTTCACGAACGGCCTTAGAGCGAGGTTTGAGCGGGAGAGATGACCCTGCAAGTTCATAAACGACCTTAGAGCGCGGGCCGAACCGTCCAGAGGGTGCTGCAAGTTCACGAACGACCTTAGAGCGAGGTTTGAGCGGGAGAGATGACCCTGCAAGTTCGTAAACGACCTTAGAGCGCGGGCCGAACCGTCCAGAGGGTGCTGCAAGTTCACGAACGGCCTTAGAGCGAGGTTTGAGCGGGAGAGATGGACCCTGCAAGTTCGTAAACGACCTTAGAGCGCGGGCCGAACCGTCCAGAGAGTGCTGCAAGTTCACGAACGACCTTAGAGCGAGGTTTGGGCGGGAGAGATGACCCTGCAAGTTCATAAACGACCTTAGAGCGCGAACCGTACCGTCTACCGGCAATGGACGAGGCAGTGCACGGTGGACGCGAGCAAGAGGAGCCGCCGCAACCGAGAACAACAAAAAAATCCCCGAAGCCCAGTCATGCAGACTGGGTTTCGGGGATTTTGCGCAAGTGCGGCAGGCTTCGGCGATTGGACTTTTAAAAAGTATTGTAAAACCAGCATAACTTGTGTATATTGTATATAAAGTATATATACAATGTTCCGCGAGAGAGGTTATTGCATGCAAATTATTATCTCCAATCATTCCAAGGAACCGATTTATGAGCAGATTTATGCTCAAATTAAAAAACATATTTTGACCAATGAATTAAAGGCCGGCGATCCGCTGCCATCGATGCGAGCGTTAGCCAAGGATCTGGATCTAAGCGTCATTACCACCAAGCGCGCCTATGAAGAACTGGAAAAAAGGGGGTTTATTTATTCGATTGTTGGGAAAGGGTCCTTCGTATCAGAGCAAAATCATGAATTCGTGAAAGAAAGAAAAATGAAGGTCATCGAGGAGCAATTGCTGACGGCCATTCATAATAGCAAGGAGATTGGAATGGGGCTTACGGAATTAAAAGAACTGCTTACCATGCTGTACAGAGGTGAATAATAATGGAAAACCTGATTGAATTTAACCATGTATATAGGACGTTCCGTAATTTTCACCTGAATCCGTGACGCCTCCCCGGTTCATAGCTTAAAAGCGCTGGAAATTGAAC
>CALAWP010000043.1 GCA_937895345.1 uncultured Paenibacillus sp. | reverse complement strand
CCGGACCGCCGCCGCCTCCGCGGCCTTCCGCGCCGCGCCCGGCGCGAGCGCCATTGCCGGCTTCGCCGCCGCCGCGGCCGTAGCCGCCGCGCTTGCGCTTGCCGCCGGCTCCGAATCCGGCGTCGGCGACGCCTTTGAAGCCGCTGCGCGGCTTCATGTCCACCATCTCGAAGTCGATGTTGTGTTCGTTCATATCGACCCGCGCCACGCGGACGCGCACCTCGTCGCCGATCCGGTACACCTTCGACGTCCGCTCGCCGATCAGCACCATGTGCATTTCGTGGAAGTGGTAATAATCGTCCGTCAAGCCGCTTAGACGGATCAGCCCTTCCACCGAATTTTCCAGCTCGATGAACATGCCGAAGCTCGTCACGCTGCTGATGATGCCGTCGAACTCTTCGCCGACCTTATCCAGCATATATTCGCATTTTTTGAGCCGCTCCGTATCCCGCTCGGCGTCTACCGCCACGCGCTCCCGCTCGGACGACTGCTGCGCGATTTCCGGCATCCGCTTCGCCAGCGCGTCTTGCCGCGCGTCCGTCAAATGCCCCCCGTTCTCAAGCACCTCGCGGATCACCCGATGAATGACAAGATCGGGATAACGCCGGATCGGGGACGTGAAGTGCGTATAGAACTCCGCTGCCAGTCCGAAGTGGCCCAAGCTTTCGGCGTCGTATTTCGCCTGCTTCATCGAACGAAGCAGCATCGTCGAAATGACGGTCGCTTCCTTCGTCCCCTGAATATCCTCCAGCAGCGTCTGCAGCGCGCGCGGATGCACGGCATTGCCCTTGCCGCCCTTCACCACATAACCGAAGTTCGCCGCAAACTGCATGAACGTCAGCAGCTTCTCGCTGTCCGGGTCCTCATGGATCCGGTACAGAAACGGCACGCGAAGCCAGTGGAAATGCTCCGCCACCGTTTCGTTCGCCGCAAGCATGAACTCCTCGATAATCTGCTCCGCAATCGAACGCTCCCGCTTTACGATGTCGATCGCTTTGCCGTCCTCGTCGACGATAATTTTCGATTCCTGAAAATCGAAATCGATGGCGCCCCGCTTCATCCGTTTCGAGCGAAGCCGCATCGCCAGCTGCTCCATCAGCGCAAACATGTCCAGCAGCTCGGCGTAACGCTCCTTCAGCTCCGTCTCCGGTTCCTCTTCGGTTGCCATAAGAATGCGCCGCACGTTAGTATACGTCATGCGCTCCTTCGTGCGGATGACGCTCGTAAACACGTCATGCCGCACCCGCTTCAGCGTGCGCGCGTCGAACTCCATCTCGCAGCTCAGCGTCAGCCGGTCCACCTGCGGATTCAGAGAGCAGATGCCGTTCGACAGCCGATGCGGCAGCATCGGAATAACGCGGTCCGTCAAATAGACGCTGCAGCCGCGCCGGTACGCTTCTTGGTCGAGTGCGGACTTTTCCTTCACATAATAACCGACGTCGGCGATATGGACCCCCAGCACATAGTTGCCGTTGTCCAGCTGCTTTACGTGCACCGCATCGTCCAGGTCTTTCGCGTCCTCGCCGTCGATCGTGACGATCGTCTCGCCGCGCAGGTCGCGCCGGCCCTGCTGCACGATCTCCTCCTCGGTAATGACGTCGGGTGCCGCTTCGGCTTCCGCCATCACTTCCTCAGGGAAGCCTTCCGGCAGCCCGTGCTTGCGGATAATGGACAAAATATCGACGCCGGGGTCGTTTTTGTGCCCCAAAATTTCGACCACTTCGCCCTCGGCCGCCGACCGTCCTTCCGGGTACGACACGATGCGGACGACGACCTTTTGCCCCGTCACCGCTCCCTTGAACGCGTCCTTCGCTATGAAGATATCCCGATTAATCCGTTTGTCGTCCGGAATGACTAACGCATACGATTCGTGGTTCTCGAACGTGCCCACGATTTCCGTTACCGCGCGCTGCACGATGCGAACGACCTCGCCCTCGAGCCGTCCGCCCCCGCCGCTCTTCGACGTAATGCGAACAAGCACGATATCGCCGTTCATCGCGCTTTTTAAATCGTTGGCGTGCAGATAAACGTCCGGGTGGCCGTCCTCGTCCGGCAGCAGAAACGCAAATCCTTTCGGATGCGCCTGCACCTTGCCGCGCAGCAGATTCATCCGCTCCGGAACGCCGTAGCGCTCGGTGCGGGTGCGCAATATTTTGCCCTCTTCCTCCAGCTTGTTGAGCAGCTTCAGCAGCGCCTTGAACTCCTCGGCGCCTTCGATGCCGAAGTGCCCCTCCAGCTCCTGATACGTCATCGGCTTGTACGCCGTCTCTCTCATAAAATCCAGCAGTTCCTGCTCATCGATCATGGATGCCGTTCTCCTCGGTAACCGGCCTATGAATGATGCTTGCCGCCGGTTGATAGATAATCATATACCATGTAGTATACACGAAATGGGAGAAACGCATCCGCTTCGCGGCATTATTTTTTGAACGCGGCTTGACGCGGGCCGCCAACCCGGAGCCTGCCGTTCAGAAGCGCCCATACAGCGGCGCATACGGGCAAGGCGGAAATGGCCGCCCACAGGCCAAATGCATGCGCTCCGGCGAAGGCCGACCAGATCAGCAGCGGCGGCAGCAGCAGCCAAAATCGGGATAAAGCCGCCGCCTGGGCCGCCGCCTCGGCGGACCACCCGAAATGGGCGATGTATTCCTCCGCCTTCCATTGCTCCCATTGCGCCCGCAGCCAGGATGCCCCGACATAGGCAAACGCGGGAATCAAGACGACCGAGGCCGAAGGCGGCGCCGCAAGAATGGCCGTCGCGCATACGGACGTATATCCGAACCAGATTCGCACGACGGAAGAGCGGACGAATGCTTTGATCCGCATTTCGGCCAGCACCGAGGCGGTATCGGCGCCTTTGAACAAACGCTGCGAACGGCGGAACAGCAGCGGGCGCTTCCGCTTGGACAGCGGCCTAACATTGCCCGTCTGGCTGAGCAGAAATTCGGTGCTTCGATTGCGCACGTCCCGGTCCTGCTTCACTTCCGCCTCAAACCGTATGCCGGATCTTAGCGAGCCATACGCGGAGGCTGCAGCGGCGGCCGCCATCACGGCAAATGCCGGAACCGTGACCGCCGCCCCTTGCCCGAATCCGAGCGGCAGCGCCGGCACGAGATAAGCCGCCGCCCAGACGGCCAGGCAGCACCCTTCCAGCAGCCACTTGCGCCATCCCCGAGCCGGCAGGTCGACCCATTGGCTCACGATGGACCAAGTTAGGCTTGCCAGCCAGGTATAGGCGTACATTTGGACAATTTCCAGCCCTCCCATCCCTTCGGCCCGCACCAGAAATGGAAGCAGCAAGGCAAAAGGAATCAGCAGCAGCGCCGCTTGCACGCAAGCCGTATACAGCATGCCCCGGCGCTTGAGCCCCAGCAGCCACTCTTTCTTTTGCAGCATAAACAGCCGATCCGCTTCCTCGACAAATACTCTTACGCGTCCCATAATCATAGGCAAGAGCAGCGCAATCGCCAGTCCGGCCCGCCATGGCGCCTTTTCCGCCCACTCCGGCATCTCCAGCCAAAAATCCCGGTAAAAGCCGCCTCCCACAAGCAGCGCCGGAACGAGAATATACAGCCATACGGTCCAGTCCAGCGCGCTGTTCCATGCTTTCCATTGTTCCTTCAAACGAAATTTCAACCGAATTCGAAACAACCGGCCCGGCGTCATCATTTCTCCCGTTCCCCTCCCGTCACGTCAGCGCCAGAAAACATTCGGACAGCGCGGCGTCCGCGCCGCAGCCCGCCTTTTCCCGCACTTGGGCCAGGGAGCCTTGCGCCACGACGGAGCCGCCGCTCAGCAGCACAAAGCTTCCGCAAATCTTTTCGGCGGTGTCGAGCACGTGCGTGCTCATAAGCACGCCGGCGCCGCGCCTCAGCTCGTCGTGCAGCAGCTCCAGGAAATCGCTTGTCGCCCGAGGGTCAAGACCGACAAACGGCTCGTCCACAATATATACGTCCGGCTCCAGCAAAAACGCGGCAATGAGCATCAGCTTCTGCTGCATGCCCTTGGAAAAGCTCGTCGGATAATGATGCTTCTGCTCCGTCAGGCGGAATCGCTCCAGCAGCCGTTCCCCTTTAACCTCCACATCGCTTTCATCAAGGTCGTACACCGAAGCCGCCAGCAGCAAATGCTCCCACAACGTCATATACTCGTAATAAACGGGCTGCTCCGGCACGTAGGCGTAACGTTTATGCCGGCCTCCCAGCTCCACCTGCCCTTTCACGTGATTCATCAGCCCGAGAATCGTCTTGACGGTGGTGCTCTTGCCCGCTCCGTTCGGTCCGATCAAGCCGACCAGCTCGCCCGGCTTCACCCGCAGGCTGATGTTTCGGATAATCGTTTTGTCGGCGTCGTAGCCCGCTTCTTCTATGTCCAGCTTCAACACCTCGTCCCGAGCCGCTGCCGGCCCGGTCTCCGTCGCATGTCCCGTCATCTTCCCCACTCCTCGTTTCTTCCGTCAAGAGTCAGTACGAATGACCATTCTATCAGGTTACAAAATATGGAGATTGCCGCGCCGCCGCACAATTTAGCCGCGACTCTCCCGCTTCCCGTCAGCCCAAGGCTGGACGCCGGTCCTCACCGTTTCCCCGCTTTCGATCGCCCGCGCCATCATCTGCGACAAATATAAATCCTGCGCGGCTTCGTCCAGACCGTAGAAGGAAGGGCCTCCCGCGGCATATTCGCCCATCCGCGCCAAGCTGGTCGAGATCGCAATCTCCTCGTCCGACAGCCTGGCCGGCTCGAACGGATTCCGGTACACCCACTCGGCTCCCAGCGTAACGCCGCGATGGAGAAATACCCTTCCAGATTGCCGTCATGGCCGGCATCCATACGGCGAAGCTCCATAACGACCGGCGTCGCGTAATCGGCCAGGAAGCGCACGTCCCGGTTCGCGATCTCGCCCCGTTCGCCCCGAACGAGAACCTGCTGAGCGCGAATCCAGGAGAAATATTGCTCCTTGGCAAAATCGTACAGCGCTGTCCTCCCGTCGCCGAACCGGAAGGTCGCCAGCTCCTGCATCGATTCGCCGCAAGTCTCCTCCTTCGGCGGACCGTTCCGGTCCGGCCCTTGCACCAGCGGCGCCGCGAACCGCTCGCCGCGGATAACGGCGTCCCCGAAGCCGACGCCAAGCAGCTTGCGGATCAGGCTGACGCCGTGATACGCGTGCGCGGCCGACAGCTGGACGTGCGAGGGCGAGCCCAGCTTGCCGGAGCGCACGACCGCGAGCCTGGCCGCGTGCATCGGCTGGAACAGATACTGCTCCGCCACCTGCACGCGCGCCTGCGGCCCCAGCCTTCGCCATAGCTCGGCCAGCGCCGTCAAATCCTTGGCGGGAGGAGTCTCGGATAACACCGGTACGCCCCTTTCGACAAGCGCCGCGATGATGTCGGGACAGACGTCCCGCGACACGGACACGACCGCAAAGTCGAAGTCCCGCGCCTGAACGAACGCCTCCATATCCCTCGCCGCCGGAACGCCCCAGCGCGCCGTCAAGGCCGCGCCCTTCGCCTCGTCCCGCACCAGCATGCGCGCCGCTTCGAAGCGGCCGGGCAGCGCCTCCGCGATGCGCAAATAAAACTCGGCCCGCCAGCCCCCGCCGACGATGCCGAAACGAATTTTATCGCTCATGATTGTCCTCTCTCTCCTTTCGCTTCCGGAGCCGAACGTCCGGCAAATGCCCGTCCTACAAGCAACTATAAGGATTCGCAGCGCGCTTCGCAAGGAGTCCAACCGAGTCGTATCGACACGCTTTTGCCCCGGATGCTATAATGGTTGATAGAAAATATCGAATCATAGGAGAAATACAGTGGATATCATCTTATATCTTGCCGCCTTTTTGATTGCATTTTTATTCGTGTATTTCCTGATCCCGCCGATTGGCAAGCTGGCGTTCCGCATCGATTTTGTGGACAGGCCCCGGAAGGACGTCGAACGCAAAATCCATCGGGAGCCGATTCCTCTCACCGCCAGCTACGTGATGTTTGTCGGATTTTTTCTCGCGTATTTGCTCATATCGAGAGAGTTCAACCTGGAGACGGCCGCGATCTTCGCGGGCGGCGTGCTGCTGCTCGTCATCGGCACGATCGACGATTGGTTCAAGACGAAGGGAAAAGATTTTCCCGCGCTTCCGAAGCTGGTCGTGCAAGTATCGGCCGCCGTCCTGGTGTACGCGTCGGGCATTTCGTTTACCGGCTTTGTCAACCCGTTTTCGGGGGAATACGTCCTTCTGCCGGAGGCGCTGCAATTTATATTGACGATCCTGTGGATTTTCGGGGTAACGACCGTCATTAACTTTACGGACGGCATGGACGGGCTGGCCGGGGGAATTTCCGCCATTTCGGGCATTACGCTCTTTATCGTCGCCCTGACCAAAGGCCAATCGAGCTCGGCGATTATGGCGATCGCGCTTGTCGGCATTACGCTGGCGTACTTGCGTTACAACAAACCTCCGGCCAAAATTTTCATGGGCGACGCCGGCGCGACGTTCCTCGGCTTCATTCTCGCGGTTATCGCGTTGGACGGAGCGTTCAAGCAGGCGACGGTGCTGTCGCTGTTCATTCCGATCCTGGCGCTCGGCGTACCGATCTTTGACAACCTGTTCGTGGTCGTCAAGCGGATGCTGCAGGGCAAAGCGATCTATCAGGCCGATGCCAGCCAGGCGCATTACCGGCTGCTGCGCGCAGGCCTGACCCAGAAGCAGACCGTTCTGTTTCTTTATTTGATCAGCACCTGCTTAAGCCTGTCTTCGATTATTTTGCTGCTGCTGTCGGAAGCTTAGGGCGCCGGCCGATTGCCGCTTCATGCACATGGTTAAACGAAAAAAGACCTCTCCGACCCGCCTGAAACGGGAGTATCGAGAGGTCTTTTTACTGTCCGTGCAAGAACAGAAAGCTTCTTGCATTATGAGGCATGAGCCGCGCATGGCACGTGTGCAGCTCGCAACTAGAGTGAAAGGCTGGGCGGAACCCAGCCTCTCCTCATCAAACCGTACGTGAGG
>CALAWP010000042.1 GCA_937895345.1 uncultured Paenibacillus sp. | reverse complement strand
CCATTTCCAGCAGGAAGCAGGATACCATTTCGCCGCGGCGGCTCTTGCCCGCGTTAAGAAACGTCGGCGTCGCCGGCTGCAGCCGCTGCTCGATCATCGCTTCGGCGATGCGCAGCGCCTTGTCACCGTCGCCCTCGCCCAGATGAAGCGCCACAACCGCCACGCGGTCGGGATACTGCTCCAAATATTGCGATTTGTCGTTTGTCTTCATGGCGTAGTCTTTGTAGAACTTGGAGATCGCCATGTACGATTGAAACTGAAAGCCGCTGCTGTGCGTCAGGTTGAATACCGCTTCTATTTGCTCATATGTATACTTGTCGAACAGGTTGTCGTAGTAGTCGTTCTCGATGAGATAATTCAGCTTGTCCCGCAGCGAAGGAAACTTTTTGCTCTTTTGCTCGACTTCCTCCATAAACGCCTTGACGGCTTCCTTGTCTTTCTCCAGCCGGTAAAATCCGTCCGCGCCGCGCTGCATCAATTCGTTGTTCAATTCAATATGCTTCAATGGTTCGCACCCTTTCGACAAATTGTTGCGTATCTTGACTTGTCCCCGACAGCTCGAATTTCAAAATGACGGGCACCCCGTACTGGTCCGCGATCGTGTCCGCGCTCTTGGCGAACCCGGCTCCCCAGTTGCGGTTGCCGCTGGCGGACACGCCGCGCAGCATCTTGTGGTTCCGTTTGAGGAAGTCGTTTACCTTTTCAGGCACTTGTCCGAATCCCGTCGTATAGGTGATCAGAACGAATGGCTCGTCCACTTCCGTCCGCTCGTCGACCGATACGGCTTTCATATTCAGTTTTTTGACGAACCGCTTTACATTGCCCGTCTTGGAATCGTAGACAACCAGCATTGCAGACGCTCCTCCACACCGAAAATCGCAATCAAAAAGTGCTTCCGACCGCTGTTTTCCGGTAGACTCGCTTCTCTCGCAATGGCGGGCGGCGTAAACCTCGAAAGCACTAGATACATCAATATATAGTTGATGTTTTTGATTTTACCTCAATATATAGGATGCGTCAATGCAAATTATGGAGATTCGAGGGGGCAAATTCATAGGATGCCGGACGCGTTTTTTTGGCGCACTCGACTATTTTAACAGATACGGCTATGATGAGGAAGTGACATTTTATTGATAGGACGGAGGGGCTTGAAGTGGGAACCCTGTCGCAGGATGAAGCGCTTGCAAAACTACGCGGACTGTTTGCGGACGCCGGCCGCGAGCTGCCGGAGCTGATCGAGTATATACAGCATTTGGAATTGGAGAGGGAACGCTTCCGGTCGGAAGCGGCTCGGTGGAAAACGGCGGCGGCAAAAAAATCGGCGGCGGCCTCGTCCATGAACAGCCGCCTGAGAGAGGCGCTGCGGGAGTAACCTGGGGAGGAGGATTTGTCCTCCGGCACAACATTTTGTACCGGCGGCGGGGAGCTTTGTCCCTAAACCGGCCGTGTCGGAGAGCGTCGAATGGACGGAGCGAGGGAAATGCCTTGCGGCGGCTCGGATCGACAATATTCGACATGAACCGGGCGGAGACAGGGACTGCCCGGCCGCCGGTTGCATGGGTTGTGGGCGGCGGCGGCGGCGTGCGCTGCAAGGTCGCGAACGACCTTAGAGCGGCTCGGCGATGCGCTTCGGAGCGCTGTAAGGTCGCGGACGACCTTACAGCCGCTCGACGACGCACTTTCGCGCGCTGTAAGGTCGCGAACGACCTTACAGCCGCTAGGCGATGCACTTTGGCGCGCTGTAAGGTCGCGGATGAACTTACAGCCGCTCGGCTACGCGCTTTCGCGCGCTGTAAGGTCGCGGACGACCTTACAGCCGCTAGGCGCAGCGCTTTGGCGCGCTGTAAGGTCGCGGACGACCTTACAGCCGCTAGGCGATGCGCTTTGGCGCGCTGTAAGGTCGCGGACGACCTTACAGCCGCTCGACGACGCGCTTTGGCGCGCTGTAAGGTCGCGGACGACCTTACAGCCGCTCGGCTACGCGCTTTCGCGCGCTGTAAGGTCGCGGACGACCTTACAGCCGCTCGGCTACGCGCTTTCGCGCGCTGTAAGGTCGCGGACGTACTTACAGCCGCTCGACGACGCGCTTTGGCGCGCTGTAAAGTCGCGGATGAACTTACAGCCGCTCGACGACGCACTTTCGCGCGCTGTAAGGTCGCGAACGACCTTACAGCCGCTCGGCTACGCGCTTTCGCGCGCTGTAAGGTCGCGGATGTACTTACCGGTCGCGAAACTGCTTATGCTTAAAATTGGAGCGTGAACGAAACGTTTGTATCCCTCTGAGGCTTCCAGCGTTACCTGCATCTTGTGAATCTGCTCCGAACTTTCCGTCATATTCGCTTTCAAACACACCAATGTGCTTTCATCCGCACTACAGTCTTTCACCCGCTACAGCAGCAGCTACTTACGACCCTATTATTACTGCACATCCTTCAACCATCACACTTCTGCACCATACTTCCAGCCCATACTTCAATATCACACTTCTGCACCATACTTCCAGCCCATACTTCAACAATCATTTCTGCTCCATATACTTCCAGCCCATGCTTCAACCATCACACTTCTGTTCCAAACTTCCAGCCCTTACTTCAACTATCACTTCTGAACCATCCTTCTAACCCATACCACAAGCGTACTTCAACTACCACACTTCAAACTATACTTCCACAACCTGCCCCATGCTTGTACGCCATACTTTTACTGTCACAGTTCTGCTGCCGTACTTCTGATTCCGTACTTCTACTGCCATCCATCTACTTTCGTACATCTTCTTCCATACGTTTACTTCATCCTTCTGCTTTCGGATCTCTGCTTCCAACCATCCTCGCATCCGCACCATGCCTGCATCAGACGTTCTCCCGATACTGCACCGGCGCGATACGCCCGAACGGTTCTGCGCTATCCCTCTGCACTCGCCCGCGCACCCATGGCGACGGGGTGGCGAAGCCGGTTCCCGTACGCCCAGTGGTTGGTCGGGCCGTGACCCGAACCGATGAAAATGCCGTCTTCGATGGCCGCTTGAATAAATCGCTTCGCCGACGCGGCCGCTTCCTCCATCGGAATGCCTTGGGCGAGGCAGGCGGTAAGCGCCGCCGAAAACGTGCAGCCGGTGCCGTGCGTTCGTTTCGTCCGCACCCGCGGGCCGGACATTTCATGGAAGTTGCGGCCGTCGAACAGTAGATCGACCGCCTCGTCTCCTTCGTCATGGCCGCCCTTGACGATGACCCAGCGGGCGCCGAAGCCATGCAGCCTCCGCGCCGCTTCCTGTTTGTCCGCTTTGCCGGCAATGCGAATTCCCGTCAACGCCTCCGCCTCCGGAATGTTCGGCGTAACCGCCGCCGCAAGGGGCAGCAAATGCGCAATGACCGCCTGGATCGCATCCTCCTGCAGCAGCGCCGCGCCGCCTTTGGCAATCATGACGGGATCGACGACCAGCTGCGGCAAGGCCATGCTGCGAATCGTCTCGGCCACTTTCCGGATAATACTTCCGCTGAACAGCATGCCCGTCTTCAGCGCGTCGACGCCGATGTCCTCGCCGACCGACCGGATTTGCTGCGCTACAAATTCGGGTTCGACCGGAAAAACGGCTTGCACCCCTGTCGTATTTTGCGCGGTCAGCGCCGTCAGCGCGGACATCCCGTAAACGCCCAGCTCCTGGAACGTCTTCAGATCCGCCTGAATGCCGGCGCCGCCGCCGCTGTCGGAACCGGCAATCGTCAACGCTCTGGCCGGCGTTTTCATTCCTTCTTTTACCCGCATGCCGCTTTCTCCTCCCCGCTTATTGTCGCCGATACGCGCGATAGCCGGCATTTTATAAATACCCAAACCGATCCGGGGCAAATGCGCCGCCGTACGGAAGATCGCCCAGCCCTTCCGCGATATCCGCCACCAGACGGGCCGTCACGGGGCTGAGCAAAATGCCGTTCCGGTAATGGCCCGCCGCAAACACGACCCGGCCCGAGGCGGCCGTGCGTCCGATCAGCGGATAGCCGTCCTGCGTGGCGGGCCGCAGCCCCGCCCAGCTGTGGAACGGCTCCAGCGAGCCGAGCCGCGGCACGACATCCTTGTTCCAGCGGCGGAGACGCTCGATGCCTCGAACCGTAACGGAACTGTCGTAACCCGCCACGTCCTCCGACGCTCCGCAGACGAGCGTGCCGTTCGCCTTGGCTACCATATACCCTTGCGGACCGAAAATCATATGACGCACGGGCCCGGTTTTATCCAGCCGATACGCGCAAATTTGACCCCGAATCGGATAAACGGGGATGCGGATACCGAGCGGCCCGGACAGCTCCTGGGCCCACGCTCCGCTGCAAACGACCAGAAGATCGCCGCGATAGACGGTCCCGTCGAGCGCCCGGACAGCCGCTTCCCGTTCGAGCTGGACTGCTTCCACCCTCTCCAGCTGCTCGTATATGGCCACACCGATACGGCGGCAAGCCGTCTCCAGCGCCCGGACAAAGTCCGGAGCGTACACATGGCTTTCCTCCGGCGTATACAGCGCGGCCCGCACCGCCGGAGACAGCTGCGGCTCCAGCTCGCGCAGCGCCTTGCCCGTTACGAGCTCGCCCGTGGAGCCGTTTTCCCGTTGCCACAGCAGTCTCCCCTCGAGCGCAAGCAGATCGGCGTCGTGATAAGCCGCATACAAGCTGCCCGTCTCGGCATATTCGAACGAACGGCCGGAGATGTCCCGCACCGCCGTCTGCCATTCGGGGTACAGGCTCAAGCTGTCCCGACACAGCCGAAAAAAGGGATCGGGACCATCCGCATTTTCCGAATAGGGAGCCAGCATGCCCGCCGCCGCCCCGGATGCCTGGCCGCCGCATCGCTTCGTTTCGAGAAGCTTCGTCTTGAAGCCGCGCCGCCCAAGCTCCAGCGCGCACGAAAGCCCGATGATGCCGCCGCCCAGCACCAAGATCGTTTCACTCATCGAGGACACATCGCTTTCCTGACCGGGAAACCGGACAACGCGCGTCCGTTTCGGCCGGCATGAAGTTAACCGCCGCTTTCATCGCAGCATCAAATGTTCGAGTCCGCTGCTGGCCGTGGCATATTTCTTTTTGGCGATCCGCCCGGACAAATAGGACAGCCGCCCCGCCTCGGCCGCCAGCCGCATCGCGCGGGCCATGGCGACGGGATCCTTCGCCTTGGCGACCGGCGTATTCATCAGAACGCCCGCGGCGCCCAGCTCCATCGCCTGGACGACATCCGCGGCCGAACCCAGGCCGGCGTCCACAATAATCGGCACGTTCGCCTCCTCGACGATCAGTCCCAAGTTGTACGGATTCAAAATGCCGAGCCCGGTGCCGATCGGCGCGCCGCCCGGCATGACGGCGGCCGCTCCCGCCTCCTCGAGACGCTTGCACAGTATCGGGTCGTCCGACGTGTACGGCAGCACCGTAAATCCTTCCTTCACCAGCGTCTCCGTCGCCTTCAGCGTTTCGACCGGGTCGGGCAGCAGCGTCCGCTCGTTGGCGCTGATTTCGACCTTGACCCAATCGCTCAGTCCCGATGCCCGCGCCAAACGCGCGATCCGGACCGCCTCCTCCGCCGTTCTGGCGCCCGAAGTATTCGGCAGAAAGGTGTAGCCTTCGCCTTCCACGTGCTGCAAGATGGAGTCGTCCTCCGCCGCGTCCAGATTGACGCGGCGGATCGCGAACGTCAGCACCTCGGAACCGGACGCCCGGATCGCCTCCTTTTGCACGTATGGATTCGGAAACAGACCCGTCCCGATAAAAATTCGGGAGGTCAGCTTTTTGCCGCCGATCGCCAGCAAATCTTTGCGCGCCTCATTCGTGCCGCTCATCGCCTCCGCAGCCATGCCGTCATCCCCCTCCTACAAAATGTACAAATTCGATCCGCATGCCGTCACGCACCGGCGTCCGCTCCCACTGCGACGCATGCAGCACGACGCCGTCCGCTTCGGCGACGATCGGCTTGCCGAGCAGCCCGAGCCGCTCCGCGACGTCCTGCACCGTGGCGGCCGCTTCGATCTGCCGCGATTCTCCGTTAATAATCAGCTCCATCCCGTCATGCGCCCCCCTTTTCCAGCTTGCGGATAAATGCCTCGCACGTCCCCTTCACGTCGTCGCTGCCGACAATTTCGCTTACAGCGCATATGCGTCTCGCTCCCGCCCGGATCACCTCGTCCACGTTATGCAGCTTGATGCCGCCGATGGCGACGAACGGAATCGCGATTCGCCGGCTGACCTCCCGCACATAATCGACGGTGACCGGCGTAACGTTCTCCTTCGTTTTCGTCGGAAAGACGGGGCCGACGCCGATGTAATCCGCGCCCTGCTCTTGCGCGAGCAGCGCCTCTTCGATGGCGTGCGTGGAAATGCCGATCACTTTGCCCCCCATCCGCTTTCTCGCCTCCGGCAACGGCAGATCGCCTTGCCCGAGATGAACGCCGTCCGCATCCGCCTCCAGCGCGATGTCGATATCGTCGTTGACGATAAACGTGACGCCGTAGCGCCGGGTCAGCTTCCGAAGCGCCTGGGCCTTGGCGAGCACCTCGGCTTTGCTCCCCTTTTTGTCCCGCAGCTGAATAATGTCCGCCCCGCCCAATATCGCCTGCTCCATAACGTGAAGCATGGCGCGGCCGGGATGAAACTGCTCGCCGGTAATGGCATACAGCCGAAAATCTTTCATAAACCGCTCCTCCTTCTCCTTGATCTCATGTCCAGCCGCCCTGCCCGGGGGACTTCGAGTTCCTTCGTCCGTACGCCGCCTCACAGCGTTAGCAAGGGCATTGCCCCGACGGCCCGTTTACAGCCCGATATACCGGGCGTACAGCGACTTGGCCCGAACCGGGTCCGTCGTCCCTTGAACGAGCGCGCGGCCGTCGGCGAACAGCACCAGCCGTTCCCCTTCGCGCAGCTCGGCGCGCAGCAAATACGGATTGGCCGTCAATTTTTTCGAGACGGGAGCCAGCCGCCGCTGCCACTGCTCCAGCTCGAGCGGTCCCCTCCCGGCAATTTGCACGCTGTCGCGCCCGCACATCGTAACCGCCTCTTCCCGCTCCCATTCCAGGGCCGGGTATTGCTTCAGCCCGCAGCACGGGCAGTCCGGAAGCGGCTCGCCAAATTTCATTTCGTAATGGCGGTTATGCCAAATATCGAAGGACAACAGGCTGTTCCGGCGATGCTTCTCGTCCCCGACCAGCAGCTTGAGCGCCTCCGTCGCCTGGCAGGATGCGACGATGTCGACAACCGGCGCAATGACGCCGGCCGTATCGCAGGTTTCCCCGGCGGCTCCGCCGGATGGGATGAAGCAGCGCAGACACGGCGTCTGGCCGGGGATGAACAGCGCGCTCATTCCGCGCGAGCTGACCGCTCCTCCGTATGCGAACGGAATTCCGGCCTGCCAGCAGGCGTCGTTCAGCAAAAACCGGGTCGCGAAATTGTCGGTGCCGTCGAGCGCCAGGTCCATCCCTTCCAGCAGCTCCGCCGCATTGCGGACGGTTATATCCGCCGATACGGGCTCGATCGTGACGGACGAATTGATTCGTCTCAGCTTTCGCGCCGCCGCTTCGACCTTCGGCAGCGCCGCGAGCACATCGTCTTCGTTGTACAGCGCCTGCCGCTGCAAATTGCTGCTTTCCACGTAATCGCGGTCCACGATCCGGACATGCCCGACGCCCGCCCTGACCATATGGCCGGCCAGCACCGTGCCGAGCGCGCCCATGCCGGCGATGAGCACGGAGCTCTCTCCCAGCTTGCGCTGACCCTCTTCCCCGATCGGGGCAAACAACATCTGCCGCGAATAGCGGGAGCCGGCGTCATCGGCGTAATCCGCTGCATTTCGGCCATCTCCCCGGCCGCTGACCGTTTCTTCGGATCGTTCCGGCATGTTTACCGCCTCCTTCTCTCTTTGTAACGTGCCAAACGGTTCCGCCTTGGGCATCACAAAGGCCTCTTCGAAAGCGTCCGTGCCGGCAATAAAAAAAGCCTCACCGCAACCATGCGGCGAAGCTGACGTGGGAGGGAAGAAACGGGAAAGGCCGCCCCGAAGCGGCATGCGCCGCCCATGCGGCTTGCGCGATTTCCCGTTCCATTCCAACAAAAAGACCATCCGAGAAAAGTCGAATGGCATCTATTCGATACGTTCTCTACGCCAGCATTACCTGGTTCAGATTAACGGTCCGAAGCATAAGGCTTCCATCTCAGCCGGACTTGATCCAGCACCCGCAGTATGTATGCAATTATAGGAGCCTCGCTTGCGGCTCATCCTTACTATAGCGGAAGCGATTCCCGTTTGGCAAGATCTATTTTGAGCGATTCCGGAATCCAAAAGCGGCGGCGTCATTTGACCGCGGCAAAAAACAGCCGTTCCGATTCGGCCGTCGCGGGCTTCAGCTCGAAATCCGCATACCGGTCCACCCGGCTGAAGCCCGCTCGACGCAAGGCGTCCTCAAGCCAATCCGGATCGTATGCCCGCTGGATGTGCGTCTCCTCAAACCGGCGAAAGCTGGCGTCCTTTTCCCTCGCAAAGATGGTCAGCCGGTGCTCGATCTCGCAGCGGGGCTCGTCCAATTCGCAAGTCCATATGTAGGCGATGTTCCGCTCGTCGAGCACGAATGGCTGCTCCTCCGCATAACGGCGAAACTGCTTCGGCGGATGGACGTCGAACAGAAAGGAGCCGCCGTTCTTGAGTGACGCGAACGTCGCCCGGAACGCCGCTTCGATATCCGCTTCCTCCGTCAAATAATTCAGGCAGTCGCAAAACGAGATGACGGCGTCCGCCGGCTCGTGAAGCTCCCAGCTCCGCATATCCTGCTGCAGCCAGCGGATGGAGCCCGCGCGCGGCCTTGCGGCCTGCTGCGGCGTCTCGTCCCACTTGCTGCGCGCGACCGCCAGCATTTCGGAGGACAGATCGATGCCGTATACGTGAAACCCGGACTTGGCAAGCGGAATGGAGATGCTGCCCGTGCCGCATCCGAGATCGACGACCGTCTCCGGCATGCCGTAGCGGTCCCAGCCTGCCCTGGCGAATCCGAGCCATTCGGCGTACGGCATATCCTCCATCAGCTCGTCGTACACTTTCGCGAACAGTCCGTACGATGCCGTCACGGCGTCTCCTCTCCTTTGCCGCCGGCATCGCGTCCGCCGGCCGTTCCGGAAGACGGCTCCGCTCCTTCAGGAGCCTCGTTCGTCCGCAGCGCCTGCTCGGTCAAATACGTCCAGCTGCCCTTCTGCGTCGCCAGGCCTTCGCGCATCAGCTTGCCGAGGGCGCGCTTGAACGCGCTCTTGCTGATGCCGAAGCGGGCTTTGATCAGTTCCGCTTCCGTCTCGTCGGAATACGGCATTCCTCCGCCGGGCCGCTCCTTGAGAAAGGCAAGAATGCGGTCCGCGTCGAGATTGCGCCCGATCTCCTTTCGCTCCGCCATCGACAGGTTGACCCTTCCGTCCTCGCGAATAAAGGCGACCCGGGCCCGCACGCGCTCGCCCAGCCGCAGCGCTCTCGTCCGCTCCGATTCGGGTATCAGCCCGTACACGCCGAAGCCGACGACGCCGCCGTCCAGCATGACGAACGAGCCCATCTGCAGCGTCTTGGTTACCCAGCCTTCCACCCAGCTGTTGCGCCAGTCGGCCGGCGCCGAAAACGCGAGCGGCCCCAGCTCCTTCTCCGTCGCCAGCTTGGCGAGGAGTCTGCCCGACTTGTCATGCGTCATCAGGACGTATACTTCGTCGCCCGGCAGCGGCCTGTATTCGATCCGCTCCGGAAGCTCCGACAGCGGCAGCAGCAGATGGCGGTCAAGTCCGAAATCGAGAAAGCAGCCCAGACGGGGATGGACGTCCGCGACGCGAAGACGGGCAAGCCCGTTCAGCTGCAGCAGCGGCTTGCGCAGCGTCGCCACGGGACGGTCCTCGGAATCGTGGTAAATGAACGCCTCCGCCGTATCCCCGGCCTTCAGCTTTGCTCCGTCCGTTTCCGCGTACGGCAGAAGCACCTCGCCATCCGGACCGCCGATAAAATAGCCGTACGGCGGCACTTCCCGCACTACGGCAAGCTTCTGTGTCGTGCCGGCCGTCAGGCTCATGCGAACTCCACAACCTTGGCGTCGGACCAAAGCCGCTCGATATTGTAATATTCCCGCTCCTCGCGGTGGAATACGTGCACGACGACGTCGCCCAGATCGATCAGCACCCATCGGGCCGAATCCGCGCCTTCGATGCCGCGGACCCGCACGCCGCCCGCTTCCGCTTGCTTGCGGATTTCCGACGTAATCGCCTGCACCTGCGTATCGGAGTTGCCGCTGCAAATGACGAAATAGTCCGCTACGAGCGAAATATCCTTTAAGTTAAGCGCCACGATATCGGCCGCTTTTTTGTTCTCTGCGGCTTCCACCGCCGTTTTGAGCAGTGCGTCAGCATGTAATGCCATCCATTGACCTCCATTGCGTCTGTAAAATAAAATGCTTCATTGAATTTTCGAGCCTATCCTATAGTTGTTCCAATAAATCGTTGCGGGCATGAATCGTATCGGGATAAATTCGTTTCCCCTTCTGGATCAGAAACATAATCGTCCGGTCCAGCGCGGACAATATCGCTTCCTCCAGGCTGCGCTCCGCGATCGCCCTTACTTCGCCGACGCCGGGAAAGTCCCGGCCGGGCTCGATATAATCGGCCAGCCAGACGATCTTCTCCAGCCGGCTCATCCCTTTTCTGCCCGAAGTATGATAGCGGATGGCGTCCAGAACGCCGGAATCGGACACGCCGAATTCATGCTCCGCTACCCACGCGCCTGCAGGGGCATGCCAGAGCTCCTTGTCGTACGCGAGCACCTCTTGAGGCAAGCCATGCTCGCGAATGATCGACTCCTGACGGTCTACGGCCCAATATTTGGCGACATCGTGCAGGATCGCGGCCAGCTCGGCCCGTTCCGGATCTTCGCCGTACCGGCGGGCAAGAGCGGCCGCGGCCGCCATGACGCCTTCGGTATGGCGCCATCTTCGTTCGGGCATTTCCGACCTGACGCGTTCAATCATCTCTTGTCGATCCATAAGGCATATGCCTCCTTATATACAGATAGACGTTGTCCGGCACCAGATAGCGTATCGTGCGTCCGGCGGCAAGCCGGCGGCGAATCGCCGTGGACGAGATCCCGAGCGCGGGCATCTCTGCAAGATGAAGACGCTGCTGCAAAAAGACGGGCAGCGAATCCGTTCGCAGCGGCTCATCCGGCCGTTCCAGCCCGATAAAGCCGGCGATTTCCGCCAGCTCCCCGATACGGTGCCATTGCGCCAGATCGTGCACGCGGTCGGAGCCGATTACATACGAGAACTCGTAACCGGGATACCGCTCCCGCAGCTCGGACACCGTATCGTAGGAGTAGCTTACGCCTCCGCGCTTCAGCTCGAGATCGAGCGCCCGAAATGCGGGATGGCCGTCGATCGCGGCCTGCACCATCTCGAACCGCTGCGCGGCGTTTGCGCCCGGCGCGCCGTGCTTCAGCGGCGATTCCGCCGTCGGAATAAACCACACTTCATCCAATCCGCATTGTTCCCTCGCCGAATCCGCGGCAATGAGATGACCGATATGGATCGGGTCGAACGCTCCGCCCATAATGCCGATTTTCAAGCCGAACTCTCCTTTCTTAAGGCAGCTCGATCGTCTTGTGGTTGCGCGATTCCTTGTACAAGACGATCGTCTTTCCGATCACCTGAACGAGCTCGGCTTTGGCCGCTTGGGCCACCTCCTCGCCGATCTCCTTCGGATCGTCCAGGCAATTGTTCAGCACCGATACCTTAATCAGCTCGCGAACCTCTAGCGCCTCCTCGATGTGGCGCACGAGATGGTCGTTCGTGCCGCCCTTGCCCACTTGGAAGATCGGCTGCAGATGATGGGCTTGCGAGCGCAAAAAACGTTTTTGTTTGCCGGTAAGCATTCTGTATGTTCCTTCTTTCGTCTCGTATAATCATCCTTGGCGCAAAGCCGCCAGCACCGTTTCCCGCATGGCGGCGGCCGGCGCCGCTTGGCCCGTCCAATATTCAAAGGCGTACGCGCCCTGGTAAATAAACATGCCCAGCCCGCCGTGCGCGGCGCAGCCGCGCGCTTTCGCTTCTTCGAGGAAACGCGTCTGAAGCGGATTGTAGATCAGATCGCTGGCGACCGCCCCCGGCTTCAGCCATTCCGCGCGCACCGGCGTCTCCTCCGTATTCGGAAACATGCCGACGGACGTCGTATTGACGACGATGTCCGCCTCCCCGCACACCCGGGGCAGCTCCTCGAACGATACCGCTTCCGCGGCAGGCACCCGGCCGGCAACGGCCTCGGCCAGCTCCTCGGCGCGGCCGACGGACCGGTTGGCGATGACGATGCCGCCCGGATTCTCCTTGGCGAGCGCATGCACGATGCCCCGCGCGGCGCCGCCGGCGCCGACGACAACGATCCGCTTGCCCTGCAGCGAGGATGCGGCTTCTTCCTTCAGCGACCGGACATAGCCGATCCCGTCCGTATTGTAGCCGATCAGCTTGCCTTCGCGATTGACGACCGTATTGACGGCGCCTGCGGCCAGCGCGCCTTCGTCGATGACGTCCAGCAGCTCCATGACGGCCAGCTTGTGGGGAATCGTGACGTTAAAGCCGCGAATATCCATCGCGCGGACGCCGGCAATAAAGTCGGAGAGCTTATCCCCCTGAATATGAAAAGCCGTATAAACGGCGTTGATGCCCGTCTCGCGAAACGCCCGGTTCATCATGATCGGCGACTTGGAATGCCGGATCGGATCGCCGATCACGCCATACAGCGCGGTATGGCTGTCTATCCGTTCATGGTCCGTGGTCACAACCGTCTCCCCCTTCATCCCTGACTGCTTAAATCATCGAATCGCGGAGCAGCACCTTGACGCCCTTCGGCGCGTATACATCAAGCAGCGCGCCTTCGGAGCCGTTCACTTGAATCCAGCCCAGGCCCGAAATAAACACGTCTTTATGCTCCCCGCGCTTAACGCGGAGCGAATGGCGCGTCCATTCCGGAATGGACGCCAGCTCCTCCGCCGTCGGAGCTCCCAGCAAGCCGCCCTTATGCTCCGCATACAGTTCCTCCGCCCGTTCCCGCTTCGTGCGGTGCACGTTCAGCGCATTCGAGATATACAGCGTAAACGACTGCCGTTCCCCTTCGGTAAAATCAAACCGGACGATGCTGCCGAAAAACAGCGTCTGGCCGTCGTTCAGCTGATAGACAAGCGGCTTGATCGGCTTGTCCGGCAGCAAAGCGCCCAAAAAGCTGCGCGGAACGACCTCCGTCAGCCTGCTGGCATATACGATGCCCGGCGTATCGATAATCGCCCGGCCGTCGTCCAGCGGAATATGCACCGCATCCAGCGTCGTGCCCGGATACCGGGAAGTCGTCAGCTCCCGCTCCATGTCGCTGTAGTCGCGGATCAGCCGGTTGATCAGCGTGGACTTGCCGACGTTCGTCGCGCCGACCACGTAGACGTCCCGTCCGCGGCGATGCCGCTCGATCGCTTCGATGACGTGCTCGAAGCCCAGGTTTCGCTTGGCGCTGCACAAGACGATGTCCGCCGTGCGCAGCCCGTTCGCCTTGGCTTGCCTCTGCACCCAGTTGCGGATCCGGTTGACGTTAATCGATTTGGGCAGCAGGTCGATCTTGTTGACGACGAGCAGCACCGGATTTTGCCCGACAAACCGCTGCAGGCCGGAAATGAGACTGCCTTCGAAATCGTACAAATCGACGATATGGACAACCAGACTGTCCGTCGCGCCGATGCCGCCCAGCAGCCGCAAAAAGTCGTCCTGATCGACCGCTACAGCGGAAGCTTCATTATAATGCCGGATTCTAAAGCATCGTTGGCAAATGACGGGGTCGCGCTCCAGCGCGGAATCCGGCACATACCCCGGCAAATCTTTCCGTTCGGTCTGCAGCTTGACGCCGCAGCCTGAGCAGCCCTCGCCGCTTCGTTCGAGCCGGCGTTCGCTCATCTCGATCCCTCCTCGTACCATAAGCCGCGTTTACGAAGCCGAGCCATGACGAACCTTTCGATCCGGCGATTGACCAGCGTCGTAAACCCTTCGTCCTCCGGCGATATCGGTATGACCAGAATCGTATGCAGGCCCATGCGGTTGCCGCCGAGCACATCGGTCACCAGCTGGTCGCCGATCATTGCGATTTCGCCGGGTTTCATGCCGAGCATGGCGACGGCCTTGCGGAACGATTTCAAGAGCGGCTTGCGCGCCTTATGCACAAACGGAATGCCGAGCGGTTCCGCAAAGCTCTGGACTCTGCCTTTATTATTATTGGATAAGATGACGACTTGGAACCCTTCCGACTTCAGCTTGTCCAGCCAAGCGATCAGCTCGGGCGTCGCCAGGGGCTCCTTCGCCCCGGCCAGCGTATTGTCCAGGTCGGTTAAGATGCCCCGCACCCCGCGCTTGCGCAGCGCGTCCAGATCAATTTCAAATACCGAATTGACGCGCATATTCGGCAACATCCATTCGAACATGTAAGCAATCCCTCTGCTTTCATCCTGCTATCTTACGAAACTATACCATACAATCGGAACGGCTTGCAAAAAAATCCCTTCGCCGGAGCAACCGGCAAAGGGACAGGAAATTGGGACGTTATTTCAGCTCTTCCATCAGGCTGCGCACCTTGACGGCAAACCGGTCGGCTTCCTCGCGGGTGAGCGTCCGGGAGCCGTATTTGGCTTGCTCGAAGCCGTCCGCAACGGCAACGAAATCGTTGCGGAGCCGTTTGTGCAGCGCGGCCCAGCCGAGCAGCGACTCCCTCATCGTTTCATGCTCGCCGCGCGCCAAGCCCCGCTTCTTGCACAGCTTGAGCAGCTTATGCGTCTCCAGCACGACCAGATCGTTCGGGCTGTGAGCCCTCCGGCGCCAGTCTCTCCAAATCTGAGCGGCCCGTTGTCTGCGCAAGACCAGGAGGAGCGCGACGGCCGCCGCGGCCGTAACCGCCGCCGCCCAGCCCCAAACGGCGGGAGCCTTGTCGCTCGCGCCGTCCACGGCAGGCTGCGTATCGACCGGTTCGGAAAGATCGACTTCCGGAAGCGCCGTTTCTTCGCCCGCCGGCATGCGATAAGGGAACGCAAAGCCGGCCGTCGGCTCGAACGGCACCCAGCCGTAGCCTTCAAAATAAATTTCGACCCAGGAATGAGCGTCCGAATTGCGTACCGTATACGTTCCCGATCCGTTCGGGTTGTAGTCCTCGCCTTCCGGGAAGAAGCCTTGCGGAGGACCGTACATATCGACCGGCAGCGCGCCGGAGGAAAATCCTTTGACCCAGCGCGCGGGAAGGCCAACGCTTCTCGCCATAACCGCCATGGTGGTCGAAAAATAATCGCAATACCCTTCCATCAGCTCGAACAGAAACTGGTCGACGAAATCGGCGCTGCTGCCGGTCAGTTTGGACAAATCCGGCTGATTCGTATATGTGTACGAACTGCTCAAATACGTTTCCAGGAGCCTGGCTTTATCGTAGTCGGTCTCCCCCGCCGCCGTCACCTCTTCCGCGAGCTCCCTGACCCGGCCGGGCAGCGAATCGGGCAGCTGCAAATACCGGTCCGATTCCCTTCTGTCCGGCAAGACGGCTCTCGTGCCGCGCAGCTTGGCCTCGTCCAGCAAGGCCACCTCGGACGTGACGGCATACGTATCCGGATACGGGTTATCGCTTTGCGCTTTAATCAGCTCCCATTCCCGGACGCTCCACAGCATGTCGAATGGGAAGCCGGCCTCCTCGCTGCCGACCCAGTTCACTTTGGAGACGGGCGCCGCCGCGAACAGCACCGGATAGACGTCGTCACGCAGCATCGTCACGATTTGGTCGACCTTCACCGTCTCCGCCAAGGAACGGTCGACGCCGCTGTCCAGCTCGGCGTCCTTGCGGACGGGCTGGACAAGGCCGCCCGATTCGTTCTTGACCCAGCCCTTGCCCGTATACATATCCTTCGACTCGCCCCGCCAATAGCTCTTGTGCGAGGTCGAAACGGTCATGATCGGCGAATAATCGTAATTAAAGCCGCCGCCGAGCGCTTCGTCGTTCCGGCTGTATCCGGAGCTGGCAATGCGGGCCGACGCCGGATCGGATTCGCCCGGGATCGCCTTTTCCCCCAGATAGACCTGAACGCGTTCGCCCCGCGCATTTTTCCATAACGTATACGGATCCTGCAGCACCGGTGCCACGGAAGGCATGCTGATGCCGATCAGCATCAGAGCCGATACGACAAGCAGCATCGGCGTGACGAGCCGGACCGGATATTCGAGCAGCTCCTTCCAGCTGTCCGGATGCTTCGCCTGCAGGACGGAGAAATGATTGGCCACCAGCCAGACGAGACCGACCAGCACGACGGTTGCTACATTGTCCCACAGCCAGATCGGCGTGAACGAATCCGCAATCGTCAGCACAAGGATGGCCGCGCCGAGAAATCCGAAGATTCGGATCCGGTCGGCGGCCCAATAACCGAACAAAGAGACGACGGCAAGCAGCGACAGGCTGATCCATACAAAAGGGTGAAGCTGCACCGCATGCTCCCAAATCCAGCCCATGCGGTCGCCGCCCGCTTCCGGAAACGGCCCGAGCCGTTCGATTCCGGCCAGCCGGTACGTCACATACAGCGCTCCCGCCGCCTGTACGGCCAGCTTCAGCGCATGCAGCCGGTAAGGCAGCAGCAGCGCGACGGCCGCCGTCCAGCCGATCGTCCAATACGCGATAGCATACGTTTCCTCCCACCAATACCCTTCGAATACGGAAATGACGCTTGCCGCGATAAGCGCAACGAACAGAACGGCCAGGCGCTCGTACCAGCGCCTGCTCCAGCCGATCGCGGCCGCGGAAATCCATTTGCCGATCATGCCGTCACGCTCCCTTCCAGCGCGGCCGGCAGATCGCCGAGCTGGCGAATTTCGCACAGCAGCCAGCCGCGGCTGCGGAACATGTCCTTCCAGGCCGTGTTGCCGCTAACCTTCGTCAAGCTCGAGCCGATATGAAGCACGCATGGCGTCATTCCTTTTTTGCTGAGCCATTCCGCGCTTTGCAGCAAGCCTCCGCCCGTCTCGCCGGTAACGAGCAAGGCGAAGCTGCCCGGCTCCATGGCCGCGTCCGCGCGCGTCAGCGCGGCATACAGCGGCTGCGGCGCGTCGGCGTCGACCAGCGTCAAATGCTTCATGATGATGTTGCGCTGGTCCGTTCCGGATTTCGGCGGGAACATCGTCACTTTCTCGCCGGCCGAAAACAGCCCCATGGCGGTGTCGTTTCTCAAGCCGTGCTCCAGCAAGGAAGCCGCTACCGATACGGCCAGCTCGAACCGCTCCGCCATCGCGCCGTCATAGGACGGCAGGCAGCGGTCCAGAATGATGAGCGTGCGCGGCAGCGATTCCCGCTCGAACGCCTTGGACTTCCATTGGCCGGTCTTCGCCGTCGCATTCCAATGAATGCGGGACAACCGGTCGCCGTATAAATATTCGCGGACGCCGTTAATTTGCGTCGTTTCCTTCGCCGCCCGGGAAGCGGCCGCATGGGAGAAAGGACCGCGAATGCCCCGCTGTACGGCGCTCCAGTCCCGCAGCGCCACCGTCTGCGGCAGGACGCTCAACGCGGAACCGGCCTGAAAGGAGCCTTTATGCTCGAACAAGCCGAAGATGTCGTAAGCCAGGCAATCCGTTCTCTCGAAGCGGTATTCGCCGCGCTGCAGCGGCGGCGTCCGGTAAACGACCTGCCCGCTCCGCTTCCAGTTCGGCACAAACGAGGTTTCGAACTGCAGATTTTGACCGTTGTGGCGAACGAGATGGTCCCGCACGATGACATACGGCAGCGGATAAAAGCCGGGAACCTTGACGTCCAGCTCCACTTCAAGCGTTCCGCCGGCGGCTACCGATCCTTCGTGGGAAGCCGCGCCGCGCACGGTCAAGGCCCGTTTGCCGGACGCGCGCGCGATGCCGCTCCAGCGGCCCAGCAGCAAATAAACGAACAGCAGGTTCAAGATGACAAACAGCATAAAAGCGGTTTTGCCGCCTTGGAACAACAAATAGAACAGGCTGCATGCGTAGATCGCCGCGATAAATCGCCAACGGATTTTTTTCGCTTTCAATGCCGCATCCATGTCAACGCTCCAGCCTTACCGGCACTTTCGTTCCTTGAATGACGTCTTGCACGACGTCCTCCGCCTTCACTCCGTTCATGCGGGCTTCGGTCCGGAGCAGCAGCCGGTGCGACAGCACGAACGGGGCGAGCTCCTTGATGTCGTCCGGCGTAACGAACTGGCGATGCCTCAAGAAGGCGCATGCCTTGGCCGCGCGGGACAGCGAGATGGCCGCCCTCGGGCTGGCTCCGAGCATGATGTTCGCGTTGTTCCGGGTGCCCCGCACGAGCTGGACGAGGTATTGCCCGACCGCGTCGTCCATATGGACGGCGAGCACCTGCTCCTGAATCCGCATCATGTCTTCCATCGAAATGACGGCTTCGGCTTGGTCGGAAGGATACAGGCTGCCGGACGCCGTCACCATGCGCTGCTCGTCGCTTTCCGAAGGATAGCCGAGCGACAGCTTCATCATGAACCGGTCGAGCTGCGCTTCCGGCAGCGTGTACGTGCCTTCGAATTCGATCGGATTTTGCGTGGCGAGCAGCGTAAACGGCGCAGGCAGGCTGTACGTTTCCCCGTCGACCGTGACGCGCCCCTCCTCCATCGCCTCCAGCAAGGCGGATTGCGTCTTCGTTGTCGCCCGGTTAATTTCGTCCGCCAGCAAAATGTTGGTCATGACAGGTCCGGGACGGAATATAAAATCCTCTTGTTTCGGATGATAAATCGATACGCCCGTTATATCGGTGGGCAGCAGATCGGGATTGCATTGGATGCGGCGAAATTGGCCGCCGATCGACTTCGCGAGCGCTTTCACCAATTGCGTCTTGCCCGTTCCCGGCACGTCCTCAAGCAGCACGTGGCCGCCGGCCATAACCGCGATCAGCAGTCTCTCAATCTCGGTTTCTTTTCCCAGGATACAAGCTTCCAAGTTTCGCAAAATGGTAGAACATAATTGCATGTCGGCCGTAGGGTTTGCCATCGAATAACCTCCTGGAATGCAAGCTAGTATTAGTGCAGCATATTGCTATTTTACAGCAATTTCTTTGCGCTGCACAAATTCCGCCGTTCCAAAAAAATTTGGAGAATCCCACAGGATTCTCCAAACCGGCTGCGATGGGCGGCCGACCGCTCAGCCCTTGGGCCGAACGACCAGCGAAGCGAGGAACGAGAAGATGATCGCGGCCGAGATGCCCGCGCTCGTCACTTTGAATATGCCGGATATGACGCCGATCCAGCCCGACGTGTGGAGCTCGGTCAGCGCCCCGTGCACGAGCGCGTTGCCGAAACTCGTAATGGGCACCGTCGCGCCCGCGCCGGCGAATTTGATCAGCGGCTCGTACAGATTGAAGCCGTCAACGACGGCTCCAATAACAACTAGCGTCGCCATCGTATGCGCCGGCGTCATCTTGAACACGTCAAACATAATTTGGCCCAGCATGCAGATGGCGCCGCCGACCAGAAACGCCCACAAAAAGATCATGCTCCCTCACCTCCGGCGCATATGGATACGGCGTGGGCGATGCACGGAATGCTTTCTCCTTGCTGGAAAGAAAGCGGCGACAGCAGCGCCCCGGTCGCCACGACGAGAATCCGCTTCAGCTGTCCTTTGCGCATCCGCTTGAGCAAGTGGCCGTAGGTTACGACTGCGGAGCACGCGCAGCCGCTGCCGCCGGCCTGCACCTTCTGCTTTTTCACGTCGTATACCATCAAGCCGCAATCGTTGAAATCGGTATTGTCGATCGGCACGCCGCCCCGGGTGAGCAAATCTCTCGCGATCGGATGACCGACCCCGGCCAGATCGCCTGTCACGATGATGTCGTAATCGCCGGGCGTCCGCCCCGTATCGTTGAAGTGGGACTGGATCGTGTCGACGGCGGCCGGCGCCATGGCCGCCCCCATATTGAACGGGTCCTTGATGCCGAGGTCGACGATCTTGCCGACGGTGGCGCATTCGACGTACGGACCGCTGCCGGACGATGCGATAACGGCCGCTCCCGCGCCCGTTACCGTATACTGGGCGGTTGGCGGCTTTTGCGAGCCGTACTCCGTCGGATAACGGAATTGCTTCTCCGCGGTACAGTTATGGCTGCACGTCGCGGCCATCGCGTATTGGGCGGCGCCGCTGTCCACCATGAGGGAGGCGAGCGCCAGCGTCTCCATGGACGTGGAGCAAGCGCCGAATACGCCGACGTAAGGAACGCCGAGCGACCGTGCCGCAAAGCTGTTGCTAATGATCTGGTTCAACAGATCGCCCCCGACAAAAAATTGCAGCTGGCTGCTGTCGATGCCCGCATGCTGCAGCGCGAATTCCGACGCCTGCTCCAGCAGCAGCCGCTCCGCCTTTTCCCAGCTTTTTTGCTGCATATCCAGTTCGGGGTGGACCAGGTCGAAATCGGCGGCCAAAGGCCCTTCTCCCTCGTCGGGACCGACGACGGTCGCCGCTCCGATAATGACGGGGCGGCTTTCAAACCACCAGGTTTGTTTGCCACGCAGCATCTCATTGCCCCCCGGTGCCCAGAATGAGATGCGCGATGCCGACAAAAAAGGCGGCGACGGTGCCGAATACGATAACCGACCCCGCCAGCTTGAACATATTGCCGCCGACGCCGAGGACGAGCCCTTCGCTGCGATGCTCCAGCGCCGCGGAGCACATCGAGTTCGCGAATCCCGTTACCGGCACGGCGGAGCCCGCTCCCGCGAATTGCGCAATCTTGTCGTAGACGCCCAGACAGGTCAATATAACAGAAATAAATATCATCACGGCCACGGTCGGATTGCTCGCCTGCTCGGGAGTCATGCCCATCAAATGGACGAACAGCTCCGTAACGGCCTGTCCCAAGACGCAAATCAAGCCGCCGACGACATACGCTTTGACGCAATTGGCGAACACCGAACGGGGCGGCTCCTTGGATTGGGCATACGTCTTGTATTCCTTCGGCGACATCGACATTTTTTTGTAGCGGCCGGAAGTGGCTTCTTTGGACGACATCATTCTTCCTCCTTGCTCGGTCGCGGCTCGTCTGCCGGAGACAGTGCGTTCGCTCCGGACAGCCGCCGCAAAGCTTCCTTCGCGTTCATTATTTGTCGATTCCGCCTTTGTTATGCTAAAGGAACGCAAAAGGCCGTTCCCGGCCGCGCACGGAGTGCGCGGCGGAAACGGCCCTTTACCAATTCCGGCATATATGGCATGGATTAGAGGAACAGATACAGCACGATGAGCGCCAGCAGGACGAACAAGGCCAGCACGAACACGATGACCGACTGTCTTTGCGCCTTTGTCAACGAGTGGGACATTGCCACAGCCATCCCCCCAAACGGGCTTTTGCCGTCATTGTATGTGCGAATGCCTCGATTGGCGCCTGTCCGGACTCCGTTATTTCTCCACAATCATAACGCCTTTGGCCGCGACGGCGGTCGGCCCGCTTACCGCGCGTCCCGTCAGCAGCTCCTTAGCCGCATCAGCCGGCAGTTGTACGACGGCCTCCTCCGCATTATGGTTGAGGACGAACAGATAAGAACGGCCGTCCTTGCGGCGCTCGGTCACCTCGACGCCCGGGACGGGCGGAAGCAGCGGCTCGATGCCTTTCTCCGCGCATACCGTGGCGACGAAATCGCGCAGAAACGCTTCGTCCGGGCTGCTGGCCACGTACCAGGCTTTGCCCTGACCGAATGTATTGACCGTCAATACCGGCATGCCTTTGTAGAAGTCGGAGCCGTATTCGGCTACAATCTCCGCCCCTTCCGAATGGATCAGATCGCATAGAATGCCGCAGCCGTACGTGCCGGCGATTGAGCCCCTTCCGTTCGTGACGACGATTTCGTTCGTCTGCTCCGGCAGCAGCGCGTCGATTTCCTCGGCCCAAATGCCGAGCACTTGGCGCAGCTTGCCCGGATAACCCCCGACGGTGACGATGTCGTTCTCGTTTACGATGCCGCTGAAGAACGTCGTCACGAACGTGCCGCCGCGCGCCACGAACGCTTCGACCTTTTCCGCGAAGCCCGGCTTCACCATGTACATGACGGGCGCAAATACGATTTCGTATTTGTCGAAGCTTTCCTCGACGCTGATCATATCGGCCGGAATATTTTGCTCGAACAGCGCTTTGTAATAGCCATGCACCTGATCGACATATTTCAGGGCGACGCTCGGGCCGCTCGACAGCTCGACCGCCCAGCGGTTTTCCCAATCGTACACGATGCCGACCTTCGCCTCGGTGCGGGCATCCAGCAGCGTGTCGCCGAGCGCCTTAAGTTCATGGCCGAGCTCGGCGCATTCGCGGAATACGCGCGTATGCTCATGGCCGACGTGCTCGATGACGGCGCCGTGGTACTTCTCGCAGGCGCCGATAGAGCGGCGCAGCTGGAAGAACATGACCGTATCCGCGCCGTGGGCGACCGCCTGGTAGCTCCACAGCCGCATCACGCCGGGACGCTTGAGCGAGTTGTACGGCTGCCAGTTTTGCTGGCTCGGCGTCTGCTCCATCAGCATGAACGGCTGGCCGCTCTTCAGGCCGCGCATCAAAGCGTGCGACATCGCCGTGAAGCTGACGGGCGTGTCGATGGACGGATAGTTGTCCCAGGAGACGACGTCCATGTGCTTCGCCCATTTGAAATAGTCCAGCTCCGGATAGGTGCCCATCAGGTTCGTCGTAATTTGCACGTCCTTGGAAAACTCGCGAATGGCGTCGTATTCCAGCTTGTAGCATTCCAGCAGCGCGTCGGACTGGAAACGGCGGTAATCGAGCGATATCGTCTGGAAATTGGTCCGATTGCCGGCCCACTCCTCGCTGAGCGCGTTCGGAGGCACGATTTCGTCCCACTCGTAAAACGTATGGCCCCAGAAGCTCGTATACCATGCCTTGTTCAGCGCCTCGATTGTGCCGTACCGCTGTTGCAGCCAGACGCGGAACGCTTCCGCGCAATTGTCGCAATAGCAATAACCGCCGTATTCGTTGGAAATGTGCCAGACGACGAGGCCCGGATGGCTCGCATACCGTTCCGCAAGCTTGCTTGCGATGCGGGCCGCATATTTGCGGTAGGTCGGGCTGCTCGGGCAGGAATTGTGGCGCCCGCCGAATTTGCGCTTGCGTCCCTCGTAATCGACCCGGGTAACGTCCGGGTAACGTTTGGCCATCCAGGCGGGATGCGCCCCGGTGCTTGTCGCGAGGCATATATAGATGCCGTCACGCTGCAGCCGGTCCATAATGGCGTCCAGCCCGGAAAAGTCGTATTCCTCTTCGCTCGGTTGAATGCGCGCCCACGAAAACACGTTGACGGTCGCGACATCGATGTCCGCAAGCTTGAACATGCGGATATCTTCTTCCATCGTCGCGTCGTCCCACTGCTCGGGATTGTAGTCTCCCCCGTACCACATTTTTGGAAGCTTGCCGTTGATCATCATTCACGCTCTCCCTTATCACCTATTTTTCGGTCTTGCAGCAACAAGGAAAGAGCCCATCGCTGGGCTCTCTCCCGTTTCGCTTCGCCAGGGCCGCGCCTGGACGGCTTGTGCGGCGTGAAGCAGGGCTTCCATTATAAGTTTCGCGCCGCCAAAGCACAATCGCGGGCCGGTCTCCCAGCGTTTACAAATCCGGTTTATTTGGATCAAAGAGCGACGCGGTTCTTCACCATCTTCGTAAATTCGGCGTTCAGCTCGTCGACGCCCGCGGCGTCCAGTTCCTTCAGGAACGTGTCGTACACTTTGTCGAAGTTTTCCGGCTTCGCGGGAATCGCTTCCGGAATCCGCTTTTTCATAATGTCCTGCGTCTTTTGGAAAACAACGCTGGCCTTCGAGCCCGTCTCGAACGGAAGCGTCCAAGCCGCGCCGTAAGGGCGTTCCGGATACGCGTCGTCTGCAGGCCACAAATCTTGGTACATCGTTGCGCCGTAAGCTTCCAGCGTCTTTTTGTCGGCTTCGGAATAGCTGCTGACAATTTGCTCCGGGTAATTCTCGATGTTAAAGCCGGCTCCGCCTTCGGTTCGATCAACGGAAAGGGCCGGCGTCATCAGATGAAGACGAACCGGCCGCTTATCGTTTATTTTATGGAAAAATGGCTCAACTTCACCGTTCCGTGCAATACGAGACATAACGCGTCGCTGTCGGCCGGCTGCAGGACGGTTTCGATATCCGTCCATTCCTGCTCGCCGCCGGCCTCCACCCGGCACGCTCCCAATACCGTTCCGTCCGGGCCGCCCGAACGGAGCGTGACGGTGCCGCCGCTTGCCCCGCCGCACATGCGGCCCGTCCAACGGCTGCAGCCGCTCGTCCAGTCGGCGTCGCGGAACAGCAGCCACCCCCGCTCCCGCGCCGGTATGACGCAAGTGCCGCCTTCCTTGCACTCGTCGAGGTATACGTCCTCGTACTCGTCATAGTTTTCAGCTCGCGTAAGCTGCGACAAATTGCGAGGCGGAATCGTTTCGCCCTCTACCCGAACCGTCTCCTGCACGCGTATGTCCGACGAAGAGCTGCCGACCATAAACGTATATTGCGCCGTTTCCAGGCAGAACTTGTCTCTCGTTACGTCCCAGACCGCCAGCGTCTCCGCGGACGCCTCCAGCTCGACCTCGACAGAAGTCCCGGCGGGCACCGTTACGCGCTTGAAGGCCGCGAGCTTGCGCCGCGGACGCTGCACCCGGGACCCTTCGACGCTTACGTACAGCTGCACGACTTCGTCCGCATCGACTGCCGACACATTCTCAATCCTCGCTTTGGCGACGACCGCGCCGTCCAGTCCGCCGGAACCGTTCTCCCCAAGAGCCAGCCGGTTTCCCAGGCGCAGCTCGCCGTAGCGGAAATTCGCGTAGCTCAAACCGTGGCCGAATGGATACAGCGGCTCCTCTTCCATATACATATAAGTCCGCTTCGTCTTGCGAATATCGTAGTCCATAATATCCGTCAGCTGGCTTGCGGAGCGGTACCAGGTCATATTCAGGCGGCCGGCGGGACAATAATCGCCGAACAGCGCATCCGCCAGCGCATGGCCCAGCTCTTGCCCCGCATGCGCCATGTATAGGATGGCCGGCGCCCGCTCGGCCAGCTCGCCGAGCGCAAACGGATAACTTCCGATGACGACGACGACCGTATCGGGATTCGCCTCCAGCACGGCGCGAATGAGCGCTTGCTGCGACTCGGCCAGCTCCAGTCCGGGCCGGTCGATCTCTTCCTTCCCGTTAATGAGCGGGTTGTTGCCGACGACCACGACAGCCCGATCCGCGGCTTTGGCCGCTTCCACGGCTTCCGCTATGCCGTCATGCGCTTTCTCGATGCGCAGCGCATTGGCTGCGGAGGACGGTTCTTCTTCGCTGATGCCGAGCGCTCCCCCGCCTTCCGGCAGAAGTACCGCCTTGCCGTTCCAGGTGCGCATGGCCGCGCCGCCGGAGCCGTCCTCCTCCAGCTTGAATATTTCCTTCACAAACCAGCCGAACGCTTCGTCCGCCGCGGCCGCGGGATGCTTGTCGTCCGCGGTCGTCAGCAGCTTCCCGCTGCTTGCGCTCGTCAGCGTAACGCTTCCCCAGCCCCAATCGGTCAGCCGGAACGTTTCCGGCGGCTGCTCCGGGCTTCCCGTCTTCAGCTTGCCGCCGTCCGTCCCGTCAATGACGAGCGGCCGCCCGTCCGCCGCCGCGAGCCGGATATGGTCGTCTCCCGCCGCGTGGAGCACCTTGGCTCCCGAACGTTCCAGCTTGCGCTTAATGCCGTCCAGCGGCGTCACTTTGTATGGGAGCGTGCCGGAATACCAGTCCCGGTATACGACGTCGGCCAGCGGCCCGATGACGGCCACGCTGCCGAGCTTTTCCGGCCGCAAAGGAAGCGCGCCGCCTTCGTTTTTGAGCAGCACGATCGATTCCTTCGCCGCGCGCAGCGACAGCTCGCCATGCTCCGGCGCGCACAGCTTCGAGGCCGGAACGGACGCGTACGGATTATTTTCCGCAGGATCGAATTCGCCCAGCAGAAAGCGGACGCGGAACGTATTGACGAGGGCGCGGTCGAGATCGCTTTCGCTCAGAAGCCCTTCGTTCAACGCTTCCCGTATCGCCGCGCACGTCTTTTCCTTGTCGTCCGTGATGCTGTCGATGCCCGCCTTGACGGCCAGCGCCACGGCTTCCTTGTACGTCTCGCAATAATGATGATCGTTGACAAGGCCGAGCAAGTCGCCCGCGTCGCTGACGATAAAGCCGTTCATTCCCCATTCTTCCTTCACGACCTTGCGGACGTCGTCCAGCAGAATCGTCGGCGTTCCGTTGACGGAATTGTAGGACGTCATCATCGAGCGGGCGCCGCCCTTCACAAATGCGGGCTTGAATGCGGCCTGATAATATTCCTTCATATTGCGCGGATCGATGCTTGCGGAGCAGCTGCCCCGGTTGATCTCGTTGTTGTTCCCGATGAAATGCTTCAGCGTCGCGACCGCCTTGAAATAGTTCGGATGGTCGCCCTGCATGCCCTTCACCAGTCCGGCCGTCAGCTCTCCGGTCAGCACAGGGTCCTCCCCGTACGCCTCCTCCGTGCGTCCCCAGCGCGGATCGCGCTCCATGTCGACCGTAGGCGCCCACAGCGTCAGTCCGTTCAGTTCGGGATTCCGGTCGTAAAAGACGCGCGCTTCGTCGCCGATTGCCGAACCGATCTTCTCCATCAGCTCCTCGTTCCATGTGCAGCCGAGGCCGATCGGCTGAGGGAAGCTGGTCGCCTCTCCGAGCCATGCCATGCCGTGCGCCGCTTCCGTGCCGTGCTTGTAGGCTTTGACGCCCAGCCGTTCAATCGCCGGCTGATATTGAACCATCGATTCGATCTTTTCTTCCAGCGTAAACCGCGACACCAAATCCGCGACTCTTTCCTCCAGCGGCAAATCGGCATTGCGGAAGGGAAGCTGTTGTTCCGTTTTCATCCGTTCTTTCGACTCCTTTTCGGCGTTCTTGTTCTATTAGGAAAAATGATGCAGCTTCGTCACGCCTGCTCGGCAGATGACGGCACCGCGGACCTTCGAATCGTCACCCGTTCGCCTGCGGCGGCAGGCAGAGCAGCCCCATCGGCAACCGCGCAAACCTCTCCGCTCGGCAGCTCCGCTTGCCAGAGGCCCGGGCGGATAAGGCGGAGCGGCAAGCCGTACAGCGAGCGGATGCGCGCTTCCGTCAGTTCTCCGCCGCTCCAGACAAGCTCGACTTCAAAGCCGCCCCGGGCGATCAGGCCGGCGACGCGGCCTTCGCTCCAGGCAGCCGGCAGGGCGGGAAGCAGCTCGATGCCGTCCAGATGGCTTTGCAGCAGCATTTCCGCCATCCCCGCCGTACCGCCGAAGTTGCCGTCGATCTGGAACGGCGGATGCGCGTCGAACAAATTCGGGTACGTCGACCTCGCCAGCAGCGTCCGAACGAACCGGTAAGATTCGGCGCCGTTCTTCAGCCGGGCGTACAGATTGATCAGCCAGGCGCAGCTCCAGCCGGTATGGCCGCCGCCGCTTGCGATCCGGCTCTGCAGCGAACGGCCGGCGGCGGCCACAAGCTCCGCGCTGTCGCGCATATTGATCGAACGGCCTGGATACAGCCCGTACAGGTGGGATACGTGCCGGTGGCCGGGCTCATGCTCCGCGAACGGCTTCAGCCATTCTTGCAGCAGCCCTTCCGGCGTAACCGCTAACGGCGGCAGCTTGGCGGTCGCTTCGGAAACATCTTTCCGCAGCTCTTCGTCCGTATCAAGCAGCTCCGATGCCTCCCGGAAGCTGTGGAACAGCTCGCGAATTAGCGTCATGTCCATCGCAGACGACTCCGCAACGCTGCAAGCTTCCCCGCTCTCCGTCACAAACTTGTTTTCCGGCGACGTGGACGGCGACGTTTGCAAATGGCCTTCCGGCGACTCGTGAAGCCAGTCGAGACAGAACAGGACGGCGCCCCGCATAATCGGGAACGCATAGGAACGAAGCCACTCTCGGTCCGGCCGGTACAAATACCGCTCCCACAAATGCATCGTCAGCCATACGCCGCCCATCGGCCAGAACGCCCAGCTCGGATGCCCGTCCGACGGCGTGGAGGCCCTCCACAAATCGACGTTGTGATGAGCCGTCCAGCCTCTGCAGCCGTAATGAATGGCCGCCGTCCGTTTGCCGTTGACGCTCAGTTCTCCGATCATTTGAAGAAGCGGTTCGTGGCGTGACACTCGGACAAATTGGCAAGCTCCGCCGGCCAATAATTCATTTGCGTATTAATATTCGTCGTATAATCGCTGTTCCAAGGCGGCTGCACGCGGTCGTTCCATATGCCCTGCAGGTTGGCCGGCTGCGTGCCGGGCCTGGAGCTGGCCATCAGCAAATATCTGCCGTATTGAAAATAAAGCGCCTCCAGCCCCGGATCTTCCCCGCCCGCCTTGTATGCCTCCAGCCTTTCGTCCGTCGGCCGCTCTCCGTCTCCGGCCGCGCCGAGTTCCAGGCTGACGCGGCGGAACAATGTCCGGTGATCCGCAAGATGCCTCTGGAGCAGTTCTTCGTACAAGCGGCCGGAGAACGCTTCCGCATGCCTTTGCAGCTCGGCTTCAAGCTCGTCGAAGCTTTGGACGGGCTGCTTGTCGAAGCCTCGGAAGCTGGTGGCGGCCGTCAGCGTCAACGTCACCTCGCGGGCGCCGTCGATGCGCAGCAAATCGCCTTGGCCGTCTGCGCGTCTCTCCGCGCGCGTCTCTCCGTCCGTGGCGACCCGGAGCCTCGCCCGAAAGATTATGCCTCGATCATCCTCGTACAGCACCGACAACGGATGATCTCCCGGTAATTGTCCGCTACATGGCTCGGGCAGCGGCCGTCCATCGACAGCTGCAACGCATTCGCATCTGCCTCAGCGCCTTGGGCTGCAACCGCATCTGCATGCGTCGAATGCGGATGCGGCGACGTCAGCGACACGGCAAGCGACAGCCGCCCTCCGCATCGCAAGGATCCCGTCGACGGCGCTTGTCCAAGCTTCGCGCCGGTATTTCCCCTTGTCGGTGGCAAATACGACGGTTGCGACGCCGGTCTCCAAATCAAGCTCCCTTCTATACGACGAGACGTCTGCCGTTTCCGATCCCCAATTCTGCTCAATCAGCAGATCGCCCAGCGGCTGGTACGATTCCGTCCCGACTCCGACCATTCGTTCGCCGATCAACCGTTCGGCTTCGGCGTATTTGCCTTCCGCCAGCAGCTCTCGCGAGCGCTGCAAATGTCTGATCGCTTCATAATTGTTCGTGTCCCGGGGAAAACCGGACCATAACGTGTCTTCGTTCAGCTGCAGCCGTTCCTTGTCCGTTCCTCCGAAAATCATTGCTCCCAGCCGGCCGTTGCCGATCGGAAGCGCTTCCTCCCATTGCTCCGCCGGCTGCCTGTACCAGAGCTTCTTGGCCGATGTCCGCCCGTTCGCGGATTCCATAGAGCGATCGCTCCTTTCGATATTGCCTGCTTTCTCCAAATATACCTTTCTCCATTGTACCGAAATTACCTGCCTGAAAGAAACCGTTTAAATTGATTGTTTTTTCCTATGTAAATCGGTGAACTTAGGTTCAACCGCCGGTTCCATACGCACCCGCGCACCCATTGTCCCGGTCGATGCCTGAACGAACAAAAGTCGTTCCGCTGCCTGCCTTGGCTGCAGCGAAACGACTTTGAAACAGACAACCTCCGTACCGCCGATCTGCAAGCGCGGACAATCCGCTTTGCAGCGCAGCCTTGGCGCCGGCGGCTCGCCCTCAGGCCGCTAATGGACGCGCGAGTACGCTCTTACGCCAGACCGGCGGCGAGAAATACCCGGTCGAAGCCGGCTTGCGAGCGGCGGGCCAGTTCGTCCGGCGTGCCGGCGGGCGGCTCGGCGCTCAATATTTCTTGCGTAACCGGCCCTTTGTAGCCGATGGCGTTCAGGCCGCGAAGGAAGCCCGCCAGATCGATGACGCCTTCGCCGGGGTATAAACGGCCGTTGTCCAGCGCTTCGGAGACCGGAACGTCCGGCGCATCGTTGAGGTGCACGTGCACGATCTGATCCGGCGTCAACGCTTCGATGTCCGATACTTGCAGTCCGTTCGTGTACCAGTGGTACGAGTCGAGCAGCAAGCCGGCGTTGCCGGCACCGATCGCGTCGATCCAGTCCAGCGTTTCCTCCATCGTCCATAGGAACGGATTTGCCCATCGCGTGCGAAGATGATGCGGCCCGACAAATTCCAGTCCGAGCCGGATGCCGTAGCTGCCCAGCACTTCCGCGCACGCCCGCAGCCGGCTGGTCGCGAGCACCGTAAAATGAGCCGCTTTCCAGTCCGTCGAAGGCAAAATGTACGTACAGCAGCGCCCGCACCCCAACCGGCGAGCCGCGTCGGCATGCGCCGCCAGTCCTTTCAAGCTTTCGCGAAAAGCCTCCTTGTCCGAACGCCATTCAACCGGCAAGCCGATGGAGCCAATCGCCACTCCGTTCCGATGGAGCAAAGCTTTCGCCTCGTCCTCGCCGTACCGGTTCAGGAACGACAGCGCATCCAGATCCACCGATTGAAATCCGTATTTGCCCGCCAATTCGATCAGCTGCGCTTCGCTTTCCAAGGCGCCCAGCCCGGCGCCGGTCAATCCCCTCAGCATATCGTTTGTTCCTCCTCTCCAATAGGCGCTTCCCTATTCCAAATCCAAGCGAACCTCGCGGCCCGTGCGCGAAGACTCGTATATCGCATCCAAGATCAAGTTGTTCGTATACCCGGTCAAAGCGGACGAAACAGGCTGCCTGCCTTCCCGAATGCAGCTTAGGAAATGCCGGCTGAGACGAGCGCGCTCTCCTTCGTCCTGCTCCGGCTTCGTCAGCTCCGTATCGATCGGGCGGTCGAACTTTTCGGTCAGCAGTTTGCCCTTGCCTCCCCGATAGCTCGCGCCTCCGTCGGTTCCCATCAGATGGATGAAAGGAGCATTGTCCGTATCCATATGTACGGCCCAGCTGACCTCCAGCGACAAGCTGCTGCCATCCTCCATTTTGATCAACGCCGTAGCCAGATCCTCCACGTCGTAACGGCCGTTCCAGTCGGGCTTGCCCCATGTTCCGATCCCTTTGCGCTTTGGCCCGAATTCGGCGTATGTCGAACCGTAAACGGATACCGGCTTTGGGTTGCCCATCAGGTACAACGCCAGATCGAGCATATGAACGCCGATGTCGATCAGCGGCCCACCGCCCGACTCTTCCATTTGCGTGAACCACGTTCCCCAGCCCGGTATGCCCTTGCGGCGGTACCAGCCGGTCTTCGCCGTGTATATCCGCCCAAGCTCGCCGCGGTCGATTTGTTCCTTAATTTGCATCGCAACCGGCTCCCAACGCATTTGATGGGCCACCATGACGATCCGGTCGCTGCGGCGGGCGGCCTCCAATATGGAACGGGCCGCTTCCGCGTTTAAGCCCATCGGCTTTTCCAGCAGCACATGCTTGCCTGCCGCAAGCGCTTGCAGCGCCAGCGGCGCATGATGCCGGTTCGGCACGGCGATGACGACCGCGTCCACGCCGGGGTCTTGAATCAACTCCTCCGGCGTCGCCGATACTTTCGCGATGCCGTATTGTTCCGCCCGCTGCTCCGCTAACGGCAAATAAACGTCCGTAATGGCGGCCACCTCGCACTGGTCGTTCAGCTTGGCGAATTCGCTTGCGTGCACATTGCCGATATTACCCGCTCCGATAATGCCCAGTTTGATCGTCGCGCCGTTTTCCATGGTCATTCCTCCCGATTTTGCAGGTGCAGTACCCGAATACGTACCTATGTTATAATAAACGGAAGCGGAAAACGTGCTTGTTTTTCGATATAAGTGTCATTTTTTCGAAGGAGCTCCGAAATCGGATGACTTATTTTCCCGACTATTTGAAATCGTATCCGAACATGAATACGGAATACCCGCTTCATATCAGTCTGAACCGGCTCCCGGCGGGCTTCCGGCCGCACCGGCACGATTTTTTGGAATTTTCATATGTCGTGGAAGGACACGGCGCAGAAACCGTCAACGGGATGCGGCACCTCATGTCGCCGGGCACCTTCACCTTCGTGCTGCCCTATCAGGTGCATGAGCTGTTTACCTCCCCCGGGAGCGAGCTTGTCCTGTACAATTGCATGTTCAGCATGGATCTGCTCATGGAAAACAGCCGACAGGAAGGCCTGCTCCGTCTGATCGATTCGGTCGACGATTCGCCGTACATTCAGTTGATCGGAGAAGAGGGGCTGCGGATGAAAAGACTGATCGAGGATATGTTTGCCGAATATAACGGCAGCGAGCCGTGGAAGCATACGATGCTCCGCATCCGGCTGAAGGAAATACTGGTCGCCTTCGACCGGGCGAGAAAAAAAGCAAGCGGCCGGAACGACGCCGAGCGCGGGACGGCGTCTGCCGCGGCCGGCGCGCGCAGCGGCTCGGTCTGGCCGATTATCCACTATATTCATCACAATTATCATGAAGACATTACGTTGTCCGCACTCGCCGCCCGGTTCTCCATGAGCGCATCGCGAATAAGCGAAGTCATTAAAGCGACGACCGGGCAAACGTTCGTCCGATTTTTGCACGATTTGCGCGTCCGTCACGCCTGCAGCCTGCTCGCCTCTACCGAAATGAGCGTATCGGAAATCGCGCTGGAAGTCGGTTACGGCTCCTACGCCACCTTCGCCCGGGTGTTCCGCGATTCCAAAGGGATGGTCCCGAACGCCTACCGGAAACAGCATGGCCGCGCCGATTAACGGCGATCAGCCGGCTTATTCGCCATGGATGATCGCGCTTACCGTCAGCACGATGCCCAATATCGCATACAGCACAAATGAAATAGTCGTTGCGGTTCGCCTTTTCATGCCTTCGCTCCCCTTTTCGCATCACCGTCTCCCGTTACGGTTATGTTATGCGGTTCGGGCTTGGGCGGAACGTTGCGGACAGGCTGCAAGCCGGTAAAAAAGCCGCCGCTTCGCGGGCATTCTCACGCAAAGCAACGGCTTTTGGGGTTTATGTCGATTCGCGCAGCAGCAATTCTGCGTAAATCATCGTCTTTTCCGGCTGAGAGCCGCGATTGTTCGACCGCCAAATCATCTTGTCGACGGCGCGCCGCCCGAGCAGCGCCTTGTCGACATGCACGGTCGTCAGTCTCGGTGTCGTCTCATGCGTATTGTCGAAGCCGGTTACCTTCACTTGCTCCGGGATCGAGATCCCTTTGTCCCGGCACACTTCCATCAAATGTACGGCGGTAATGTCGTTGACGCACACGAACACCTCGGGAAGCTCGTCGTCCAGCACAACTTGCAGCACCTTGTGCATGTCCGCCGCTTCAGGGCCGATCAAGCGCCGGTCCTGTTCGTGCGGCAGTCCGAACTCCTCCAGAGCGGCGCGGAACGCCAGCCATCTTTCGTAATAGCTGTACGCGTACTGCACTTCGCCGACAAACTGAAAGCTCTTGTAGCCTTTGCCGATCAGCTTGACCATGAGATCCCGCATGCTCGTAAAGTTGTCGTTGCAGACGAGATCGGCATGGAACGCAGAATCGACGTGGTCGACCATGACGATCGGGATGCCCAATCGTTTAATGTCGAGCAAGATTTGGGTCGACACCATGCCCAGCGTGATGATGCCCTGAATCGCCTGCGGGTTGAGCAGGTTGAACACATTATCGCTCGACGGCTCCGTCAGCGTGATCATGTCGATCTCCTTCTCCTTGAGCCGTTCGGAAATGCCGTCGAAGATCGGTCCCCAATAAGCCGAGTCCCGATTCTGATAACGGATATTCGGGAACAGGACGACGATGGTGCCCGACAACGTCGCTGTGTCGAAATCTTGCGGCTGAACTTGCGCCGCCGCCAACCTGCTCGATTTGAAATAGCCGAGCTGTCCGGCCGTCTTCAAGATCATATCCCGGGTCGCCTCGCTGACGCCCGACTTGCCCGCAAGGGCGCGCGATACGGCGAACTTGGATACGCCCGCCATATCGGCGATTTGCTGAATCGTTACTTTGCCCTTCATATACCCCATCCTGTACGCCTTATTTTCGTTATCGTAACATAACCTTTTTTAATTGTACATTCAGGAACCTAACCTTTTGACGGCTTTCATCAAATTTTGATAGGTTCGGGGATGAAAGGGGACTCCGCATGCGCGACCGTTTAAGTAAGTTTGCCGTTATTTCCCGGACGACCGGCGCCTTCTGGCGATGGCCGCTGCAGACAGCGCGACAGCCGCCAGCGCCGCGGCGCCCGCCGCCGCTCCCGTCCAGAGCGATAGATTGTTGCCCGAGGTTTCGGCACCGGCTTCGTTTCGCGCGTCCTGCTCGTTTGCCGCCTCGGCGCCGTTCGTAACGCGTCCGTCCGCTTTTTCCGTCTGCCCGCTTGCGGCCGCACCGTCTTCCGGCTCCTCCGTTCCCCCGGACGTTCCGCCGACTTCCGACGGCGGCTCGGAAGAGAGGCCCGTCACGTTCGATCCGTCTTTGCGGATCGTATAATCGACTTGTTCGCCGCTCCAGAAATGAAAGCGCAGCCGAATTTCTCCGTCCTTCAGCCCTTGCAGAAACTCCGTCGGCAACTGAATGATTCCCGCCGCGTAATCGGGCTCGAAAGCGACGCCGTACTCCTGGTAAGGCGTCCAGCTTTGCGGTCCTGCGTTGCCGCCGCCGTCCGCGTACGTCGCTTCCATCGCGGCCAGGCTGTCGCCGCCCAGGCGCGCCGGTATGGCAAAGCTTCCGACTATGCCGTCTGCGTTCTCCAGTACGGGCCGTTCGTATTGCATAATCCGAATCGGCCAATCCGCCCCCTGCGAAAAGTGGAGCGTCACCTTCGCCTGCTCTCCCGTTCCGTCTCCCAGCTGCGCATTCAGCCACTCCGCCGTCAAAACCAAACTGCCGCCGTCCAGCCGGTAATCGGCGTCCCGCACAAGCTGCCTGCCGCCGGCCTTGACGTTCAGCAGCTCGTTTCCTTTCAAATTCAGCTTGAAGGCGGCATCGGCGGCGCCGGCGCCTTTCTTGATGTAGACGAAATCTCTCTCCGCGTTCGACGTCATTCCATGCCAGGACGATTTCATCGCCTCGTACAGCTCATCGTCCGTCCATTGCAGCGTGCGTCTGTCCAAATGCTGGCCGTTATCCCACAGCATCGTCGTCATTTTGCGGTCCCGGGCGTATTCGCCGACGAACTGAAAATATTTCAGCTTCTCGCCCTGCTGAATCGTGCCGGTATGCTTGTCGAAGCCGAGCAGCCCGTATTCGCCGATAATGACCGGAACGCCTCGAGCGACAAACGTATTGTAAGCTCTGTCGAACGCCTCGCGGACATCCTGCTCCGCCTGCGGGTCGAACGAGGTCGAGCCGCCCATATTGACGCTGAACGGGTACAATCCGTAATAATGAATCGTCGCGATCAGATTCGGATCGTCCAGCTTCCCGATCGTTTCGGCCAGCTTGTCCAGCCGCGCCTGCGAATGGCTTGCCGTCAGCCCCGACAGCACAAGTGGCCTCTTGGCGTTTCCTCCGCCCGAGCTTCGAACGATCCGGTGAAAAGCCGCATTCAGTTGTTCCAGCATGTCAAAATATTCGGGCCGGTCTTCGTTCCAATCCTCGGAGAAACGAGGCTCGTTGATGCTTTCAAAGCTAAGCTCCGGCGGATAATCCTTGAAACGTTCCGCAACCTGCGTCCAGATAGCCGAATATTTGGCCAGGACGCCTTCCCGGTCGCCGGCCATCGGAAGAATCCAATGCGAATCGTGATGCAAATTAATCATGACGTGCAGTCCTGCATCGAGACTCCAATCCACGACTTCCGCCACGCGGTCCATAAAGGCCGGGTCGACCTCATGACCGGCGGACAGCCGATGGTTCCAGGTGACGGGGATACGGATGCTGTTAAATCCTTGATCGGCCACCTTTCGGATCAATTGCTCCGTTGCGGGCGGATTGCCCCATGACGTTTCGCTTCCCATCGCATCCAGCGCATTCCCCAAATTCCAGCCCGGATGCATCGCTTCAACATAACTCTGCATGTCGCTCGCCTCCTTCGCTTCTGCGGCTTGAGCCGCCGGCGCCGGCGCAAGGAGCGCCGCGGACAACAGCGCGGCAGCGCATAACCTTACAGCCTTGTCGACCATTCTCATCGTTCTCCCTCGCCTTCGCCGCTGCGGCTATTCTTCCAATTTCTATCATAATCGATAGCCGGCCGGACGAACAGAGCAAACATGGAAAAAAAGCTCTCCCTGAAATTCGGCAGCGAACTTCAGGAAGAGCTTTGATGCGAATGCTCGGACTAACGGGACCGGCATGGCGGGAACGGACCGGCAGCGATACACTTTACAGCTTCGTCTTGCGGTCCAGCAAATAGGCGATTCCCCATACAAGCGCCGCAACGACAGCAGCCTCGAACAACACAACGCCGAAATGAATCGGCTTGAACGGCACGAGTTCGAATTCCGTACTGCCCGGGGCGTTTGCAAAAAACGTAATAAATCCGATCTGGGCATGCGTTTCGGATAGGACAGGAAAAATAACGCCTTCGAGCCAAGGCACGGCGGTGAACAATATGATGGCGGTCAGCAGTCCCAGCCAAGTGCCGCCTTTCCCTTCGACCGTCCGGGACATGGTAATGCTGAACATGACGACGGCCGACGTGACGGCCGCGTTCCATACGTACGTGGCGGCAATGCCCGCCGCTTGGGCCGCGCCTACATGTTCGGCCATCAAATCGATCAGCGAGCGTCCCCAGCCGAACAGGGAACGAAACAGCATGTCATGCGCGATAAAGAGAATTCCGACCGCGGCATGGCAAGCGAGCAGCAGCAGGAACGGCGTGACGGCCAAATAGACCGACGGGACGGGCAGCAGCCTTCGGCTGTACGATTTAATATTGCTGTGATAGGTCTGAAAGGCGAGCAGGAAGGTCAGAAACGCGGCCATGCCGTAAAAAACGACCATGCCGGCATAGACGCCGTTCGGATCCCAGCCGTTCGCTTTCCCCGCGCCCGTAAAGACGGCCTGAATCAGAACGATGATGACAAACGCCATAATGAGCGTAACGGAATTCCGTTTCCAATCGTATTTCAGCAGCTTGATCATTCCGCATACACCTCTTTGAATGTGTCCGTTACGCCTTTGCCCCGCTTCAGCCTCATCTCCTCCACTTCCTCATGAAGGATCAGCCGTCCGTTCTTAATAAAGACAACCTTGTCGAAGATCCGTTCAATATCGGCCACGAGATGAGTGGAGATGACCAGGCAGCTGTCCTCGTTGTAATATTGCACGATGGCGTCCAATATTATTTCGCGGGCGACGGGGTCGACGCCGCCGATCGGTTCGTCCAGCAAATAAAGCCGGGCGTTGCGGGACAGCGTAAGCGTCAGCTGAAGCCGCTCGTTCATCCCTTTGGACAAGGTGCTGACTTTGTCGCGTTCGTTCAACTGCATGAAGCCAAGCATTTCCTTGGCCTTGCTCCGGTCGAAGTCCGCATAGAAATCGGCGAAAAAGGCGACCGCGTCGCGCACGCGCATCCACGGCTCCGTCAGCGGGTGATCCGGCATAAAGGCGGTCGCCGCCTTGGTTGCCCGTCCCGCGGGTACGCCGCATATTTCCGCCGAGCCCGCATCCGGCCGCAGCAGGCCCGCAGCAATCTTCATCAGCGTCGTCTTGCCGCTTCCGTTGCTGCCGAGCAGACCGACGATCCGTCCTGGCGCGGCTTCCAGCGTGACGTCCTGCAGCGCGGCTTTGCGGCCGTACGATTTGGACACCGCCGCCAGCTTCAATATCGGCTGCATCAGCCTTCCCCCTCTCCGCCTGCCGGCGCCTTCGACTTCACCGCTTCAGATACAAGCGATACGATGTCCTCTTCGCGAAAGCCCAGCTCTCTCATGCCGACCACAAACCGGTCCAGCAGCTCTCCCGCCATCTCTTTTTTGATCCGCATAATCGTCGTCTCCTCATTCGTTACGTATCTGCCGAGTCCCCGCCTCGTCTCTACGATGCCTTCCCTTTCCAGCTCCTGAAACGTGCGCTGAATCGTATTGGGGTTAATCTGCAATTCCGCGGCCAGCTCCCGTACCGATTCGATCTTGTCGCCTGGAGCCAGCTTTCCGGTAATAATGAGTTTTTTCACGTAATTCATGATTTGGAGGTAAATGGGCATATTGTTGTCAAATTCGATGGTCACTGGTGGCCTGCGCTCCTTTCGATGCCCGGCCGCGATGGCGGCGTCAGGAAACATCGCGATTTATGAACGTTGCGAAGCTTGCGGCCATAAAGACGACCGCGTAAGCGGCGAGCACGGCTGCCGAGAATGGCAGCGACATTCCTTCGAGCATCGGCTGGCCTCCGTTCCGGTACACGGACAAATCCGCGTTCGGGAACAGCAAAAATTTGGCAAAGGAATATTGGGACAGCAGCATCGTGACGAGAGAGCCGATCATCAGGCAAAACATCGAAATGCCGACGGTCGCGCCGCTCGATTTGGTCAGCACGCCGACCATAAAGGTGAGCGCCGCGTAGATGAACGTATACGCCGCAAGATCAAGCATATTGCGGGCAACGGCAGCCCAGTCGAACGGGCCGAAGCCGTACAAGGCAAGCCCGCAGGCGAAAGCCATTGCAAACAAAGCCAGGATAAGCGAAAAGCCGTGCAGCAGCGTGACGATAAATTTGGACGCCAATATTTTGTTCCGGCTTTGGGACCGAATGAGCAGCAGCTTGATCGTGCCCAGCCGGAATTCCATCGGCACGACATTGGCAATTGCAATGATAGCAACGATGGGCAGCAGCTGTCCAACGAATCTCATCGAAGCAATGTCGTCCATGAATGCGAAGGCGGAGCCCGGTTCGTAATATTTTTTGACGACAACGAAGACGGCAAAGCCGATATAACAAGCCATCACCGCGTAGGGTACGAAAAACGAACGTTTCTTGTACAGCTTCAGCCATTCGTTCCAAATTAGAGCTCCCATCTTATGCAATGCGGTTGCCTCCCGTCCATTTCATAAATTCTTCCTCCAGCGACGCCTTGATTTCCTCGACGCGGTATACGCCGATGCCTTCGCCGCCCAGCAGCTGGATGACCGATGGAATCCGCTCGTGGGGCAGCGTCACCGACAGCCGGCCGGCATCGCCTTGCCGATTCGCCGACCGTATTCCCTCCATGGCGGATACGGCGGCCAATGCCCGTTCGGGATCGCTTACCTGTATCGACACCGTAACGATGCCTTCGCCTGCGCCGGCTCCGTCCGGATGGCCGGCGCCCTCGCCGATGGCGCGCACCGTCACCAGCTTGCCCTCCTGAATGACGACGACGCGGCTGCACATAAGCTCCATCTCGGAGAGCAGGTGGCTCGAGACGAGAATGGCGATGCCCTCCCGTTCCGCGACATGCTTCATATAGTCCCTCATTTCCCGAATGCCCGCCGGATCGAGGCCGTTGGTCGGCTCATCCAGAATTAGCACGGAAGGCTTGTGCAGCAGCGCTTGCGCAATGCCGAGCCGCTGGCGCATGCCGAGCGAATACGTCTTGACCTTCTTCCCCAGCGCATGTTGAAGCCCGACGAGCTCCGCCGCCTCCCGGACCCGGCTGTCCGTCACCCCGTCCGACATGCGCTGGTATTGCTTCAAATTGTCCAGGCCGGTCATGTACGGATAAAACTCCGGATTTTCTATAATGCCTCCGACATGACGGATCGCGTTCTCGAAATCTTTGCGGACGCTGGCTCCGCCGACGGTAATGTCGCCCTCCGTCATCTTGATCAGCCCGACGATCATTCGGATCGTCGTCGTCTTGCCCGCTCCGTTCGGCCCGAGCAAACCGACGATCTCCCCCTTCTTCAGTTCGAACGACAAGTCGTTGACGATTGCCTTGCCCCCGATCCTTTTCGTCACGCCTTCCAGCCGAAGCACGGTTTCTTGCGCTCCTTTTCCCATATCGCAGCTCCTTTTTGTACTAGTGTTATAGTTGAATAGTACACTAGAATTGTGGTATTGTAAAGCCTTCTTTGCGAAAATCCGATCGAAGGGCGCGGCTGTCGTTTCTTGTCTGCTCCGCCGATAGGCTCTATACTTGGTCGTAGCACATATTTCCACTACCCGGTCAGGAGAATATCCGATGAGCAAACGCATTCTTATTATCGAGGACGAACAAGACATCTCCCGCATTCTGAAAGATTATTTGACGAAGCACGGCTTCCTCGCCGATACCGCCGGCACCGGCGAGGAAGGCATCCGGCTGATGACGAGTCTGCAGCCGGATTACGTCATTCTGGACCTCATGCTGCCCGACGTCGACGGCATCGAGCTGTGCCGCCGCATACGCGACACGAGCCGGGTGCCGATTCTTATCTTGAGCGCAAGGGGCAGCGACACGGACAAAGTGCTCGGCCTCGGCTTCGGCGCCGACGATTATATGACCAAGCCGTTTTCGCTGAGCGAGCTCACCGCGAGAATCCAAGCTTTTTTCCGCAGGCACGACGGCATCGGCGCGGCCGTTCCTTCCGACGATCCCGATATTATCCGGGCAGGGCCGCTGACCGTCAACCGCAAAGCTTACCAGACTTTGCTGAACGGCACAGAAATTCCGCTGTCCGCCAAAGAGTTCGAATTGCTCTTTTTTCTCGCCAGCCACCCCAACCAGGTATTTGCCAAAAGCCGTCTGCTGGACGCCGTATGGGGCTACGAGCATTACGGCGACGACAACACGGTGACCGTATATGTCAAAAGGCTGCGGGAGAAGCTCGAGCCCAATCCGTCGTCTCCCGTATTTATCAAGACGGTATGGGGCGTCGGTTACAAATTTGCGGGCATGGCGGAATAGCCGAAAGGAGAAACGATGCTGAAGCAATGGATCAATCGGTGGACGGCGGCGGCCGGAGCGGCGCTGCTGCTGGCCGCCGGCGCCGTATTTGCGCTGATCGGCAGTCTGAAGGCGGAGGACGGCAAGCAATTGGCCGTCAACAAGGCGCGGCTGGCCGTGAGCGGCATGCTGCTGGCCATCGAAAGCGAAGCGGAGCTGCTCGCGGCGGCGCCGGAGCTCGCGGCGGCCGGTGAACGCATCGACGGCCTGCGGGAGCGGCTGGCGGCGCTAAGTCCGGATGCGCGCATCCGGGTCGCCGCCGTCAGACTGGACGGAACGGTCGCGTTCCATTACCCGGCGGGCGATGCGGACGTGCCGGAAGTCGCCGTCATCGACGTGCGCACGGAGCTGCATTACGACTTGTATGCGGCGAGGGAGCTTGGCGGCGAATACCGGATCGCCTTTCCGGTCGTCGACGGCCGGACCGGCCTGCAGACGGGCCATGCGCTGTTTACGCTCCCTCCGGAAGCGGTCGAACCCGCGGCCCGCCCCGACCGGGCGCTTCCTTACGCGATGCTCGCCGCCGCCGCCGGCCTTGCCGTCCTGCTCGTTGTCTTGCTGCGAAGCAAGCTGAAGCGCGGCGTGCTGACGCCGGCCGGCGAGATGAAAAGATTGGCGGAGGCGATGCTGAAAGGCGATTATTCGCAGCCCGTGCCGTACGGACAGCCGGACGAGCTCGGCGAGCTGTACGCGTCGCTGGATATGCTGCGGCTGGAGCTGAAGCATCTGAACGAACGGAGGGAACGTCTCGCCCGCTCGCAGAAGGAGCTGGTCAGCAATATTTCCCATGAGCTGAAGACGCCGCTGGCCGCTGTCCAAGCCTACTTGGACGCCATTGCGGACGGCGTCTGCGAGGACGCCGATACGCTTGCCGATTATATACGCGTCATGCGCAGCCATACGCGCAAGATGGCCGGATTGACGGAAGATTTGCTGCTTCATGCGTTGAACGAATTGGGGCAAATTACGGTGGAGCTGCGGGAGCAATACAGCAAAGGGCTGCTCGAGCGGATCTTCTCTCCCCTGGAGCATTTCGTCCGCTCGGCGGGCGTCCGCTACGACGGTCCCGATAATCCTCCCGACGTGCTGATCAAAGCCGACGCCAACCGGTTGGAGCAGGTGGCGGGCAATCTTGTCTTTAACGCGCTCAAGCATACGAAGGCCGGAGACGCGATACGGGTCCGGGTCGACAAGGACGACACCCAGCTGCTCATCTCCGTATCGGACACCGGGGAAGGCATACATGCGGCCGACATGCCGTTTCTGTTCGACCGCTATTATAAAGGGCGCTCGGACATGAGCGATGCGGCCCATCCTGCGGAAGGCAGCGGACTTGGGCTGTCGATTTGCAAATCGATCGTGGAAGCTCACGGCGGGGAAATCTATTTCCGGAGCGTCAAAGGCGAGGGCACCTCGTTTACGTTTACGATTCCTCTATGCTGATGTCATTTTTTATTCATTATTTCATAAGAAGGGGTACATATTTGCTCTCTATACTGGTCTTAACTTCGCCAACGGGAGGACGATTATGAATCAACAAGCCATTATAGAGGCATCGAACTTGTGCAAAACGTATTCAACCGGCAAAGAGCAGCATCATGCCATCCGCAACTTGAACCTGGACGTTTACGAAGGAGATTTCACCGTCATTATGGGCAATTCCGGCACCGGCAAGTCGACGCTGCTCTACTTGCTCAGCGGATTGGACAAGGCTACGGCGGGAGAGGTGCGGTATCGCGGCGAGCGGCTCGATCTTTCGGACGAGCGAAAGCTTGCGCGGTTCCGGGCGCATGAAATCGGCTATATTTATCAAAGCATCCACCTCGTTCCCGACTTGACGCTGCTCGAGAACGTCGCGCTGCCCGGTTACGCGGCGGGCGCTCCCAAATCCGCCGTCCGCGCCAGAGCCAAGGAGCTGCTGGCCGCGGTAGGTCTGGGGGAGCTGCACCGGCGGCTTCCGTCGCAGGTGTCGGGCGGGCAGCAGCAGCGGGCGGCCATTGCGCGGGCGCTGATGAACGAACCGAGGCTGCTGTTTGCGGACGAGCCGACCGGCAGTCTGAACTATGAGCAAGGCGTCGCGGTGATGGACCTGTTGACCGGACTGAACGCCAAGGGCCAGTCGATCGTCATGGTGACCCACGACATGAAGGCGGCCTGCCGGGCGGACCGGCTCGTCATTATTCGGGACGGCAAGGTCGGACGTATTCTCCGCTTCGGCAAATACGATCCTTCCGAGCTTCAGCAGCGCGAGCAAACGATCTTTGCCGCCGTGACGGGAGAGTGACCGCCATGCCGGCCGTATGGATGCTGTCGCTGTCCCAACTGAAACGGAAAAAGCTGCAAAACGGCTTGACCGCGCTGATGATTTTGCTGTCCGCCTTAATGATTTCCGCCTCTGTCTCCGTCATCAGCCAAACGCAAAATTTGTTTTACGGCATGCATCGGAGCACCAACGGCTCCCATCAACTGCTGCAGCTGGATCAAGGACTGCACGATCCGGTTCAGGTCCATGATTGGTGGGCGTCGCAGGACGGGGTCCAGGTATCGGAGCTGATGCCGTACCGGATCGCCTCCAAAGTATGGCATGGCGATACGGCGCTGACGAATGCGTACGCGTATGTTATGAAATCGCCCGAAACCCCGTTTCCGGTCGACCGCCTGACGTTCGCCCAAGGAGAGGATACCGGACGGCCCGAACCGGGAACGGTCTGGATTTCGACCGCCATCGCCTACCCGCACGGCATCGAAATCGGCGACAAGCTGAAGCTCGAGCTTGATGCGGGAGTGGAGATGCGGGTATCCGGCATTGTGGCGGATATTCCGTTCGGGGCGCCGTTCTCCACCACGACCCGCATCTGGATGAACGACGGCGATTACGACGTCCTGCCGGCGGCCCAGACCGAAGACGGGACGGGCTCGTACATGCTTTCGCTTCGCTACGACGATTACGGGGAGCAAAGCCGGTATTGGGAGCGGTTCGAGCAGGCGCTCGGCTCGCCTTATTTGGAAACGACGACCCAGTTCGAAGAAATTTCATCGTTTTATTTGATTATGGGCAAAGTGATCGGATTTCTCATGATCGCGCTCGGAGCGATCATGCTTGCCGTCGCCTTGTATTCGATCGGCTTTACGGTATCCGACTCCGTGCTGTCGCAGTACCGGATCATCGGCGTCCTGAAGTCGATTGGCCTGTCGGCGCGGCGCATCGTCGGCATCTACTTGCTGCAATACGGACTGCTGGCCGTTGCCGCTGTCGTCCCCGGATTAATCGCAGGCGGGTACGTGTCGAGCTTAATCGTATCGGGGACGACGTCCTATCTGAGAACCGGCCGGACATCCGGCTTTATCGGGGAACCTGGTCTCATGGCCGCAGTCGGCGCCGCCGTCCTGCTTCTGGTGCTGCTCAGCGTGCTTTGGGCGTCCCGCCGGACTCGCGCCATTATGCCGGCGCAAGCGATCCGCTACGGCATGCCGGAAGCGGCCGGCTCTCGCCGGGGAATCGGTTCGGCTATGTCCGGGTGGTTCGGCTTCGACCGCTTTCCGGCAGGCGCGGCGATCGGCGCCCGTCACATCGGACGCAGCCCGGGAGCCTCGCTGCTGACGGCGGTCATCGCGGCGGTGACGTCGGCTTGCCTGGTGCTCGGTTATGTACTCATTACGAGCATTGCTTCCATCGGGGATTCGGCGGGGCGCTGGGGGTACGACAACTCCGATGTGGCCGTCATCGCCATACAGCAGCCTGAGGCGGCCGACCGGCAAGCGCTGACCGATGCGGCCGCCGCCGACACCCGCGTTGCCGCCTTCGGCTGGAGCGGCGACCTGATCGGCGTTCTGGACGGCGAGCCTTCGCTGAACGTATACGTGACGGCGCTGGACGGCTCCTACGACGAGCTGGGCTTCGCCGCGCTGGAAGGACGCAATCCGCAGAGCGGCAACGAAATCGCCGTCGGCGTCAATGCGGCCAAGTCGCTCGGCAAGCGGCCCGGGGATACCGTCGACGTGTATCTGTTCGGTCAGCCGAAGAAGATGCTCATTACCGGCGTCTATCAAGCGATCGCCAATATGTCGATGTCCGCCCGCATGACGGCGGACGCCTTGACGGCCGTTCATCCGGACTACTCGTCGTATTCCGTAGCCTATTTGAATCTTTACGACAGCAGCCAGGCCGATGCCGTCGCCGAGGAATATAACGGCCGCTTCCAGCCGGCATTGTCCATCGTTACGCAACGGGAGCTGCTTGATTCCGTCTTTACCGAAGCGGTCGGCCTTCTTATCCTTCCCATGATTCTAATGGGTGCGCTCTTTATCGGCATCGCTTCCGTTATCGTCTACAGCACGAGCCGGATTCAGCTTCGCAAGGACAGCATGACCTTTGCCGTCTACAAGACGATCGGCATGTCGTCCGCCCGCATTCGCGTCTCCCTGGCCGCCTCCGCTTCCGTGCTGGCGGCGATCGGGGCGCTGCTCGGCATCTTCGGCGGCGTATGGCTGATGCCCGGCGCTCTGGAAGCCGTATTGGGCTCCTATGGCATCGTCGAATTGCCTTTAGTCTTGAATTGGAGCGGCATCGCCATAGCCGCGAGCTTCGGGATCGTTCCCGCCGCCCTCGGCTCCTGGTTGTCCTCCCGCATGATCGCCGCAACCTCGCCTCGGCTGCTCATCGTGGAGTAACTAAGTTCGATTTCCTCACTCCGCTTGTATCGTGCGAACCTAAATGGTGCACAATGCCGCTCAAGGCCGGAAACGGTCCTGAGCGGCATCGTTTGTTGAGTCAGGCGCGGCCGTTGTTGCGGCTGCGCAATCCGATAAGACCGAGCAGCCCCAGCAGTCCGAGCCAGCTCCAGTCGGCGCCGTCCCGGTTGGCGGCGGCGGCCCTGAAGCGCCCCGCATCCGTCCGCATCGTGTTGCCGTCCCGGTCTACGTCGAGGTCGTAAGCGGGATCCAGCACGTTGCGCGCCCGATCCGCCCCACGGGCCGCTTCCGTCGTCGCGCGGTCTTCGTCGGTTGCCCTCATGCCCGTGTCGGGAACCGTCTGCCCCATCGATTTGCCGCTGTAGTTTTCCATCGAACCGCTCTTCGAATTGTCGGCATACACCGGCAGCAGCATCGCGGCAAACAGCGCTGCGGCGGCAATAGCTGCCGTTATCGTTTTTATATGCATGATCGTGTCCCTCCCTGCATTGGAATATTTGCCAAGCGCGCTTAGCATTCCACAGGGAAGGCGACTTTATGCCGAACCGGGCTTTGCCCGGCATAAGATGGTAACGATTTCAACGGGCGGCGTTTTATTTCCGAAGTACGGTCCCTTCCTTGCGGCATGCCGCAAGGTTAAGGGCAGCGCCGATCTCCCGCCTACTTTTGGGCAAAAAAATCGACCGCTTTCTGAATATACGCTTCCTCTCCCTGCGGCACATCGTCGATGTAGTAAATGGCCGACACCGGACAGCTCGCTTCGCATGCGCCGCAAGAGATGCAAATGTCGGGATCGATCAAATATTGGTCTCCTCCGTCTTCGATGCAATCGACGGGGCATACCGCCACGCAATCCCCCGCTTTTTCTCCAATGCAGGCAGACGTTATCACATAACTCATACCATGCAGCTCCCTTCAATTTGTTATTATACTTTCTATATGTTTATGTATATAATATAGAAGGAACCACTTACCGCTTGTCAATACTTTTCGAACCGATTACAATACTTTTTATAAATAATAGTGTAATATGTAGTCTTAGGCGCGCCGACGCGCTGAAGCTTCTCTTATACGGAAAAGGTGGATTTTATGCAAAAAGTAACTTCTAGCTACGCGATATTGCTGTTTTATAAATTTGTGAACATTCCCGATGCCGAGCAGTTTGCGCAAGACCATCTGGCTTATTGCAAGGAGCTCGGCATTAAAGGCCGCATCCTGATCGCCGACGAAGGCATCAACGGCACGCTGTCCGGCACGGCGGAGCAGGCGGAACGCTATATGCGGGATATGCGGAACAATCCGCTGTTTGCCGATCTGTGGTTCAAAATCGACGAAACGGACGGCCACGCCTTCAAAAAAATGTTCGTCCGGTACAAAAAAGAGCTGGTGACGTTTCGCGTGGACGACGAGCTGGACCCGAATGTGATCAGCGGGCAACGGCTGAATCCGAAGCAGTTTCACGACATGCTGCAGCGGGACGATGTCATCGTGCTTGACGGCCGGACCGGCTATGAATACGATTTGGGCCATTTCCGCAACGCGATCCGTCCGGAGGTCGACAGCTTCAAGGAATTTCCCGATTGGATTCGGGCAAATATGGCCGAATACAAAGACAAGCCTATCCTGACGTACTGCACCGGCGGCATTCGCTGCGAGAAGCTAAGCGGCTTTATGCTGAAGGAAGGCTTCCAGGAAGTGTATCAGCTGGAAGGCGGCATCGTCACCTACGGCAAGGACGAAGATGTGCAAGGCCGCTTGTTCGACGGCAAATGTTACGTCTTCGACGAGCGCATTTCCGTGCCGATCAACCATACCGACGAAGACATCGTCGTCGGCCGCTGCCATCATTGCGGAAAACCTGCCGACCGTTTTATCAACTGCGCGAACGACGCCTGCCATCTGCAGCACATTACTTGCGACGATTGCGAAACCGCGTACGGCGGACATTGCTCCGACGCCTGCGTTGCCGTCAACATGGCCTCGGCCGAATGAACGGCTGAAGGGGCTGGAGAGCTGAGAGACAAGGCGGTGAAATCCCATGCAAAGCAACCAGGATAGGTCCACCCGCGAAACGATTCTGCATCTTCTCAAGACGAACGGAGAATTAAGCGCCAAGGAACTGACGGAACGGCTCGACATTACGTCCATGGCGGTACGCCGCCATATCGACAATCTGGAGCGCGACGGCTTTGTCGCGTCCAGGACCGTCCGGCAGCCGATGGGCCGGCCGACGGCCGTCTTTCAATTGACCGAACGCTCCGAGGCGCTGTTCCCGAACCGTTACCACGCCGTCGCCCTCGATTTGCTGAGCGAGCTGGAGCAGGAATCCGGCCAGGCGACGGTAGCCCGGCTGTTCGAGCGCCGTAAAGACTCCTTGTACAAAAAATATGCGGGATATATGGAAAATAGAAGCTTCGAGGACAAGGTGTCGCTGCTTGCCCGGATTCAAAACGAAAACGGGTATATGGCCGAATGGGAACGCCGCGCCGACGGCGAATATGTCTTGATCGAGCATAATTGCCCGATCTCCCAAATCGCCAACAAGTACGACCATGCCTGCAAATGCGAGCTGCAGCTGTTCGAGGAATTGCTAGATGCGCATGTCGCGAGACCGGAATGCCTCGCCAAAGGCGGCAAAAAATGCATGTATACGATCAGAAGACGGGAAAAGGAAGCGTAAATCAAAAACGGTCCGCTGCCAACATGGCAAAGACAGGCCGTTTTTGATTGTATTTAGCTTAATACCGGCCGGACCGCTCGTAAAAGACGAGGCGGTTGCCGAACGGGTCGGTGACGGTCATCTCTCGCATGTTCCATGGAGTTTCCTGTATGCCGGGCTTGGCGTAAGAATAGTTTTTGCGGTTCAGCTCCCGGCACTGCTCCTCCAGCGCATCGGATTCGATTCGGACCGCGGCGCCCGGCGTGCAGTCGCCGTGATGCTCGGACAAATGAAGAATGGCCTCGCCAAGCGAAACTTGCATGTAAAGCGGGAAGCCGCTTTCGTAACGATGCTCCCAATCGAGCCGAAACCCCAAAAACTCCAAATAAAACTGCTTCGCCTTGGCTTCATCAAACATTCTAAGTATCGGTATGACCGGTGTGGTCAACGGAAATCATCTCCTTCCCGGGCCTGAATCTCTTTCCCGCACTCCGGACAAAACCGGTAAGACTCATGGCGCACTTTGCGGCCGCAATACGGGCAAAACTTATAGACCTCCTCCTCCAACGGCTCCGGCTCCGACTGCGGCCGTTGCTGCGCGGGACGGCGGCCATGCTGACGCAGGTACGGGTCCAAAGGATCCGGTTCGGCATCCGCATCGGTAATATCGTACAGAGACATCCGATTGGCTCCGGTGGCGTTTTTGAAATGATAGACGGCTTGCATCGCCGCGATCCCTACGAAAATAAGGCCAAAAAAGACGAAAAAAACCGGTGCGCCCATACTAGCCGCCATAATCGTCCAAAAAATGCCGAAGACGCCTACGGCAATGCTGCCGGCCGCTCCCATCGCCGACGGGCCGCGGCCCGGTTTAATGCTTTTCATCGATTAACCGCCTTTCGCTGTAAATGTATGGAACGTCCGTTAAAAGACGACGCGGAGCAGGAGCGCTGCAGCCGAGCCTTCCGGCCGTCCGCTTATGGTGAACAGTTCGTCGTTGACCGCGCCGTATCCCGAATCGTTTCCGTATATAACAATAAACGAGTTATAGTTCCCCAGCGTCTCTTCCAAGTTGGCCGGCAACTGTTCGGCGAACGACATCTCGTCGGACCGATACTCGCTGCGCAAATAATCCGCAAAGGCCTCCAAGCTATACTCTCGGCCTACGTAATGCACCTCCATAAAATCTTCATCGATCCGGGACGTCCCGATCGTTCGCATAAATAAAGAGGGAACAGCCTCGCCATCGTCGTCCCAGCCGGTTTGGACAAAGCCGCCAAGCTCGTCTTCGCCGGCAAAGTTCGCCCCCCACACCGTTACGATTTGCTTCATGCCGATAACCTCCGCCACCATTTGTAAATGGGATGATCGAGCTGCACAAACCAGCCTCTCTCATCGTCTTAAGAATATCGTTTTCCGCAAGTATTTTCCAGTCTGGTATAATAAAAAATGAAATAATAGAATATAATCTTTAATCGAATTCTAACGGCGTAAGGAGCGAAATCGATGAAAAAGGTGCTGGTAGCCGGGGCTTCCGGATATTTGGGGAGATACGCCGTCCGGCGCTTCAAAGAAAAAGGCTATTGGGTCAGGGCGCTCGTTCGCAATCCGGAAAAGCTGGGCCGGGAAGGACCGTTTCTGGAACCGGCCGTGCTGGAGCATGTCGACGACGTGTATACAGGAGAGGTAACGCGGCCCGAAACGATAGCCGGCGCTTGCGACGGCATCGATGTCGTTTTTTCGTCTATAGGAATTACCCGGCAGAAGGATTCGCTGTCATTCCGCGAAGTAGACTACCAGGGCAATCTCCATCTGCTTCGAACCGCTCAAAGCTCGCCTTCCGTGTCTCGTTTCATCTTTGTTTCCGTTTATATGGCTTCTGCGCTGATACGAAATGAAATTGTAAGCGCCCGCGAACGATTCGTCTCGGAACTGGCGGCATCGGGAATGCCGTATACAATCGTAAGACCGACCGGTTTTTTTTCCGATTTGACCGCGCTGCTTCATATGGCGGAGAAGGGACGCGTATATGTAATCGGATCCGGGGAACATACGCTCAATCCCGTTCATGGCGAAGATGTGGCGGACATATGCGTGCAGGCCGCTGAGCAGGGCATGCGCGAAGCAGCCGTCGGCGGCCCGCGCGTATACACGCACCGGCAATTGGCGGAATTGGCCGTTCGCTCGCTGGGAAAACCGGCAAAAGTCGTCGCTTTGCCCCGGCCCCTGGTCAACATCGGAATCTCTCTGCTATACCCTTTCAACAGACGCTTGCATGCGGTATCGTCCTTTTTTAACGATTGCATGGGTATGAACCTGGAAGCTCCCCCGACGGGAAAGCATGAGCTGGAAAACTACTTTCAGCTGTATAGGCGCGAACGGATGCGATAGCGGCGCGCAGCCCCAAACGTCCGCATGACGCGCTTGATGATCGTGGAGAAGGGCGAAGGAGCAGCCCTTTCCGCCATATCCCGTCCGATTATCCTTTATGTTGGATTAATCCGATGCCGTTGCCCACGGGATCGACCAGGTAGGCCAAATAATACTGGTCGAACTCCATCTTGTCCCTAACGATCTGAGCGCCGGCTTCAACCGATTTACGGATCGATTCGTCGATGTCGTCCACTTCGATTTGCATTCGCGTGCCATGAGGAAAATCTTGAGGGCCTTTGGAAATGCCTCCGTTAATGCCCGGCTTGCGGTCGTCTCCTGTCGTAACCGGATAATAGCCCCAATTCGGCTCTGCAATCTGCCATCCGAACACGGACGTATAGAAAGCGGCCGCACGCTCGGGATCCTGACTGCTTAATTCAAACAATACCACTCTTCCCATCTATAATACCTCCACATTCGGTAAAATCATCCAACCCCATAATACCGAATGTTTGTTCGTCTGTAAAGATATGCGACCCGTTTACTTCATGAAACGCGAAAATAAACGGCCCATCCGCTGAGCGAATTCTTCTACGCCGGAGTTCGCGTCGTCGAGCTTGCGGTATCCGTTTTTGATCGCGTCCAGCAGCCACAGCGGCATTTTTTTGCCTTCCAGGCCCGGGTAAAAGGTATCGTAAGCCCACTTCAGATGCTCCCACCGCTTGTCGCCGCCGGCCGGCGCATATTCGGAAACGTCCAGCACTTTGCCCCGGCCGTTCCGCATTACGACATTTTTCAGATGAATGTCCCGGGGGTTAAGCCCTCTCGCCCGGACGAGCCGGCGGGCCTCCTCGACGTCGTCGATGACTTGCCGGGGCACCGGTATGCCTTGCAGCAGGCAATCCAGCAAGGTCGGCCCCGGCTCGTGGCTGATGACCAAATAACGGGGACCGTCCCCGTAATACGTCGGAAAATAAGGAATGCCGGCCAGCTTCAAATAGACGTCCCGCTCGACGGCGATCTTATGCCGGGCGCGCTCGGTATAAATTTTGTACGCATAGCCGGGCGCCGGGTCGTATACAAATACGGCGGCGTCCGTGCCGAGACCGACGCAATGCAGCCCTTCCGCGTAACCGTAAACGCCGACCGCTTCGTTCCGGTCGTTGCCTTCCACCCTAATGCGGCCGATCGCTTCCTCCGCGATTCGCCAATCCGTTCGCATGTCCATTCCTCCTTGGGAAATTGCCTGCCCCTATTACGGCGGGCCGGCCTGATCGGATTCAGACGCCGGGAAGCCTCATCACGATTCCGTCCCGACAGCGCCGGCCGCATGGATCGCAAACCGCTTCGCCAATCCTTGCCGGATATCCTCCTTAGTCCGCCAAATCAACGGTTTAAGCGCCATGTTAGGCGCGAACTCCGCTTCGTCCGCGCCATCCCACAGCGTCCATATCGCCGGAATTTTCAGCGCTTCCGCACAGCCGGCCGCCCAATAAAGCGCCGGACCGGCGTTCGCCAATTCGGCAACGGCCAGCTTGCACGCGCTTAAATGTTCGAACCACGCGGCATCCTGGGCCAGGTCGTCGAACGAAGGCGAAATAACCTCCGGCTCGTAGCCGTACTGTCGCAGCACCGTTACGATTTCCTCGCTTGCATGCTCGCGGGCCGCCGGCTCCTCGACCAGCACGACGCACGGCTTTCCCCCGCGCTGCGCCTCCCGTTCCGCGCATTCCCGCCAGCCCTGTTCGGTGAGCCGGAGAACGGAGCCTTCTCTCGTAATCCGCTCTCCTTCCCGGAGCTGCTCGATAATAAACACCAGCTCTTGCAGCGTGGGAGAAAAGGTCAAATTGCTGTGGCGGGACAACGGATGCAGATTGACGGGCTGACCGGGCCGTTCCGAACGGCTGTACAGATAAGCCGTCAAACGGTTAGCCTTCTGTTCGATCGAAACGGGAACTTCGGTCGAATCCTCGACGCCCAGCACCTCATCGAACGTCAGCGTCACTTGACCCTGCCGATCCCGCTCCGCCCGCTGGCGAATATAGCCGGATACAAGTGGAAACAGCTTATGCTTCTTCCCGTATTCCAGCGACTGAATTCGGTCCCAGCTCCCGGCAGGCATCCGGTAACGGCCATCGGGAGCGCACATGCATTGGAAGATCGTCTCGTATTCTCCGTCCGTTTCGACCGGCACCAGTTCATTGCAAAACAAGCAGCGTTTTTTCAGCATGGTTGATCACCTCGCTATAACGTTCGTGAATCGGACCGCAATTTGCGGGGGAATCGGCCTGGCAAGTCATGCCAGCGGTTTGTTACAGTATGTGCCGAGCCCGTGCCTTTCAACCTTCGGAGCTTGTTCTAACAGCCATTAAAAAGGGCAGCCGCTCTGTTTGCAGAGCGGCTGCCGGCTTCGATTAAGGCATTTCATATAACGGCGCAAGCTGCGCGTACATCCGTTTGTATTTGTCGAACTGCCTGCCGTAATAATCGGCCAAGTCGCGGTTCGGCTTGAACGTCTCCACCGATTGGCCCGCTTTGAGCTTGCCGCACAGCGCTTCGAAATCTTCTCCCCAGCCGAGCTTGGGAAATCCGAGCACCGCCGCGCCGATGGACGGCAAATATTGCGAATCGTCCGGCACGGCAAGCTCGCATTGCAGCACGTCCGAAATAATACGGCACCATGCCTTGCTTTTGGCGCCTCCGCCGATCAGCGTAACCCGAAGCTCCGCATCGCGGCCAACGACCAGCTCCATGACCTGCCGAATCGCGAACGCGACGCCTTCCAGCACGGCCGCGCCCATCTGCTCCTTCGTCGTTGTGGCGCGCAAGCCGATGAAACTGCCGCTCGCATGGACGTCCTGCACCGGACAGCGTTCGCCGTTTAAGTACGGCAGAAACAGCACCCCGGACCTCCTGTCGGCTTTGGCGACCGCTTCGTCGAACGCTTGAAAGTCCGGCGAGCCGTCCGGGCTTGGCGGAGCGGAGCCGAACACGCCGGCCGCCCACTTGTGCGCGCTCCCCGCATTCGTCATCGGGGCGATCGCGATTTGCCGGCCGTTCTCCACATACGCCAGGTTGAAGGCGCCGCTGCGAACGTCCATAAATCCGGCAGAAGCGGCCGCCACCCAGCCGGTCGTGCCGATATAGGCATAAGCTTCGCCTTCCCGGTAGACGCCCGCGCCGAGCGTTGCCGACCCGGCGTCGCCGATGCCGCACAGGACGGGGGTCCCAATGGCAAAGCCGGTCTCCGCCGCTCCCTGCGCGTGAATCTCGCCCGCTACCGCATCAGAAGGAAGAATATTCGGCAGCTTCGACGCTTCCAGCCCGAAGCGCTCCAGCCAACCCGTCATCCAGGAGCGGGTCCGGATATTCATGCAGCCGGCCGTCGCCGCCGAGGTCGGGTCCGTCACGAAAGCGCCGGTCAAGCGGGCGATGACGTAGTCTTTGGCGCTGATCAGAAACGAGGCCGATTCGCGATAGGCGTCTGCCTCGTTCTCGCGCAGCCACATGATCTTCGGCAGCGTCAGCGTGCCGTCCATATGGTTTTCGGTCTCGCGGACGATCGTTTCTTCTCCCAGCTCCGCAAGCAGCCGATCGGCATACGGGGCTCCCCGTCCGTCGGAATACAGGATGGCCGGGCGCACGGCCGTGCCGTCCGCCCTTACCGGTATGCAATCCTGCATCTGGCCGCTGAAGGAGAGCAGCGCGATCCGATCCGGGCTGACCCCGGCGCGGAACCATTCCCGCGCGATTTCCGATATCGCCCGATACCAGCTTTCCGGGTCCTGCTCCACGAATCCGTCCGCATGGCTCACTTCGAGCGAAACGTTGCTTTCATGGAGAATCGACGCCGAGCGATCGACCAGCACGCCCTTGACGTTGGTCGTTCCGATATCGAACGAGGCCATATAAGTCACGAAGTCATCCCCTCGCCTTCGCCGGAGACGTGCATCGTCCCCATCTTCATTTCCGCCACCAGGCGGTACAACGAATCCTTTTCCCCGTTCTCCCGGCGGGCGACCAGAGCCGAGCCGACCACCGCGCCGTCGAAGCCGCTCTGTATCGCATTCGCCACCCGTTCGGGCGTGCGAAGGCCAAATCCCGCAACAAGCATACCGTCGGGCAAATACCGGCGCAGCCGGGCGCACAGGACGGACAAATCCGTAACGTTGGCCATCGGATCTCCCGTCTGCCCGGCGTAGGACATGGCGTAAATAACGGAAGCTCCGTCGCAAACGGTTCGTACAGACGCCTCGTCCATCGAGCCGTTGGCAAACCGTACGACATCGATCCCTTTGGCGGCCACAAGCTTCTGCACCTCGATTTGCTCCTCCAGCGTACAGTCCGGAAGCACCAGCGCATCGATCAATCCTTCCTCCGCCAGCCGCAAATAAAGTCCGCCTTCCACGACGTCAGCTTTGTAGCCCATCGCCCATATCGGAGCCGACACCCTGTCCCGGATGCTGCGAATATGCTCCAGCAGCGTCTCCTCGGAGTCCATCCCTCCCATAATCGCCCTTTGGTGGCCCCGCTGAATAACGGGACCGTCCATCCGCGGCGATCGGCTCGGGATGCCGAGCTCCACGACGTCGATGCCGGCTTCCACGATTTCCTGAATGACGGCGAGCGATTCATCCGTATCGGGATCGCCCGCAACCAAATACCCGATCAGCAGCGCTTCCCCGCGCTGCTTGGCCGCCTGCCAAACTTCCCGATTGCGGACGTTCCATATCCGATCCCTCATGAGTTGCCACGTCCCAGCTTCTGCATCAGTACGGCGGCAATGACGATGCAGCCGGTAATGACATCCTGCATAAACGTAGGCACGGCGAGAATCGTCATGCCGTTCGCCAGAATGCCGATAATGGCGGCGCCGACAAACGTGCCCCACACATTCGGCACCCCCTCCTTGAACGAGGTCATGCCAAGGAAAACCGCGGCGTAAGCGTTAAGGAACAGCCCGTCCCCGCCGTTCGGATGCGCGGAACCCAGACGGGAAGCCATCAGAATGCCCGTTATGGCGGCCAGCATGCCGCACAGCGCAAAAGCCGCGTTTTTGTTAAAGGCGACCCGAACGCCCGCCACGCGGGAGGCCGATTCGTTGCCGCCGATGGCATACAGCTTGCGTCCTAACGCCGTATGGGTCATGATATACCAGAATAAAATAGTCATAAAAATCATGATGACCGAAAGCAAAGGAATGTCGCCGAATTCCGTCTGGCCGAGATAAAGGAAGGAGTCCGGAATGTTCTCGAACACCGTTGCCCCTCCCGTAATGCGAAAATTGATGCCTCCGATAATTGTCCCCATGGCCAGCGTCGTAATAAACGACAGCACTTTAAACCGGGTGACGATCCAGCCGTTCACGTAGCCGACGGCCAGCGCGGCCAGCATCGGCAGCAAAATAACGAAGAAAATCGGATAGCCGGCTACGGCCAGCTTGGCCGCAAATACGCCGCCCATGCTTGCCATCGCGCCGACCGACAGGTCGAATTCTCCGACCGCCATAACGAGCGTGGCGCCCAGCGCAATAATGACCAAAAATGAGATTTGCCGGCTGATATTGATCGCGTTGTCGATCGTGGCGAACGAATGCGGGCTTAAGAGCGAGAACGCCAAAATAATAAGCACGCCGGCCATAACGGTTCCGTAGGTGCGAATCAACCGGATATAGGATATACTTCTGCGAGCTTCTGTCATGTTAACTTTCACGATCCTTTCCCTGGCTGAAGCAGTAGGCCAGCACTTGCTCGGGCGACACGTCCCGATTAGGCAGCTCGGCCGCGATGCGCCCCTCGTGAAGCACGTACAGCCGGTCCGCAATGTCCAGCACTTCCTGCAAGTCGGACGAAACGAACAGCACCGCGCCGCCCGCATCCGCCTGGCTTTTCAGCAAGCGGTGAATTTCTTCCCTTGTCATGATGTCGACCGCCTGGGTCGGTTCGTCGCATAGAAACAGTACCGGCGAAGAAATAAGCGCCTTGGCGAAGACGACCTTCTGCTGGTTGCCGCCGCTCAGCTGCCCGACGGCCTGCTCCGCGCCGGATGCCTTCACCTTCAGATCGGCCATCCAGCGCTCCGCCTCCCGCAGCTCCGTCTTCCTGCGCATTTTCAGTCCGCCCGAAAATTTGCGCAGCACCGGCAGGGTAATATTTTCGCGGATTGACATTCCCAGCACCAGCGCATCGCGCTTGCGCTCCTCCGGAATCAATACGACGCCCTGGTCCAGCGAGCTTCGGGGGCTGGCCGACGATTGCGGCTTGCCCTGGATGACGATGTCGCCGCCCGATTTGCGCCGCAAGCCGTAAATCGTCTCCAGCAGCTCGGTTCTGCCGGCGCCGGCCAAGCCGAAGATGCCGACTACCTCGCCCTCCCGCACGTGCAGGCTGACGCCGTTCACTTTGCCGTCCTCGGAAGAGAGTCCGCGCACCTCCAACACCGGCTTGCCCGGCGGCACATTCCGCTCCTCGCGGTTTGCTTTTTTGTATTCGTTGTCATTCATGAGCGAAATCAGACCGTCCCGGTCCGTATCCTGCCGATTCACCGTCGCGACATGTTTGCCGTTTCGGAACACGGTGATGCGGTCGGACAAGCGGAAAATTTCGTCCATCCGGTGAGAGACGTACAGGATGGACGTTCCCGCTTGCGTCAGCTTGCCGATCAGCTCGAACAGCTGCTCCGATTCCTGATCCGTCAGCGATGCCGTCGGCTCGTCCAATATAAGCAGGCTGCATTCGAGCATCATTGCCCGCAATATTTCCAGCATCGTCTTCTCGGGAGGAGACATCCGCTGGGCCGTCTTGTTCATGTTCAGCTTGACGCCGTACGTCTCCATCAGCGTTCTGGCGCGTTCCTTCATTTCTTTCCAATGAACGCCGACGCCAAGCTTGCCTTTCGGATACGACAGGCCGAGATACAAATTTTCATAACCCGTAAAAGAAGGAATCAGGTGACGGTCCTGGTGGACGACGTTAATGCCGATCGCTCTTGCGTCACCGGGATTGCCGATATGGACCGGTTTGCCCTTCCAGGCAATCGTCCCGCCGTCGGGCGCATACACCCCGGTTACGATCTTAATAAACGTCGACTTGCCCGCCCCGTTCTCCCCGACGAGCGCATGAACCTCGCCGGGGCCTATCTCAAAGCTTACGTTGGAAAGCGCGTAATGCTGTCCGAATATTTTGTTGAGGCCATCCACTCTAAGCAGAGACAAGATTACCCCTCCTTGCCGTTAGTTATGGTGTGATCAGCTCGGCAGGCGCGTACAATTCCGTACCTTCGACAGGCTGTCCCTGGAAAACCAGTTCGATTTGCTTGATGACGATTTCAGTCATGCCGGTAAAGTTTTGCTTAACGGTCGCTGCGAGAGGGCTTCCCTTTTGGATCATGTCCACCGCTTGGCTGTTGCCGTCGATGCCCGTTACGATAATGTCGGTGCGACCTGCCGCTTCAATCGCCTGAGCCGCGCCGATGGCCGCTTCGTCCCAGCCGGTCCATACCGCCGTGATCGAACCTTCTTCTTTATTGGAAAGCAGCAGGCTTTCCATCTTTTGGCGGGCATTTTCAATCGGACCCGGCACGTCGACTTGCTGTTCCGTCAATTTTTTGATGCCGACATTGGCGCCGATCATTTCGTCCAGCTGCACGGTGCGCGCCAGAACGCCCGGATGCGGACGATGCGTCAGAACAACGAGGTTGCCTTCGTATCCGATTTTCTCGAACAGATACTCGGTAATGAGCTTCGACATTTCCGCATTGTCGCTTGTCGCGTTCATCGTCATGCCTTCGATATAGCCGGAGTCGCTGCCGAATACCGGAATGCCGTTCTCTTCGGCTTTCAAAATTTGTTTCTTCAGCTGGTTCGGATCGGTGCTCACGATAATGATCGCGTCCGATTTGGACGAGATGGCGTCCTCCATCCGGCTTGCCAGCTGGCCGACATCGCCTTTCGTATCGATCACGTTCGTTTTCCAGCCTTTATCGGCCGCTTGTTTCTTCAACGATTCAACCATCTCGTTTGTCGTGACGGAGGACAGATACGGCGTCAGAATGGAAATCGTTTTCGAGCCGTCGCCTTTGCCGCTGCCCGATCCGCAAGCCGCCAATGTCATCATTAATAAAAGCGCTGTCAATGCCATTATCGTTTTTTTCATGTTCGTTGCCTCCTGTTAAATGTAAAGTAGGTGAGCCTGTTGATTCGCAAATTCCGAATCTAATTCCGGACGGGATGCGATCGATGCCAATCCAGCACTTGCTTGGCGGTCGCCAAATCCGTGACGAGCACATTCATCCATCTTCCCCGGAGCGCCGCGGCGATCGCTTCGACCTTGTCGCTGCCGCTGGCGATGGCGACGACGTTCGCCATATTCCGGATATCGTCCGCATCCAATCCGATCATTCTGGATTCGGCTTCATACGGAATCCGCTCGCCCGTGGAATTGAGAAACGAGGTGCAAATGTTCGATACGGCGCCCAATGCACGGACCTTGTCGATTTCTTCTCCGCTGAAATAACCCGACTGCACGATGGCCGATTTCCCGGACACTTGTCCAATGCCGACCAGCGCGACGGACGCCTTGCGGGCCGTAGTCAGCACGTTGGAAATTTCCTGTTCGTTCAAAAAATGATTGCGCGATTCGGAAGAGGCCACCACTGCGGGCGCATTCAGCAGCAAATAACGCGACTTCATCTTCTCGGCAAAAATCCGGGTGTTGGAATTGGCATGCCAAGCCGCTCCTTCGGAACCCCAGCCGCCGATCATCGGTACGAACTGAACGTCCTTCTTGACGGAAGGATTGAGCTCTCTGCCGACGCTGGCGATCGTCCGGCCGGCCATAATGCCGACGATGTCGCGGTCCCGGATCATATTCTCCAGCAGTGCGGCCGCCGCGCGAGCCAGCTGCAGCTCGACCATCGATTTATCCCCGTTCGGAACGTGGACGACGGTGACGTCCTTGATGCCGAACGTTTCGGAAAGGGCGCGCTCGTACGTCTGTTCCTCCGAAAACGGGTTGCGGATGTTGATTTGCACGATTCCTTCCGACTTGGCCGAAGCCAGCAGCCGGCTGATCTTCGGTCTGGAAATGCCCAGGCGGACCGAAATCTCCTGCTGATTCATGCCGTCGATATAATAAAGGGAACTCACCTTCACAAGCAGCCTTGTTCTTTCCTGATTTGAATCCAATTCGATACACCCCCTTTTGTCTGAACATTTGTTCATATCAGAAAAATAATTCACAAGCACATTATAGCGTGTGCTGGAAATGTTAGCAAGAACATTTTTTCTCTCATGAATATTTGTTCAAAATTACAAAATGCACCAATAGTTGGGCAAAAAAACAGCCCGCGCCAACGGCACCGGCATTTTGCAATGCGATTAAACAAAAAAATACTCCTCCAGCTTCTCGTACATCGGCGAAGCATGCATATGCGTGCGCATCAGCACGAACCGATCCGCCGTCCACTGCGCGCCGGAAGGAGCGGTTGAGAGCGCGGCCCGGTCGAATACGCCTCCAGTTTCGCCGGTTCGAGCCAGCGTAATGTGCGGAGCATAAGGCCGGTCCTCGGGCACAAAACCTAGCGGCTGCGTCGCCTGCAGCACTTTCCCGTGCAGCGAGACCAGCTCTTCCTTTTGTCCGGCAACCGCCGCCCACAGCACGCGGGGCGCTTTCAGCGGTCCGAACAGACCCGCGCCGTGCAAACGAAGCGTGAAAGGAGCCGCTTGTACCGTTTGGAGCGCGGCGCGGAGCTCGACCAGCTTCGCCTCGCCGACCTCCCCCAAAAATTGCAGCGTAATATGATAGTCGAGCGGATGAACCCATTTCCGGAAAGCAGTCTTGCCTCTGACTTCCTCCGCCCAAAGTTGCAGCTGTTCCCTGATCGGTCCCGGCACGGGCACCGCGGCAAAAACCCGCATCTTCATCTTATCGCCTCCTATTATTTCGTCGCATGAGATGGTTGTAGTGCTAGTGTTGTTCTCGGTGTGCCCGGTGTGCTCGTTGTGCTCGTTGTGCTCGGTTCTCGGTGTTCTCGTTGTGCTCGGTGTGCTCGTTGTGCTCTCGTTGTGCTCGTTGTTATCGTTGCCATCCGCCCTCATCTTCCATGCAATGCGCAGCCTGCACATGATACAATATTTGCACGGAATCATCGATTATGACAGGGGAGGTTTTTTGTATGAAACGAAACCGGCTCGGAACGTCCGACTTGTACGTCAGCGAAATCGGTCTCGGCTGTATGTCGCTGGGGACGGAGGAAACGAAAGCCGCGTCCATCATCCGCGAAGCGCTGCAGCTTGGCGTCAACTTTTTCGATACGGCCGATCTGTACGATGCGGGACGGAACGAAGAGCTTGTCGGCAGGGCGTTGCGCCATTGCCGCGGCGACGTCATCATCGCCACCAAAGTCGGCAACCGCCGGGTGCCGAGACAGGACGGTTGGGTTTGGGACCCGTCCAAAGCGTACATCAAATCCGCGGTGAAAGACAGTCTGCGAAGGCTGGAAACCGATTATATCGATCTGTATCAGCTTCACGGAGGCACTATCGACGATCCGATCGAGGAAACGATCGAAGCGTTCGAGGAGCTGAAGCAGGAAGGCTGGATCCGCTTCTACGGCATCTCGTCCATTCGGCCGAACGTCATCCGGGAATACGTTCGGCGCTCCGGCATCGCCAGCGTCATGAGCCAATACAGCATGCTGGACCGCCGGCCCGAGGAAGAGACGCTGCCGCTGCTGGCGGACAACGGGATCGGCTTGATCGCGCGCGGACCGCTCGCCGGCGGACTTTTGACCGAAGCCGGAGACGGCAAGACCGGCCGGGACTATCTCGATTACGGCGCAGACGAACTGCCGGCCTTGCGCCGCCAGCTTCAAGAGCTTGCCGGCGACGCCCGCACCCTCGGACAAGCCGCCATCCGTTATGTTCTCGGCGATCCGGCCGTCAGCGTCGCGCTCCCGGGAGCCAGCAGCGCGGAGCAGCTTCGCCGGAACGTTTCCGCCGCCGAGTGCGCGCCGCTGTCCGCAGAAGAGCGGGCAGCTTTCCAGGCGGCAACGAAGGCCAACCGGTATACGCTGCATACGTAGCAAAAGAGCAGTCGGCTTCCAAGTCGCAACGATGGCCATTCGGTATACGTTGCAAATCAGCGAAAGAGCAGGCGACTTCCAAGTCGCAACGATGGCCATTCGGGGAAACGCTGCAAATCGGATTCGAAGCAAGCGCCCCGGCTCGGCCGAGGCGCTTGCCGTTTAAATTGTGCAAGTTTCAGTCGATGCACGGCGGACGGATTTGTCAGGAATCGATTCTGGTCGGACAGGAAACTTTGCGCGAGCCTAACGTACACTAGCGAGCTTATTCGGACTAGAATGACTGGTTCAGAATTCTAACGAACGTGGGTGAGCTTATTTCCTTCTAATTGGCTGAGTATCGACCGCAAATAACTCGATAGCGCCGCTCTGATTCGTTACATTTTCGTATCCGGCATTTTGGAGCGATTAACGCTTGTCAGGTTCGTTACAGTTGCAGCGAGAAATGCAGCGAACCTCAACGAGCTTATTCGGACTAAAATGGCTGGTTCAGAATTCTAACGAACGCAGGCGAGCTTATTTCCTTCTAATTGGCTGGGTATCGACCGCATATGAATCAATAGCGCCACTCTGATTCGTTACATTTTCGTATCCGTTATTTTGGCGCGTTTAGAGATTGTCAGGTTCGTTACAGTTGCAGCGAGAAATGCAACGAACCTCAGCGAGCTTATTCGGACTAAAATGACTGGTTCAGAATTCTAACGAACGCCGGCGAGCTTATTTCCTCCTAATTGGCTGGGTATCGACCGCATATGAATCAATAGCGCCGCTCTGATTCGTTACATTTTCGTATCCGGCATTTTGGAGCGATTAACGCTTGTCAGGTTCGTTACAGTTACGGCGTTACGGTTACGTTGTGCAGGCTCTAAAAAAGACTACCCTCAAGAGTAGCCATGTCAATAGATAAGATAGTTAGCCTCTGGCCGCCGGCCGATTTTTGACCGGCAAATAGATCGAAAAGCATGTGCCCTCGCCGGCTTTGCTCTCCACCTCGATCTCGCCTTGCATCGATTCGATGATGCTGAAGGCGACCATGGTGCCAAGGCCGGTTCCTTGTTCTTTCGTCGTATAAAACGGCTTGCCGAGACGATGCAGCTCTTCGGCGTCCATGCCGATGCCGTTGTCCGCAATGCGGATCACCGCTTTGTTATTCGCCTCCAAGCTCGCGTCTATGCTGATCGCACCGCCGCCCTCCATCGCTTCAATGCCGTTTTTGATCAAATTGATGACCGCCTGCTGAAACTTCTTGGCGTTTCCGCAAAAGTACAATCGTTCCGCGTCGTTTCGACGATAGACATATTCGACGTTTTTGATCGTGGCGAACGGCACCATCACTTTTTCGATATAGTCCAGCTCTTCGTACAAGTCCAGCAAATGAACGTCGTCCAGGATCGGCTTGGCAAAGGTCAAATAATCCGAAATGATGGCTTCGGCCCGGTCGAGCTCGCTTAAGCACAATTTGATATATTCGCTCTTTTTCGCGTCCGCGAGTCCCGGGGTACTCAAGAGCTGAATAAATCCTCTCGATACGGTCAACGGATTTCTTACCTCGTGGGAGATGCTGGCCGCCAGCTGGCTGACTGTATTCAAATGCTCCAGCTTGTTGATTTCTGACGAGACCTCCTGCTTCAGGGACAGCTGCTTAAGCTCCTTTTGCAAAGAAAATTTGTCGGTCACGTTTCGCAAATGGACGGCCCAGTTGCAAATTTCGCCCCGTTTGTAGATCGGCGTAATGGTCAACATCATCTGATATTCCGTTCCGCTGTCCGTCACCCGGATCGTCTCCAAAAAGCTTAACTCCCGCTCCATCCCGTTGCCGCCGGAATAATAATCGACAACCTTGTGGAAGTAGTCTTTCATTTGCTGCACCAGAGGGGGAGGAATGGACGGACATTGCAAAATATGAAAGCCTTCCAGATTGTCCTTCTTCCAGCCCAGCAGCTCGGAAAAGGCGCGGTTGGCCAAAACGATGACGGCCTTCGTGTCGAGCAGCAGAATCGGGTCGCGATTATGTTCGATAAAGGATTCGCACAGCTCCCTCGCCGTTTCCTGATTGTCCGCTTCCTGCCTCTTTTTGTCGGATATGTCCTCCAGATAAAACGTTACTCGCCTGACCGTATCGTCCATTTGGTTTGGAACCGTTTTCACTAGAAGCGTACTTGCGAACGTCGGCAAGAGCGAACACGATACCTCAAAGCGATGCGTCTGGCCGAACAGCGCCTTCTGATAATAATATTCCAGCGTGCGGGAATCCTCCGTCCGAAGCCATTCCCGGAAATTCGATCCGATCATTTTGCCTTTCGGATGGTCGAACAGCTTTTCCGCCGAACGGTTCGCATAATGGACACAGCCTAAATAGTTACCCCTGAAAAAGTCAGACTTTTTTTGACAAAATAAAAAGGAATTCGGCA
>CALAWP010000041.1 GCA_937895345.1 uncultured Paenibacillus sp. | reverse complement strand
CCGCGCCTTGAGCAGCCAGTGGATTCGCTGGCTGCTCAAGTAGCGGCGGTAGTCGAAACCGCCGCTGTTGCCAGCCGTGGCCGGGCGCGTCAGCTCGCCGGCCACGGCAACCCGGTCGCCGCGCTGCCACGCCGCGGCGGCCTCCAGCTCCGGCTCGGCTTCCAGCCGGAGCTGCACGATCAGCCGCTCGCCGCCCTTCAGCGGCTGCCGCTCTCCTCCCGCTTGGACGGCATCCGCCTCCAAGCGAAACTGCACGCGGTCGCCGTCGATCTCGACCGCGCTCACAATCGTCCCGCTCGCCTCGGCCGGAAACGCGGCTCGCGGATCTTCCGTCGCTTCGGCGGCGGCCAGCAGCGCTTGCAGCTGCGTCGCATTGCGGCTGTCCGTCCACAGCCGCTGTCCCGCCGCCAAGCTCAGCGCGAGCAGGCAGATCATGGCGAGCCGCCATGATGCGAGCCTGCTGAGCGCCGCGGACGCCGCAAGCAGCGCCGCGGCTCCCGCAACCAGCAGCGCCCCGCGGACGCCAAGCCCCGCCGCAGCCGCGCTGCCGCATACCCAGGCGGCCGCGAACCAGACGAGCGGCCGCCTGTCCATTCCCATGCCGGGCGGAACGGCCTGCCTGTACCCGCTCACGTCTCCGGCTGCTTTCTTGCTCATTCGTCTCTCCTCCCCATCTCTCGTCCTATGGAATACGCCGCTCTATTGTCACGCGCGCTCTGCGCAAGCGGCAAAACAAAAAGAACCTTCAGCCGATTCTTACTAATCGGCTGAAGGTTCTTCCTTCTAACGATTATGACGGCAAGCTTCCGCTTGCAAGGCCCGGTATCCGGGCTTGCCGGAATAAGCGCAACCTACTGCGAAACTTCCATCAACGCTTGCGCCGGCGGATCGTAATGCTCCAATTGACGAAAACGGATGCCTTTCTGTTCCATCAACCGGCTCACCTTATCGCTGTCTTTCGGATAGCTGCGATGGTAGACGATTTCGACGATGCCGCTGTTTGCGAGCATATTGGCGCAGGTCCAGCAAGGCTGGTCCGTTACGTATACCGTCGAGCCTTCCCGGTCCGCCCGGTCGGTGAACAGCAGCAAATTTTGCTCCGCATGAATCGTCCGGATGCAGCGCTGCTTCTTCACCACCCGCTCGACTCCGTCGACCGTCTTGACCTCGATCTCTTCCGCAATCATGCAGCCCGCCTCCGAGCAATCCGGCACCCCCATCGGCGCGCCGTTATAAGCCGTGCCCAGAAGCTTCTTGCCTTGGACCAGCAAAGCCCCAACGTGGCGGCGGGAACAGCGGGAGCGGGTCGAAACCATATAAGCGATATCCATAAAATAGGTATCCCAATCTTTGCGAACGGCATCCTTCGTCTCGGTAACCATTACGTGCCAATCTTCCTTTCATCTTATGACTAAGCAATGATGTTCACGACCATCCCAATTCTCTTTACTTCTGGCTCGCCGCAATCGCCTGCTCCAGGTCGGCAATGATGTCGCCGATGCCCTCCGTGCCGATGGACAGCCGGATCATGCCGGGAGCCACGCCGGCTGCGGCCTGCTCGGCCTCGCCAAGCTGCTGGTGCGTCGTGCTGGCCGGATGAATGATCAGCGATTTCGAATCGCCGACGTTGGCCAGATGCGAGAACAGCTTCACCGAATTGATAATTTTTTTGCCCGCTTCGACGCCGCCTTTAATGCCGAACGTCAATATCGCGCCTTTGCCTGCAGGCAAATACTTTTGCGCCAGATCATAAGAAGGATGGCTTGGCAGACCCGGATAGTTGACCCATTCCACCGCTTCGTGCCTCTCCAAATATTCCGCCACCGCTTGCGCGTTGGAGCTGTGGCGCTCCATCCGAAGATGCAGCGTCTCCAGCCCTTGCAGCAGCAGGAAGGAGTTGAACGGAGACAACGCCGCGCCCATGTCGCGGAGCAGCTGCACTCTCGCCTTGATAATATACGCGATCGGGCCGACGGCATCGGTATACACAACGCCGTGGTAGCTTGGGTCCGGTTCCGTCAGGCCCGGGAACTTGCCGCTCGCCTTCCAGTCGAATCGGCCGCCGTCCACGATAACGCCGCCGATGGACGTGCCGTGTCCGCCGATAAATTTGGTCGCGGAATGGACGACGATGTCGGCGCCGTGTTCGATCGGACGGCACAGATAAGGGCTCGGGAACGTATTGTCCACGATCAGTGGAATGCCGTTCTCGTGGGCGATGCCCGCCACGGCCTCCAGATCGATCACGTCGCCCTTCGGATTGCCGATCGTTTCGCAAAATACCGCCTTCGTCTTGTCCGTTATGGCCGCCCGGAAATTGTCGGGGTTGGACGGATCGACAAATTTCACCGAAATGCCCAGCTTAGGCAGCGTATGTGCGAACAGATTGTAGGTTCCGCCGTACAAGCTGGAGGCGGATACGATCTCGTCTCCGGCGCCTGCGATATTCATAATCGAATAAGTAATCGCGGCTTGTCCGGATGCAACGGCCAGAGCGGCAGGCGCTCCTTCCAGCTCCGCAATCCGTTTCTCGAATACATCCGTTGTCGGGTTCATAATACGGGTATAAATATTGCCGAATTCCTGCAGGGAAAACAGATTGGCCGCATGATCGGTATCTCTGAATCCGTACGACGTCGTTTGATAAATCGGCACCGCCCTGGACATTGTGGCGGGATCGATCGTTTGGCCTCCGTGGACGGATAGCGTTTCAAGGGAAAGCTTTTTTTCCTCTGACATGCTTGCTCCTCCTCCATGCAACTTATCATTAATATAGACAGCCCGTCCGGAAACGAACCGTCTATTTCCATTCTCTCACAATCATGGACGGGCGACAACGCTTTCTTTTATCCCTTCCAGCAGTTTTTCGCCAATTCCTTTCACCCTCAGCAAATCTTCGACACGGGCAAAATAGCCGTTCCGCTCCCTGTCGTCCACGATCGCCTGAGCTTTGGCCGGACCGATTCCCTTCAACGCATCCAGCTCCGCCGCCGATGCGCGGTTAATGTCGATGCGTCCGTCGGCGCCGGCATCCGGTTCCCCGGCTTGCGAGCCTTCAGCGGCGCCCGGCTGGAGGCCCGTTCTGACGGACGGCGTTTCAGCGGAAGCGGTTCCCTGTCCGGCATCCGGGATTTCATTGTCCCCGGATCCATCGGCGGTTCCCGCCTCGCCTTCGGCTGTCCGGCCATCCCCGGCACCCGAACGATCTCCGGCTCCGGCATCGCCGCCTTGCAGCTCCGACGCTGCCGAACCATCGCCGCGGCGGCTCCCTTCCGGCTGAGCCTTCCCATCCTCCTCATCCTTGCCGGGTGCCGCTCCTCGTCTTTCTCCGTCCAGCTCCATCACAGCCGCTTCGACCGCTTCGTTCAGCGGAATCCATTCCCGCTCCCCATGCGGCTTGCCGTCGGCAAAAGCCGCCGCCAGCAGCATCAGCCCGCCCGCCGCGCAAACGAGCGCAAGCTTCCAACGGCCTCCCGACATCATTTTTGATCCGTTATACATCGCTTCACCCCATCCTTTCCAACAATGACAGATTGCCATAGTGATCTTCGAGTCATTTCCGAACATTGGTTGACATAAGAAACAAGTCTTGCCGAATAGCTTAATAAGAGTATAAAACCGCCGGTTGGGGAGGGCTTGACATGAATGTTGGATTTATCGGAACGGGCTCCATGGGAAGCTTGCTGATCGAAGCCTTTATCGCGGCGGGAGCGTTGTCTCCGGCTGAAATCGCCGTAAGCAACCGCACCTTCGCCAAAGCGCAAGCGTTGGCCGACCGATATCCCGGCTTGCGGGCGGAATATGCGAACCTGGATGCGGCATGCGGCTCCGACATTGTGTTTTTGTGCGTAAAGCCCCATGAATTCAAAACCGTCGTCGACGAAATCAAACCCGTCATCCGGCGCGACCAAATTGCGGTATCCATTACGAGCCCGGTTCTGATCTCCCACCTCGAGGGCGAACTGGACTGCAAAATCGCCAAGGTCATTCCGAGCATTACGAATATGGTCTGGAGCGGAGCATCCCTCTGTATGTACGGCGAAACGATGACGGAAAAGGACAAAAAAAGGGTCGAGGCGCTGTTCGCCCATATTAGCGAGCCGATTCGCATCGAAGAAAGCTATACGCGAATCGTGTCCGATCTTTCCAGCTGCGGTCCCGCCTTTATCGCCTTTTTGCTGGAGCAGTTCGTGGAAGCGGCGGTGGAGGAGACGGGCATCCCGCGCGAGCATGCGCTGCAGGTTGCCGGAAACATGCTGCTCGGCACGGGGCTGCTGCTGACGGACGGCAGAATGACGCCCGGACAGATTCAGCAGCGGGTCGCCGTTCCCGGAGGCATTACCGCGCAGGCGCTGGCGCTGCTGCAGCGCGAAACCGAAGGGGTATTCAACCGGCTTGTTCGCGCGACGCATGCCAAATACCGCGAAGACCTGCTGAAGGTTACGACCGCATTTTGCGGCGAAGAGGTGAACGGACAATAGCTGTTCTTCAGCTAAAGCCGCCCACCTCTTCGGGTTAAGCGTTAATTCGCTACGATATTGACAAGCTTTCCTTTTACCGCGATGACCTTGCGGACGGTTTTGCCGCTGATCAGCTCTTGCACCTTATCCAGACCTTTGGCCATTTCCTCCATCGCCGCCTGATCCATATCCGCCGGAATGGAGACGCGGTCCGCGATTTTGCCGTTCACCTGCACGACGATTTCGACTTCCTGGTCGACCGTCCATGCCTCGTCGTACGTCGGCCAAGCTGCGTAACTGACCGATTCCGCATGGCCGAGCTTTTCCCACAGCTCTTCCGCAATATGCGGAGCGATTGGAGACAGCATTTGCACAAAATCGCTCATCGCCTTGCGCGGCAGCGACTCCGTCTTATACGCTTCGTTGACGAAAATCATCAATTGGCTGATCGCCGTGTTGAAGCGCAAGTTTTCGTAGTCGTCCGTAATTTTTTTGATGGAACGGTGCCAGACGCGCTTGAACGCATCGCTCGTCTCGCCGTCGCCGATCTTGGCGTTCAACTGCCCGTCTTCGCCGACGAACAATCGCCAGACGCGGGCCAGGAAGCGGTACGTCCCTTCCACGCCGTTCGTATTCCAAGGCTTCGTCGCTTCCAGCGGTCCCATAAACATTTCGTACATGCGCAGCGTATCCGCGCCGTATTCGCCGACAATGTCGTCGGGATTGATGACGTTGCCGCGCGACTTGGACATTTTCTCGTTGTTCGTGCCGAGAATCATGCCTTGGTTCACCAGCTTGTGGAACGGTTCTTTCGTGTCGACAACGCCGATATCGTAAAGCACCTTGTGCCAAAAACGCGCATACAGCAAATGAAGCACCGCGTGCTCGGCGCCGCCGATATACAAATCGACCGGCAGCCACTGCTTCTGCTTCTCTTTGGCGCACAGCTCCTTGTCGTTCTTCGGATCGATAAACCGCAAGTAGTACCAGCAGCTTCCCGCCCATTGCGGCATCGTGTTCGTTTCGCGGCGAGCCTTCATGCCCGTCTCCGGATCGACGGTATTGACCCAGTCGGTCACGTTCGCCAGCGGCGATTCGCCCGTGCCGGAAGGTTTGATCGCGTCTACGTCCGGCAGCAGCAGCGGCAGCTGATCCTCCGGCACGGTCTTCATCGAGCCGTCCTCCAGATGAAGGATCGGAATCGGCTCTCCCCAATAACGCTGGCGGCTGAACAGCCAATCGCGCAAACGGTATGTCACCTTCGCCTTGCCTTTGCCGCTTTGCTCCAGCACCTCGATCATTTTCGCGATGGCCTCTTCGTTATGAAGTCCGTTCAGCTCGCCGGAATTGACGTGCGGACCGTCTCCCGTGTACGCTTCCTGCGTTACGTCTCCGCCCTGCACGACCTCGACGATCGGAAGACCGAACTGCTTCGCAAATTCCCAGTCGCGCGTATCGTGGCCCGGCACTGACATAATCGCGCCCGTTCCGTAGCCCGCCAGCACATAATCCGCAATCCAGATCGGCAGCTTCTCGCCGCTTACCGGGTTAATGGCGTAAGCGCCGGTAAATACCCCGGTTTTGTCCTTGGCGAGGTCGGTCCGCTCCAGGTCGCTTTTGCGCGCCGCGGCTTCTTGATAAGCCTCGACCGCCGCTCGCTGCTCCTCCGTCGTAATGGACGGCACCAGCTCATGCTCGGGAGCCAGAACGCAATACGTCGCGCCGTACAGCGTATCCGGCCGGGTCGTAAAGACGACCAGCGACTTGTCGCTGCCGTCGATCTCGAAGTCGACCTCCGCGCCGGTCGACTTGCCGATCCAGTTGCGCTGCATGTCCTTGATGCTTTCCGACCAATCCAGCTCTTCCAGATCGTCCAGCAGCCGGTCCGCATATTCCGTAATTTTCAGCATCCATTGGCGCATCGGCTTGCGGATGACCGGATGGCCGCCGCGTTCGCTCTTGCCGTCGATAACTTCCTCGTTCGCGAGCACCGTGCCGAGAGCCGGACACCAGTTGACCGACACCTCCGCTACGTAGGCAAGTCCGCGCTTATACAGCTGGATAAAAATCCACTGCGTCCACTTGTAATAATCCGGATCCGTCGTGCTAAATTCCCGGTCCCAATCGTACGAGAAGCCGAGCGACTTGATCTGGCGGCGGAAGTTGTCGATGTTTTTGAACGTGATGTCGCGCGGATGCTGCCCCGTATCGAGAGCGTGCTGCTCCGCCGGCAGGCCGAATGCGTCCCAGCCCATCGGATGGAGGACGTTGTAGCCTCTCATCCGTTTGTAGCGCGACACGATGTCCGTGGCCGTATAACCTTCCGGATGGCCGACGTGCAAGCCGGCGCCCGAAGGATACGGAAACATATCCAAGGCGTAAAACTTCGGTTTATCGGCGTCTTCGGTCGTTTTGAACGTTTTGTTGCGGTCCCAATATTGCTGCCATTTCGGCTCGATCGCAAGCGGATCGTAGCCGTGGCGCTGCTGCTCCTGACTCATCTGCTTCATCCTCCTAAACATAAAACCTCCCGCCCCCAGCGGATCAACGCTAGGGACGAGAGGTCAAATTCCCGTGGTACCACCCTAGTTAGCGGCGGGCATGCTTTGCCCTTCGCTCACTCTGAGCCTATAACGCAGGCTTATACGGCGCGTTCGCGTACCGACATGGGCACGCTGGTCGCGCAGCTCCAAGGCGAGCTTCCTTCCGCTTCAGGTCCGGCTTTCACCAAGCCGCCGGCTCTCTGGTCCTGGCCGCGCAAGTACTGTTCCTCTTCATCGCTGACTATGGAGTTTTGGAAAATTATTATTACTGATTATATAAGCTCGGGCCGTGCGATGTCAAGGTTAAACGTATCCATTCAAACTCTATTCCATTACGCCAATTTTTCCAACCATGCAGCAAGCGCTTCGCCGACAGCATCAGGTGCGTCTTCTTGCGGGTAGTGGCGGCCCGGGACCGTAACTTCCGTCTGCGACGGCCAGGAACGGCAGTATTCGATATGGGCTTTCGGCAATCTGCCGGGTTCGCAATGAACGAAAAGTTTAGGAACGGCGCTCTGTGCCAGAAACTCGCCGTACTCGGAGACAATCGCTATCACTTCGGCCGGATCGCCGCCGGTCGGAAGCTGACGAGCCCAACTAAGCATTGGTCGGCGGCTTTCGCCTGGTTCCAGGAACGGACGGCGGTAATGGGCCATTTCTTCATCCGACAATTTGCGCAAGATGTTAACCGGCAAATTAAACTCGATGAACGAATTTTGCTCCAGCACCATACTTTCCCCTTCCGGAGACCTAAGCGCTTGAAACACCTTGCGTCCTTCCTCCGGCATATCGCTCCAGCTGCTCGGCATAATTATCGCTTCCATATAAGCAATGCCTTTTACCGCATCTGGATGACGCTTCGACCAATCAAACCCCAGCGCTGATCCCCAATCGTGCACGATGAACGTCACACGCTCGCTTACGCCTAGCTGTTCGAGCAGCTTGTCGAGATAACGGCGGTGCTCGGCGAAGGTGTACGTGTTAGGGCCGCTGTTTGGGAGTTTGGCGGAATCGCCCATGCCAACGAGATCAGGCGCGATGCAGCGGCCATACTTTTGCGCGTAAGGTATGATGTTGCGCCAAAGATAAGAGGATGTGGGATTACCATGCAAGAAGACGATTGGGTCGCCGCTTCCCTCCTCCACATACGCCATCTCCACATCGAATACTTTCATTCGCTTTTTCTCATACGGAAACGTTTCATTACTCACTTCGCATCTCACCTTCCATTTTGTTGTTTTGTCGTTCTTTCAAACGATCATATTTAAAACGTGCGATCTCGACGGCATACGCAACATCCCGATCAGAATTTATATATAAGGATACCCAATTCGAATCGGGGAACATATGATGCGGACTTGCCTTTCCTTCTTCGATCCATCGATCCCTCTCGGATTTTAGCAACAGCAGGTCGAACAGTCGGTTACCGTGAAGATGGCCGATTTCTTTGCCGTTTAACTGAAATTCTATCCCTCCGAACCGATGCGGTTGCTTCGTTACGCCTTCCCACGTCAACATCTCTTCCGTAAGTGCCGCTCCTCCTCTTCCTGTCAATCTTCCGTCTCCTCCTTCTCGGTCAAATTGCTAAGCACGATTTTAAGCAATCGCAGCAACAGCTCATAGTCCTTGTCATCAATGCCCTTCCGTGTCTTGTTTTTCACGCGTGCCAACGCTTCTTGAACCTTTGGAACAACCTCTCTCCCATCATTAGTCAAATAAAGCAACTGATAGCGATTGTCGGCGGGATTGGCTTCCCTGCGGACATACCCTTCTGCTTCCAGCTTCGCAATCGCCTTGGCGGTGGTCGTCTTGTCAATGAGCAGCGACTTGCTCAGCTCTTTCTGTGTGACGGGCTGCCGAAACGCAATAGCCATCAGAAAAATATACTGTCCGCTGCCGATTCGGAATGGCGCCATTTCCGCCGAGATCAATACTTGCATGTGACGGTATATGGCCGAAATCAATTGGCCGTGCGATTCCTCTCCGCCCTTGTCGTGTTGCCGCCAATTTTCGCTCAAAACATCACCCCCTCAAAATAGCATGTCATTGCAACTAATATCAATGTATAGCGAATAGGATGCTATTGCAACTATTTTTTTGCACGACTAGTCCTGATTGCTCCAGAGGTTAATTGTCAAGATGCTGCTTTAAACTGCATATATGCTCGTCAGTATCACAGAGAAATAGGTGTTTTACTAAGACCAAGAATAGAAACAGCGGTAAGCCTCGAAGTATTAGCGTACAACAAGTTCTACATCACCTTCTCGCCTCCGGGCAACCTCTGCAAGACTTCCGATGAACGACATCTTTGCGCAGCAATATATAATTATATAATTATATAATCATTGACAAATATCCGATTGCCTGAGAATATATAACCTGTGGGAATAGTAACCGACTCCTCCGCTATACGCTGCAGCGCGAAGCAGTGTCATCCGTGCCTGAACATGTTGCGCCATTCATGATATTTGTATTCTTGAAAGGAGCGATCCTATGAACAACGTCGAGCTCGGCCAAATGGCCGAAACGCTCAAGCTTCTGGGCGATAACACCCGATTAACGATTGTGGCCGCTTTGAAGGAGCGCGAATTATGCGTTTGCGAGCTGGTCGATGCGCTGCAGACGAGCCAGCCGAACGTCAGTCAGCATATGCGCAAGCTGAAAGCGGGCGGACTGGTCAAGGAACGGAAACGCGGGCAGTGGGTCTACTATTCGCTGAACGTGGAAGATCGGCCGTATTTGCACCCGTTGCTGGACCGCCTCCCTTCTCTAAAAGATACAATCGATCAGGCATGCGGCAATTCCAATTGCTGCGATTAAGGAGGACGGCATGGTTTACCTGGCATCTCTCATTTTTATTTTGACGTTAACGTTCGTCATCTGGCAGCCCAAAGGACTCGGCATCGGCTGGTCGGCCGCCGCCGGCGCGTTGCTCGCCCTTGCGTTTCAAGTCGTTTCTTTGCAGGACGTCGTCACGGTAACCGGCATCGTCTGGAACGCGACTCTTGCTTTTGTCGCCATCATATTGATTTCGCTTATTCTCGACGATATCGGATTTTTCGAATGGGCGGCGCTTCATATGGCTCGTCTGGCCAATGGCAACGGGCGCCTGATGTTCGTGTACGTCGTCCTGCTCGGCGCGGCGGTGGCGGCGCTGTTCGCCAACGACGGCGCGGCCCTTATCCTGACGCCGATCGTTCTTGCCATGGTGCGGGCTCTCCGGTTTCCGGACCGAATGATTCTGCCTTTCATCATGGCCAGCGGCTTTATCTCGGACACCGCCTCGCTGCCGCTTGTCGTCAGCAATTTGGTCAATATCGTGTCCGCCGACTTTTTCGGCATCGGTTTCGTCGAATATGCGAGCCGCATGATCGTGGTCAGCCTGTTCTCGATAGCTGCCAGCTTGTTCGTGCTTTATCTGTTTTTCAAAAAAGACATCCCCCAAACCTACGACAGCTCGCAGCTTCAATCGCCGAAGGATGCGATCAGAGATCCGCGGCTGTTCCGGTTATCGTGGTGGATGCTGGGCGTTCTGCTTACCGCGTATCTCGCCGGCGGCATTATCCATATTCCGGTATCCGCCGTCGCGGGAACGGTCGCGTTGCTGTTTATGCTCCTCGCCCGGTCCAGCAAAGCGATCGATACCGTCAACATCGTCAAAGGTGCGCCATGGTCGGTCGTTATTTTCTCCATTGGCATGTACGTCGTCGTCTACGGGCTCAAAAACGCCGGCCTGACCGACGCCCTTGGCCAAGCTGTCGCCTTCATGGCCGATCAAGGCTTGCTGGCCGCTTCGCTCGGCATGGGATTTGCAGCCGCGGTCCTGTCTTCGGTTATGAACAATATGCCGACCGTGATGATTAACGCGCTGGCCATTGAAGGAACGGGAGCGGAAGGCGTTATCCGGGAAGCGCTCATATACGCCAACGTCATCGGCAGCGATCTCGGTCCGAAAATAACGCCGATCGGCTCGCTCGCCACGCTGCTCTGGCTTCACGTGCTGGCTCAGAAGGGGGTGCGCATCGGCTGGGGCTACTATTTCCGAGTCGGCATCGTGTTGACGATACCGACGCTGCTTCTTACGCTGCTTGGCCTTTACTTGTGGCTGTCCGTATTATCGTAGACTGCTATCCGGATGCCGTAAGAAGCCGTATTTTTTGAGCATGCATCAACCATTAAACGATGAAACAGGAGAGATTCGCGATGGACAAAAAACTCGTTTATTTTCTTTGCACAGGCAACTCTTGCCGCAGCCAGATGGCGGACGGCTTTCTGAAGGCGCTCGGCAGCGACAAATTTGAAGTCCGCAGCGCGGGACTGGAAGCGCACGGCTTAAATCCGCGGGCGGCAGCGGCGATGAAGGAAGCGGGAATCGACATCTCCGGACATACGTCCGACGTCATCGATCCGGAGCTGTTGGCCAGGGCGGATTACATCATCACGCTGTGCGGGCACGCCAACGATCATTGCCCGGCTGTGCGCAATGACAAAGCCGTGCGCTGGCATTGGGGCTTCGACGACCCGGCGAAGGCGACGGGCACGGAGGAGGAAGTAACGGCCAAATTCCGCGAAGTCCGCGACGCCATCCGCAGCCGGATCAAACGGTTTGTGGAAGTAGGACAATAAGGAATACGTCGAATGTTAAACTCACCTGGATCTTGAATGCCAACGGTCATCCGGGCAGCCTAAGCATATCGCATCCATTCGGGACGGTTCAAGGTCTGGGCGCCCACAGCATGATCGCCACGCCAAGCAAGCACACGACTGCGCCGATCCAATCGTACAGATCCGGCGTTTTGCGGTCGACCAGCCAGCCCCATAATACGGCCAAAATAATAAACACCCCTCCATAGGCCGCATATACGCGGCCAAACGACGGGAAATGTTGCAGCGTCGGAAGGATGCCGTATAACACAAGCACGAGACTGCCGGCTATGCCGTACCAGTAAGACTTTGATTCGCGCAGCCAGAGCCAGACCAGGTAACCTCCGCCGATCTCGGCCAATCCCGCAAGCAGGAAGATGAACATAGACCACACCATTTGATTGCGAAGTCTCCTTTTTCCAATTCATATAAAATCCGTAAGATGCATGTCCGATTCCGGAGGCCGATCCAGCCACAACCCCAGTGTATAACGAAACGGAAAAACAGAACAAGCGCGTTTTGAACGCAAAGCTCGATCAAAACACGCTTGTTCCCGTACACGCTTGTTCCCGAATGAGACGGCATCAATCGACGTGGCTGTCGGGAGCCTTGTCCGCTACAACCGTCAAAATGACGTTGTGTTCCAGCAGAGCCTTCAGCGCGCAAAGCACCATCGTATAGCCCCCCATCGAATCTATGGCGTAGCTTACCATCTCATCCCCGCTGCCGGTAAATCCGGAATGGGTGATCGAAACTAAGGTTTCGGTATCCGTTCGGGGAGTAAACCGCCACTCGGTTACGGTGTTATCCGATGATGCGATCCGAATCAGCCTGCCGGGCTTCATCTCTTGAACATGAATGTCGTCGGCGACGCCGTACATTTCCCACTCCCACCGAACATTTTTGCCCTCTTCCAATCTTCCGCTGCTTTTGGTAAACCAAAACTTCGTCGTAATGGCCGGATCGACAAAAGCTTCGAATACTTCTTCGACCGGTCTGCGAACAAGCATGTCGGAGGTGACGACCGGTACTTGCTTCAAAGTAGCCATCCACGCACTCCTTTCATCACTTCACGATGCACCGATCCATGCGTTCGCGGGCACTTTCTGTTGCTCGTCTAAACGAATGCCGGGTAACGTCATTATATCGCGTCCAACGGATAAAGATTTCTTACCGATTGCTTAGCCGTTCGTCCGCGATACGGTCATTCCAACTGTCCGACCGGTTCAGGATTTCCTGCCATACCGCGGCTGCCCGTAACGAATATAACCGCGATTAGCAGCAGCTGCGCCGCATGGACGGCAACGCCCAGCGAGCCGTCGGCCGCACTCCACAACAGCACCATCAGCCAAAGCCCGAACGCCGGCAGCTGAATAATGAAAATGCAGCTCAGAATCAGGATAAGCAAGCTGTCGTTCAGTCCTTTCCTCATCCAAGGCCTGCCAAGCAGCATGAGCAGCAGCAACGCGCCCAGCCCGAACGCAAATTGACACCATAGCCGCACCGTTTCGCGCTCCGAACCGGCTTCCGGTCCAAGAAACCGATACGTGAACGATAGATCAAACCAATAGAGTGCACCGACCACAATCGATAAAACGCCGGTCGCCAGCACCAGCCACAATTTTCGAGTCATGCCCGCTCGGCCTCCTTAACTTTAGTTTGCGGCAACCCGCATTACTCTCCGCCGCATCCTCACTCCAGCCACACTCTCGGCCCGATCGTATGAAACAGCTCGTCCCGCCGCTCTTTCAGCGCATCCTGAAGGCGCCGGTACGTAAAATCGCTCATCGGCCGCGGCAGCTCCTCTATCGAAAAATAACCGCATTCCATAATTTCGGGAGAGCTCGGAACAGGCTCCTGTCCCGTGCCGCCGTTGGCCAGAAACGCAAAATGATGCATGTCGTACGCCGGATCGTAATAAATGCCGGTCAATGCGCCGATTTCGACTTCCAATCCGACCTCCTCCCTCACCTCTCTTTGCGCCGTTTCCTGCGCCGACTCCTTCGGCTCCGCTTTGCCTCCCGGCAAATCCCAGTTCTGCTTGCCATAACTGTGCCTCACTAACAATACTTGACCTATAGCGTTCGTAATAATCGCTGCCGCGCCCATCAATTTATCGGACAAACGTAACGGCCTCCTTGTCGTAGGTTGGCTTGCACCTTTATAAACGTAACGAAACGAAAAAAAGTTTTTCAAAAAGCGAAGCGAAACCGAAAGTCGACCAGTCTATAAGAGTGGAGGTGGTTACGCATGACGGTGCCGGCCGGCCCGAAACTCAAACAAAGCTATTCTGACGATCCCGCCCGGGCGTTGGAGCAACTCATGGACGAATACGGCCAGACCGTGCTTCGATCCGCTTATTTTTATACGGGCGACCGTCATTTGGCCGAAGACATCAGCCAGGAAACGTTCCTCCGCGCCTACCGGAGCTGGACGAAATTTCGCGGCGACAGCTCGGTCCGAACATGGCTGATCAAAATAACCGTCAATGTATGCCGCGACAAGCTGGGACTCAAGATGTCCTCCGAGCAGCCGACCGATCCGATGGAGCTGCAAAGCGGCAGGACGTTTCACACCGAGACAGAGGCGCTAAACCGGCTTGCGCAAAGCGAAATTTTAAAATATGTGCTGGAGTTGGAAATGCCCTATCAGGAAGTGCTGTACATGTACTATTACCTGGATTTGACGACCCGCGAAATCGCCGAAGCCTGCGGTTTGCCCGAAGGCACGGTGCGCGGCAGGCTGCACCGGGCAAGAGTCCGGCTCAGCCGGCTGATCGACAAGGAGGCGCTGCATGATGGAACGACTTGACAAACTGCTTCAAGAACGGCTGAAAGCCGAAAGCGACGAGCTGTTGTTCAATGAATTGGAGTTCGATAACAAATTAAAAGAACGGGTGATGAATCGTATGAAACCATTCGATATTCAGCAAAAAAATGTTCCGGTTCCGCAAGGGTCGACGCCGTCTCGCACGCACTTGCCCGCATGGCGAAGCAAATGGGCGATCGGCGCGGCAGCCGCCGTCGTGCTGCTGGTCGTCGCCGTTTCGGTGCCGCTGCTGAACGGCTCAACGAGCCAGGATTACCTCGTTGACGACCCGGGATTAAGCGCGGGCGTCACTCATCCGGGAGACGCCGGCACGACGGAGCCGGACAATGGAACCGTGCCGGGTAACGGCGCCTCGGGCGTCAACCCGGGAGACGGCGCAGCCGGAAGCGGGCTCTCCCAGCTGACGACCGTCACCGTGCAGACGCCGGAGGAAGCAAGCGCCCGTTTCGGCTCCGCTTTGCCGGTGCCGTCGTCAATGCCGGAAGGCTTTGCTCTCGATTATATCGAAACGACGGGCATGGATCCGAACGCCGCGACGAGGGCCGTCTTTTTCTACCAATCCGGAGATCAGACGATTACCTACACCGTCGACCGGGATCAAGCGGTCATCCCGTTCGATCTGTTCGAGGCGATCGAGGTGAACGGCTCGGAAGGTTATGTGTACGCCCAGCCGCAGCTGACCGAGCTGTATTGGAGCGCAGACGGCATTCAATATGCGATCGTCGGTCCGCTGACGCAGGAAGAAGCGTTGGCAGCGGCGGCTTCTTTGGGGTAATAGAATCGAAAGCCGATGGCCCGCGCAGCTGCGAGTCATCGGCTTTTTTTGTTTCTCGTCAATTGATCCGGGTACCTCGGCCGACCGAAGTTCTATCGGCTTACCTCTCGCCTTGCAGCCGTTCGCCATACTTTGCAAACACCCGCTCCGCATAACCCGTAATCGTCTTGTCGTAAGGCGGGTATGAATAGCCAAGCCGTTCCGCCACCGCTCGGGACGCCGATCGAAACAACGCAAAACATTGAAGCAAAGCGCTCCTCGTTTCCGCATAACTCCTCGTCGCATACGTCGCCAGCAGTTCTTTCCATGTCTCGTCCGGAAGATACCGCTGAATGAACTTGCAGTTTTTGCCCACGCTGAACGTATATCCTTGCTCCGCGCCGATCTGCCAAGCCATCATCCGCAGCAGGTTGGGACGGGCAATCTCGTTCAAGTGATCAATGGCGAACAAAATTTCCTGTCGCGCCAAACCTTTGACGATGTAGGTCGACACCATCCAAAACTCGTTGCAGCAATCGTCGAATTGCCTGGCGGTCGGCCGCTGAATCCAGTAATGGCGGTCGGTGGCGGGCGGCGCATCTGCCGCCAGTCCGTCCTTGTCGAGCAGCACCTCGACCAGCCCGTCGCCGTTCGCAAAATATTCTTCAGTCTCCTCCACGGGAATAAGGGTCAAATCCAGCTTGTTGCCGTCCTCGAACAGAATCAAATACGAAAACCAGCTGCCCAGCTCGGGCGGAAACAGCTCCATGTCCTCCGGTTTCTGCATCATAAGCCGGTCCCCGAACGCGTCCAGCCAATCGTCGCTTCGTTTGAAGCCGTCCATATCCGTAACAAAATACGAAAAATCGTAATCCTGAAACTCGTCCTTCGGAATATTCGGATTAGTGCGCGATCCTTCCAGCGTTGCCAGTCGAATGCGCGCATCGTTTCTCGCAAAATCGAGCAGCATATCCATCATTTGCTGTTCGGTTCTCATAGAACCCCCTCCTCTAAATAACGGAAATAACGGATCGGCACCGGTTGTCGCTAATAATCCTATTTTGCAGCACCTTACATACTAAAATCAACAAAACAACCTTTAATAGACAAAGGTTGTTTGTTGTTAGATTTTATGGAGCTTGCGTAACCGTCAATCGAGAAAAAGTGACGCGGCAGCCTTCGCCGGTTGGCGACTGCGCAACGACGCCTGCCTTGATGTCGTCCGCGCAATCCAGGCCGAAATAACGAATCATTTGCCAGCTTTGTCCGTCCTCTGAATAATAAAAAGTAAAACAACTGCCTTTTCTCACGACTCTCAAATAGGGTTCGCTCGCTTCCGCTTTGAACGATATGCAATCATCCGAAGCGCGGTTAGTTACGACGCTGATGATGGTGGGACGGTTCTCATAAAACTCGAAGCATAACTTCGCCCAATGGGTTTCATCCGACATAACCATCAGACATCCGGAATCGTAAGGCGCCTTCATTTCCACGCGAACCCTTGTTTCCGCTTGAAAATCCCCTTTTACCGACGTATACAGGAACGGGGCGGACGAGCGCGCAGATTGTCCCGACGGATCGATAAAAAAATCGGATTTCGGAGGCGCAATGACTTCTAAGGAACCATCCCGCTTAAAGCTCCAATCGACAGGTTCGTTCAGCCACGTTAATTCAGGATTGATCGAGTTGTCTATGCCATGATCGAATAGATTCATTGTTCTTACTCCTCCTAGGGGAAGTCACCTGCATATCCGATAAAACACTCCGTCATTCTATTTGATCTTTACCTGTATAGCTTTACCGCCTCAACACCGCCACGCCGTTCGCGGGCAGCTCCAGTGCGCCGGCAACCGGCTCGCCGGATTCCATGTCAACGTAGCTGCGGCCGTCAAGCTGCACCAAACGCGTCTCGCCGCTGAAGTTCATGACGAAGACGTAGTCCGTCTCGCCGTCGGTGCGCAGCTGCGCGGTAACGCCCTGCGGCAATGCCGCTTCCAAGGCGCGCGCGACGCCCGCTTCCCTGACGACGGCCGTGTAGAAGTCCGCCAAGAAGTCGTCCTTCAGCCGCGTCGCCATATAATAGGCGCGGCCTTGTCCGAGACGGTTGACCGTCAGCGCCGGACGGCCTGCGTAGAAGTCGTCCGCGTAAACGCCGAGCACCTCGGCCGTTTCCGCATGTACGAGCTCGCACAGCTCGTGCGACTCGTACGCGCCTCCGAGGCCAAGCGAATTGCCTGCCGGCAAGACGAGACCGTTCGTTTCGCCATCGTATAGTCCTTCAATCTCCTCCGCCCAAATGCCGAGCGTCTTGCGCAATGGCCCCGGGAAGCCGCCAAGATGGCAAAGATCGTGTTCGTCGACGATGCCCGACCAGTAGGTCGTCACGAGCGTGCCGCCGTTCTCGACGAAGCGTTCCAGCTTCCGGCCGGTTTCCTCGCGGCACATGTACAGCATAGGCGCGACGATCAGCTTGTACGGCGAGAAGTCGTCCTCGCTGCCGATCACGTCCGTTGCTACGCCTTGCTTCCAGAACGCGCGATGATGCGCCAGCACCGTATCCTCGTATTTGATGCCCATATTGCGCGGCCCTTGGGCATCCTTCACCGCCCAGCGGTTATCCCAATCGAACAGAATGGCCGACTCGGCCGGCGTTGACGTACCCGCAATTTCGGAGAGCGCGGCCAGCGAAGCGCCGAGCCCGGCTACGTCCTGGAATACCCGGGTATGCTCGTGGCCGACGTGATCGACGACGGCGCCGTGGAACTTTTCGCTGGAGCCGCGGCTTTTGCGCCACTGAAAATATTGCACCGAATCCGAGCCGTGCGCGATCGCTTGCAGCGACGACAGGCGGTGCATGCCCGGACGCTTCAGCTTGCTGACGGGCTGCCAGTTCGTCAGGCTCGGCGTGCTTTCCATAAGGAGAAACGGCTTCCGCTTCAGGCTGCGGTACAAGTCGTGATAAAAGGCGACGGAAGCGGCGAGCCCGCTGTCGTCCTTGCCGTCATGCCAGGTCGGGTACGCATCCCACGAGACGACGTCCAGAAGATCGGCAAACTTGCGGTAGTCAAGCCCTTCGATCATATGCATGTTCGTCGTGGCCGGCAAGTCCGGATTGGCGAACTTGACCGACTCGATTTCATGCCTGCAGAAGTCGACCGTCTGATCCGTCACGAAACGGCGCCAGTCCAAATTATGGCCGTGCACCATATTTTCGCCGTGCGGCGCGGGCGATACCACCTGGGACCAGTCCGTATACGTATGCGCCCAGAATGACGTCCACCACGCGGCATTAAGCGCCTCAAGAGTGCCGTATTTGCGTTTCAGCCAGCCGCGGAACGCCTCCTGGCAATGGTCGCAATGGCAGTCGCCGCCGAACTCGTTGGAAATATGCCAGCCGAGCACCGCCGGATGATGGCCGTAACGTTCCGCCAGCTTCCGGTTGATCACGGCCGTCTTCTCCCGGTAAACCGGGGACGTGTAGCAATGGTTATGCCTCATGCCATGCAAATTGCGGACGCGATTCGCACCGACGCGCAGCACATCCGGATACTTCTCGGACATCCAGGCGGGACGGGCGCCGCTCGGCGTCGCCAGCCATGCATAAATGCCGTTTGCCGCAAAACGTTCCAGCACCTCGTCCATCCATTCGAACGTGAAGACGCCTTCCTCCGGCTCCAGCGCCGTCCAGGAAAAAATGCCGATCGCCATCACGTTGCATCCGGACAGCTTCATCAATCGGATGTCTTCCTCCAGCACCTTTGGATCATGCAGCCATTGGTCCGGGTTATAATCGGCTCCGTGCATAAGAACGGGCAGCTTCGGGCTGATCGGAGAGTGCTTAGTCATCATCTTCGTTCGCTCCTTCTAATCGTCATATTCGCTTATCTGACATTGATGATAAATCACATTCCCGCTATAATCATAGGACAGAAGCAACGAATAATCGTACAATCTTAACATGGAGGCAACAACATCATGATGCCCTTCCTGCTGGCCGAGATCGCCAACCTGGATCCCATCCTGCCGTTGTACGTGCATTGCGTCGGCAGCCACGAACAGAAAGAGCTGCACCGGACAAACGGTTTTCCGGCCCATCAGCTGTTTTTGACGCGTGCCGGGAGCGGCACTTTCCAGATCGACGGCCGCCCTCCTGTCCGCATGACACCGGGGAGCGTCATGCTGCTGCCCGCCAATGTACCGCATACGTACCGGCCGGACCGTTCCGGGGAAATATGGGATCTCGGCTTCGTCGCCTTTCAGGGCAGCGCGTCCGAATCGTTGTTGGAGCATTTGAAGGTGATTGGGATGACGGCGCGCGAAACGCCGTCGTTCGAGAAACTGTGGAATCAGCTGGAGGCGTTGTGGAGCCTGATCAGTCTGAACGGCGAACAGGCTTATTGGGAAGCTTCCAAGAGGATGTACGATATGCTGCTTACGCTGCTCGAAGGGCAGGTACGGGACAAAAAAACCGCCGCCAAAGGCGTCTACCCGTCCGCTCAGCCGAATCCGTCCATGCAAACCGCGGTCAAGCTGATGCACGACCATTATAACGAGCGGCTGCTCCTGGCCAATGTTGCCCGCGCTTCCGGCTATTCTATCCAGCATTTTCACCGATTGTTCGTCTCCCATTACGGCGTCACGCCGCAGCGTTATATTCTTGGCTTGCGCATGAAGCGGGCCCGGCAGCTCATGGACGAGCAGCCCGGCATCAGCGTGGAGAAGGTTGCCGAAGCGATGGGGATGGATACGACATATTTTATCCGGATGTTCAAACGAACGTACGGCATTACGCCTGGTAAATATCTGACAAAAGTATAGTGACGCCGCGCCGAAAATATGCGATTATTTCTGTGTGTACCGCATCGATAGCGAACCTTTAGGGAGAGAGGGTTGATTCCATGTTCGGCAAGCTGGCATCGGAAGCGCTGGGTCTCAGCGACATTGGCAAGGTAATTCATCCAAGGGATTTCGACAAAGTCGACTCCGACGATTACGTCATGCACGAAGACGGGGAAAAAATTTATTTTATTATCAAATCGCGCAAGGACGAGTACTGCTTCACCAATCAGGCGCTCATTCATCTGGACGGCGACAGCGCCATCAGCAAGAAGCGGATGCTGAAACGTTACTCCTATGCCAAATACGAAATATCGAACGTCTATCTGGAAACGGCCGGCACGGTGGACCTGGATATTGAGATCAAATTTTCGATCGGCGGCACGTCCTTTTCGATCGATGTCGACAAGAAACAAATCGAAGCGGTAAAAGACCTGTACAAGGCGCTGGTCAAAATATCCGAGCTCACGTCTTCGAACGAAGAGCTGTTCGGCTATGCTCAGGCGAGCGTCCATATCGCAAAAGATTCGCTGGGCCGGATCGGCGGCCAAAGCGCGGCGCCCGCGGACCAGTTCAAAGCGATCAACGAGCACGCCTTCGAGTGGCTGAAGACGAAGCACGCCGAGCTGAAGATCAAGGACTTCGGCTTCGTGTTCGAGAAGTACATTAATCAGTAAACTTAAGGGACCGACGTTTGAATCCGTCGGTCCCTTTGCTTGCAAAGCGCTATTACGCCGTATGCATTTTCCTTCGGGTTATCGTTGCGGTAATCAAGCTGCATTACATCCCTGACTAACAATTGCCGCAGCTTCCTTGAATAACACGAATGGTTTGATTGTTATGAGGACAATAGAAAACGTCAACGTGTTGCAGCAAACCCGTCGTGCTGCATGTCATGCAGTAACTGCCAACATGTACATTGCACATATATTTCACCTCCTTTCATGCAATTTGTGATTTATAGACAAGGCCAAGCCCTGACTACCATACTCAATACTGCTCAACTGCCTGATCATAACTCTGAATGAATAAGCTGCGGTATGACTTTCGTTAGTTATGCAGCTTTTCCGGGAGACGGCTTCCATGTGCGCAGCAGCTCCAGTTGATCGGCATTGCCGACAATTCCTTTGGATAGAACCGTTCCTTCGGGAGACAGCAAATAGCCGAAAGGATACAATTTGGTTTCTGTTTTGTCCAATTCGTCCTTGTTCAAGAAGACGACAGGAGAAGTGATCCTATGAGACTTGACGAGCGTTTGCGCATGTTCCGCATCGTCAAGCATAATCGTAACGACCCGATAGGCGGATCCGTGTTTTTGGACAAAAGGCATAATCGCCGGGTACAGCTCTTTGCACGCGCTGCATAAAGGTGACGTAATCAACAAAATCGTATGTTTCCCATCCTCCTGAATGCGGATTTCCTCCTGATCCAACGATCGAAAAACGGTGATCGGAAACCGCTCGCCCAACGCCGCGCCGTGCTCCGATTGAAACAGCATCATCGGCTTCGGCATTGGCATCTCTGTTTTCTGCGTTTTGCGCTGAATCGAAAGTGCGGTAAGCATCAATACCAATATCCACAAAATAATATGCGATACCGTTTCCATGCTTGTCTCCCTCCAACTTATCTCGTATTGGGCTTATACGCTGCGAGCAACTGCGGAACAAGAAGATAAATAAACAATAATCCGATCGAGCTAAATACGGCATGCACCAGGTCAACCGCCGACAATTGAGTCCATAGATCCACCGGTTTCTGAAAGAACAATACCGCAACCGTTGCGAACAATACGACAATCCTCACCATCGTACGGGCTCCCAGTTGTTCCTCTGCGGGCAGTCGGCCAAAACAGCTGCAAGCTATGTTGTGGCTGGAGCGCATCGCTTTCAACGCGGACCATAGAAACGCACCGATTAGCGCGAGCATCGCGATTTTTCCGATCGTTTGCGTCCGGTTATACAGCAGCAGCAGCGCTGCGGCGATTTCCAATGCGGGAAGGGCAATGGCCGTTCCTTGCTGCAAACGGTCGGGCACCTCGAGTTGCCGAAGCGTATGCTGGAATGACTTGTAATCCAACAGCTTGAATACGCCGGAAATCATAAACACAACAGACAAAAAGATGAGTAGAAAGGCGGTTGCCGTCATCATTTCAACAGACTCTCCCTGGGCTTAAGCCCTGCAGATTTTTGTGCTCTGAACATGGCCGCATATTCGCCATCCTGACGCATAAGAGTGTCATGCGTGCCGCGTTCCGCCATTTTACCTTCCTTCATGACAATGATTTCGTCGAACGACTCGCATATCGCCAGCCGGTGCGTGATCATAATAGTCGTCCGATCGCGGGAGATCGACCGCAGTCCATCGAATATTTCCGCTTCCGTAACCGGATCGACCGCCGCCGTAGGTTCATCCAGAATGACGACCTGGGCGTGCCTCATATTAGCTCTCGCCAAAGCAATCCGCTGCCACTGTCCGCCCGAAATATCGCGTCCGCCATGAAACAGGGGGCCAAGCTCGTCCTCCAAACTTACGGCTTCCGCACGGACGAAATCATGCAATCCGGCTTTATTCGCCGCTTCATAGATTTTGTAATCGTTTTCGATTTGTTGAATATCGCCAAAGCCGATATTGTCGCGCAGCGAGCTTTGATACCGGACAAAATCTTGAAACATCGCCGTTACTTCATTGCGGAAACCGGCAGCATCGATTTCCCTTAGTTCCAGATCGTCGTACCAGATGTCCCCTTTATATTCCGAATATAGTCCAAGCAAGCATTTGGCCAGCGTCGACTTTCCCGAGCCGTTCTCTCCGACGATGGCAACCTTGGAGCCGGGGCGAATGGTGAAGGACACACCATGCAGTGCGGGGCCGCTTTGTCCCGGATAAGTGTATTCAAGCTCATGTACCTGAATGCCCCGCATTAACGGCTTGGGAAATGGAGCCTTCCCGTAAGACTTTGCTTCGGCGGGCGAGCTTTCGCTGTCGATAAAATCGAAATATTGTTTAACGAACAACGAATTCTCATAAACGGTAGCCACATGGACCGAGATGAGTTGAACGGCCGATTGCGCCGAAGCGAAAGCCTGAATGAGCGCCACAAAATCGCCCACCGTAAGTCTTCCTTTCGCGCCCAGCCAGACCAATAGGCCGGATACCAAAACTTGAATTCCGATTACCGCCGCATCGACCGAAAATACCGACGACGCAGCCTTTTTCTCCATTCCGATCATTTCATCCGCGTGGCGGCGATAAACTTCTCTCCATCTGTTTTGCAAATAATTCGACAACTGATAAGTGCGCACTTCCTTAGCCGCTTCCCTGCCAACGAGCAAATGAAACCAATAATCCAGCCGCCTTAGTAACGGCGTTTGAACAAAAGCGAGCGAAAATCGTTTTTGGCCGACTTTCATATGGACAGCAATCAACGGAATTACAAGAACCAGCAGCGATACAAGCAGCCATACGCTGTATTGCAGCAGCAACAGACTATAGGAAACGAGAGTGATCCCATTTTGCATGATGGAAAAAACGGCACCGATCAAATACAAGTGATTTTGGGCGGAAGCGGCACGCTTCGATTGGTCGTAATAGGCTGAGCTTTCAAAATAGGACAACGGCATGGCCGCCGATCTAGCAGAAATGCGCTCGTCCAGATGAAACTTCAGCCGGATATGCAGCTTCCTTTCGCTGAGACGGTCATTATATTGAAGATATTGATACGCCAACAATACCGCCGCTTGAATGCCAAGCAGGAACAGCATCCTTCCGATGTTTTGGGTTCCGCCGAACAAAGCTACCGCTTCGTCGACGATTTCCTTCATGAGCAGCACTTGCGCGATCGGAATGAAAGCCGCAATTGTTTTGTTGGCAACAATCCAGATCATTAGACCGGGGGCCGTATCGAAGGACAACCGCATCATTCGGATTACAACCGCCATGGTGGGCCGGAATCGGCCGCCCGCGTAAGCCAATCTATACTCACCGCCTGTGCGAAGTTTCGTGAGAAACAAGAAACGCAAGCCGTTGTTCAGTGAAAATATTCGAATTAATTTCTATTACAAGAGCCCATATTCTCACCTCCTTTACTTGGTTTAAGTTTCTACTGACTGTATAAATTTGCAGTTCGCTGATCTAAGATATTAGCAAGTTGAGTTAAAGTTCAGCCATATTTTCTCCCTTATAGATTTGGAGAAGAGGGTCGCCCTTTCTATAAGTAGAGAATCACGGGAATGCGGCTCAGAATAGTACCGGTGGTCATCAAACAGAACGGAATAATAGGCCGCAAAATCAAGAGCTTCTTGATCTGATTCGCCAACTATAAACTTCATCAGCTCCCAGGCCAGTTCCTTATGTTTGGATTGTTTTGTTAACGCCAGTCCCGTTATATGCGACGGCAGTTCATAAGGGCTTTCCGGAAAGTCAGGAAATGGCGCAAATGCAAAGTTCTCATTTCGAAACGGTTTATTTATATCCCCCGTGTTGCCGCGGAATAAACCGGTAACGCCTAAATCATAGTAGGTCCTGGAAGTTATGCTATCAAACTCGAAAAGCTGCGTATTGCTCAGCCTTTGAAAAGCGTTGATCGTATTTTCGCTATCCATATATCCGCTGAAGGTTAGATCCTTAGAGTTGTATAATCCCCCCAGCCCTTTTACGAATGGTTCAAGTATTGGCGGATATAAGGGGAAGGCTACATTATATCCTTCCCTCTTTAACTGTTGCGCTATTTCTACAAATTGTTCCCATGTCCAGCCTTCTTCCGGGTCTATAAAACCCTTTTCCTCAAACAAAGTCTTGTTATAGTAAATCATAGTAGTGTAACTCCTAATAGGCATTAAGTAATAATGCTCTCCCACAGTTGTCGCATCGATCAGATTTCTATAACCTTCATTCCATGGACTATGCACTTCCGAAGTGAAAAAAGGCGTTAGATCTTCCACATCATCATACAAAGACATTGCGATCTGATTAGGGGTTAACTCCATAATGTCGGGAAACGGCGTTTCCCCGCCATATAGAGTTTTATAATCGACGGGCTGATAACTTGGTTTCACTGAGGATTTCATCTCTACTTCAATTTTTACATTTGGATGCTAATCCATAAATCTATTTATTTTCTCTCTAACAGGATTGAAACCGTATACAAATTCGCTGCTGTACGGGTCCGTCAACAATATCTTCAATTGCCCCGATAACTGGCTTTCTTCCCGTTTAGATTGAAACTCCGCTTCACAAGAAGTCAGCAAAAGCATAGCAGAAATCAGGAGCAAATATCCCTTCAGCAACTACACCTCCTCGCCTACTTAAAACGCTTTCATTTCCATAAATAGGTCTCGTTTCCATCTTTATGTCTTTCATTTTACTCGAATAGGAACTACTTGTAAATAACACGGATTACTGTTTTTATTAAAATGTTATTGAAATAGATAACTTATTTAATCGATTCAAAAAGAACTTTCTCTTTTGTTTTCTCCATAAACAAATTTAAAAACCGCAATTTCCGCAACAAAAAAACTCCTTCGCTTAATAGCAAAGGAGCTCGTACGGCACGCTTTTATCTATATAAGCTGAACTAATTATTTTCACTTCCAGTTCGATTTCCCCATTCCGCTTGTTTCGTGTGATTCTCTAGTTCAACTTATATAGAAAAATATATCCCTCATCCTTGACCGCTACACCTTCCGGTCCGCGCCGGCGTACAAACCGACGATCCCGTAAAGCACGGATACGACGATGATCGCAAGCAGCGGAGCGTTCCAGCTGCCCGTCCAGTCATGCAAGGCACCGAACAGAAACGGCCCTGCGGCGGCAATCAAATAGCCGACGGTTTGGGCCATCCCTGAAAGTTCCGCCGACTCGCGGCTCGTTCTCGAGCGAAGCGCAAAAAACATAACCGCCAAACTGAAGCCGCCGCCGACGCCTAAGCCGAGAACGATCATCATCGGCAATATGAGTCCTGTCCCGCCCAGCCACAGTCCCGCATATCCGATCACGAACAAGGAAGCCAACAGGGCGGACAATCCGCTCTGACTCTTTTGTTTCCCGGCGGCGATCGGCACGATGAAGGTCGACAGCATGCTGACGAGCTGCATCAGCGCCAGCATCCAGCCCGCGTCTTCGTGATTGAGCCCTTTGTCGGCAAGAATGTTCGGAATCCAGGTGACATTGACGTAAAAGCAAAACGATTGAAGCGCCAAATAGATCGACACAAGCCAGGCCAGCGGAGAACGCCAGACCGACCGGGCGGCTCCGCCTTGTCTGCCGCTTTCCGTTTCCTGTTGTTCCATGGCTCTTCGCTTGCCGGAAGCGCCGCGCAGCAACGGTACCCACACGGCGGCGGCGGCGAGCGACACGAGAGCCATAAGAGCCAGCATGCCTTGCCAGCTGACGCCGAGCTCCTCCGTCAACGGCACGCTGAGGCCGGAGCCGACGGCGGCGCCCAAATTCATCGCCACCGTATAAACGCCCGTCATCAAGCCGACCCGCTGCGGATATTCCCGCTTCACCAAGCTGGGGAGCAAGACGTTGGCAATCGCAATCGCGGCGCCCAGCAGCGCCGTCCCCGCGAATAGTGCGAAGACGTCGGGCAAGGAACGGACCGCAATCGCCGCCGCAAGCACGACCGACGCGCCCAGCAGCGCCCGCTCCGTTCCAATGCGGGCGGCAATTCGCGGAGCTGCCGGCGAACAGAGGCCGAAGGCGATCAGCGGCAATGTGGTCAACAGTCCCGTTAAGGCGCCCGACAAGCCGAAGGTGCCCTGAATTTGCGCCACGATCGGCCCTACGGCCGTAATGGGCGCGCGAAGAATAAGCGACAGCAGCACAATGCCAAGCACCAGCAGCCAGGAGCCGCCAAGCGCTTGGACTGACGACGGCGATAATGCCGGGGATAATCGTTTGCCTGATGACTGATCTGAGCTGCTCATTTTCGACTATAATCCACCTTTCATCTTAGCGGGCGCTTTATGCTTTGACGCGGTACCAATATTCATATTCCGTCCGGAAGCCGAGCTTGTCGTACAACCGGTTGGCCGCCGCATTGGCTTGCACGACAAGCAGATAAGCGTCCGTCGCTCCGCGCCGCTTCCCCCACTGAAGCAAATGAAGCATCAATTGCTCGCCGTAGCCTTTGTTTCGGCTTGATGGGTCCGTTACGATATCGTAAAACCCGACCCAGGCGCCTTCTCTGACCGCCGCGCCGCAAGCGACCGGCTTTCCGTCCTGAAGCAGCACGGCAAAACATTTGTCGAGCGGCTGCTCCTGCATCATCTTTCGGGTCGTATCCCGCTGGGCCTTCATCAAGCCGTTCATGGCCGTGACGCACTCGAGCCAAAAGCCGGACGGCTCCGGCTCCAGAATCGCTTCCCGATGCGCGGGCTCTCGCAGCCCTTCAAGCGAAGCGGTTTTGCACCACGTCGGATCGACGATCCGGTAACCCAGCTCCGCCAGCCGGTCGTCCAATCGGCCGGGCTGGGCGAGTTGCGTTAATTTGAAGACGACGGGATACCCTTTCTCCCGGTATTGCTGTTCGCAATAAGCAATTTTGCCGTCAAGCTCCAAATTGCTTCCGTAGATCGGACTGATCGAGTTTGACCGTTTCGTATACCCGTCCGCAAAGCGGAGCAGCCAGCCGTCGTACAGAACGGTCTGCAGGGCAGGCCATCCGTTCAAGCTGATTTCCTCCAGCCGGAGCATCCGTTTCATGTTCATGACTTTTCCCCCGTCCATCTTAAATAACGGCAGCCGCGGCATAAGGGTCACTCTCGCCATGGGATGCGAAAGCGTTCCATCTGCTCGAACAGCCCTTCCTTCGCCAAAACTTCGGCTTGCTTGCGCCCCAGCAGATCGAAGTGCGGATATTCCGAGCGCGCATGAATATGGTTCGGCGGCAATCCGTTCGCCCTGCACCACGCCGCCAGCTTGTCCAGGTCGGCGCAGCCGACTTTCGTGACGGTTTTCGCGTCCGGAAAGCGGGGATCGAGCCAATAATGGGTCAAAAACGCAATTTCCCCTTTGGCCACGGCCGCCTGCCATGCCTTCAATTCTATTCGCGTGATGCCGAAAGCCACGCTGCCGCCTCCTTTACCGTTTATGGCTGCCGGTCGGCCCCGCCATCCGTCATTATGCGTTTCACCCTGCCGACTTGCCCGTCCGTCAGCCTCACCTTGATGCCGTGCGGATGTTGGGGAGACTTGGTCAAGATATCCCGCACGACGCCTTGGGTCAGCTTGCCCGTCCGCTGATCCGCCTTCAGCACGATTTGCACCGTTTGCCCCGGCTTGATCCGTTCCCGTTGATTGCCTTCCATCGTATTCGATTATCCTTTCTGGTGATGACACCCAACAACTGCTATACTATTCTCCATACCCATCATGACGAAAAGAGGAACATCCATGTCTACCGCATTTTCCAAGCTTGGATTAAATCAAGAGTTGTGCGAAGCGCTGGCCCGGAACGGCATTTCGGAGCCCACGCCGGTACAGCGCGAAGCGATACCGCTGCTGCTTCGGTCCGGAGATACGATCGCCCAGGCCCAAACCGGCACGGGCAAGACGCTGGCGTTTGCTCTGCCGATCTTGCAGCGCATCCGGACCGACAAAGATCAGGTGCAAGCGCTCATTCTCACCCCAACGCGGGAGCTTGCGCTGCAAATTACGAACGAGCTCGGCAAGCTGGCGCCGGCCGTCGGAACCAACGTGCTGGCCGCTTACGGCGGTCAGGACGTCGAAGCGCAGGTGCGCAAGCTGAAGCGCGCGCCGCATGTCATCGTCGCAACCCCCGGCCGGCTGATCGACCATTTGAGCCGCGGCAATGTCCGGCTGGGCCAGCTCGATATGCTGGTGCTGGACGAAGCCGATCAAATGCTTCATATGGGCTTTCTCCCCGAGGTCGAACATATTATAGCCCAAACGCCGTCCTCCCGCCAAACGATGCTGTTTTCGGCGACGATGCCGGATGCGGTTCGGAGGCTGGCGGCCAACTATATGAACGATCCGGCCGACGTGACGATTCGCAGCGAACGGGTGACGCTCGACGCGATCGAGCAATGGGTCGTCGAAACGACCGACAGGGGCCGGCAGCGCGCGCTCATCCATTTGCTCGAACGCCATCGGCCGTACTTGGCCGTCATTTTCTGCCGCACGAAAATTCGCGCCAAAAAGCTGAACGACGCCCTTCAGGAAGCCGGCATCGAATCGGATGAGCTTCACGGAGACTTGACCCAGGCCAAGAGGGAGCAAGTGATGAAGCGATTCCGCGCCGCGCGGCTGCAAGTGCTTGTCGCGACCGACGTCGCCGCGCGAGGCCTCGATGTCGAGGGCGTGACGCATGTGTACAACTACGATGTGCCGCAAGACGCCGAGTTGTACATTCACCGCATCGGACGGACCGGCAGGGCGGGCGAATCCGGCATGGCCGTTACGCTCGCCTCTCCTGCCGACCGCCAGGCGGTCGCGGCGATTGAGCGGGGCATCGGCCAGCGGATACGCGTCTTCGCGATCGACCGCGAAGGTGCGCTCTCCGAAGTAGGCGGCGCCAAAAAAACGAGCGGTCGGGACGCCGGCAGCCGGGACGGGCAGCGCAACCGTTCGGAACGCGCCGGATTTGGACGCGGCCCATCCGGCCCTTCCGGACGATCCGGGCGCTCCGGCGGCGGAAACGCCGGCAGCAGCCGCAGCAATCGAGGGCCGCAGGAGCGGTCCGGGCGCGGCAAGGGAGCCGCTGTCTCTGAAAGCGGCAATCCGTGGGAAGCCGAAAGCTTCGCCGCAAGGGCGCCAGAAGACCGTCCTGCCCATGGCCGGACAGGACGGCAGCCGGGCCGCAAGCATGACCAAGGGAACGCGGGCGGCCCCCGCAGCGGCAAAGGACGTACCGGGGGCGGACCTTCAGGCAGCGGCAAATCTGCGGGCGGCGGCCGCTCCGGGGGACGTTCCGGGGGACGTTCCGGTGGAGGACGTTCCGGAGGTCGAAACGCCTCCGGCAACCGCTCGAAGAGCCGAGGCAGATAATCCCCGGCCCTCTCCTTCTTCCGCATTCGGATGCGCCCATTTCCGAGCCAACCGTGACAGATGTCCATACCGAATGGGACGAATTGCATATCCTGTCATATGCCGAATGTTGGAAGGTACGCTTGTCAGCGGACCCTGCTCCTTCGGAAAATATTGGTTTAGGAGGTTTGGGCATGTCCGGAGTGCATGGAGGCTACTACTCGACAGCTGGCGTAATCCTTGTGTTGTTTATCCTTCTTGTTATAGTAACGAGAACGTTTCTGTATTAAACAATAACCGATTTACGCCGCAACCCGTCCGCCAGAGCGCTAGCTCTGGCGGTTATCTTGTTGGCCGACGCTTCTGGCACGGCTATCTCCAACCATAACGGCGCAGCGCCTCGGCGACGCCGCCCTCATTGTTGCTATGTTCCGATACGGCATTTGCTTCCTTCTTCACCGGATCGGGCGAATTGCTCATCGCAATGCCAAAGCCCGCATATTGCAGCATCGTAACGTCGTTGTAATAATTGCCGACCGCCAGAATGCGGGAGCGGTCGATGCCGCGCTTCTCCGCCAGCCGGCGCAGCGCGTTGCCCTTGCTCGATTCGGGATGCTGCACGTCGATAAACAAATCGCCGCTGCGGATAATCGCCAGTCGAGACGGCCAAGCCTCCCAATCCGCCTGCACGCGGTCGATCGTCTCCATCGTCCCGAATACCGACATTTTGACCAGTCCCTCCGGCAGCTTGCCGCCGAACGATTTCACAACCGGTTCAACCCCGTGATGGGCATACATACTGCGCGCTTCCTCCGACATGCTTTCGAGCAGCATTTCGAAGGCGGTATTCAAGTCGAAATGAATGCCGTGCTCCCTCGAATATTGAACAAAAGCGAGCAGCGGCTCCGGATCCATCTCGTATTGAAACAGCACGCCCCGGTCTTCGGAGCGGACGGCAGCCGCCCCGTTATGCACGATCATCGTTCCTTGCAATTCCAGCGATTCCAGCACGGGCAGCGCGCCAAGCGGACCGCGCCCCGTACACAGGACAATTTCCGCCCCGCCTTCGGCCGCCTCGCGCACCGCTTCCTTGACCTCCGGCAGCAGCTGATGGCCGTCCGTCAACAGCGTTCCGTCCACATCCAAAGCAATCAAATCGTATTGAAGCTTCATATCGCGCTCTCCTCTCCTGTTCCCGCATTCGTTAGCGAACCGTAATGTACCGAATGCGTTATCTTGCTGCGCCTCGATGCGCGCGAAGCCTGCCGATTTCTTCTTCTGTCAATTCGCGGTATTCTCCTTCGCCCAGCTCCGGATCGAGCGCGAGCGGTCCCATCGAAACCCGCTTCAGCGTCAGCACTTTTTTGCCGACCGCCTCGAACATGCGCTTAACCTGATGAAACTTCCCTTCCCGGATCGTCAGCCGAATCCGCGTCCGCACCTCATCCGCAGCTTCGTCGCAAGCCAAGATGTTCAGCTCCGCCGGCAGCGTCACATACCCGTCGTCAAGCTCGACCCCTCTAGCAAATGCGTCCTTGTCCGCGTCGCCCACCCGGCCCCGGACAAGCGCCTCGTACGTCTTGTCCACATGCTTGCGGGGCGACAGCAGCTCGTGCGCCAGCGCGCCGTCGTTCGTCAGCAGCAGCAAGCCGACGGTATCCTTGTCGAGACGCCCGACGGGAAAAGGCTTCAGCAGCCGGTCCTCCGGCTTCAGCAAGTCAAGAACCGTGCGTTCCCGCCCGTCTTCCGTCGCCGAAATGACGCCTTGAGGTTTATTCAGCATCAAATAAACTTCGCTGCGGTAGACGACCATCTCCCCTTCGTAGGTCACCGTCTCGGACGCCGGATCGACGATCAGGCCGCTGTCCTTGACCGTCTTGCCGTTAACGGCCACCTTGCCGGCCTTTACCGCTTTTTTTATTTCGCTGCGGGTTCCGTACCCCATATGGGCCAGCAGCTTGTCCATTCTCAGCCTTTCCGTCAAAACAATCTCCTCCAGCCTGCAGACAGTTCGTTCTTGAGCATGCCACCGGCATATTTGCCCCAGCCGAGCGGATACCCGTCCACGCAGACGAGCACGTAACCTTTCGGATCGGCGCCTTCGGTTACGGACAGCTCGCTTTCGTCCACAAACAGCGTTTCGCCTCTTAAGTACCGCGCGACATCATCCGAATCCGCCGGCCAGCTGATAGAGCGAAGCGTCTCGCCGCGCGAAAGTCCCATGGCGAGCGGCTGGGAAGGCTCGAACCGGCCGCCCTTCTTGGCGTCGCCTACCAGCCATCCGGCTCTGACGACGCGCAATCCGTCGAGCGGAGGAACGTCGTCGGGCTGCAAGTAAACCCGGGTGCCAAACGCGATGGGCTTGCCGGGATAAGGCGGGGACAGCCTGAGCTGCGCGGCGGCGAAAGCCAGCCAAGCTTCAACGGGATCGGTTTCCGCCGCCGCCTTGCTTGCGCCCGAAGCGCCGCCCCGTTTGCCCGGTCTTCCCGGCCTGGCATCCTGGCGCTTCGATCCGGCGCTTGCGGCCGCATGGATGCCGGCCTTCGCTTCCGGCTCCGCCGCAGCCCGCAGCGTGCCCGATGCAGTCGAAGCCGAATCCGATAACCCGGCCGCTTCCCCGCTGCCCTCGTCACCGAACGGCCGCGGTTCGCCCTCGCGCTTCAGCACAACCGCGAAATGGCCCTCACCTTCCAGCTTGTGCGGCCACAGCCTCGCCGCGCCCGCCAGGCTCGCTTTCCGCTCCTCGGACAGCCCGGTATCGCCGTCGATCCAGTCGGGACGACCAGCACTCCATCCCCATTCGTGCCGGATCGGCTCAATGGCAAAGTCGGGGCGCTTCGCCAGAAACTCCGCGATTTGAATCTCGTTTTCCTCCGGATTGAAGGTGCATGTCGAATACACCAGCTTCCCTCCGGGCGCAACCATTTCCGCCGCGTAACTCAAAATGTCGCGCTGCATGGCCGAGCATCGGTCGACGGAATGCTTTTCCCACTCCGCGGCCATCGATTCGTCCTTGCGGAACATCCCTTCGCCGGAGCACGGCGCATCCACCAAGATCCGGTCGAACCATGCCCCGAACGCTTCGGCCAGCGCCGCGGGTTCTTCGTTCATAATCACGGCGTTCCGCACGCCGGCCAGCTCGATGTTTTTGGCCAGCGCCTTCGTCCGCTCGAACGCGTTGTCGTTGGTCACCAGCACGCCCCGCCCTTGCAGCTTGCCGGCCAACTGCGTCGATTTGCCTCCGGGCGCCGCGCACAGGTCAAGCACCCGATGACCGGGCTTTACGTCGAGAAGCTCGGCGGGCGACATCGCGCTGGGCTCCTGAATGTAATACAACCCCGCGTTATAATGAGGATGTCTGCCCGGGCGATCCTCCTCCTCGTAATAAAAGCCGTCCTTCGTCCAAGGAATCGGCCTCACCCTGTCCCTCATCGGGCTTATGTCCAGCCACTCGCCGACCGTCAGCTTAAGCGGGTTGACTCTTAAGCCGTACGCGCGGGACTGGCGGTAAGATGCCATAAAATCGTCAAATTCCCCGCCGAGAAGCTTTTCCATTTTTTCAAGGAAAATCGCGGGCAAACCGCTGTCCATAAACGAATCCTCCTGCCAAATATGGGTACCTGCTGCTCATTTACAACCTTACGTTATTATAGTGTATAATAAAAAACAAGCGAGAACGGCAATCATTATTCCAATTCGGAGGTTATTTATCCATTATGAAAAAGAAAAAATCCAAATCGAAAATGATCTATGTTTACCTCGGGATCGTTGCCATTCTGTTCGGCTCCATCTTCGTGCTCGGCAATTTGGAAAAGGACAACCCTCTGTACGGCATGCCCAGTTCCGACTTGAATCCGGCCACCCGCGCCCAACTGGACGACCCGCTTTACCAAAATATTATACTGCCGGATGCGCTGGAGGACAAAATCAAAAACAAGGAAGACTTCTTCGTCTATATGTATTCGTCCACATGCCCTTACTGCAAGGATACGACGCCTCATCTCGTGCCGCTTGCCCAGGAGCTGGGCATCGATCTGCCGATGTTCAACCTGAAAGAGTTTGAGTCCGGTTTGCGGCAATACAATATCAATTATACCCCTACGCTGCTGTACTTCAAGGACGGCGTCGAAGCGGCGCGCTTGGAAGGCGGCATTCAGGCGGAGGGGACGACGGAAGGCAACACCATCGAAGACTACCGCACGTTTCTGACGACGCACGCGGGAGCTGATGCGCAATGACGGAAGACCGCTTGATGCCGGACGACTCCCGCAGCCTTTCATCCGATGCATCCCTCTCCTCCGCCGCCTCCCCGGCAGGCAACGGCGGCGAAGGGACGGTCAAGTCGATTTTTTATGCCCTGCTGTTCGGCTTTGCGTTCGTCACGCTGCTCGCCGCCTGCTCTTTGGCGGATGACGGCGGCGGCGCGCATCTGCACGGCTCCGAATTGTGGGAAACGACGGCGGCGGCGGATCAATTGCCGAGCTTTCTGAACGAGCATACGAGCTTGACGAAAGAGCTGTACGGACAAGTTTCCGCCCATGCGCATATTATGAGCGGCATCTCCTGTTATTGCGGCTGCATGGAAGGCACCGAAACGGACGATCCTCACGACTCGCTCCTGCGCTGTTATTGGGCGGAGCATCCCGCGGACGACGGCGCCGTCACCTGGACCGATCACAGTACGACCTGCGGACTGTGCAAGAAGGAAATGGAGGAAGTGATCGCCTTAAGCAAGCAGGGCAAGTCAGCCGATGAAATCCGGGAAGCCATTGATGCGAAATACAAACCGAAAATGCCTTCGGCCGGCTGACGTCCGTTCCTGTTATGGCGCCATGGCCGCAAGCAGCGGCTTTTGAAAGTTTGGCCTATCATGCCATCGAACATTAATCGGCTATTAACCATCGTCTCAACTCCTTATCGATACCGCTACACGATAAACGTGCTCAGCTTTAACGAACCTTAACGTCACTATTTACGCCAAAATCGCTGCTTTGAAAATGCAACGAACCGCAGCAGCACTATTTCTCCGATCTTGGGCTATAGTCAGCCATTTTGGCGCAATTAAGCTCACTGGAGTTCGTCACAATTTCAAATCGTCTATTTTGAGGCGAATAAGCTTGCTCATGTTCGTTACTTTTCTCGTTACAACTTCAAAAAAACTGAGTGTCTCTATTCACGCCAAAAAACCTCCGATGCGGCCTTACATAGCCGTTACGGAGGTTTTTACGTGCCAGCAGCCGACTATGCCGGCTACGATTGGCCGCCCTTCTTGGCTCTGGCGATGGAGGCGCCGATATCCGCGCTAAGCTGGTTCAAGCCTTGGTAATCCTGCAGCTCGAACAGCTCGTTGAACTTCATCTGGTATTGGGCCGCTTCTCTAACCCGATGGTAGAAGTACAAGTCTTGAATGCCGGACAGCACCCGCGACACGACGTTGGACTGTTCCTCGAATTCCGTCTGGGCGTCCAATATTTCCTGCCGGATGCTTGTCATCTCCGTGTCCAGCAGGAAAGCCGCTTCGGCCGCTTTCCGCAGCCTCAGGCGCACTTCCTCCGGCAAGCTTTCCTTATATTTATAATTGAGCGAATGTTCGATCGTCGCCCAAAAGTTCATCGCCAACGTTCGGATCTGGATTTCGGCGAGCACCTTCTTGTACCCGAGCGCCGTTTGCACGGGATATTCCACAATCATATGGAAGCTGCGGTAGCCGCTGTCCTTATAATTTGTAATATAGTCCTTTTCGTACACGAGACTCAGGTCCTTCCGGTTGCGGATCAGATCCGCCACGCGATGAATATCGTCCACAAACTGGCACATAATCCGAATGCCCGCGATATCCTCAATGCCGGTATCGAGCTGGTCGGCCGCTACGCCGAGCCGCTTCGCCTTTTCCAATATGCTGGAGATCCGCTTAACCCTTCCCGTTACGAATTCGATCGGCGCGTAGGCCTCTCTCAGCTTCAGTTCCGATCTCATCGTCTTGAATTTCACTTTCAACTCTTCAACCGCTTGCTCATACGGCTGCAAAAACATGTTCCAGTCTCTGCCGTCCATCCGGCCGCCTCCCTGCTACTAACGATGATCTGCGCCTATTGCTTCGACGATATGGCGATAACCGTCCTTGCGCAAGCATGTCTTCAAACCTTCCGTCAGCTCGCGCAGCAATCCAGGGCCTTTATAGATCAGTGCGGTATAAATTTCAACCAGCGAAGCTCCCGCGCGAATTTTATCGTATGCATCCTGTGCGGTAAAAATGCCTCCCGATCCAATAATCGGCAGCTGCCCGCCCGTGAGCCGATATACGGACCGGATCACCTCCGTCGAGCGCTCCGTAAGCGGCTTGCCGCTCAAGCCGCCCGTTTCGGAACGGTGCGCATGGGTAAGCCCGTCTCGGGACAACGTCGTATTGGTCGCGATAATGCCCGACACGCCGCTTTCCCGGATGGTCGCTACCGTATGCTCCAGCTGCTCTTCCGACATATCGGGCGCAATTTTGACGAGAACGGATTTGACCGCCGCCCCTCTGGACTCGGCCTGATGCGCCATCTCCTTCGTCACCGCCGCCAGCAGCTTGCGAAGCTCGTCGCCGTGCTGCAGATCGCGCAAGCCTTGCGTATTCGGAGAGCTGATGTTGACGACAAAAAAATCGCCGTAATCGTACAGCTTCCGGATGCATGTCTCGTAATCCTCATGGGCTTGTTCGTTGGGCGTCAGCTTATTTTTGCCGATATTGACCGCGATCGGGATCCGGCGGATTCGGCGGCGGTCCAAATACGACGCCATCGCGTCCGCCCCTTCGTTGTTGAAGCCCATCCGGTTGATCAGCGCCTCGTCCGGAGGCAGCCGGAACAAACGCGGCAGCTCATTGCCGGGCTGACCAAGCGGCGTAACCGTTCCGACTTCGGCAAAGCCGAGTCCGATGCTCGAGAAGCCGTCCGGCGCTTTCCCGTTTTTGTCCAGGCCGGCGGCCAGGCCGACAGGATGCGGAAACTTCAGGCCGAACAGCTCCATTTCGAGCTCGGGCGCCCGTTTGACGCCGTACATGGCGTTCATTAAAGGATAAAGGCCGGGGACGCTGCGTCCGGCAGCCAATCCGTCCACGACGATATGATGGGCCTTTTCGGGATCCATCCGAAAAAATACAGGTTTAAGCAACGACTTATACAACAACGCCATTCACTCCGTTCTCTCTACTATGCTCTATCGAACAGTTTATCCCTTTTGAGGGCAAAAGAAAAGGGCCGCCGCATCCAACTTTCACCCCACCCCTTGCATTATGTAAGATTAACTGACAAACCCCGAAAAGCTAACGGCCGTCAAGAAGCGCCAGCTTTCGGGGTTCGATTGTTGCGGTCGTTCGGGAAACCGATTACAATATAGGCAAATGCACTTTTAATAGAATAGAGAAAGGTTGATGGTTATGAGCGCTGCCAAACGAAAACCGGCAACGATGAAAGTCAAGCCCAAGGAAGAAATAAACAAAAAAGCGTTGGTCTGGATCGGCTCCATCTTTGGAGTACTGGTCGTCGCCATTGCTTTGCTGCTTATTTTTACATCCTGATCAAGTCAGCCACTTATATACTTTGGCGGGGTTGGTTTCGTTCTCCTTCGGCTGCAGCTTGAACCGCTCGGCCGGCGGCTTCGGCTCGAACGGAAACGCCCCGTTCTTGATCGTTACAGCCGTTCCCAGCGGCACCAGATCGAACAATTCCTCGACATCCGCCTTGCTCATCCGAATGCAGCCGAGGGAATCGTCTTTCCCGATGCTGTCCGGCTCGTTCGTTCCGTGAATGGCGTACAGCGTATTGGACAACGTCATGCCGCGGCTGCCGAAGATGCCGTCGTCGGTGCCGTTAGGATCTCTCACCTTCTCGCTGATATAGAAATTGCCGTGCGGCGTGCGGTCGCCGCCGAGACCGACCCGATAGCTGCGGATCACCAGCTTGTTCTGCACGACAATCAGCTGGCGGCTCTCGACATCCACTATAATTTCCAGCGGCTTGCTCCAAGCCTGCTCGTAAAATCCGTTTGTGCCGATATGAAGACCGCGCAATTCCGGCGATTCGGCCGGAGAATCCGCCGTTCCGGACGACCCCGATAAATTAGCCCCGCCGGCTGCCGCTTGCTCCTTCAGTTTCTTCAATATATAAGGAAACGACTCCTTCATGCCGTCCGTTTCTCCGGACAATACGTTGTTCGGATACGGGCGAATCAAATCCTCGAGCCGCTCCGGCCACTTGCCGTACATCTTCTCATATTGCAAGATGCCGCTGGCCAGCGTCCAGTGAAGCTCCTGCTTGCTCTTCCAATCGTTGTAGCGGTTCTCGGCCTCCTTCGCGCTTGCGGGCTCGCAAATACAGGCATTTCGGTCATACATGACCGTCTCCAGCTTTTTGCCGTCTTCGAGACGCCGTATCGACAACAAATGGCGAACCTTCCCGTTCCATTGCTGCCAGCCGCCGTCCTCCTCCATCCGAACCGCAAGCGACAGCTCCGGCGCATAGTTTCCCGCTCCCGCCACCCGGTTCATGGCATAACCGATCGGTTTCAATTCCTTCGCCGGCACAATCAGCACTCCGGTATCCGTGTCCGCCTTCGCTTCCGGCGGAACAGAGTTCTTCTCGTCCGAATCGCGCAGCGTAAAGTTAAGCGGAACGAGAAGCGCCAGCAGGAGCAAAGGCACCGCAATGAATAGAAGCTTTCGGACAAGCCTTTTTTTCTTGTGCCGCGCCCCCCATTCCCTTAATTGCTCCAGCTGCTGCTCGGCAAGCGGATGGCTTTCCTGCTCATACGCCTCATAGATATCTCCTGCACGAATAAAGCAATAGTTGGCTTTTCCTTCCTTGCCGGCATCACGGTAATGCTTCCCCAGCAAATACCAGCCCATACGGTTGTCGGGATGCTCTTTCACAAATTGCTTCAAATACAGGATATCTTCCGGCCGATCCATAATGCCCCCCCCCATTCTTTACCTTTTATCCACTATATCGGCATATCGGGACCGGACTTTCATCGAAAAAGAAAAACTCCCCGCCCCGGCCAGTGGGCCGGGGCGGGGAGTCCGCATCGTCGAAGCGGGGGCTTACCCTTCCGCGTTGAACGGTTCGTCCGCGATCTTGATCGAATCGGTCGGGCATCCGTCGCAAGCATCCTGCAGATCGTCGTACATATCTTCCGGAATTTCCGTAATGCCTCTATTAGCGTCGCCGTTATAAATGACTTCGGCGATTCCTTCGTCGTCGTAATCGTAAATGTCCGGGGCCGTAGCTCCGCATGCGCCGCAAGCGATGCAAGTGTCTTTCTCTACCCAAGTAAACTTGGCCATGGCAATTCCCTCCTTATTGTATACGGAAATAACTCCGTGCATATCATGTCCGAATGTATAATGGCTGATACCTCAATCATCAATATATAACAAACCGTCATCCGTTTGCAAGGATGTCCCCCGAATTCGTTTGTTCCGAATGAGCGCCGAAGGATCGTCGCCCAGCATACCCGCCGTCAATACGGCGTCTTCTCCGAACTTGTCCCGCAGACTGTCCATCGCCTTCGTCAAGGCTTCCTTGCGCGGCTGCCGCTCATAGCTGAACAAATCGAGCTGCAGCGCCGATTGTTCAAGCGGAGCCAAATTTTGCAGCGTAACGCCTAGCAGCCGGATCGGATCGCCCGATTTCCAATGCCGTTGCAGCAAACTGCAGGCCGTCCGGTAGATAACGTCCAGCTCGTTCGTCGGAGCCGGCAGCGTCTGCGACCGGGTGATCGTCGTCATGTCCGGCCTGCGAATCGTAATCTGGACGGTGGACGCGACCAGCTTCTGCTTGCGCAGCCGCCGTCCCGTCTGATCCGACAAATTCAGCAGCACCCGATGAATATCGTCCGTTTCCGTCAAATCGGCCGGCAGCGTCGTCGTATGGCCGATCGACTTGTTCCGCTCGCGGACCGGATTGACGGGTGAATGGTCGATGCCGTTTGCGGCCGATTTCATCCATGCTCCCATGACGCCGAAATGTCTCGTCAGCAGTCCTTCGTCCGAGGCCGCCAGTTCGCCGATCGTTCGAATATTCAGCTTTTCCAGCTTGGCCGCCGTCTTGCCGCCGATGCCGAACAACGTGCCGCAGGGCTTATGCCAGAGCAGCTTAGGCACATCCCGGATCCGGAGGACGGTCAGCCCGTTCGGCTTCTGCATATCGGACGCCATCTTGGCAAGAAGCTTGTTCGGAGCAAGGCCGATCGAGCATGGAAGCGACCATTCTTCGGCAATGCGTCTCTGCAGCGTCTCGGCGATTTGCAGCGGCGTGCCGAACAGCTTCGAGCCGGTGATGTCCATATAGCACTCGTCAATGGAAACGGCTTCGACAAGCGGCGTAAATTGCCGTGCGATCGACATAAAGCCGCGCGAATATTTGCGGTACAAATCGAAGTCGGGCTTGATCAGCATCAGCTCCGGGCAGGCGCGCATCGCCTGCTTCACCGTCATGCCCGTCTTGACGCCCTTGGCCCGGGCCGCATAGGAGCACGTGACGACGATGCCTTTGCGCTGCTCGACGCTGCCCGACACGGCCGTCGGCTTCCCTTTATAATATTCAGGCTGCTCCGCTTCGTGAACCGAGCAGTAAAACGCGTTCATATCCAGATGAATAATGACTCTGCCTTTGGCCGGATAATGCCCGTTCGTTCCGTCGCCCACTTGACTGCCGCCTTTCGTACATTTTTTCGGATAATGCCTTCCTCATCAGCATATTATGGCGTATAGAGCAAGTCAACCGCAGGCCAAGACGGGCAACTGTTCCGAAATGATCACAATTGTTCCGGCTTGCTGCGATATTGCCCCTCTACTTTGAGCCGATAGAGTGTTATAATAATGAATTATGACTCGATAGAGGGTTTTTACTGAAGGAGGCCTCAACCCATGTCCGCATCCATTTCGATCTTTGACACGACGCTGCGCGACGGTACGCAAGGCGAAGGCATCAGCCTGTCGGCAGACGATAAGCTCAAAATCGCCCTGAAGCTCGACGCTTTGGGAGTTCATTATATCGAAGGCGGAAATCCCGGCAGCAACAGCAAGGACATCGAATTTTTCCAAAGGGTCAAAAGCATGAGCCTGAACGCCAAAATTACGGCATTCGGCAGCACCCGCCGCAAAAACAGCGAAGCGGACAAGGATGCCAGCCTCGTCCGGATCGTCGAATCCGGCGTGCCGGCCGCTACCCTTGTCGGCAAAGCATGGGACTTCCACGTCCATACCGCTTTGCAAACGACGCTGGAAGAAAACTTGGCCATGATTTTCGACTCCTTTTCGTTCCTGAAGCGGAACGGCATGGAGGCGATGTACGACGCCGAGCACTTTTTTGACGGGTACAAGCATAACCCCGATTACGCGCTGGCCGCGTTGCGCAAAGCGCAGGAAGGCGGCGCCGACTGGCTCGTGCTGTGCGATACGAACGGCGGTACGCTGCCCGGCGAAATCCATGAAATCGTCTCGCGCGTCAAAGCCGAGCTGACCGTTCCGATCGGCATCCATACGCACAACGACTGCGAGCTGGCGGTTGCCAATACGCTGGCGGCGGTACAAGCCGGAGCCCGTCAGGTCCAAGGAACGATCAACGGCTACGGGGAACGCTGCGGCAACGCCAACCTGTGCTCCATCATTCCGAATTTGCAGCTGAAGCTGAATTACAGCTGTTTGCCGGATGACAAGCTTCGGGCGCTGACCAGCACCGCGCGGTACGTCAGCGAAATCGCCAACGTCAACATGCCGGTCGGCCAGCCTTACGTAGGCAACGCCGCATTCGCGCATAAGGGCGGCATCCATGTATCCGCCATTATGAAGGACTCCAAGACGTACGAGCACATCCAGCCCGAGCTGGTAGGCAACAAACAGCGGATTCTCGTTTCCGAGCTCGCAGGCCAAAGCAATATCGTGTCCAAGGCGGTCGAGCTAGGTCTGGACGTCAACGCCAACAACGAAAAAACGAAACAAATTATGAACCGGATTAAAGAACTGGAGCATCAGGGCTACCAATTCGAAGGGGCCGACGCCTCCCTGGAGCTAATGCTGCGCGAAGCGTTCGGGGAAACGAAAGAAAGCTTCCGGCTGGATTCGTTCAAGATCCATGCGGAAACGTCGGGCGGCCAGATGATTTCCGAGGCAATTGTCAAAATTACGGTAGGCGGCCAGCAGGTGCATACCGCCGCGGAAGGCAACGGTCCCGTCAACGCTTTGGACAATGCGCTTCGCAAGTCGCTGGTTCAGTTCTATCCGCAAATCGAGAACATTCATTTGTCCGACTATAAGGTTCGCGTCATCGACGAAAAGGATGCGACCGCCGCGAAAGTCCGCGTGCTGGTGGAATCGACCGGACTCGACAACAAATGGAGCACCGTCGGCGTATCGAGCAACGTCATCGAAGCGAGCTGCGAAGCGCTGATCGACAGCTTCCGTTATGCGCTCCTGCATTCCGCACAGCCTCTATCGTCCGGCTCGGATCATGCCGAACCGACGGAACGGCTCGGTCTGGTCAACCACTGAACGTCACTTTAGTTCGGTGGTGTGGAGCTTCACTCACACACGCAAACGGCTGACGCCGGCATTTGGCGGCGCGCAAGCCGGTATAAGGTATAACTTCTACTTTCTCATATGTTAATAAAAAACCAGGACGAGGCGCAGTCAAGCTGCCGCCTCGTCCTGGTTTATTGATGTCTGCCTACAAATACTTCTCGATTAAGCCTTCCCATGCCTCGTATGTGATGACACCGTCAATCCGTTCCCGGATGACGCCTTCGGCATCGATCAGAAAGCTCGTCGGGTACGATTTGACCTTGTAAGCTTCCGTTACATCGCCGTCGCGGTCCATCAGAACCGGAAACGTAAAGCCATAGTCCTGTACAAATTCCCGGGCCGACCTTTCCCGGTCGTATTTGGTGGAATTGACGCCGTATAACGTCATCACATCCCCGTATTTCTCATGAAGCTTTTGCAAATCGGGAGCCTCAAGCTCGCAAGGTCCGCACCAGGATGCCCAGAAGTTGACCAGCTGCAGCTTGCCGTCCCGGCTTCCGACGGTGACGCTCTCGTCCTCCAAATCCGGCAATTTGAACGGAGCCGCAACAAATCCGGCCTTCGGCTTGAACTCGGCGTCGGCCGACACGACCGACGAGGCCGCTTGAGGCTGGAAATGTTCAAACACCGCAAATCCGGCCATTGCGATTCCTATAATAAACAAAGCGGCAACGTTTCTCATGCTGTCCCTTCCTTCAAGACCATAATAAATTGCTTTCATCGTACCATGCGGAGTATGGAAGCTCAAGCCGCAGGGCAGATTAGCCATTAAACCGTCACTTTCGAACAGGAGGATCATCCGACAATGGCGCAGTCCAAATGGCTCCCGTCCGCAGCTTTCGCCACCATTCCGCTCGTATTCGTTCTTGGCAATTCCATGCTCGTTCCAATCCTGCCGGAATTATCGGAGCGCATGAAGCTGTCCGAGCTGCAATCCAGCATGGTCATAACGTTATTCTCGGTATCGGCGGCGGTGTTCATACCCTTGATCGGCTATTTGTCCGACCGCATGAAGCGCAAAATCATTATCGTCACCGCCCTGGCGGTTTACGGTGCGGCGGGCATTCTGGCGGGCATGGGGGCTTTATGGCACTCCTATCCCGTGTTGATCGCCGCGCGCATTATCCAAGGCATCGCAGCGGCGGGCACTTCCCCTATTGCGATGGCTTTGGTCGGAGACATGTACACGGACGGCGAAGAAAGCGAAGTGCTCGGCTTGATTGAAGCCTCCAACGGCACGGGCAAGGTGATCAGCCCCATCCTCGGCTCGCTGCTCGGGCTGTGGGTCTGGTACGCTCCTTTTTTTGCGTTTCCGTTTTTTTGCGCCGCCGCGCTGGCCGCCGTTATTTTTCTTATTAAAGAAAAGGATCATACCGACAAGGCGATGCCGCTCAAAACTTATCTCGCCCACATGAAAAAAATATTCGGCAAACACGGCAAATGGCTGATTACCGCTTATTGCGCCGGGGCGCTCGGCTTGTTCATTCTGTTCGGCATGCTCGTTTACTTGTCCGACCTCGCCGAGAAGCCGCCGTATTCCATCACGGGAGTCGCCAAGGGCGGCCTGCTCGCCATTCCGCTCCTCGGCCTTGTCGTGACGGCTTACACCACCGGACGGATTATCAAGAAAAAAAGCTACCGGATGCGGATTTTTATGATTACCGGCATTAGCGGCATTGTGCTGTCGCTGACGGCCGCGGCCATATGGCACGGCAGCTTCGTCGCGCTGATCTGCTTCATTACCGCAAGCAGCGTCGGCACCGGACTTCTGCTGCCGTGTCTCAATACGCTCATTACCGGCGCCGTAGACCGTTCCCATCGGGGAATGGTTACCTCGTTGTACAACAGCCTCCGCTTTCTGGGCGTGGCGGCAGGCCCTCCGCTGTTCAGCTGGATCACGGGCCGCTACGAGCCTTGGCTGTTTGCCTCGCTGGCCGTTTTAAGCGCCCTATCGCTGTTTACCGTCATCCGGTTCGTCCATCCGCCAAAGGTTCAAAAGAACGCTTAACAAAGCGCAGGGACGTCGCGTATACTAAAGGAATACGCAAGGGAGGGGATGGATTGAGCGAAAACCGCGAACCCGGCATGATCGGCCACGACGCCTTCAATGAGCTGCTGAGAATATGCCGCGAAGCCCTGCCGCTGGAGGCTTGCGGCGTGCTGGCCCGGTCGGAGCATGCGGCGGCGCCGGATATGGTCATTCCCGTCCGGAATGCGCATAACCGGCCCGCCGACTCGTTTGCCTTCGATCCCGAGGAGTGGACGGCCGTTTTTTTTGCCATGCAAAAAAACCGACAATCGCTTGTCGGTCTCTACCATTCCCATCCGAGCCAGGATGCGGTTCCCTCCGTTCGGGACCGGGCAGGCTTCCTGCCGGCATCCGGCGTCACGTATTGGATCGTCTCCCTGCCGCCCGGTCAGCCGCCCCGAGTGCAGCCTTATACGGTATCCGGCGGCGCGCTGAAGCCGGTCGATTTAGTGCTTGCTTAAATAAGCGTACAAATCGCCCAGCGTATTAATATTTCTTGCGTGAATCCGTTTCAAATAATGAAGCCACAGCTTTGCCGTCATAATCGAATCGTCCAAGGCGTGATGCCGGTTAAGCATTGGAATTCCGCTGCCTTCCAGCAACTCGTCCAGCCCGTACCCTTCCCGCTTCGGCTCCAGCCACTTCGCGATCATCATCGTATCGAGAACGCGGTGATTCAAGTTCACCTTCGATGTCCGCCACAGCGCGGCATTCAGAAATTGCTTGTCATGCCCGGCCGCATGGGCAATAAGCAGCCTGCGGCCGATAAAGGCCATAAAATCGTGGAGCACGTTCATCAGATCCGGCGCAGCCTCGACCATGGCGTTCGTAATGCCCGTAAGCTCCGTAATCGCCTTCGGCACCGGACGTTTCGGATTGACGAGGCTGTAGAACGATTCTTCCTCGACCAGTTCCCCGCCTCGCACGACGACGGCGCCGAACGAGATGATTTCGTCGCCCGTATTCGGATTGAAGCCGGTCGTCTCCAAATCGAAGACGACCGCTTCCAGCTCCGTCAGCTGGGTATCCAGAATCGATTGCTTGCGCTGCTCGCGGTTGGCGTTGCGAATAAACGCCATCAATTGCGCGTTTTGCGATCCGAGCATGGAAGCGATGGCTGGCGTAACTCCGCCCATCTTGTACAGCGACCACATGCGCCCGACGCCTTTTTGTTCCTTCAACTTTCCACCACCGCCTTACATCAGCCTGCCCAACGTCGTCTTCAACACGGAACGCTGCAATTTTTTGCCCTGCCGCAGGCTGCTTTTCAATTCATCCGTCATTTCCTTCGTCAGCTTGCTGCTGTGCAGCTTGCCGTTGTTTGCATACAGACCGCCTTCCGCCTGCTCGGTCGTCATCAGCCGCAGCCGCAGGAAAAAACGAAACGCCGCATCGCAGGCGCGGGCATCCTCGGCCGACAGCTTTCCCGCTTCTTCCAGCTTTCGAATCCGGTCGAGCGTCGACGTTTCGCGGATATTCGACTGAATCGCCAGCAGCCGGATCGAATTGACCATCGGGATATAGGCTCCGTATTTAATATCGAGACTTCCCGCATCCTCGCCGTACCGTTCCTTCAGAAGCTGCCCGAAGACCCCGACGAGCACTTTATGGCGCATCGTATTTTCCGTCATCCGTTTCAGGATGACCGGATGATTCAGCGTGTCGGTATAAAAGAAATCTTTCAGTTGGCGAAGCAAAGCTTCCTCCCCGTACACGCACCGTCCGTCGGCGATAATAAGCAAATACCGCACCGCCTCCCAAACCGGGTCGTGAAACCAATGGTCCAGCTTGCGGCCCCAATCGCTCAGCGACATGCACCATTCCGGATTGGCGCTCAGCACGTTGCCTTCGCAAGGCGGATAACCCGCTTCCTCCAGCCGGGACACGATCTGCTGGCTTAAGATGCCGAAATACCGTTTGGTTATTTCGGGGTCCAGCTCCGAATCCGCGTATACAATCCCGCTGTCCTGATCGCTGGATAACGTCTGCTCGCTCCTGCCTCCGCTGCCGAACAGCAAATAGGCGTATGGCACGGGGGGAGGTCCATGCCCCAGCCGTGCCATTTCCATTTCCGAGAGCTCAATCGTTCTGACGATAAACGCATCGTGCATCTCGTTTAAATATTCATTGAACTGTTCGACCGGGCGGAGAGGGAGCTGTGCGTTCATGTCTTCGTGAAACCGGTCCCGCAAGCGACGCAGCTCTTGTATGTGACCGGCAGCGCCGATATTTTTCAACAGCTGCGACCTCATGGAATCCACCATGCGCCGCTCTCTCCCTTCGGTAATCCCTTAAATTAACGATCAGCCTTGAATGCTTTGGCCAGGCTTCTTCATTTGTTCAGGATAACCGTACGCGCCGTGCTCGCTCAAGTCAAGACCGATAATTTCTTGCTCCTCCGTTACGCGGAAGCCCATCACTTTCTTCATAATGCCAAGGACGATAAACGATGCTACCAGCACGAACGCGCCGCAGACGACAACGGATTCGAATTGCACCCACAGCTGTTTCCAGCTGCCCGTGTCGATCAGACCGCCTTGACCTACGCCAACCTTCGTCGCGAGCTCTTCCGTTGCGAAGATGCCGTTCGCCAGCGTTCCCCAGATACCGGCCATGCCGTGAACGGAAAGGGCGTAAATCGGATCGTCGACTTTGAATTTTTCAAACATTTTTACGCTGTAGAACACGAGTACGCCTGCCACCAGACCGATGACAACCGCCGCCCAAGGTTCGACGAACGCGCAGGAAGCGGTAATGGCGACCAGGCCGCCAAGCGTACCGTTCAACATAGCCGTAATGTCCGCTTTGCCCAGCACCGCCCAGGAAATGAGCAGCGCCGCCACGCCGCCGGCACCGGCGCCCAGCATCGTCGTGAACGCTACGTAAGTAAAGAATCCGTCGCCGATGGCTACCGTCGAACCGGCGTTAAAGCCGAACCAGCCTACCCACAGCAGAAGCACGGAAAGCGCGGTAAACACTTGGTTGTGACCCAAAATTTCGTTGGCCGTGCCGTCCTTGTTGAACTTGCCAATCCGCGGCTTCAGCAATACCGTCGCCACAAAGGCGGCTACGGCGCCCGTCAAGTGAACGACCGTGGAACCGGCAAAGTCTTGCGCGCCGTCGTTGGCGAGCCAGCCGCCGCCCCAAATCCAATGGGCGACTACCGGATAAATAAAGCCGATAAAGAAAATCGTAAAGATAATGTAGGAAGACAATTTGGCGCGTTCCGCAAAGCCGCCCCAAGCGATCGACAGCGATATGGCGGCAAAAGCGAGCTGGAACAGGAAGAATACCCCCGTCGTAATGCTTTCTCCTTCCGCCGCTTGCGTTGCGGGCGAGTAAAGGAAGTCGCCCCAGCCGATAAACTTGCCCAACGTCGTATCGGCCGTGACTCCGCCAAACGCGATTCCGTAGCCGATGGCCCAATAGATGAGCGCCGCCAGTCCTACCGTAAAGATCGTCTTGCCCGCTACGTGCCCGGCGTTTTTCATCCGCGTGGAGCCCGCTTCGAGAAGAATAAATCCGCCTTGCATCAGCAATACAAGAATGAAGGCCAGCATCACCCACAATGAATTAAGCCCCGTGTCAAGCGTTGCTGTGTCAGGTCCTGCTGCAAAGGCGACAACCGGGAACAGCATTGTCATCAAACCTAGCGCGAGTAACGTTTTTTTCATCAATCCGACCACTCCTCAATGTAATATTACATAACACATGACGAAAGACTTAATGTCATTATAGTCAGTGACAGCTGTTTTGACAATAAGGAAATGATTATTTTTTAAAAAAAATCAAACGTTCGGCATAAAAGCTGACACGAATGTTAAGATTTACGCCGCTTTCACCCGGATTTGGTGCCGCGGCATCGGTTATCCTTCGCATTTTCCGGCGGTGCTTGCGGCTTGCTCGTAGTCCTGTCCGCCTATATAGCGGAAAGGGCAACCCGTCAATGCGCGTCTTCATGTAATACGTTTGACTGTACGGTTGCAACGCATTATCATTAACTATATAGAGCAAAGGATACAATAATGAAGGCGGTGATAGGATGCAGGAGCAACCCTTATATCGTATCGGAGAGCTTTCGAAGCTGGCGCAAGTAAGCCCGCGCACCATCGATTATTACACCTCGATCGGATTGATTGCGCCCGCGCAGCGCTCGGCCAAAAATTACAGGCTGTACGGACATGAAACTTTGCTTAGACTGGAACGTATTGAAGAGATGAAACGCGCCAAATATTCGCTTGATGAGATAAGGTCGACGCTGGAAAGCTGGAGCAAGATCACGCCCGAAGAGCAGTTGACGCTGAAGCTGACGGAAATACAAGAGCATTTGGCGAAGCTGGAGCGCGAGGTCAAAGAGCTGGAGCCCGTCATCAAGCAAATGAAGCCGAAGCAAGCCCGCCGTTTATACACGCGGCTTATGCCGCAAACGGCCGCTTGCATCGAGGCGCTTATGCTGCTGATGAATAAAGGCTCCTTAATGTAAAAACTTAAGCAATAACTTCAATGGAGGTTGAGGCACATGTTTATTCTCATTCTTGCCGCTTTCGCCTTGACGATTTGGGCGCAGTTCAGGGTGAAGGGAACGTTCAACAAATGGAAGGAAGTGCAAGCCGGCAGCGGACTGACCGGATACCAGGCGGCCCGCCGCATGCTGGACAACAACGGCCTGCACGACGTGCCGATCGAACCCGTGCCAGGCGCGCTGACGGACCACTACGATCCCATCAACCGGGTCGTCAGGCTGTCCGAGCCCGTCTATTACGAAAGCTCGATCTCGGCCATCTCCGTCGCCTGTCACGAGGTCGGCCATGCCATTCAGCATAAGGTTCACTATCCGTTTCTCGTCGCGCGCCACCGCATCTTTCCGGTCGTCAACTTCGCATCCGGCATCGCGCCGTTTCTGCTGCTCGCCGGTTTCTTGCTGCAGTTCACGGGTCTGATCGGCATCGGCATCGTTTTCTTTGCGATCGCCGTCGCGTTTCAACTGATTACGCTGCCGGTCGAATTCAACGCCAGCAGCCGCGCCCGCGATCTGATGGTGGCGGAAGGCTTTATCTCGAACGATGAAGAGCGCGGCGTCGCAAAGGTGCTTAACGCTGCCGCTTTGACGTATGTAGCCGCTGCGCTGCTGTCCGTCCTCGAGCTGATCCGGTTCATTCTGATGTTTGTACAGAGCCGCGAGTAGAGCGAGCATTTCTTCGAAGCGAACAGTAAAGAGGTTGTCCGCCAAGGTCTTCATTACCCAAGACCTTGGCGACAACCTCTTTTTATTGCACTGCGGCACCGGTTATTTGATTTGATCGTGGAAATATCTGACCAGAAAACCGTGGAACACTTTAGCGACCAGCGGCAGCTTCTCGTTGGAGCGGCGAATGAGGCCGATCGTTCTGGTGACGCGCGGTTCGCTGATTCTTACTTTCGCAGGCTGAAGCTGCCCCTGATGATGCAAGGCCATCTCCGGCAGCAGGCTCACGCCCATGCCGGCCGCCACCAGACCCCGAATCGTGTCCGTCTCCTCGCCCTCGAAGCCGATCTTGGGCTTGAACCCTGCCTGCTCGCACGCTTCCCATACGATAGGCCGCAAGGAATAGCCTTCGCTGAACAAGACGAACGTCTCGTCCTTCAGCTCGCTCAGTTCAATGGATTCCCGCTTTGCGAGCGGATGGCCGGGCGGGACGATCGCATATAATTCTTCCGTCAGCAGCACTTCGCCGCAAACCTGCTCATTCTCGTCCGGAAACGGAGAAATGAACGCAAGGTCGATCTCCCCTTTGGTCAAATCCCGAATAAGCGTCGGGTACATCCCTTGCTTAAACCTGAATTTCACATTGGGATGAAGCTTGCGGAACGCCGCAACGACAAGCGGCACCAACGATATGCCCAGGCTGTGAGGAAACCCGATGCGGATTTCTCCCCTGTCGGGATCGAGAAATTCCTGAATTTCGATAACGGCGCGTTCAAGATCGGCCAATATGACTTCGGCCCGCTTCAGAAACAGGCTTCCAACCGGCGTCAGCTGCAAATTCCTTCCTTTCTGCACAAACAGCTTGGCGCCCAGCTCCTCCTCCAGCTGATGGATTTGGCGGCTCACAGCGGACTGCGCGACATGAAGCTCTTCCGCAGCTTGCGTTACATGCTCTTTCCTTGCAACTTTCACGAAGTAATACAGCTGTCGCAGTTCCATAGCGGCTAATCTCTCTCCCGTAGCTTATTCGTTGGTTATTATGAATCGAAGCGGCGTTTCCACATGGCCGCCCGCTCCAGCAGCCGAAACAAGACGAACCCCGTCAGTGCGCCACCCGCGTGGCCCCATAGATCGACGGACGGAACAAACAAGGAATATACGATTCCGAATCCGAGGATCAAGTAAATCGTTTTGCGGGACGCGGCGTCCAGCGCGTTCTTGCGGACAAGGGCGATATAGAGGTAAGCTCCGTAAACGCCGTAGATGGCTCCTGAAGCGCCTACGGCCAAATGGCTGTCCTCTCCTGCCGCAATCGTCATGAGAGCCGCCAGCAAGTGGCCTCCAATGCCGCTGGCGAGGTACAGCGGCACATACCGAAGCGGCTTTAGCAGCCGTTCGAGAGGCGGAGCAAATACGAGCAGCGCAAACATGTTGAACAGCAAGTGCTCGATCCCCGCATGCATAAACATGGAGGTGATATACCGCCACGGCTCCCTCATGCCGTAAGGATCGGCTCCCGGCTCCGTATAAAACGCTCCGTACTTGTAGGCATGAAGCCCGTTATTCGGATCTCCGTTCACGGCAACAACGATAAAATAAATCAAATTCAATGCGATGATCCCCGTTGTAACCGGATAACTTTTCAGATACGACCGGAAGCTTTCGTAACGAAGAAATATCATGCTGCCGCCGCCTTTCATCGTTTCCGTTTATTGGACAAGTCCGTTTCAATACGCTTATAATAAGTTCGTATCCCACATCATTCAAGGAGGAAACTATTACATGGCACAAGAGCGCACTGGCGTTGCCACTCTGAAGGGCAACCCGATCACGTTAATCGGACCCGAGCTGAAGGCCGGAGACAAGGCTCCGGATTTCGCGTTGAACAAATCGCTGACGGAAACCGCATCGCTTCAAGATTTTGCCGGCAAAGTGAAATTGATCAGCGTCGTCCCTTCCATCGATACGGGCGTATGCGACGCGCAAACCCGCCGCTTCAACGAAGCTGCGGCCGCACTTGGCGACAATGTCGTCATTCTGACGGTGAGCGTAGACACCCCGTTTGCGCAATCCCGCTGGTGCGGCGCTGCGGGCGTCGACAAGGTCGTGATGCTGTCCGACTACAAAAACAACAGCTTCGGCGAAGCCTACGGCGTACTTATTAAAGAGTTTGCCCTGGATATGCGCGCCATCTTCGTCATCGATGCGAACGACAATATCCAATACGTGGAATACTTAAAGGAAATGACGGAGCATCCGGATTACGACAAAGCGATTGCCGCCGCCAAAACGCTGGTGTAAGCGGACAGCGTACCGTAATGGGACGCACAAACCGAAGCTTCGCAAACAAAGCGAGAGAAGGACAATCCTTCCTCGCTTTGTGCATACAATCAGTTATTTACTTTATAAGCCGCCAGCTTCTTGTCCAATGCCCGGTACAGCTCCAGAATGACGCGATAATTGGAGCCCAGATCCCCTAGAGAGCCGCGCGAAGCGGAATAGATATCGACAGCCGATCTGATCGGATCTACGCCGATAACCGACACCGTAATATCCATCGTTCTTCCGAAAGCCGTACGCTTCTCCAGCACAATCTCGCCCACCGATTGCACCTCGTGAAGCACCTTGTATCCCTGCATTTTCTTGAGAGTTGAGACCACTTCCTCCCAAGCCTTATCTTTAGACAGCTTGTAGAAATGCGATTTCAACAATGGGTCCTTGGCTTTGTCGCCCGTTTGCTCGAAACTGCGCAACAGCCCGATCAAGGTCCGCTTCAACAACAAGAATCTCCCCCTCCAGCGTCTATGTACATTACTAATAATGATACCACGTTTTGGCCCATGAAAAAAGGGCTTTCGCCGGATTGCCCCGCAAACGCCCTCGTTGAAAAAAGAAAACCCGCCTATGCCGTTGGGCTCACATGTTTCTGAACCCGCTCTCGCAGGTGGGTGTCCGCAGCAACGCTTTTGAAGTCCCTTTTCGAGGGCATGTCAGCCGCGCGGCAATGTAGGTCTCCCAAGAAACAGCCATTGGTTCAAAACAACGAAGAGCCTTAACGAACATCGCAGGATGTATAGTTATTATAGACTGAACGAAGGCAAAAGTAAACGCCGCCGCCTTGTTATTTGTTGGTTTCCTTGTAGTCGTCCTTGACCAGGTCTTCCCGGTCCATCTCGGCCGCTTCCTCGGCCTGCTCCTCTTCCGATTGCCTCAACTTTTCAGCCTGCTCCTGAAGCTTCATGTAAATAATGTTGAAGTTCCAGAACGACAAGTAAGCGATGATGCTTCCCATAAAAAACGGAATGAGGAACGTAAAGACAAAAAAGCTGACATAAACGACAACGCCGCACATGATCGCGGTCGACAAGGAGCGAAACGGCTTGCCGATCGTAATGAGCACCGCGTTTTTCAGCAGTTGAAACGTTTTCATATGATAGTGTACAAGCATCGAAAAGAAGTTGAACACCGATACCCCGAGCAAGATGAGAAACGCGATAAAGATGTAGGACAGCACATTAAGCTGTTCCCGATAGACAAAAAAGTCGACAATCAGCACAATAAACAAAATCGTATACAAAATGCCGCCCAGCATCGCTTGTTTGTAGTTTTCCTTGTAGTTGCGGAAAAACGTTTTGAACAGCGGCACGTCAACCTCGCCCATCACCCACTTGCGCGCAACGGCAAACATAGCCGCCGTGGCCGGAAACAAAGTGAACGGAGCGACGATTCCCATCAATATGAGCGATGTCGTCAAATGGCTGAGCACTTGCTCCTCCGGCAGCTCGACGCCCGGAAACAGCATCACCAGCGCGACAAGCACAAACGGAATCGAGCAAATCAGCCACAGCAAATTAATGACGGACAGCCGCATAATCCATTCGGATATTCGATAAAAGCCGCCCATCAGCCCTCTAGGTTCCATTTATTCCGCCTCCATGACCCGTTATAAAGAATGAAAAAAAGGGAAGGCCGGATGCCCGCAAGGCATCACGGACTTCCCCGGTTTGCTATTTGCTGTAGGAGGAATCGCCGTCGGTTCTTGGCCGGCGGCCGTCGCCGCTCCGCTTGTAGCCGGAGCCGCTTCCGCCGCGTCCTTCATAGCCTCCGCGATAGTTCCCGCGTCTGTCGTCGCGGCCGCCGCCTCCGCGATAACCGCCGCCTCCGCGGTTGAACGGACGTCCCTGGGAGCGGATATCGGGTCTGCGTTTCTTGGCGCGCAACGGCTCCTCCGGCGTCAGCTCGATATCGACTTCCTTCTTGTCTCCGGTCAGCAGCTTGAGCGCCGCCGCCAGCAGTTGAACGGAATCGTATTGCTCCAGCAATTGGATCGAGAGCGCCTTGTACTCCGAGAACTCGCCGTTCTGGACAAGATCGAGCACGCGTTCCGCCGTAATGCGCTGCTTGCCTTCGATCGCTTCCGCAATCGTTGGAAGCGGCTTGCGGGTCATCCGCTGGCGCGTAATCCGTTCGATAAAGTGAAGATGGTCGATCTCCCGCGGCGTGACGAAACTCCAGGCTTTGCCTTCCTTGCCCGCGCGTCCCGTCCGGCCGATCCGGTGCACGTAGCTTTCCGGGTCTTGCGGAAGGTCGAAGTTAATGACATGCGTTACGCCCGATACGTCGAGGCCGCGAGCCGCCACGTCCGTAGCGACAAGCACGTCGATGCTGCCGTCGCGGAACTTCCTCATGACGTTGTCGCGCTGATTTTGCGACAAGTCGCCATGAAGTCCGTCGGCGGAGTAGCCGCGCTTCTGGAGCGCTTCGCTCAGTTCGTCGACCCGGCGCTTCGTGCGCCCGAAGATGATGGCGAGCTCCGGCGATTCCATATCCAGCAAGCGGCTGAGCGCCTCGAATTTCTGGCGTTCGTGCACTTCCAGGTAAGCCTGCTCGATCGACGGCGCCGTCACCTGCTTCGGAATGACGGATACATGCTCGGGATCCTTCAAAAATTGCTGGGCAAGCTTCTTGATGTTTTCCGGCATCGTGGCGGAGAACAGCATCGTTTGCCTTTCTTCCGGAACGAGCTTCAGGATGGACTGGATATCGTCCATGAAGCCCATATCGAGCATCTCGTCCGCCTCGTCCAGCACCACCGTCTGCACGTCCTCCAAACGGATCGTCTTGCGGTTAATATGGTCAAGAAGACGTCCCGGCGTTCCGATAATAATTTGAGGTTTTTTCTTCAGCGCGCGAATTTGCCGGCCGATTTCCTGGCCGCCGTAGATCGGCAAGGAACGAAGTCCCTTGTATCGCGTCAGCTTTCCAATCTCGTCCGCCACCTGAATCGCAAGCTCGCGGGTCGGGGTCATAATCAAAGCCACGATCCGCTCCTCGGTTGTCGGTATCTTGTTGATGAGCGGAATGCCGAATGCCGCCGTCTTGCCCGTGCCCGTCTGGGCTTGGCCAATCAAATCCCGTCCCGTCAGCGCGATTGGGATCGCTTTGTCTTGAATCGGGGTCGACTCCTCAAATCCTAACTCCGTAATTGCTTGCAACACTTTTGGTTCCAAGCCAAATTCTGCAAATGTTTTCAAACTGGTCTCAAACTCCTTCTATCTTCAGCCTACTAAAGAATATCCAAATCATTATAGCACAGTTGCATCCATGAATACCAGTTGGCCGACAAAAGACATACTAATGGGCATAGCATTGGAGGGATTGATTTGCATAACGGCTTGAAACGTTACGTCATCAATATGCCGGTTATGGCGGTCGGCTCCCTGCTCGTGGCCGCCGGCTTCAATCTGTTTCTTATTCCCCACCAGCTTCTGAGCGGCGGACTGTCAGGCGTCTCGATGATGATCGGTTATGTGACCGGCTTCAATATCGGCTGGCTGTATCTGGCGTTGAACATTCCCGTTCTCGTATGGGGCTGGTACGCGCTCGGGCGCCGCTTCGTCATTCTGAGCGCGGTTTCCGTCGTGACGGCCGCTTTGTTCCTGCAGCTGATTCCGATCAACCATCTGGCGGACGACATTCTTCTCGGCGCGGTGTTCGGAGGCATATTGATCGGCTTCGGAAGCGGTCTGGCGCTTCGCTACGGCGGCTCTTCGGGCGGCTTTGACGTTGTCGCTTCCATCGTGACGCGCAGGCGGGACTTGCCGGTGGGCATGATCATTTTTTTGCTCAATGGACTCGTCATCGGCTTGCTGGTCATCATCCTTCGGAATTGGGATTTGGCTTTGTATTCGCTGATCGCCATCTTTTCGGCGGGCAAGATCGTCGATTTGATCCATGTGCGCCATCTTAAGGTAACGGCCTTCATTATTACGACGAAGACGGAGGAGCTTCTCGCCAAGCTGTTGTCTCATCCGAGAGGCATTACGATCGTCAAGACAAAGGGAGCTTATTCTTCCGCCGAAAGAGACATGCTCATGACCGTAAGAACGAAATACGAGCTGGCCGACCTGTGCAAAATGATTGTTTCCGTCGATCCTCACGCCTTTATTAACATAGTGGAGACGGCGGGCATCGTCGGCGACTTCCGGAAGGAAGATCCCGCATAAGCTCCGGCGAAGGCGGAATTTGCCCGCGTCCGCTATGTTTTTGCAACGATTCCTGTTATAATAAGCATATCCCCGCGGTATTATTGTTTCATGCCATTTGAAATCCCTTGCGTTGTGTCATGCCAATGATCAGGATGAAAGGGTGATGCTCAGTGGATATGGAAACAGTCAAATTGTCTCGTATCGTGGAATTGCTTGCCCCGGAGCTCGGTCCTTTTCTCACCTCGCGCGAAATGGACATGCGGATCGTCTTGAGGGACGGCCTGGCCGTACTGGAACCGGCCGACGCGATGGAAATTGTGCAGATCAGCATATGCAACGGGCAAAACTCCGCCTTGCTGCACTGAATACGACCATGCAAGTTATGTTTCGGGTATACTTGAATCGCATGCGCCAGCCGACCTGATCGTTCGGCTGGCTGTTTTGTTTACGGCAAGCTTCGCAGTCTTCCGACGCCGTCCCGCAAAAAAATGGTGACCGGCAAGGTTGGCTTGCTTTATAATTTGATCAGACCAGCTAACAGGGAGAGTGCATAATGGACGTAATCATTACCGCATTTATGCTATTATACGGGCTGCTGACCGGAAGCGGCGAAGACAGCGCAGCGGCCAAGCAGCTGGCTGTCGCTTACCTTAACGCATCCGCAGGCGAAACGATCCTGCAGCCGGTGTGGCCGGCCATTGCGGGGAACGGCGCCGGTTCGGAGAACGGCGCTTTGCCGAAGAAGGATCCCCAGCCTGACGCCCCTGTCGTCAAGGGGATTTACGTCACCGCGCACAGCGCGGGCGGAGCGCGAATGGAGTCGCTGCTGAAGCTGGTGGACGAAACCGAGCTGAACAGTATGGTGATCGACGTCAAGGACGACAATGGGTACATAACATATCCGACCACGACGCCCGAGCTGCTCGAGACCGGCACCGCCAAAAAGTTCATCGGCGACATCGACCAGCTGATGGCCAAGCTGAAAAAACACGACATTTATCCGATCGCGCGGATCGTCGTGTTCAAAGATACCGTACTGGCCGTCAAACAGCCGGAGCTGAGCTTTCTTCAAGCCGACGGCACCATCTGGAAAAACGGCCGCGGCGAAAGCTTCGTCAACCCGTACCGCAAGGAAGTATGGGATTACAACATCGCCGTCGCCAAAGAAGCCGCCCGTCTCGGATTTAAAGAAATCCAATTCGATTACGTCCGCTTTCCCGAAGGATTCGAGAACCGGGCCGATTCCTTAACGTATTCCAAGACCGATAATATGTCCCGCGTCGACGCCGTTACCGGCTTCGTCAAATACGCCCGCGAGCAGCTGGAGCCTCTCGGCGTGAGAGTATCCGTCGATATTTTCGGTTATGCCGCTTCGGTTCCCGCGGCGGAAGGGATCGGTCAAGATTTTGTCAAAATATCGAATGACGTCCATATTATTTCGCCGATGATTTATCCAAGCCATTACAGCACCGGCTGGTTTAATTTGAAAGCGCCGGACCGCAATCCGTACGAAACGATTAAAGGCGCGATGGAGGATACGAACAAGAAGCTGGAGGAGACCGGAAACCTGAAGCCGATCGTGCGTCCGTGGATTCAGGATTTTACGGCAAGCTGGCTCGGCAAGGGCAACTACATCAAATATGGCAAAGCCGAAGTGGAAGCGCAAATCAAGGCGCTGCGCGATACCGGCGTACAGGAATATTTGTTATGGAACGCCGGCAACAAATATTCGCCGGGCGTCAATTACGAATAAACGATTAACGTCGGCCATACAAGCAAGCCCCGATATCGTTACGGCAATGCCGCAACGGAATCGGGGCTTTACGTTCGATCGCGCGCGCCGGAACCCGTCCGGCGACGCTCTTGTTGTTGCGTCCGAAGCGGACGCCCGTTCTTATTGCGACAAGCGAAGCGCCAGCTCGTATAAATTCATGTCAAACGGCTTTTTGGTGCTGGCGACCAAATCGATATCGGTCGTAACCAGCTCGCCCTTGACGACGCCGCACGCTTTGCCCGAGTCGCCTTCCATCAGCTGGCGCACCGCAAAGTCCCCGAGCCTGCTCGCCAAAATCCGGTCCGCCGCCGTCGGCGTTCCTCCGCGCTGAATATGGCCAAGCACCGTGACCCGCGCTTCGATGCCGCTGATTTCGGTTATTTTTTGCGACACTTCTTCCCCTTTGGCCGCGCCTTCCGCCACTACGATAATACTGTGGCGTTTGCCTTTCGCGAAGTTGTTTTTCATCCGGTCGGCCACCTCGTTCAGATCGAACGGAACTTCAGGGACGAGAATCGTCTCGGCGCCGCTCGCCAAACCGGCGTACAGGGCGATGTCTCCGCAATGGCGGCCCATAACCTCCACGATCGACGAACGCTCATGCGAGCTCATCGTGTCGCGAATTTTGTTGATCGCGTCGACAACGATGCTTACGGCCGTGTCAAAGCCGATCGTCACGTCCGTAAACGGAATGTCGTTGTCGATTGTTCCCGGCAAGCCCATCGTCTTGATGCCCAGCTTGCTCAGTTTGTTGGCGCCTTGATAAGAACCGTCGCCTCCGATGACGACAAGGCCGTCGATCCCTCTCGAGCGAAGCACCTCGGCTCCGCGCTGCTGTCCCTCGGCCGTCACAAACTCCTTGCAGCGGGCGGTTTGCAAGATCGTGCCCCCGCGCTGTATAATATCGCCTACGCTGCGAAGGTCCATCGGACGCAGATCGTTGTTCAGCAGCCCTTGATAGCCGCGCTGAACGCCGTAAACTTCCAATCCGTGAAACAATGCGCTGCGGACGACGGCCCGAACGGCTGCGTTCATCCCTTGCGAATCTCCCCCGCTTGTCAATACCGCGATCGATTTAACTTGATTCATTGTTATTCCTCCACCCTATTAATTGACTAGGCCTGCTGCCTGCGTATCCAAACGCTGTTCACGAAAAAAAACAATCTCGTTAACGGGCTTTTTTTCATGAGCTGCCTGGACACTCTGCGCACTTCCGTCTGGCTGGACACCTTCGGGTCTGACAAATACAAAGCCAGCAGCCCTTCTATAATAAGCCTGTGAAAGCCGGAGGCCGGCAGCTTCCCGACATCCTCGCGCGCTCGGCTCGCAATGGTGCCGATGCGCTCCACAAGCATACTTTTGTCCTCGTAATAATTGCAAAAGTTCAAGTCTCCCCCGGCGCGGTCCTCCTCTTGGTCGATCAAATAATCGAGCAAAATGTGCAGGCCGCATACATGAGGAAAATACAACTGGCGCACCGCCTCTGCGTCATCCCCGGACAGGCCTTCTTCCGCCGCCGCCAGAAACAGCATAAACATGCCGAGCGTCGACCCCGTCGCCGCGGCAAATTCGTTCCATCTCAAATGCGGATGCCGCTCCTTGTGCCCCTCCCACCAGGCCAGCAGCTGAGGCTCGCGCAAATCCTTGCGGATATGCTTGTACACCTGCAGATCGCTGTACAGGCCGACCAGCTCTTCCACATGCCGCTGAACCTTGTCGTACGATGGCAGCAGAGCGACTTGAGTTTGACAGGTTCGGACCAAATGGTGCAAATAACCGCCGTCGTCGTTTTCGGCTCGAAGCTCGTAATAATTGACCGGCTTCGCCGCCGGATTTACGGCGTCCTGCATCGAACGGTGGAGCAGCCTGAAGTCGTCGGCATCCAGCGAGGTGCTGCGGTCGCACAAATTGTCCAAATAGTCGCTGATCGTCTGCAATGCGACGATGAGCGGGGTCAGCACATGACGGTATTCCAAATTGGCCGCCGCATATACGCCGCCGCCTTGGCAATGAAACTTCTTGTCGGACATGCTGTTCAGCGCTTGCGTTCTGAGCTCCGGGTCCGGAATCCGTTCGGCGATGGCGCGAAGCTTGTCCAACTCGCGTTCCACTTCCGGCAGCACATACTTATATACGCGGTGCATAAGCTTGATTGGGCCCCGAGGCGCGCTTCTGCCGCTTAAAGTCGTTAATCTCACGATGCACCTCCTCCAAATCTATAAATGCCTGCGCGAATCGGCAACGACGTCCTGATCCATGCGGTACCAGATTTGCAGATCGTTAATCCGGCTCGCATAGTCCGATATTTCATCGTTTATCCGGCACGATCGTTCAAAGCTGTCTTCCTCTCCCAATCTGGCAAGCAGCTCCTTGATCCGATGCTCGAATTGCTTGATCCGATCCGGAATGGAACCTCTCGTTCTTTCCCATCCGGCAATAATTGCCGATTGCTCGTCATACCCGTACTGGTCCCACTCCCGGTCCAGGCAAGGGATATGTATGCTCAATCGGTCATCCCACCGAAAAACGCCGTTCTTCATCGTCAACCTCCACTCAATAATGTACCATTTCAACCGACAATAATCCAGCCGCAAAATGATCCGAAAGCGGTGCTGCCAGGAGCAAAAAACGACGTTGCGGCCGTCGAGCGCGCCGCGGGCGGGGCTGCAGCCGATCCATGCTGCATGGCCCATCGGTCCAGCGCAAAAAAGAACGCTGCAAACGCCGATTCGTTGTTGCAACGTTATCATTGACGGACTTGGACAATGCCAACGCCGGGCCACTACCGGTTTAACCGGCTGAAGTGGAAGCCGATGAAGCCGGCGGCGGCGATGACAGCGATGGCCGATGCGGTTTGGTAGAACGCCAGGCGGCCCAGCTCCTCGTACAACATTCCGCCGAGCACGCCGCTGATCAAGCCGGCGAGCCCCGTCCAGATGACGGCATAAACGGCCTGGCCGGAAGCCCGGTATTCGTCGGGTATAAGATGGGAGATATATCGAAGCGCCGTCGAAAAGTAGATTCCGAACGAAACGCTGTGCATCACCTGCGTGACGACGATCCAGCCGGGACTGTCCAAATGTCCGAGCAGCCACATCCGTACGGCGTACATAAGGGAAGCGAACATCAAGAGCGGCAGCTCTTTTATTTTGTGCCCGTATTTTCCGAGCAGAAACAGGATCGGGATTTCGCTTACGGCCGAAGTCAGCCAGGCGGTGCCGATCAAGGAATCGCTGGCGCCCAAATGGCGCAGCGTTACCGTAAGGAAACCTTCGTACATCCGATGGGACACCGATATAAGCAAGATCAGGACAAAAAACAGGACCACGCTTCGCTGCCGGAGCAGCTTGAAAAATCCGGAGAATTGAATTTTTCGGGAAGCCTCTTGATAATCCTTTATGAAAAATGACAAAAGCAAAGTGGCCGCAACGGTGCCCAGAGTGAGCGCCAGCGTCCAGCTCGTGCCGATCTCCTTCAAAACCAGGCCGAAAATATAAGCTCCCGCGGCAAAGCCAAGCGACCCGAATATGCGAATGAGCGCATAAGGCGTGCCCGTGTAGCGGCTGGACAGCAGAATCAGACTGTCGCTCAACGGATTGATCGGCGTCTGGAAAAAATAAAACGCGGTCATGACCACGCAAATGAGTCCAAAATGGTTGACGGGATACAGGACGGCGATCGTTGCCAATTGTCCCAACAACAGCAGCATGAGCAACTTTCGAATGGTGCGGAACTTATCGCTTGCCATGCCGAGCAAAATGTTGGCGAATATCGAAATGAAGGGGCCGGTCGAATAGATGATGCCGATTTGCCCTTCCGAAAATCCTCTCTCCAAAAAGTAAAGCGGAAAAAAGGAGACGACCAGCGCTTGCGTCGCATAAGCGGAAAAGCTGAAGGAGCGAAGCGCCCACGTTTCTTGCCTGGCGGTCGCCGAGATCGGACTGCCGGCGGTCTGGGTTCCCCGCGCGGAACGGGCTGCCGCCCCGCCGGCCGGAGCGGCGGAGGTTGGAACGGATGATGTCGCGGCTTGTCGGTCTGAATCGTTCATGGATGCTGTTCACTCCGTATCGCAAATATGAATAAGATGTAAACCAGTATACCATGAAAATGTCCGTTGCGAGAGCGATAGGCTGTAAATGGCAGCTTGCCTCATCGTCTCCTCTGCCACTGCTCCGGAGGGGCCCTTTTCGCTGCTGAAATGTATATTTTGTTACTTACAGCGCTCCGCCGGGACCGTCTGCGTTGCTGCAGTGCACCATCAGCACTGCATTCAGCCTACCGCAAACTCTCGAACAAAGCTCCGCTCGCCGAAGGATTCATCATATATGCATGATTGCGAACCCTGCCCTCACGGTAAGGTTGATTAGGATAACCCTCAATCAAACGTTCATGTCGCTCGACATCGTGTGCCGCTCTCCCAAGCTGCCAGTCGATTTATGATGGTGGGGTAGGCGGCTTCCCTACTGTACTGCTATTCCGTTATTTCCTTTGTTAATCCAGCACCCTTAGCAGGATGACGACGGCCTCCGCGCGAGTAGCCGCATCGTTCGGAGCAAACCGATTGCCCTCTCGCCCATTTACGATACCAAGCTCGCTGGCGACCGCTACCGCCGCTTTCGCCCAGTCTGGAATTCCGGCGGCGTCCGAGAAGCCGCTCGAGTCGGCGGCTATGCCGTTAGAAAGTCCCAATGCTCTAATGATCATCGTCACCATCTCCGCGCGGGTCAGACTATCGCCTGGCCGGAAGCTGCCGTCTTCATAACCCGAAATGACGCCTGCCTGAACGGCCGCCGACACTGCGTCTACAGCCCAACCGCCAATGGCATCGCGATCCGTAAATGCCAGATGGGATTCGCCGCCATCCAGCCCAAGCGCCCTGGTCAACATCACCGCAAACTGGGCACGCGTAACAGAGGCATTCGGAAGGAAGGTTCCGTTCGTATAACCGTCTACTATACCTAATTGGCGGGCTCTCTGAATCGCTGCCTGAGCCCAATGTCCGGCTATATCGGTTAGCGAGGAGACATGCTCTTCCGGCAATCCCGGCTCCTCCGGTTGATCAGGCAGCTCCGCGGCCGTCCGGCGGATGACCATTGCATACGTTTGGACTGACCCGTCAGCAGCTCTCACCTCCAGCTCGAACGCGTTGTTTCCTTCGCGCAGCTGTACTCGCCCCTGCGCGTCGATCGCGATACTTTTTAATTTATAGGCAGCTCCGCTGTCGGCAAGAATTGCCTCAAACATCGCCCATTCGGCATTCGTCTCCGCCCAGTACACCTGTTTGCCGTTCTGATCAACGATCACAAGTGGAAGCGACTCCCCGCCGATTCGCAGCACTGCCTGATTCAATCCGGCATTGCTTGACGGCGCCGGAAAAACAACGCTCCCGCCTCCGCAGGTTCCGCATCCTCCCGATACCTTCAGCGTGTATACCGCTACCGCCATCCCCGAACTTTCATTGCCGTTTGCATCGAAAGCCGTCACTTTAAAATCATATCTGTTGTCCGGCGCGAGCCCCGTTACCGTATAAGATGTGGTTTCCTCACCGACGGCCGCAAGCTCCGCGCCCCCTTCGTAAATCCGGTAACCGGCTACGCCAGCAGCATCCTCCGCATATGGCCAGCTTAGCTTAACGCTTGTCGGCGCAACTTCCGAGACTGTTACGGAGCTGCCGGCCGGCCACGCGGGCGGCAGCGTGTCGGAGCTTTCAAGAACAGTGACGGTGCGTGTCGCCCGTTCGGCCGCGTTGCCCGCTCTGTCCGTCACGTCATAATGAATAACATAAGAGCCCGGCACGCTTGTATCGACGGTATCTCCAGAGATCAATACGTTCGCGGACAGATCCCCGTCGAACGCGTCCGTCGCGTCAGCACCCGCATCGTTGTACACGCTTTCGTACGCGACCTCAATAGCAGCGTCTCCTCTTAGCGTAATGACCGGCTTATCGCGGTCGATATTCGATATTTCGATTTGTCTCGTCCGTTCGTTGCCTATACCGTCCTTCACATACACGGTAAGCCAGCCGTTCGCCGACACCTCGATGGGAGCGGCCGAGTCAGCTTGCGTGAGGCCCCCCGATTTAAAATAGTCCGCTTCAAACTGTCCCCAGTCGTATTTCATTTCCTGCAATCCGCTTGTGACGCTAACCGCGGCAAGGACGTTTACGATTCCATTTGTCGGAGTGACCGGATACGGCACCAACAGAATCGTTGGCACATCTTTGGTGATGTTCCACACCTCGATCGTCTGTACCGTTTCATTGCCGGACAAATCCTGGGCGTATACGGTATAGACGCCATTTATCGTTGCGGTGAATTGATTGTCGAGGGGCGTTCCGCCCTCGGCAAAATAGCTTGCCGGATGATTGCCGTAGGCCCACTTCTTCACCCCGATGCCGACATCGTCCTGAATATCCGCCGCAATCGTTACGTCCTGATCGGCCAGATCGAGCCGATCGGCTGTTAGAGCGATAACGGGCGGCGTCTTATCGGATGTGTCATGTCCGGCCCGGAAGCTGAACCAGTTAAGAGCCGCGACGCCGAGCGTATTCGTCTTCTTAACGTATAAGATATACAGATCATGAACGCCGCTTGCGCCCGTGAGCGGCACCTCAACATTTGTCCAAGCCGACCAGCCCCCGGTGCTCGTAACGGGATGCGAGCCGATAAGCGGCCCCGTCGTACTGTCCAAACGAAGCTCGATATGGCCGCCTATATTCGCGGTAGCCATGCGGAGAGTCATACTGTCCGTTCCGTCGCCAAAGTCCAATCCGTTGTAAGCCATCCACGTTCCATCCGCCCCGGAAATATGATAGTTCCCGCTGACATCGGTCGTAACCGTTCTTGTCGGCTTGTTCGCGGCATTATAATTTTCCGCTTCGATGACCGTCTCGGACGACGTCGCAAGCTCGAAGCTTGCTTCGAGCTTGCGGCCCAGCGAGCCGCCTACGTCGACTGTCAATTGAATATAAGGGCTGAGCCTGTTCACCGTGATGCGGGGATCCGCGGCAATTACGCTTTTGGCGCTTTTGGCCAGCTTTAGAGTTACCGCGCGGACGCAGGCTGATTCGGGTCGGATACGGACAGCGACAAGCTGCCTCCGCCGTCCTCCCGCAACATAACGGCAGCCTTGCCGGAGCTTGTAATCATATCGACCGATTGCTCCGAATTCGTCCAGAAGTTGGCCCCAATAACGCCAAGCGTCTTCTCCTTCACCGCCTGCACGCTCGAATTGTTCGCAAGAACGATAAAGTCGGGATTCCCCGCATAGCTGTTAACCGCGGATGCCGTCTTGCCCGGAAGCAGCGCGTAAGCGTACGAGGCGTCTGTCGGTGCGGTGCCATGATTGAAGTACAAATTCAGGAATCGGTTCGTATGCGCAGGATCCCCAGGCTCGAGGACTCCCGTATATTTCGAGATGTCGAACCATTTGCCGCTTCGTTCCTCGCGCAAGCCTTCCAAGGTCGCCACGCCGGGGAAATAGTACCCGATATCCGATCCCGCGGCGCTGCCCGCGAGATGCGCCCATTTCACGCCCGTCATTGTCTCCGACCAACCGATTGCGGATGATTTAAGCACGCCGTTAACCGTCAGCGCGTTGTCGCCTGCGGCGTTCAGCCTCCGGTTCTCGACAATGGTCTCCACATCGTTCGACGGGTACGTGGAGGTGATGCCGGACCCCAGCGCCACGACCTCGTCGTCGAACAGGAACCAGGACTTCTTCGCGTTCATGTCCGCCGTTATATCCGCGTCTATATGCTCAAGCGACATGCCGACGACGCTATAGTCGTCCCCGAGGCTCGTGCCGCCGACCCATGTTTGATTGTTCAGCGATTCGGCTTGCATGTTTTTCCCTGCGACAGCCGTCGTTCCCGGAAGGCGGTACGAGTTGACAGTCGGCCAGAAGTTGCCGCCGTACTGATCGGAATCCCCGTTATAGAGGTAGGTCATGCCGGCTCCCGTATACCAGCCCTTCAGGTTCTGGCCATTCGTCGTCTCGTAGTTGGCGATGCGCTTGGAGAACATACTGATGCCCACCCCGAAGCCTGGCCGCAGGTGAAGAGCGCGGTCCATCGCCGGATAAACTTTGGAGGCAACCGGTTCCGGCGCCGGCGTGACCGTAGAATCGTTCAACAGGGCTTTGGCTTGACGTATAAAATCAAGGGACAACCCTTCGTAGAAATTATGGCTAGTATCGTTTAGCAGCCAATATTTGATCACGCTTTTGTAACGAGCGGCATCCACCGGAGCTGCAGACTGCGCCATTCGAAGCACCGCCGCCGCCATCCGGTGGCCCATATCGTGATCCTCCCGGCTAAATACGGATATATCCCTTCCCCGTACCATATCCATTAATGCGCCCTTGTACACGAACGGGATAAACGAGTCGTCCACCCATCGATAAGCGTTTGCGGATTTGGGGTCGGTAACATCCCAGCTGGAGCCGGTTACGAAATAGAATACCGTGCTCAAGTTTTCGATCAAGCTTAAGCCGTACGATCCGTTATATGCGAATTTCACATGCTGGATGAAGGAACCGTCCTCGTAAAACCCGTCGCCTGACGTTACATAGTCGAATACCGGACTCAGACCGGCGACCCCCCGCTGAATCGTGGCGCCGTCCTTGGTCAGAATTCCCCTGCCCACCGCCACCGCGCAAGACCATACCCGGTTAGCGCCGGTATCTCTCGGGCCGGCCACGAAGTGCTCAATTGCGCCCGTATACGCAGCGATTGCCGAAGCCGGCAGCTCGTCGTACATCAGCACGACGGTATCGTTCAGCGCGAGCGGCGCTCCGATTTGCCACTCCCACCAGTTGCCGTACGGCGTAACGGCGTCGTTATAATACGTCTCGTTCAGAAATTGCAGTCCGTCAAGCACGCTGTCCCTGACTGCGCTGCTGCCTTCCAAGGAAGAGCCGGTCGTCCGATAAGCAAGCGCCATTTCGTACAGCCTTTGATAAGACAAACGAATATGCGTCGGGTTCGTCGCCCCGTTCGCAAGATCGCTCCATAGATACGTTCTGCTTCCCGGTCCGGCGTTCATTGTATTCCAGTTCGATTCCGCTTTGTCCGTGATAACCTGAATGGCGTTTGCAATGTCCGGATCGGCAGGGTCGTAATTCCCGCCAGTCAGCATCTCGTACCACCGCTGCCTCAGCCCGTCATACTCGTCGCCAGGGTCCGCCGCATGAACCTTCCCTGCAATCGGAAAACCCGCCCAGATGACCGCCAGACATAAAAATAAGATGACATACCTGCGCATTGCCGTTGATCGCATCAAACTCATTCCCTCCGTTTCATTTTGCCGTGCAAAATAAGAAGCGCTTACATTTTGCCGAACCCGCCATGCATCGCAACAACGATGGATGCTAGTTAGCTTTTTGCAGCTGCTCTTTTATTGTAGACATCCGAATGCGGGTAAACGATGAACAATATCCCTCATTCATAGAACGAAATTACGGTTCCATTGGCGAGACCATACATTCTTATGACCTTATAGAACAATCTCGTCTCCCCAACTCCCCCACAGTCAAAAGAGCTGCCAAATGGCAGCCCTTTCGGAATAGGAAGCTTGCTTCCCGCACTCTGTTACTCATACACCCGCACTTCCACCAGCTCCGCGTATGGAGCGCCGTTTGTTTCCTCAATGACGATGCGAATAGCGTCTGCGGCAACGGGCTGATCGAACCGAAACCGGTTCGTACGGCGGCGGTTGTCGCGTACCTCGGACAAGATCGCCCAAGTTCCGTCAATGCGCGCTTCCAGACGGTAATGCTTCGCGAGCTCGGGGATCACGTCGAAAGGCGTGCGGTGATGGTGAAGATTGATGAGATCCTCGTTCACGTCGTCGTTCCATGTCACGATAATTTCGTGAGCCGCGACGGGACTGTCCCAGCAGAGCTCCAGCCATTGCGTCGCGCCTGCAGCCATCCGTTCGGACGCCCACAGGTTCGGGCCGCCATACGGGCGCTTGTAGCCGCCAACCGCCTTCTGCGGCGAGAACGCATCGGTCGCTGACCGCATGCGGAAGCAGAACGGACGGCGCACGAGCTTCTTCATGCTCCAATCGACGATTGGCTGCGATGCGTCGTGATCCTCCAACTCCGCTACGGCGTGCGGCGCCGCCCCCCTCTCGAAGGACAGCACGCCGGTCAGCGGTTCGTCCGACAGATGCAGCGCAATCTTCTCATTCGCGCGAATAACGACGAATGCATTGCAGGCGCGATCCGGCTCCCAGCTCAGGCCGCTTACGGGGACCCACAAGCCTTCGCCAGCCGGCACTTCAACCATTGCGCTCGCAATGAGCGAGCCCGGCACATAATTTTCCGCAAGTCCCGTGTCCCATAGCTCCACCGTCAGCGTCGTGTCTGCCAAAGCATCAACGAGCAGCTCCAAACCTTGCAAGGAAGGCTCGACCGGGAACAAGATGCCCGCGTCATGCGCGAGAGGATACTTCGCGCGGCTCTCCTCCACCGCGATTCTTGTGCGCGTGGACGATGCCGACACCTTCGCCAGGCGCGCCAAATCCTTCGCGTCCTCGTTCGCAATCCCGATTATCGAAGCGTCCTGCCGCAGCAGCGTCTGCTGAAGCGCCTTCAGCTCGTGTTCGTACAGACCGCGAGGCGTCACGCCCTTCTCCACGCAAAGCGCCGCAGCCGTTCCCGCCGCTTCGCCCATCACCGCGCAGGTCGCCATCACGCGCGTCGTTCCGAAGGCGACATGCGTCGCGCTAATATTGCGTCCCGCGAACAGCAGGTTCGTCACGTTCGCCGAGTAGAGCGAGCGGTAAGGGATATGATAGATGCCGTCCGCATGCATATGCTTCGAGCCGCTTTCCGTTGCGTACATCCCTTGCGGCGGATGCAGATCGATCGACCAGCCGCCGAAGGCGATCCGGTCATCGAACTGCCGCTGCTCGATAACATCGTTCTGGTTCAGCACATAGTCTCCGACAAAACGGCGGTACTCGCGCTTGCCGGGAATCGAGCCGACCCACTCCAGCGTCATCTGGTCGGCGTCGAATTGCCCGGAATTTTTGATATAATCCCATATTCCGTAAATAACCGACCACAGCTCGTCGCGGATTCGCTCGTTATCATGCACGGTATCCAGCTCTCCGCCCCACTCGATCCACCAGTAATGGCAGCCGGAGTCTCCGCTCCGGATGACCCGCTTCATCGGAATCGGCGTCTGCGTAATATCCTTGGCGAAGCTTGGCGGCACGAACTTAACCGGACGGCCCGCGTCCTTCGTATAGAACAGCAGCGTGCTGCCAAGCGTAATATCGTCTGCGATCTCCGGCGCCCATGCTTCGCCGTATTCGTGCGCCGCCTCTCGGCCGATCCGATGACGCGCTCCTGCAAGGAACCCGATCAGCCCGTCGCCTGTGCAGTCGAGAAAGTACGGGCTTTCGTACCGAATCCGGCGCTCGGAGCCCATCATCCAGCCTGTCACCGAGCGAATCATCCGGTGTTCCTCCCCGCCGTCCGCCTCCACCTCGTGAACGTCGGTATTCAGGAACAATTGAATATTCGGCTCAGCCTTCACCGTCTCCAGCACGACCAAATCCCATAGATACGGATTGCCTTCCGGATTGCGGAATTGGTTCTCCACGAACATTTCGCCCATAATGCCCGTCTCCCGGGCATATCGGTTCGTGCCATGCGCGGTCGCTCCGCACACCCAGACGCGAACCTCGCTGCTGGAATTGCCGCCGAGGACGGGGCGATTCGTAACAAGAGCAACCTTCTTGCCGAGCCTTGCCGCCGCAACAGCCGCGCACACGCCCGCCAGGCCTCCACCGATAACCGTAATATCGGACACCACGATTTCACTGCGCATCCCTCTCACCCTACCCTTTCACCGCTGAATTGGTTAAACCTTGAATAATGTAACGCTGCCCGATCGCGAATACCGCAATCATCGGCAGAATGCCCGCTGACGCGGCGGCCATCATCCCGTTGTAATCAACCGTATTCTCTAGAATGAAATTTTGCAGACCGAGCGGAACGGTGTACAGCTTCTCGTCGATTAAAAAGACGAGAGCGTTCTCGTAATCATTCCACTGCCACGAGAAGTCGATGATCGCAAGCGTCGCGAGCGCCGGCTTCGCCAGCGGCAAGATGAGCCGGAAGAAGATTCGGAAGTGACCCGCTCCGTCGATGAACGCCGATTCGGTAATTTCGTTCGGAATGGATAAGAAAAACTGACGGAGCATGAACACCCCGAATATCGTAAATAATCCAGGCAGAATCAGCGCCAGATGCGTGTTATAGATGCCCGCCCATTCGAACATGAGGAACTTTGGCACGAACAGCACCTGAGGCGGCACCATCATCATCGAAAGGTACAGCATGAACAACGCGTTGCGCCCCTTGAATTGGATGCGCGCGAAGCCGTAGGCGGCGAAAGCGGACAGGAAGGTCGCGCCGACCATGCCGATGATCGAGATTTTGAGCGAGTTCCAGTAGTAGACGCCGAAACTCTTCGGGCCTGTCCACACCTTTACATGATGCTCCCAGGTCGGATTGGCCGGAATCCACTTGATTGGATATTCGAACACTTGCGCCGGGGTTTTGAGCGATGTGCTGATCATCCATAGGAACGGGATGACCATCACGACCGCCAGCAGCAGCATAAGAAGCGTTAAGCCCAGCCGTTTCGGCACGTCCGAGGACAGTCTTGTTTTGATTTCCATCGTCTTGTGTCTTCCTCTCTTCGTCTTAGTAGTGAACCCAGCGTTTCTGACCGATCCATTGCACCAGCGTAATGAGCAGGATCACGATGAACAGCGCCCAAGAAAGCGTCGACGCGTATCCCATATCATAGTAGCGGAAGGCGTTCTGGTAGACGTAGAGCGACAATATCGTTGTACTGTTTCCCGGTCCGCCATGCGTGATCGCCTGAATGATGCCGAACGTCTTGATCGTCATAATTAACCCGGTTATAAGCAACAGGAACGTTGTGGGACTGACGAGAGGCCAAATGATTTTGCGCAAAATCTGCCCCCGCTTCGCCCCGTCGATCTTCGCGGCCTCGAGCAGCTCCGGCGATACCTCCTGCAGCGCGGCCAGGTAAATGATCATGTTGTAGCCAAGCAGAAACCACACCCAGATGATGTCGATCGCGAACATCGACGAAGTTGTCGTGGACAGCCAGCCGGGCGGATTGTCAAACCCGATGCTGCGCAGCAGACCGTTGATCGGCCCTTGCGTGGGATGGAACAGAAGCATCCAGACAAACGCTACGGCGACGCCGCTCGTAATGTACGGCATAAAGTAAAGGCCGCGCAGCAGCTTTTTGAGGTAAATTTTCTGATTAAGCACGACCGCCACGACAAAGCCAAACGCGATCGATACAGGTACGGCGAGCAGGAACACAGCCGTATTTTTCAGCGACAGGTAGAACATCGGGTCCTTGAACAGGCGGATGATATTGTCCAGACCGACAAATTCGACATTCGGATTCATGAACTTGTAATTCGTAAACATGAGCCCGAACGAATACAGCGCCGGAATCAGGAAAAATAGCAGTACCCCGAGCATACTGGGGCCGATAAAAATGTAGCCGAGCAGCCGTTGTCTTTTCATCCAGTTGTTAGTCATGCGTCTGATCCTCGTTTCTTCATGGAATACGTCAAGTGTATCAACGGCCCCCCCAAACGGTAATGAACAATCTTACCGGATTTATCCCACGTTTTTACGTAAAAAACCGCCCCGGAAGGGCGGTCACGACGATCGCATGCATCAAAATGTTCTATTCGCCGACAAGCGGGCGCATAAACTCGGCAA
>CALAWP010000040.1 GCA_937895345.1 uncultured Paenibacillus sp. | reverse complement strand
ATTTTATTTCATACGAGGGTATTTTTCGACTGCATTTTTATCGTAGCACTCCAATATAGCCGCAACAAGAACAACGTTGTGAGTCGCATCCTACGCGGATGCGTGGATTGAAATCCGAAACTATAAACTCAAGTGCCGGCCCTCCTCCGTCGCATCCTACGCGGATGCGTGGATTGAAATCATAGCGTCAAGCAGCCGGCCTTGGTCGTCAATCGTCGCATCCTACGCGGATGCGTGGATTGAAATTTGACGCTGGCGACCGAGTACCGATCCGGCGATTACGTCGCATCCTACGCGGATGCGTGGATTGAAATATCGAATATAACGCGAATAAGGCGTTGATGAATCTGTCGCATCCTACGCGGATGCGTGGATTGAAATAACTCCGCCTGAAGGAAGCGGCTCGCGAAATGAACGTCGCATCCTACGCGGATGCGTGGATTGAAATCAATTCGGGTCTGGCCGGTAATATTTGAAAATTGTCGCATCCTACGCGGATGCGTGGATTGAAATTACCGAGAAAAAGAAGCAATGGAGAGCCTTCCGGAGGTCGCATCCTACGCGGATGCGTGGATTGAAATTTCGGCATCAGAGTCCACTTCGGGTTGCTCGTCAACGTCGCATCCTACGCGGATGCGTGGATTGAAATGCGGACAACGGCCCAGGCGTCCCGATCGGCCGGCTCGTCGCATCCTACGCGGATGCGTGGATTGAAATCCCGCTTTGGTCGCGTACTGCACCGTCTCGGACGTTGTCGCATCCTACGCGGATGCGTGGATTGAAATTCGATAATATATCGCGTGATAATTGGAGTAACGCGTCGCATCCTACGCGGATGCGTGGATTGAAATCGGTTGTGGCCGTCGAAATTCCCGAGCGTGAACGTCGCATCCTACGCGGATGCGTGGATTGAAATTACCCTAGATCAGATGTCTGGCCAGATGGAACTTGTCGCATCCTACGCGGATGCGTGGATTGAAATTTCGGAGGTGAGAAAATCAATCATGAAAACATCGTCGCATCCTACGCGGATGCGTGGATTGAAATCTCCATACCTACGGATTAATCCTTTATCGCATTCGTCGCATCCTACGCGGATGCGTGGATTGAAATAACACTACAGGGAAGGGAGGTGAAAAGCAATGACGCGTCGCATCCTACGCGGATGCGTGGATTGAAATCCTCGTCAGCCGAAGAGAGAAGGCGGGTGGACTGTGTCGCATCCTACGCGGATGCGTGGATTGAAATTACTCAGAGCGGTGCCAAAGCCCAAGCACAAGCGTCGCATCCTACGCGGATGCGTGGATTGAAATCGCTGGGGCTTGGCATGGGCGAACAGACGCTGGGTCGCATCCTACGCGGATGCGTGGATTGAAATGCCAAGCATCCGCCAGATTTCCGCCTGCAACTCCGTCGCATCCTACGCGGATGCGTGGATTGAAATTCCCAAGTGAAGCTGCTCCATCCGCTGGCGGGAACGTCGCATCCTACGCGGATGCGTGGATTGAAATGTTGCGGTTTTGCTGCCCGATGTCCATTGCTCCAAAGTCGCATCCTACGCGGATGCGTGGATTGAAATGAAGAAATTGCGGAAAAGGTAGCGGCGATCGAACGGTCGCATCCTACGCGGATGCGTGGATTGAAATAGCGCCGATCGGCGTCGGCCGCAGTTGCTGCCGCGTCGCATCCTGCGCGGATGCATGGAATTGCGAGAATGGTGACCCGATACTTCGTGAATCTCACGGGAACTCATAGATAGAAGTCTAATCGACCAGCGGGTCACGATTTTGGCGGAAAATCCCACTCCAAGCCTTAAACTCGTCCTAGTCATCATCCAGCAGCAGGCAGTAATTTGTTACCTCCAAAACATGCTCGCCAGTACGAAAAAGCCTTGCAGCGCTGCTGTCGAATTTGACATGCGGTGTTGCAAGGCAATCATGAGAAGTAGAATGGAGCACTGAGATGCATAGGCGATGGTTCCAATGACCGTGTCTCGAAAAGAGTTACTTTAATTTATCTAATGTATCTACCGATCGATCGGCCGAATGCCGTGTCGAGAGCAGCCGCTCGCCAATAGTGGACATCAGGGATGCTTAGAGCTCAAAATGTGCAACTGATCAATCCTAATGGTCATACGTGAACCTTAGCGGACGTTCTGGACGTTTAAAGCGGGTATTTCTGGCTTTAAGCTGCTCTGATGACCGTTACAGCTGCTAGTTTCTGCTTTTGACCTTCTAAGCTGCATTGATGTCCGTTAGCGCCCGGACCGACCTGCACCACAGCCACAGGTCGGCCGATCTATGATACGGCCGGGGCTCCGTCCCTTAATAGCCGTCCGTCGGATGGCCCAGCTCCTCGGCCAGCTCCATGCCTTCATTCGCCGGAGGGGTGCCGACATGGCCGCCGCCGCTTGCCTGCTCGGTCTCGCGCAGCCCGTCGGCCAGCCGCTGGCCGTACTCCGCATCCGCTTCCGTGCAATGCGCGATCATTCGCTCGCGGATGGCCGGAGGGCATGATTTGAGCGCTTGAACGAGGTTGGAGATGAGCTCGTCCTTCTCCCATGGTTCGAACCTGCGGTACGTTTCGCCGGCTTGCTTGAAATTGTTCGTCCGGTCGATCGGCTCCCTCGTCAGCTTGTCCGCGTAATAAGGCTCATGCGGCTCGCCGGGACGGTCCGCTTCTTTCAGTCCGCCCAGCGCGGAAGGCTCGTAGTTGACGTGAGGATTTTGCCCCGGAGCGATGTCGACGTAGAATGCCATCTGGCCGTCGCGCTGGTTCGTCGCCACATGTTTTTTGGGCGCGTTGACAGGCAGCTGCAAATAGTTGGTGCCGACCCGGTACCGCTGCGTATCGGAGTAGGAGAAGGTACGGCCCTGCAGCAGCTTGTCGTCCGAGAAATCGAGGCCGTCCACGAGTACGCCCGTGCCGAACGCCGACTGCTCCACTTCGGCAAAATAATTTTCCGGATTCCGGTTCAGCACCATCTTGCCGACGGGCAGCATCGGGAATTGCTCCGTATCCCACAGCTTCGTGGCGTCGAGCGGGTCGTAATCGAGCTCGGCATGCTCGTCGTCGCTCATCCACTGGACGAGAAGCTCCCATTCCGGATAGTCGCCCCGCTCGATCGCCTCGTACAGATCCTGCGTCGCATGGTTGAAATTTTTGGCCTGGATTTGCTCCGCTTCGCGCTGGGTCAGATTGCGAATGCCCTGCTTCGGCTCCCAGTGGTATTTGATCAAAACGCCTTTGCCTTCCTCATTCACCCATTTGTATGTATTCACGCCCGACCCTTGCATTTGCCTGTAGTTGGCCGGGATGCCCCACGGCGAGAACAGAAACGTGATCATATGCGTCGCTTCGGGAGATTGGGACACGAAATCGAAGAAACGTTCCATGCTTTGCACGTTTGTCACGGGATCGGGCCTGAATGCGTGAACCATATCCGGAAATTTCATGGCGTCGCGAATAAAGAAAATTTTCAAGTTGTTGCCGACCAAATCCCAGTTTCCGTCCTCCGTGTAAAATTTGACGGCAAAGCCGCGCGGATCGCGCAGCGTCTCCGGCGAATGGCCGCCGTGAATGACGCTGGAAAACCGGACGAATACGGGCGTCCGCTTGCCCGCCTCCTGAAACAGCTTCGCTCTCGTATAGTTGGCGATCGGCTCGTCGCCGAGCTTGCCGTAAGCTTCGAAATAACCGTAGGCGCCGGCCCCGCGCGCATGGACGACGCGTTCGGGCACCCGCTCGCGGTCGAAGTGAGAAATCTTTTCGATAAAATGGTAGTTTTCCAGCGTAGAAGGGCCGCGGTTTCCGATCGTCCGCACGTTCTGATTGTCCGTGATCGGGTGTCCTTGCCGGTTCGTCAACGTATCCTTCTCTTCGCCGGGCGCGACGCTTCCTCCGCCTCCGGTAGGCAGTCCTGTCGGTCCTTCTTGCGATGACATGCCGAATCATCCTCCATTTTTGTTAAATTTGAGCAAACGTTCCCGGTTAGTATGAGAAGCCGGTTCCGCAAATATGCAGCATGAAATCGTTCGCAAGAAATATCGCAGGCCTGAAGCCATTCGGCGGCGGTTTATGATATGATGGTGCTAACGTTTGATGTGAGCATTGCGAATAAGGAAAAGGGGCATGAACGGAAAACATGCAGCGCGGCACTTGGTTTATGGCAATCAGCGTCGTCGTGGCGCTTATACTTGTCAACAATACGATTTATTATTTTTTGACCAAACGGACGCTTGAGGAACAGCATAATCATAACCTCCTGACGCTCGGAAGGCAGATCGAGCTGTCGGTGGAGCAGACGCGCCAAGGAGCGGAGCTGTTCGAGGATCAAATCGGCCGGGAGCTGCGGGCGGCGGCCATCGCCGCGCAATACGCGCTCGATCCCGACGTGGAGAAGGTGACCAACGAGCAGCTCGCGGAGCTGAGGGATAAGCTGGACATTGCGCACATTACGCTGCTGAAGCGAACGGAAGACGATATCGTGCTGTACCGCTCGTCCGATCCGTCGCAGCTGAACCACAGCACGAAAACGTGGACGCCATGGCATGAAATTTTCAACCAGCTGTTCGATTACCGGCAAACGACCGTCGATTGGCTCGGCCAGAAGCTCGACCATTTCTGGAGCGGCCCCTTCGAAGTATCCTCCACCGATCTCGATCAAATTTACAAGTGGGGTTATTACTACGACGGCACGACCAATTATATCGTGGATCCGTACGTTCATTTCGAAGAGCTGAACCACTACAACCGGGTTACCGGCGTGGACCGGCTCATTCGGGATTTGGCGGCGAACGAGCGGCAGCTGCTCGAGATTGCCGTCATCAACCCGATGACGTTCCCCGGCGGCAAACGGACGGTCGTCGATAACGGCGAAGTCAGGGAGCACATCGTGCAGCGGCCGTTCATCTACGGCACCTACGAGTGGAAGTCGGAACGGGACGAGGCTTCGGTCAAGCGGGCGTTCGAGAGCAAAGAAATCGTCACGCTGCAGGACAAGGTGCGGGGTACGCCGATTTACAAAATGTTCATCCCGGTATTCGCCAAGGAGAAAGGGATCAGCATCACCGACGACAAAGGCAGTCCGATGGACAGCTACGTCATCGCGATCGTGTCGGATTACGGTTTTATTCAGGAACGGCTGCAGAACCAGTTTCTCGATTTGGGACTCATTATCGTATTGTTTACCGTTCTGAGCCTGATTCTGTCGATCGCCGCCATGCGTTATTACAAACGGATCAAGGACAATGCGGTGCAAGTCGCGCAATTGACCTATACGGAGGAAATCAACAGTCTGTTCCATTCAATCCGGGCGCAGCGGCACGACTTCCTCAATCATGTGCAGACGATCCATTCCCTTGCCGAGCTGAAGAAGACGGAGGAGCTGGCCGCTTATACGAAGGAGCTTACCGGGGAAATTCATCTGCTGAACGACATTTTGAACATCGGCAATCCGGCGATCGCCGCTCTGATCCGGTCGAAAATTTCCCAGGCGGAAGGCTACAAAATCAAGTTCGAGTGCAGCATGTGCGGCGTTCAGCTTCAGGATATGGGCGGGAAGACGCTGGACATCAACCGTATTCTGGGCAACTTGATCGACAATGCGTTCGACGAGGTGCTGAAATACGAAGAGGATCGAAGGATCGTCAGCCTGACCGGCGTCCAGTCGAACGGCATGCTGGAAATCCGCATCGTCAACATATGCGAGGATGCGGAGAGCCTGGCGGCGAAGCCGTTGTTCGAGGCGGGGTATTCGACAAAGCTCGGCGAGCATCAGGGGCTTGGGCTGTCGATCGTCAAGAACATCGCCGAACGATACAAGGGCGAGGCGAAGGCGGAGGCCGACGGCCCCGGCTGGCTTGCGTTTACGGTCCGAATTCCGCTGTAGTTGCAGACAGTTGCCTTTTATACGTAACGTGTTATCGTCCCGCCGCCGCGGCCTGTACGTCGCGGCGGCGATTTTTTTTGATATAATAGTAAGAATGCGACAATGAATATTTGAATTGTCTGGAAAGCGGGTGAAGATCCGGCATGCAGCTCGGCCATACGAAGCTGTCCTCCCTGGAGCGGCAGCTTAACCAATATATGACGGACAAAATCATCAGGCGCGGCTGGGACTATTACCGGCAAGGCTGTGTGCAGCATTCGAAAGCGTCGACGATCGATACGTTAACGGGCGTCGTCAGGGGGACCGACCTGTACGCCGTCGTTATGGACGCCGACCAGTTTCGGTACAGCAGCTGCACCTGTCCGTACGACGGCATGTGCAAGCATATGGCGGCCGTCTTTTTTCATTACATCAGTCAAGGGGAAGGCGGGCATGCGGAGGCGGAGCAATCGTATTTCCGCCTGCTCGGTCTTGCGCCGGCAAGCCGGCTGCTGGAGCGGCGCAGCCCGTCCGGCGACAGCGCCGCGGATTTGGAGCCGGCGTCCGCGCCTGGCCCGGATGCGGACGCGGAGCCATGGCTTCGATGGATGGAGGAGAAATACGGAGATTCCTGGCAAAAGTGTCGGCACTCCCTGCATCCCCTTCAGCCGGTGCTCACCGCGCTGAAGGCCGCGGCGAAAGATTGGGATAAGCCGATGCAGCGGATGCATTGGACGTTGTCGATCCTGTTTGTGCTGACGCAGGCGGAACGGGCGATCCGGACGGTGGACAGCTTCAGCCGCTATTACCATGAAATGGCGTTTGCGCGCATGGCCGAGCCTTGGCTGGAGCAGGCGTACGAGCTGATTCAGCAATTCAGTCCGCCCGCGATGTCGGAACGGGAGCGGGATTGGGCGGACGAACTGATTGCCGTCGCTCGCGGCAGAGCGTTCCGCGCGGAGCGCCAGCTGTTCGATTGGGACTATCTATATTTGGGATTGTGCGAGCGCATGTCGGAATCGCGGGATTGGTACGAGAAGGAGCTGGCGGGCCTGCTCGAGTCGGCCGAACATCCGGCGGGCGCGGACCGGAACGAAGCCGCGCTGCACGGCGCGATCGGCATGATGTATTTTTTTGACGGACAAGACGAGCTTTCCATCGCGCATTTCGCCGGCGGCGCCTTCGAACGTTCGCAGAAGCTGATTTATCCGAACGTGGCGATCCGGATGGAAGAAGGCCGATGGTCGCTTGCGATGATGTGGATGCGGTTTTTGTACGCCCGGCTGAGCGAGGCGCCTTCGGCCCGGACGGTCGGTCCGTTTCTCGCGCTTTGCCGAAGAGGGGATGAGGACCGGCCCGATCTGCCGGAATGGCAGCAATATATGACAGGGCTTCTGCCCTATTCCTATTCGGAGCTGTCCGAGCATTGGATCAAGCTTCGGAAATATGAGGAATGGAGCGATTTGCAGCTGCTGCTTGGCATGAAGCCGGAAGAGATCGACGCGGCGGAGCTGCGGGAGGCGGCCAAATCCGCTCCGCATGTGCTGCTGCCGCTGTATCATCAGACCGTGGAGCAGGCGATCGGCGCCCGGAACCGGCAAGGGTACCGGCACGCCGTGAAATGCTTGAAGAAGCTGGAGAAGCTGTACAAAGCGATGAAGGATACGGAAAGCTGGAGCCGGTATTTGGGTCAGCTGATACGGAAATATCAGAGGCTCCGCGCGCTGCAGGAAGAATTATGGAAAGGAAAGCTGACGACATGAATCTTTCGGGCAAATGGCTGAACGTGACGGTAGACGGCTGCTGGGGAGACGAAACGGGCGCTCCTTGCGTGCTGCTGTCGGGCGGCAAAGAGACGGAAGGGCGGCTGCGGCCGCTCCTGTTCGCCTGGCATAAGCCGTCCTGGTACGGCGCGGATATCGAGGAGCTGCGCGGCGGCGGAAGGAGCCTGCTCAAGCTGACGCCGCTGCAAGCGGTCGGTTACTTGTCGCTGCCGCAGCCGGTCCGCTTGCTCCGGCTGCAGTGGAGCGCCCGCGTGCAGACGCTGATCGGCCTGGCCGAAGCGATCCATGAAGCGTTGACGAACGGCTGGTTCGAGCCCGATTGGATCGGCTGGACCGAAGAGAAGCGAAGCTGGCGCATCGCTTACCCCGCCGAACTACAGCAGCGCAAGGGAAGTTGGGAGCGGCTGCTGCGTGAGGCGGCGGCTGCCGGCGACGGAGGCGCGGCCGCGTGGCTTGGCGAAGCGCTGGAGGAGATGATCGCTTCCGACGAGGCGGCCGCCCGCGCGTGGGGAGCGGTCGTGTCGGCGGCCGGCGAGAGCGTCGTCCGGCATAAAGCGGCCGACGAGCAGGATTGGCTTGTGGCGATCGGCTTCCGGGAAGATCCGGTTCCGTTCCGCGTTGCGCTGCAGCTGGCCGAGCCGGACGAGGAGCGGGTCTGGACGCTCAGGCCGGCGCTTCGCGACAAGGAAGGGGCGGAATGGCTGCCGGTTCGAAGCCGCCCGGAGGCGCCGGGATGGGAGCCCGAATCCGGCGCGGAAGCGGCCGTCCCGCTGCCCGCTCATTGGCTGCCGTATGTGGAGGAGCGGCTGCGCAAGGAGCGGGACAAATGGGCGAAGGCGCTGCCCGAACGGTTCGGGGAGCCGGAACGGAACGGGATGCCGATGGAGCTGTCCGAGCAGGAGGCGTGGCATTTCCTGGAGCACGGCAGCGTCTCGCTGCTGGAGGCGGGCTGTCCCGTGCTGCTGCCAGGCTGGTGGGAAGCGGTCCGTTCCCGCAGGCTGCGGCTGCGGGCCAAGATCAAATCGTCGGTCGGATCGGCGGCGCAGCCGATGTTCGGCTTGGACGGCATTGTGCAGTTCGACTGGAAGCTGGCGCTGGGCGGCATCGATTTGACCGAAGAACAGTTTATGAAGCTGGCGGAGGAGCAGCGGAGGCTGATCCGCATCGGCGGCGAATGGGTGCATCTCGACCCCCGCGACGCGGAGCGGATCAGACATTGGCTCGGCAAGGCCGGCAAGCGCAAGGGTTTGACGCTTCGGGAAGTGCTGGAGCTTCATCTGCGCGGCGGCATGGAGCTGGAGGCGGACGAGGAACGCGAGCACGCTCTGCGGGCGGAAGTGGAGCTGAACGAGCATTTGGCCGAGTGGCTGGAGCAGCTGCAGCATATCTCGGATATTCCGACGGCGGAGGTGCCCGCCGAATTTCGGGGCGAGCTGCGGCCTTACCAGCTGCAGGGCGTTTCCTGGCTGCTGTTTCTGAGACGGTTCGGCCTGGGCGGCGTGCTGGCGGACGATATGGGCCTCGGCAAGACGATTCAATTTATGGCGTATTTGCTGTGCGTCAAGCGCCGGGAGCCGGGCGGGGGGCCGTCCCTGCTCATCTGCCCGACGTCGGTGATGGGCAACTGGGAGAAGGAGCTGAAGCGCTTCGCGCCTTCGCTTCGCGTCATGCTCCACTACGGAGCGAAGCGGCACAAGGACGGGGAGCTCGCCAAAGCCGCGGGGGAGGCGGATCTGGTCATAACGTCTTACGCCTTGGCGCAGCTGGACGAAGAGGAGCTGTGCGGCGTCGAATGGAACGCGTTGTGTCTGGACGAGGCGCAAAATATTAAAAACGCCTACACGAAGCAGTCCGGCGCCATCCGCCGCCTTCGGGCCCGGCATCGGATCGCCTTGACGGGGACGCCGATGGAAAACCGGCTGACGGAGCTGTGGTCGATCTACGATTTTATCAATCCGGGGTATTTGGGCAGCTTGGGCGAATTCCGCAAAGCGGTCGTGGCGCCGATCGAGCGGACGAGGGACGAGACGATGATCGCGGGGCTTCAGCGTTGGGTCAAGCCGTTTATGCTGCGCCGCGTCAAGAAAGATCCGGCCATTCAGCTGTCTTTGCCGGAAAAGCTGGAGTCGAAAAGCTATATCGCGCTGACGGCGGAGCAGGGCGCCATGTACGAGAATATCGTCTCGGACTTGCTGGCCAAGCTCGACGAGCTCGATCCGATGGCAAGGCGGGGGCTTATTCTGGCGACGCTGACGAAGCTGAAGCAGCTGTGCGACCATCCTTCGCTCCTTCAGGCGGACGAGAAGGGCGCCGTCTGGGAGCCGCAGCGTTCGAACAAAGCGGAGAGGCTGCTGGAAATGATGGAGGAAATTGCGGCGGAAGGCGACAAATGCCTCATCTTTACCCAATACGTGGAGATGGGGCGCCAGCTTCAGCGCATGCTGCGGGAGCGGCTCGGTTCGCCGGTCCCTTACTTGCACGGCGGCGTGCCGAAGGCGGAGCGGGACGGCATGATCGCAGGCTTCCAGTCCGGAGAGGACGGGAGCAGCGCCTTCGTGCTGTCCTTGAAGGCCGGCGGCACGGGGCTGAATTTAACGGCGGCCAATCATGTCGTCCATTTCGACCGGTGGTGGAATCCCGCCGTCGAAAATCAGGCGACGGACCGGGCGTTCCGCATCGGGCAGACGAAGCGGGTGCAGGTGCACAAATTCGTCACGCTGGGCACGCTGGAAGAAAAAATCGACGAGATGATCGAAAGCAAGCAGTCGTTGAACGAACAGATCGTGGGCCGCTCCGAGAGCTGGATTACGGAGCTGTCTACGAATGAGCTGCGCGAGCTGTTCGCGCTGCGGGACAATTGGCTGAAAGGATGAGGTTCGCCATGGAAGACGGAAAGCTGCGGAGGAGCGGCAGGCTGACGGGCGGCCGGGAGACGGAACACGGACCGGCGTCCGAAAGCGCGTCCGGCTTGGACCGGCCGGCACCGGGGGACGAACGGCCGGCCGCCCATCCCCATCCCGCCTGGCGTCAATTTTACGACGCCGTACGCGAGGGCGCGGAGAAGCGGCGCGGCCGAAAATAATAGAAATATGCCCCCCGCTTGCACTATTTTCGACCTTCAAGGGGCGTAACGGCAGAGCTATAATAGAGGGTGCATAAAGGAAGGCGTCCGCCGGGGGAGGATTGCTCGATATGAAAGCAAGATCAAGATCTATGCTGGCGTCCGTGCTGCTCGTATCCCTGCTCGGCGCGGCCGGCTGCGGCTCCGACCGGCAAGGCGCGGCCGGCGGCGGACCTGAACCGGACTATAAAGAAGTGACGCTCACGCTCCGCCATACGCAGATCAAGGAGACGAGCAAAGCGCGCCTTCGCGTCTGGGAGGATGTCGTCGCCCGGACGGAAGCGGAAAACGAAGGGCTGACGTTCAAGCTGGAAGGAATCGACGAGATCGTCAACCGCGATTCGAAGCTGAAGCAGGAGATGGCGGCAGGCAACCCGCCGGACATCTTCGAGGTGTTCGGAGGCGCGGACCTGAAGCTGTACGTCAAAGCGAACCGGATGCTCGATTTGACGCCGATTCTCGAGGAGCTGCAGCTGACGGACAAATTCGAAAGCTTGGACGAATTTACGATCGACGGGAAAGTGTACGGCATTCCGTACGGCGGTTACAGCGAGGGCATCTTTTACAACAAAAAAATATTCGAGGAGCTCGGGCTTGCCATTCCCCGAACCTGGGACGAGCTGATCGCCGCGGCCGAAACGATCAAGGCGGCCGGTTATGTGCCGTTCGGCCTTGCGGGCAAGGACGCCTGGGTGCTCGGCATGATGTGGAACACGATCATGGAGCGCTACGTCGGCATCGACGCCTTCAACGAGCTGCTGACGGGCGAAACCAGATGGACGGACCCCGGCTTTATCCAAGGGTTCGAAGCCTATGCCGAGCTTGCGGACCGGGAGCTGTTTACGGAAGGCGCGCTGGGCTTGCCGTATGCCGACCAGGGACAGCAGCTGCTGAGCGGCAGAGCGGCGATGGTGTTTACGGGCACCTGGGACACGAATCATTTTACGAGCGAACAATCCGGCAGTCTGAAGGGACATATCGGCTTTTTTGCGTTTCCCTCCATTCCGGGCGGCTCCGGCGACCAAACCTCGATCAACGCGTCCTATTCGAACGGCTTCGGCTTCTCGGCCAACTTGTCGGAGGACCAGATTGCGGCCGTCAAGAAGTTTATCGCCAATTTCTACAACGAGGAAGTTCAGAAGCGGGCGCTGCTCGAGGACAAGCTGCTGCCGTCCATGAAGCTGTCCGATCTGTCCGATATGGACCCGCTCATGAACGAAATATTGACGGTCATGGCCGGAGCCTCCAGCCGATGGCCGGCGTTCGACGCGATTGTGCAGCCTGTCGTCACGTATGAAATCGGCGTCGGGCTGCAGGAGCTGGTCGGAGGAATCAATACGCCGGCCGACGTAGCGGCTAACATTCAGGCGGTTCAGGACAAGGCGAACGAGGCGCAGCTGAAGGCGACCGGTCTTGGCCATTCCGCGGCGTCGGAAAGGGAATAGGAGGCAGCTGAACGATGAACCTGCGGCCGAAGCTGATGCTGGCCTTCATTACGCTTATTATTATTCCGATGATCGGACTCGGCATCTTTTCCTTTCTGAATTCGGAACAATTGATGGAAAAGAAATACAGCGAACAGACGGAAATTACGCTGAAGGCAATCGGAGGCAATATTCAATATTACTTCCGCGAGCTGGATCAGCTGTCCAACGGCAACGTCGTCAGCACGGAGGTGCAGGACACGCTGAAGCTGAATTTGCCGAAGAACGACCCGGGCACGTACATCCGGATCAATCTCGCGGAGAAGGAAATGAGCAAGCTTCTCTTCCAGCATCCCGCCGTCAGCTTTGTCGTCCTGTACGCCAGCGACGGCACGATGTTCCGCTCGTACCGGAACGATCCGACGACGTTCAAGCCGATTACGTTCACCGATTTGCAGAAGCACTCGCTGTACGACGACGTCATTCGGCGAGGGGGGCTTCCGCTCTGGATCGGTCCATACGAGCGGCGGGAGCTGACGGGCGTCGATCCGCCATTGTTTACGATGATGAGGGTCGTGAAGGATATGGAGTCGTTCAACGATCTCGGCATTATGGTGACGCAATACAAGACGGAAGAGATCAGCAGCATGCTGAAGGCGTTTCAGCATCCGGACGCGGAATCTCCCGGCGCCCGCTATTTGATTATTAATGGAAACGGGCTTATTATGCTCGACAGCAACAAGCAGTTCGACGGCCGCAGTATCGACTTGTATACGAATTCGATGCCGCAGCATACGGAAAATTACAGCAGCGCCCGCATGAAATTCGACGGCGTCGACAGTCTGGTGTCGTCGTACCAGCTTGACCGGAACGGTTGGATTCTGATGTCGGTCCAACCGTGGAATTCGCTTACCGACGAGAATGTCCGGTTCGTCCAATGGATCGGGATGATTACGGTCATCGGCATCCTGTCGGCGATTTTGTTCAACGTCTTTTTCGTCAATCGGGTAGCCAGGTCGATTATTAAAGTCGTGCGCAAAATGAGACTGGTGGAGCAGGGGCTGCTCGATATCCGGATTACGGCGCAAGGAAAGGACGAGACGGTGCTGCTGGCAAACAGCTTCAACAGCATGGTCGAAAGAATCGGCGCCTTGCTGGTGGAGGTTCGCCGCGAGCAGGAACGGAAGCAGCATGCCGAGCTGATGCTGATGCAGGCGCAGATCAAACCTCATTTTTTATTCAATACGCTCGAATCGATCAATGCGCTGGCGGCGCAAAACGAAGGCGGCAAAATTATGCTCATGGTCCGGAGGCTCAGCATTTTGCTCCGTACGAGCATGCACCACAGCGAAGAGATCGGCATCAAGCAGGAAATCGAGCATGTCAGAAGTTATCTCGAAATTCAGAAATACAGGTTCGAGGATTTGTTTGCGTACGAGATTGACGTGGCGGAGGAAGCGTTCGACTATACGATCTTGAAGCTGACGCTGCAGCCGCTCGTCGAGAACAGCATTCAGCACGGCTTCGAAGGCTACGAGGACGGCCAAGGATTCATCTCGATAACGGTGACGGTCGAAGCGCGGGGCATCGTCTTGTTCATCCGGGACAACGGCATCGGCATGAGCGGGGATGTGCTGCGGCAATGGACGGACGGCGGCAGCCCGTCGTCGCGCAAGCGGCGGGACGAAGCCGAGTTGGGCGAGCGTAGAGGGCTCGGGCTGCGCAACGTTGCGGACCGGCTGCGCATCCATTACGGAGCGGGCTACGGCTTGACGGTCTGCAGCGAGGAAGGCTTCGGCACGACGATCAAATGCGTAATACCTAAGAGCAGAGGTGACGGCAATGACAGATAAAGTGCTCCTGGTCGACGATGAAGCGCATATTACGCGAAATTTGGAGAAGGTTATTCCCTGGGAAATGCTCGGTCTTACGGTGGCCGGCACCGCCAAAAACGGGGCCGAAGCGCTGCAAATAATGGAGCGCGAGTCCATCGCCCTGCTGCTGTGCGATATTCGGATGCCCGTTATGGACGGCATGGAGCTGGTCAGACATATTCGGGAGCGGGAAATGGCATGCGACATTATTATGTTGTCCGGCTATCAGGATTTTGCGTATACCCGCACCGCCATCCAGTACGGCGTCAACGATTACGTGCTCAAGCCGATCCCGTACGATGAATTGACCGGCGTCATCGCCCGCATTATGTCCGGGCAGCGCAGCAAGCAAAGGCAGCTTCACGAGGAGCAGCGAAAGCTCGGACGAATGATCGATCTGGCAAGCGAAAAAATATTGTACGACATTTTGATGGATTACACCGATTTCTCCGGCGGCCATTGGCTGTTTGCGGGTGACGAGCAGCAGCTCAAGCTTCAGCAGTTCGTTCTTATGGTGCTGGACATCGACGTCAGCTCCGAGCAAACGCGCGATTGGCGGGATTGGTCCGACAAGGAGCGCAAGCTGTGGAATTTTGCCGTATGCAACGTCTTGCGCGAGAAGCTTCAGGACAACGGGCTTCATCATGCGGTTATCCAGATGCGGGACGGCGAATGGTGCGTGCTGATCGAGCGGGACAAGGAGGAGCCGTACGAGGCGTCCGTCGTCCATCGCCGGGTCGAGATGCTGCTCGGCGCCGTTCGGAATCACGTCAAGCTGGGGTTGAACGCGGGCGTGTTCCGCCGGTTTGCCGCCGTGCCGGAGCTGGCGCAAGCTTACAAGCAAGTGCAGCTTGGCATGCAGCTTACGCCGTCGAACGAGCCGATCGCCTATTACCCGGCCGAAAGCGGACGGTCCCAACGCGAGGATCAAGCCATCTGGCTGTCGGCCGAAAGGCTGCTCGGAGCGGTCAAGCGGGGCGATGCGGCCTCCATCGATGTGGAGATCGCGCATATCTCGAAGCAGCTCAGGCTGCTGAACGAAAACAGCGGAACGGAAGTGAAGCCGCTGCTTCATTTCTTTGTGCTCCATTTGATGCGGGAAATGAAGGAAATGTCGGCGTTCAGCCGCGAGCAGGAGGAGACGCTCTGGCGTAGGCTGGACCGCCGCTTTACAATCAAGGATCTGCTGTCGTTTATCCGGCAGATGACCAACGCGGTTTCGGAAAAGTCGATGGACAAGAAAAAACAGTCGGAGCTGTCCATGATCGAGGCGAAGGCGTATCTCGACCGCAGCCTGTTCCGGGACATCAGCGTGGAGGAAGCGGCTTCGCACGTCTCCTTGAGCACCTCTTATTTCAGCCTGCTGTTCAAGCAGACGTACGGAGAAACGTTTATCGAATACGTTACGCGGCAGCGGATGGAGCGGGCGAAGTCGCTGCTGGCCGAAACGCAAAAAAGCGTGACGCAAATCGCCAAGGAGGTCGGATATGCGGAACGGAGATATTTTACGAAAGTGTTTATCAAATATACCGGGGACAACCCGACCGATTACCGAAGCAAAGTTCAACGCCAGTCCGAAAGCTGAAAGCCCGGGGCTGGCTTTCGTTTTTTTGTGTAGGTTTGGTGGATTTTATGATTGAATATTGCATTTTTTTGTTCGATATGACAATATGAATGAGTGAGGTATTCATTGCAGAATGGAGGCATTGAAAGCTATGACAGATTGGAGCGGCTGGAGTCTGAAGGAAAAAATCGGACAACTGTTCGTTTTCGGATTTTACGGATATGAGCCTTCGGAGGCGATCATAGGACTTATACAGGAATACGGAATCGGAGGCACAATTTATTTTTCCCGCAATGTGAAGGATGCAAGGCAGGTGCACCGTCTGTCCGCCGAATTGAAGGAGCTGGCCAAGGGAGCGGGCAAGCCGCCGATGTTTATCGCGATCGATCAGGAGGGCGGCATGGTCGCGAGACTGGTCGAAGGCGTTACGCTTATGCCGGGCAATATGGCGCTCGGCGCGGCCGGCACGGCCGAAGCGGCCAGGGAGACGGCCCGCATATGCGGAGAGGAGCTGCGGCTGCTCGGCATTACGATGAACTATGCGCCGTGCATCGACGTGAACAACAACCCCGACAATCCGGTCATCAACGTCCGGTCGTACAGCGACCGCGCCGGCGTCGTGGCCGAGATGGGGGCGGCCGCCGTGCAAGGCTTCCAGTCCGCCGGCGTGGCGGCGACGGTCAAGCATTTTCCGGGACACGGCGATACGGCCGTCGATTCCCACCATGCGCTGCCGGTGCTCCCGCACAGCAAGGAAAGGCTTGACGCCATCGAGCTCGTTCCGTTCCGCGCGGCCATCGCCGAAGGAACCGACTGCATCATGACGGCGCATGTATGTCTGCCGGCGCTCGAGCCTTCGGGCGTGCCGTCGACGCTGTCCCGCGCGGTATTGACGGGGCTGCTCCGCGAGGAGCTCGGTTACGACGGCGTTGTCGTGACCGACTGCCTCGAAATGAGCGCCATCGACGAATATTACGGTCCGGCGGCGGGAGCGGTGAAGGCGCTGGCGGCGGGAGCGGACATGTTGCTCGTCAGCCATACGATCGAGAAGCAGCGCGCGGCGCTGGAAGCGGTCTTCGCGGCCGTTCAAAGCGGCGAGCTGCCGGAATCGCGGATCGACGAAGCGCTTGGCCGCGTCATGATGCTGAAGGAGAAGCTGCGGCTGGATGAGCCGCTGCAGCCGTGGGAGCAAGTCGAAGCCGGCATCGGCACGGCGGCGCATAAAGCCGTCGCGCGCGGCTGGAGCGAGGCGTCCGTCACGCTCGTGAAGAACGAAGGAGGCTTGCTGCCGCTGAAGCGCGACCGGCGGACGCTCGTATTGTGGCCGGATATCGTGCCGGTATCGGTCGCCGATGAAATGCTGTCCGGCGACGGCACGCTTGGCGATTACCTCTCGGCCTTCGAATGCGACGTCACGGAACGCAAGATGACCGACAAAGCTTCGCTGGACGGTCTGGACAACTTCGACCAAATCGTGGTCGTCACTTACGACGCGTCCAAGCATCCGCTGGAGAAGCAAACGGCGCTGGAAGCGGTCAAGAGGGCGGGCGACCGCGTCGTGGCGGTATCCGTCCGCAATCCGCTCGACGTGCTGCATTACCCGGACGTCCGGGCTTATATCGCCGTATACGAATGCCGCCCGCTCGCCTTGGCTTCGGCCGCCAAAGCGCTGATCGGCAGGCTCGAACCGAAGGGCAAGCTGCCTCTCGACATTTCGGAGGCTTACCCGTTCGGCTGGAGCGCTTGGGGACGGTAACGCTTCACGATCATAGGTGGTCCGATCAAGCGGACATTTGACGTAAATCGGGGATGATGAACGATTTATCGTTCATCATCCTAGATATAGCGGTGCTGCAACGTCATTTTGAACGATCTATCGTTCAAAATGATAGCTTTGGTGCAGGTGCAGCGATGCTTTGAACGATTTGTCGTTTAAAGTTATGGTCTGCTGCTGTTCTTGGTGATGACTTAAACGATTTATCGTTCATGTAGTTACGTCGAGGCAAAGCGGAGAAATCGCCCAATCGCCTGCAAGCTCATTTCGCACACAGTCACTTGTCTCCCCCCGACGTTCGACTAGTTCCCCGATCACCTATAAAACGTCAAAGTTGCTTCATGCCCACAGGTCTGACTCAGCGCCGCCGTTCGCCCTGGTTCCCCGATCACCTATAAAACGTCTAAGTTACTTCATGCCCATAGTTCTGACTCAACGCCGCCGTTCGCCCTGGTTCCCCGACATATAAAAATCCATTAAAGTTACTAAACCTTCAAACGTACCCTGCCCAGCGCCGCCGCTCGCCCCGATTCCCGACATATTAAAAACGCCAAGTTACTCGACGCCCCCGAGCCTGCCCAGCACTGCCGTCCATTCCGATGTTTTGCCCGAGCACACTGGCTCTGAGTTCCGTAAGAGCAGAGAGGAGGGGCGCTAGCGCCGGCCATGGCCCGCAGACCGCTGCAAGCCTCGCGGCCGTCGCCAACCATAGCCCGCAGACCGCTGCAAGCCTCGCGGCCAAACCCGCCTCGCGGCCATCGCCGGCCATGGCCGGCAGACCGCGCTGCAAGCCGCGCGGCCAAAAATCGCCCGGCAGCGGAGACGGCCGCTACCGGACGAAGTTGTCGTAAGTCAGATCGTGGAGGATGTAGGCCAGAAAAAAGATGACGCACGGATTTTCATATCGATGCTGAATATGGACGAGCTGCTGGTAGTATTTTTCGGCATAGTGGGGGGTGTTGCGCATTTCGAGATTGCTCTTGATGAGGGCGTCGATCTTGTCGGCGATATCGACCAGCTGCCCTTCGTACGTGTCGTCCTTGGAATGGACGAGAAAGTCGGTCAGCTCCTCGTGAAAGATCGGGGGCAGGCTTTGCACGATATCGCGCGCAAGCTGCCGCTCGTATTGCTCGAACGCTTCCCGGACGACGGCCGACGATTTCTTGATCGGGGATGCGACGTCGCCGCTGACTCCTTCTACAATGTCGTGCATGAGCGCTTTGCCGAGCAGCCGGTACAGCCGGATGTCCTTCCGTCCGAACCGTTCCGTCTCGAGCAAGCCGTTGAACAGCGACATGGCGGCTACCCGGAAGGAGTGGGTGGCGTCGTTGTCCGGAATCAGATTGAAGCTGCCTCCCCAGCGCTCGATCAAATCGAGGTTCAAAATATGGTCGAGCAGCTGCCCGACCCCGGGATCGTCCTCCATCGCCTGCAGCAGCCAGCCGATCGAACGGCACGGAGAAGCGGCCAGCTCCGCCCGAAGCTGATTGTATTTCGACTCGAAATAAGGATTGGCGTCCAGTCGCTGCTCCCGCATGCAGAACAGCATGGCGTCGAAGGAATCGATTGCTTTGACGAGGCTGCCCATGTAGCTGCCGTCCTCGGCGTCGACGATAAATTCGTAAAAGTGCGGCTGCAGCGAGCGGGACAAATACGAAACGATATCTTTGCTGACCTCCGACTCCAGCCTGCTGATATGATCGGCCAGCATGGCGTCTTTTTTTGTGACGTATTTGATCGAGCCGGTGACCGTTTCGTTCAAGTCGTGCAGCAAAGCGCGGCCGACCAGCGACAGCATCGGCAAGTCGTTGCCGTACACCTTCTTCTCCACAATGCCCGCCAGAACGGCCAACGCGGCGCAGCGGAAGCTGTGGCTCGCGGCGTTGTCTCTGTACCGCGGCGAATATTCCTTCCATCGGGAAACATACTGCATCTGAATGATTGCATTCGTATATCGGCTGTTGTTCATTGCGCACCGCCCGTTTTTTCTTGAAAAATATATATCGGAAAACTCCTCTATGCTATTATAAAACTTATTCGCTTGTGCGGCTACGATACGATAGGTTTGCCCGGGCAAACGGGCGAACGGCAAATGAGGGAAGGGCATCATGCGCAATTTCGGCTTGGCTTTCAACGACTGGTTTGAAAAATGGATGTTTCTGCTCGTACCGGGCTCGCTCGCGGCGGGCTACCTGCTGTCCGATCAACTGGCAGGTTATACGGAAGCGGTTCCGTATTTGTTCGCTTTCGTCACGCTGACGATGGCGATTGGCTGCGGACTTGAGCAGCTTCGGGGCGTGATGCGCAAGCCTGGTATTTTGGCCGCCGCCTTGCTGCTGGCGCACGGCTTGACGCCGCTTGCCGCCTACGGGCTGGGCGCGCTCGCCTTTGGCGCGGACTCGCCTTACGTCGTCGGCCTGGTGCTGTTCGCGCTCATTCCGCTGGGCGTGTCCAGCGTACTGTGGGTCGGCATGTCGGGGGGCGGCGTGCCGCTTATATTGGCGATGGTCGTCCTGGACTCGCTGCTGAGCCCGCTTGTCGTTCCCGCCGGCGTGCAGCTGTTTTTCGGATCGGCGATCGAGGTGAAAGCGGGACCGCTTATGCTCGACTTGACGATCCTGATCGTGCTGCCGACCGTCATCGGCGTGGCGCTTCACGAATGGTCCCGCGGCAGGCTGCAAGGCTGGGTGAAGCCTTACGCGGCGCCCGTGTCGAAGCTTTGCTTCGCCTCGGTCGTCGCCTTGAACGCCGCGGCCATCGCGCCGCACGTGCATACGCTCAAGTCGGACATGCTCCTGCTCGTTCCCGTCTCGCTGCTGCTGGTGGCGGTCTGCTACGCCGTCGGCTTCGTCGGCTTTGCCGGCCGGCGGGACTGGCGGCTTCAAGTGACGGCGTCCTATGCGACCGGCATGCGCAACATCTCGCTGGGCATCGTGCTGGCGCTCGGTTATTTCAGCCCGCTTGCGGCCGTTCCCGTCGTGCTGTCGATCCTGATCCAGCAGCCGGCGGCGACGCTGCATCATTACGTTTTACAAAAAATTAACCGAAGCAAGGCTGGCGATTCCGCGCAGACGCATGTACGATAAACGTTGTATGCAAAAGGAGAGATCGGCATGAACAGCTTCCGCGCAAGGCTGACGCTCATTATTATCGCGATGGTCGGCTTGTCCGTCGCCGCGTCGGGCTTCCTGATGATCAAATCGTTCAAGGACAATCATATTAACGTGCTGGAGGAAACGCTGGTGAGGGAAATGCGGCTGATCTCCGGCAAGATGGACTGGCGTTCCGGCGAGCTGCCGGAGTCGATCGACTATTATACGCAAGAGGCGAAGCAGCTGAAGCAATATATGGAGGCGAGGGTTACCTTCATCCGAAGCGACGGCGTCGTTCTCGGAGATTCGGACCACAATCCCGCCGATATGGACAACCATATCAACCGGGAAGAGGTTCAGGCGGCCCTGCAGCATGGAACGGGAAGAAGCGTCCGCACGAGCGAGACGTTGAGCGAAAGCATGATGTACGTGGCGATTCCGGTGACGGTCGTTCCGGGGGAAGATCCGTATCTGCTCCGTCTAGCGATAAGTTTGAATGAAGTCGACCGGAGCGTCAGCCGGCTGACGGCCGTGCTCGTCGGAGGACTGGTCGTCCTGTTTGTCGTTGCCGCGCTGATCAGCTACCGGATCGCGCTTGGGCTTACGAGGCCGCTGGAGCAAATTACGAAGGTCGCCAAACGAATCAAAAACATGGACTACAAGGCCCGCGTCAAAGTGATGAAGCATGACGAAATCGGCGAGCTCGGCACCGCGATCAACGCGATGGCCGACAGCCTCCAGCTGCAAATGTCGCGCATCAGGCAGAACGAAAACCAGCTGGAAAGCGTCCTGGCCAATATGATCAACGGCATCGTCATGATCGACGCCGCCGGCGAAATTTCGCTCATGAACCGGAGGGCGGAGGAGGTGCTCGGCTTTACAGCCCGCGAGATGAAGGGCAAACCTTTCACGGACGCGAAGCAGCAATACGAGCTGGCCCAAATTATTCAGGAAGCGTTTGATACGAAGGAGCATTTGCGCGAGGAAATTACGTTTTATTTTCCGGAGGAAAGGCTGCTGGAGCTCAACTTGGTGCCGATCGTTCAGGGCGGAGGCGAATTCGGCGGCGTGCTGCTCGTGCTGCAGGACGTTTCCGCGATCCGCAGGCTGGAGAGGATGAGAAGCGAATTCGTCGCCAACGTCTCGCATGAGCTGAAGACGCCGATCGCGGCGGTCAAAGGGTTTGCGGAGACGCTGCTGGGCGGGGCGGTCAAGGACGAGGAGACGGCCCGTTCCTTCCTGCAGATCATTTACGACGAAAGCGACCGGCTGAACCGGCTGATCGGAGATATTTTGGAACTGTCCAAGATCGAATCCCGCCGGGTGCCGCTTATGTTCTCGCCGGTCGAGCTGGAAAGCTTCATGGCCAAAACGATCACGCTGATGGAAGCCGAAGCGGCGCGCAAAGGGATCGGGTTAAGCATGACCGTCGAGCCGGGCTTGTACGTGGAGGCGGACGAGGATCGGCTGCGGCAAATCATTATGAACCTGTTGTCCAACGGGATCAACTATACGCCGGAAGGCGGGCGGGTATCCGTCTCGGCCGAGGCCGCGGGCGAAGACCATATCCGCATCCGGATCAGCGATTCCGGCATCGGCATTCCGAAAAAGGATCTGCCCCGCATCTTCGAACGGTTTTACAGAGTCGACAAGGCCAGATCCCGAAGCTCGGGCGGGACGGGACTCGGGCTGTCGATCGTCAAACATCTGGTGGAGCTTCATAAGGGAACGATCGCCGTCACAAGCACGGTCGGCGTCGGAACGACTTTTACGATCGAGCTGCCTGTCCTCCAATAGGCCGTTGCAAAAATGGTTTACCTATTCTTCACGAAACCGTGGTAAACTAGACTTAATGATCGTAAAGAAATGGCGGATGGGGCGAACAAGCCGCAGACGCAAATGCGGAGGTCATCATCATCATGTCGTATAAAATATTGGTTATCGAGGACGAGCCGACGCTGGCTCGCCTGCTGACGTACAATCTTACGCAGGAAGGTTATGATACGACGGTCGTCGACCACGGCGCCGAAGGTCTTCAAACGGCGCTTCAGCGAACGTTCGACTTGATCGTTCTCGATATTATGCTGCCGGGGATGAACGGCTTCGAGGTGCTGAACCGGCTGCGCCAGAACGGCGTCGCCACGCCGGTCATCATTCTAACGGCGCGCAATGCGGAGGAGGAGGTCGTGCAAGGCTTGAAGCACGGCGCCGACGATTACATTACGAAGCCGTTCGGCGTCGCGGAGCTGCTGGCCCGCGTGTCTGCCGTGCTGCGACGGACGAAGCAGGACGGGGAGAAGCCGGCGGTCGCCTCCTCGGAGAAAGTCATTACGATCGGGGAGCTGTCCATTTACCCCGAGAAATACGAGGTCATCGTTCACAACGAGCCGATTCCGCTCAGGCCGAAGGAGTTCGAGGTGCTGCTGTATCTCGTGCAGCGGCCCGGCATGGTCATTACCCGGGACGATCTGATGAACGTCGTCTGGGGCTTCGACTATGTAGGCGGGCAGCGCACGGTCGACGTTCATGTCAGCTCGCTGCGCAAGAAGCTGGAGCTCGGCCAGCAGTCGGTCCAGATCGAATCGATTCGAGGCGTCGGATATAAGCTCGTTATGCCCAAAAAGCTCGCAGCCCCTAAATCTTAGGGAATACGAGCTTTTTGCCATGTTTGGAGCCGTTGCAAGCTTATTGCCGCTGCCACGGAAGCATTTTGCGCTGGAACTGCTTGGGCGAGCAGTGGTTGTATTTCTTGAACATTTTGTAGAAATGCGCCATATTCGGCATGCCGATCCTTTCGCCCACCTCGGAAATGCTTAAATCCTTCGTCAGCAAAATTCTTTCCGCCCGCTTCACTTTGCGGTAATTGACGTATTCCGTGAACGACAAGCCGATCGTTTTTTTGAAATATTTGACGAAATAGTAGTAGCTCATATTGGCGATCTTGCACACTTCCTCCACCTGGATCCGGTCGGTCAGCCGCTCCTCGACGTAGTCCAGCACCGGCTTCAGCCTGATCTTGTCGAAGTTGTCCCCTTCGGCCAGCACCTTCCGGCTGTCGCTGCGAAGCAGCAGCAGCAAAATTTGCTTGATCAAAATGCTGACCGCCAGCTCGTAGCCCGTCTCCTTTGTGGTTGCCTCCGCCAAAATTTGCTTGATGCAATTCCCCGTTTGCCGCCTCACGTCGTCGTTTTGCTGGTAAATATAATTGGCCTGGCTGAGCGGGGCCCTCGTTTCCGCAAAATATCTCATGTACGGAATCGAGCTGGAGTCGAAAAACTGCTCCAGATCGAATTGCAGCACAATATAGTCCAAATGCTTCGAATTGCGGTCGCGGTGGAGCTCCGATGCCCCGATAATGATCAGGTCTTCGGGTCCCAGCAGGAAGCTTTCCTTCTCCAGCGTCACTTCCAGCTGCCCTTCCAGAATGAGAATCAGCTCCAGCTGCTTATGGTAATGCCAATTCGTCATATGGATGTCCTGACGCTGCGTCTGGAAAATCCGGATCGACAGCAGCGGATTTTCGTACATGACCCGTTCGTTGTATGCTTCCATGTGTCAGCCTCCTGATCGATGCGGCGGCTTGTCGCCGTTACTTGCGGCCCGCTTCAAATTCGGCGCGGATGCGCGCCCGCAGCGCGGGATCGGCCATGACGTCGTAAGCGGTCGCCGCCAGCATCTTGGCCCCGAAGATCATCCGGTCCAGCGCCTTGTCCGTCATGGCCGCGTCGCGGAACGCCTCCGTATGCAGCATCAGGCGCTCCTCCACAATTTTCACGTACGGATGGATCGCCGGACAGCGGGCGGAGACGTTGCCTAGATCGAGCGAGCCGTTGTCCTTGCCGGATTCGATCTGCTCCTCCGGTATGCCGGCTTCGATCAGGTTGCGGTTGAACTGCTCCGACAGCGTCTCGTTCGTGACGAGCTCGTCGTAGGAATATTCGTAGCGGCTCGTCGTCAGCTCGCAGCCGGCCTGCAGCGCCGCGCCTTCCGCGCAGCGCTGCACCTTGGCCGTCAGCTCGTCCGTATAGGTCCGCGTCGCGGAGCGGACGTAAAACTTCGCCGAGGCGTAGTCCGGTATAATGTTCGGCGCCGTGCCGCCGTGGTCGATGATGCCGTGAATGCGGGCATCGCTGCGCGTTTGCTGGCGGAGCGCGTTGACCGCATTGAACAGCGAGATGACGGCGTCGAGGGCGTTGACGCCTTCGTGGGGGCTGGCGGCCGCATGGGCGGCTTTCCCCTTGAATTCAAACCGTATCGCATCGAGAGCCAGCGATTGGCCGGATCTTTCGAACGTATGGTAAGGATGGGCCATCAGCGCGATGTCGCAATCGTCGAACAAGCCGGCTTCCGCCATCGGCACCTTGGCTCCTTTCGTTTCTTCCGCGGGCGTTCCGTAGACACGAAGGACGCCGCCCAGCTTGTCCGCGGCGCTCTTGAGGGCGACGGCCGCCGCCGCGCTCATGGAGCAGATGAGGTGATGGCCGCAGGCGTGTCCGATTTCCGGCAGCGCGTCGTATTCGCACAGGAAGCCGACGACAGCGCCGGGCTTGCCGGAATCGTATACGGCGACGAAGGCCGTCTCCAGCCCCAGCGTCCCTCTCTCCACGGTAAAGCCGTGCCGCTCCAGCTCCGCGCAGAGCAGCCCGGAGGCGTATACTTCTTCGTGTCCGAGCTCGGGCCGCCGCCCGATGGCCAGGGAAATGCCGCGGAACCGCTCCGCGCATTCGTCGACCGCCTCGAGAACCTTTTGCTTGTCGTTCATGTTCGTATCCTCCCGTACATTCTCTGATCAACATTATAGCATAATCCGCGTCGGCAGCGGCGAGCGCATGCGCCGGAAGGAAGGCTTTGGCATGGCCTGTTCCAAGGCGTTGCGCCGGCATGCGGCTTTATTTAACATGCAGTTTACAAAAAAAGAATATTCGATTAACAAAAAGCCTTTAGTATTAGAAGCAGATGTGAAACGAGGCGGAGCATATGCGGTTGGGCAAATAGGGACACGGTATCGAAAATGTGGTGTCTGGAGGACATCACATTTTCTTCACGAGAAATGTTAATGAATTGTAAACGTCGAAATACGATGGAATTTATATTCCGGTCATGGGGGAAAGGGAATGACGAAGACACTGATCGATATTAACAAGCTGAATCTGTATTACAGCGGCTTTCATGCATTGAAGGACGTGACGATGACGATTCCCGAAAAAGCGATTACCGCTTTCATCGGACCTTCGGGCTGCGGGAAGTCGACGCTGCTTCGCACGCTGAACCGGATGAACGACACGATCCCCGGTACGCGCATCGAAGGAGGACTGTCCATCGGGGGCACGGATATTTATTCCAAAGAGATGGACGTGGAGACGCTCCGCAAAAAAGTCGGCATGGTCTTCCAGCAGCCCAATCCGTTCCCGAAGTCGATCTACGACAACGTCGCTTACGGACCGCGCATTCACGGCATCAAGAACCGGAAGCAGCTGGACGAAATTGTGGAAAGCAGCCTTCGCGCCGCCGCGCTGTGGGATGAGGTGAAGGATCATCTAAAGCGTTCCGCCCTCAGCATCTCCGGCGGCCAGCAGCAGCGGCTCTGCATCGCCCGCGCCTTGGCGGTCAATCCGGACATCTTGCTCATGGACGAAGCGACCTCCGCGCTGGACCCGATCTCGACGCTGAAGATCGAGGAGCTGGCCCAGGAATTGAAAGACAAATACACGATCGTCATGGTGACGCACAACATGCACCAGGCCGCCCGGGTATCCAATCAAACAGTCTTTTTCCTGAACGGCGAAGTCATTGAATATTCAGATACGGAGAAGCTGTTCTCCAACCCGTCCGATCAGCGGACGGAGGATTACATTAGCGGCCGCTTCGGCTAAGGGGAGGAAGTATACGATGATGACAAGACGCAAGGAATTCGATCAAGGGCTGGAGCAGCTTCATCAATTGCTGGTCGATATGGGGACATTCGTCGAGGAGGCGCTGGTCGAAGCGACGGAGGCATTGAAGACGGTCGATACCGAACGCGCACGGAAGGTAATTGAAGCCGACCATACGCTTAACGGCATGGAAGACAAGGTGATGGAGATCGGCGCCAAGCTGATCGCCACGCAGCAGCCGGTGGCGAAGGATTTGCGCCGCATCTTGTCCGCCTTCCGCATTGCGAGCGATCTGGAGCGGATGGGCGACCTTTCGGTCGATATCGCCAAGGTCGTGCTTCGTCTGGAAGGACAGGCGCTTATCAAGCCGCTGATCGATTTGCCGCGCATGGCGGAAATTATTCAGCAAATGACCTACGAATCGATCCAGTCCTTCGTTCAGGAGAACGTTGATCTCGCCTACAAGATGGCGAAGGACGACGATCAGGTCGACGCGCTTTTTGGCCAAATTACGAGGGAACTGATGCTGCTGATGATGGAAAATCCGAGGAACATTGCGCAAGCTTCCCTTCTCAGCTTCGTCGGCCGCTACATGGAGCGGTTCGGCGACCATGCGACCAATATCGGAGAAAGCGTCGTCTACCTCGTAACGGGCTCGCGCCCGGATTTGAATGCCTGAAGACCCAGTCCCTTAAGGAGCGGTTTGCTTCTTAGGGACTATTTTTTTGCCGGATTTTACGGAACTTTAACAAAACTGGGCATTTCGTTTCACAAACTTCCCTTACAATGAGAAAAAATGCTGCGTTCGGCTGCAGAGGGGATCGAAATGAATGAGCTTGGAGTCGGATTACTGAACGGCCATATGGTGCAAGAGGTTGTTAGAAGATGGGAGCACGGCGCGGTTGCGGCCGTTTGCGTCAAGCCGGCGAAGTCCGGCGGCGCGTCGGAAGCGGCGATCGGGGCATGGGAACGGGCCGAGAAGAGTCTGTTCTGGAAGCAAAGGATGGACGGCGAGCATTATTACTTGCTGTATCGCCGCGATCCGTCCGTTCAGGCGGAAAGACAGGCGCTCGAATCGCTCGGACGATTGCGGGAGCGGCTTGATGCGGCGGAGTATTCCGAAGGAGCCCCCGCCGGCATGGACGGCGGCGCCGCGGGCGCAGGCCGGCATACGGCCGGCATCGCCTTCGCTTATCCGGTCCCGCCGGGGCAGTCCCCCGATCTGGCGGTGCTGCGCATGCTGGGGGAAGCGGCCGCGAACGTTTCGGCCGGCGGCATGGAAGAAGCTTGGATTCACCGGCAGGCGGCAGGCGGACCGGTCCGGTATGGGACCGACGAGCCGGCGGCCGATGCGAACGCTGGGACGGCCAGCGCGCAGATTCGCTTGACCATCGGTCATCTGGCCGCGCCGGTGCCTGTGCTGAAATCGGACGCGCAGGTGTCCGAAGCGGCCCGATTGTTCAAATCGAACCCGAAGGAGCAAGGAGCGGTCATCGCGAAGGACGGCATGCCCGTCGGCTTGCTCATGAAGGAAAAGCTGCATCAGCTTCTGGCCGGGCAATTCGGGCTCCCTCTTTATTGGAACCGGCCCGTCGAAAAAATTATGGACAGCCAGCCGCTGATCGTGGACGAGAGCGAGACCGTGGATCAAGTGTCCCAGCTGGCGATGTCCAGGGATTATGCCCAGCTGTACGATATCGTCATCATAACAAGGGCGGGCCAATTGGCCGGAGCCGCGACAATACGCTCCATCCTGGAGCGGTTGACTGCTCTGCGGACGGAAGCGGCGCGCGCCGCCAATCCGCTCACGGGCTTGCCCGGCAACGAGGGGATTCAGGCCGAGCTTCGCCGAAGGCTGGACAGCGGACGGCCTTTCGCGGTGCTGTACGCCGATTTGGACTATTTCAAATGGTTTAACGATTGCTACGGGTTTTCGCTTGGCGACGAGTTGATTCGTTTCCTGGCGAAGCTCATTCAGTCTGCCGTCGCCGAATGGGGCGGCCGGGACGATTTCGTCGGCCATATCGGCGGAGACGATTTTATCGCCTTGCTGGAACCGGAACGGGCCGAGGAGCTGTGCCGTCGGCTGGTTTCGCGGTTCGACCGCGAGGTTCGGCCGTTCTACGGCGGCGCTGAGGCCGGGTTCGTGGAAGACCGGAGCGGCAACCGGATCGGCCAGGAAGGCGTCACGCTGTCGCTGTCCCTTCTGCTGTGCGACGGGCGGGAGCGGGTATCGGCGGAGGAGGTGTCGCGGTTGTCCGCGCGGCTGAAGAAGCGGGCCAAGCTGCGGCAAGGCAGCGTATACGAGATGGATTCATTGACAGCCATGTATATCGGAGAGGAACGAAAGTAACGTGATTAATAATCTCGAACAGCTGCGGCTGCCTTATGAAACGGACAAGCGGGACAACGGTTGGGTCAAAGGCTTCAAAGGAGGCGCCGGCGCCGGCGGCGTAGGAATGATTTATCTTTCATGGACGAGGCCGTCGCGCGAGAAGGCAAGGGAGGGCGCCGCTTCCTTTATTGACCGGGAATGGAAAGCATTTGCCGGTACGGAAGCGGAGAGGTTGATCCGCGAGGGCAGCCTTCGGGCGGACTTGCACTGGCTGCACGGCGACTTGTTCATCCGCGTCAGGCTCGGACCGGGGAATCGCGAAGAGCTCGAGACGGAGCTGCTGGAGAGAGCGTACTACGGAACGAGGGATTGGGAAGCCCGGTTTATCGAGACGGTTCGGCAAATTGACGGATCCGCGCCGGAGGGGAGGCTCCATATCGGCGTGGCGGCGGCCTTCCCGGACGGCCAAGGCGGGAAGGAGCTGTGGTACGAGGCCGCCAAGGGCGCCGTTCTTCACGGCGGGACGGAGGATGCGATGGAGCGGAGCCTGCGGCGTCGGGCCTTTGCCCGGCTGCTGCGCGAGCGCGGCATCTATTCCGCTTATCAGCCGATCGTCTCGCTGCAGGACGGCGCCGTATACGGTTACGAGGCGCTGACCCGCCTGCGGACGCCGGACTGGTTCGGCGGTCCGCTTCAGCTGTTTGCGTTCGCGGATGCGGAAGGCAGCCTGTACGCCTTGGAAACGTTGGCGAGGGAGGCGGCGGTGAGCGGATTTGCGATGCCGGGCGGCGGACCGAAGCTGTTTATTAACGTGATGGCGCAAATTATGGAGGACCCGTCCTTCAGTCCGGGACAGACGCTGCGGCTTCTGGACCGTTACGGGCTTGCGCCCGAGGACGTCGTCTTCGAAATTACGGAGCGGGATTCTATTGCGGATTTCGGAGCCGTCAAGAAGGCGTTGGAGCATTACCGCAAGCAAGGCTACCGGATCGCCATCGACGATGTCGGGGCGGGCTACTCCTCGCTGCAATCGGTTGTGGAATTAAGGCCCGATTTTCTGAAGGTGGACCGGTCCATCATACGCAACGTCGACCAGGATGAGATGAAAAGCTATGTCGTTCAAACGTTAATGGGAATCGGAAGCAAAATGGGCGTTTCGGTTATCGCCGAAGGGATCGAGCGGGAGGAAGAGCTGCACCGGCTGAAGGAGCTTGGAGTTCCTTTGGCGCAAGGATATTTGCTTGGCGTCCCGAAGCCGTTTGCTCGCTGATTCGTTTATCCGTTTTTTTGTTCCGGGCTTTCCCGATGCCGTTATCGCGCTTGGGGGAAGCCCATTTTGTGGTATGATAGGGAATAGAATTGCATTGCGATGAAATGGGGTGCCATGGAGCAGATGGATAAATGGATGTTGATTGACGGCAACAGCATCGCCTACCGGGCGTTTTTTGCGATGCCGCCTCTGACGAATTCGGCAGGCTTGCACACGAACGCGGTGTTCGGCTTTACGACGATGCTGCTGAAGCTGCTGGACGAGCATAAGCCGACGCACGTGCTTGTCGCGTTCGACGCGGGCAAGGTGACGTTCCGCCATGAAGGGTACAGCGAATACAAGGGAGGCCGGCAGAAGACGCCGCCGGAGCTGTCGGAGCAGTTTCCCGTATTGAAGGAGCTGATCTCGTCCTTCGGCATCGCGCAATACGAGCTGAACGGCTACGAGGCGGACGACATTATCGGCACGCTGACGAAGAAGGCCGACGAGCAAGGCGTGCCGGCCATCGTCGTGACGGGCGACAAGGATATGCTGCAGCTGGCGTCGGAAGGCGTAACGGTGGCCGTTACGCGCAAGGGAGTGAGCGAGGTCGAGCTGTACACGCCGGAGACGATCGGAGAGAAGTACGGGCTTAAGCCCGTGCAGATCATCGATCTGAAAGGCTTGATGGGCGACGCATCGGACAATATTCCCGGGGTGCCGGGAGTCGGCGAGAAGACGGCGCTCAAGCTGCTGCACGAGCACGGCACCGTCGAGCAGGTGCTGGACAATCTGGACAAGCTCAAAGGCAAACTGAAGGAAAATATCGAGAATCATCGCGAGGACGCCGTCATGAGCAAAAAGCTGGCGACGATCTTCCGCGACGTGCCCCTGGAGCGCACCGAGGACGACATCCGTTATGCCGGCTACGATCCGGCCGCGCTGGGAGAGGCGTTCCGCAAGCTGGAATTCAAATCGCTGCTGGAGCGGCTGGAGCTGGCCGGAGAGAGCGGAGCGACCGAAGCCGAAGCGGAGGCGGCCGCCGCCGAGCTGGAACTGGCCGTCATCGCTTCGGAGGCCGACCTGCCTCATCTGGAAGCGATGGTCGATGCGCTTCGCGCCGCAGGCGGGAAGCACGGCCTCTATATCGAAGCGATCGGGGAAAATCCGCACGTCGCTTCGCTGCTTGGCTTCGCCGCGGCCACGGAGGAACGGGTGTGGGTGCTCACCGTGGAAGCGCTGCAGGCGCCCTATGCCGCCAAGCTGAGAGATTGGCTGCAGGACGAAGGCTTGCCGAAGATCGGCTTCGATCTGCACAAGTGCGAGCTGACGCTGCGCTGGAGCGGGCTGACGCTGGGCGGAGCCGCCTTCGACGCGCAGCTGGCGGCGTACCTGCTCGACCCTACGGAAGGCCCGCAGACGCTGTCCGGCATTTGCGAGCGGCAAGGCATCGCCGGCGTACCGTCGGACGAGTCCGTCTACGGCAAGGGAGCGAAGTTCAAGGTGCCAGAGCCTGACGCGCTGTACCGCCATCTCGCGCTGAAGGCCGACGCCGTTCGGCGGCTTGCGCCGAAGATGACCGCGGAGCTGGAGCGGACAGGCATGAAGGAGCTGTATTTCGACCTGGAGCAGCCGCTGTCGCGCGTGCTGGCCGGCATGGAGCTGCAGGGCATCAAGACGGAAAGCGGAGAGCTGGAACGGCTTGGCCGGGAGCTTGAAACGAAGCTGTCTTCGATTATGAGCGAGATCTATGCCTTGGCCGGTACGGAGTTCAACATCAACTCGCCCAAGCAGCTGGGCGAAGTGCTGTTCGAGAAGCTGGGACTGCCCGCCAAGAAAAAGACGAAAACCGGTTATTCCACCGACGCCGAGGTGCTGGAGGAGCTGGCCAAATATCACGATATCGTGCCGCTTATCCTTCATTATCGCCAGCTGTCCAAGCTGCAGTCGACGTACGTGGAAGGGCTGCTGAAGGAAATACGAGGCGAAACGGGCAAGATCCATACGTATTACCGCCAGACGATCGCGGCGACGGGACGGCTCAGCAGCCAGTTTCCGAACTTGCAAAATATCCCGATCCGGCTGGAGGAAGGCCGGCAAATCCGGAAGGCGTTTGTGCCGTCGGAGCCGGGCTGGACGATATTGGCGGCGGATTATTCGCAGATCGAGCTGCGCGTGCTGGCCCATATTTCGGGAGACGAGAACCTGAAGGAAGCTTTCGTACGCGACATGGACATTCATACGAAAACGGCGATGGACGTGTTCGGGGTGAAGCCCGAGGAGGTGGACGCCAATATGAGACGGACCGCCAAGGCGGTCAATTTCGGCATCGTGTACGGCATCAGCGCATTCGGACTGTCGCAAAATCTCGGCATAACGCCGACGGAAGCCGGCAAGTTCATCGAGCAATATTTGACCGTCTTCAAGGGAGTCAAGCGATATATGGACGATATCGTCGCCCAGGCGAAGCGGGACGGCTACGTGACGACGCTGCTGGAGCGCCGCCGTTATTTGCCGGAAATCCGCTCGTCCAACTTCAATCTCCGTTCTTTCGCGGAACGTACGGCGATGAACACGCCGATCCAGGGGACGGCGGCCGACATCATCAAGCTGGCGATGGTGCAGATGGACCGGGCGCTGCGCGAGCGCGGGCTGAAGAGCCGCATGCTGCTGCAGGTGCATGACGAATTGGTATTCGAGGTGCCGCCGGACGAGCTGGACTTGATGAAGACGCTGGTGCCGGATATAATGTCCGGAGCCATCAAGCTCGACGTGCCGCTGAAGGCGGATGTCAGCTACGGATATAATTGGTACGAGGCGAAATGAGGTTCGGGAGGCGTGTCCGGCCGCAATCCGGTATAATGGTTGTTGAGGTGAGAAGAAGTGCCTGAACTTCCAGAGGTAGAGACGGTCAAGACAACATTGAATCAGCTGGTTGCCGGCCGGACGATCGCATCGGTGACGGTGTCGCTTCCCCGCATCGTCCAGCGGCCCGCCGAGCCTTCCCAATTCGCGGACGCGCTGGCGGGACGGACGATAGAGCGGGTGGAGCGGCGAGGCAAGTTTTTGCGCATTTTGCTGGACGGACTCGTGCTGGTCTCCCATTTGCGAATGGAAGGCCGTTACGGAGTATACGACCGGGAGGAACCGGTCGAGCTTCACACCCATGTCATTTTTCATTTGGAGGACGGCACCGACCTTCGATATAAAGACGTTCGCCAATTCGGCACGATGCATCTGTTTGCCGCCGGAGAAGAGCTGCAGCAGCCCCCGCTGAACAAGCTCGGCATCGAGCCGCTGGAGCCGGAGTTTACCGTAGAGGAGCTCCGAAGCCGCTTGCACAAGCGCTCCTCTCGGATCAAGCCGCTGCTGCTCAATCAGGAGCTCATCGTCGGCCTGGGGAACATCTATGTCGATGAGGCGCTGCACCAGGCCCGGATTCATCCGGAACGAACGCCGGACAGCCTGAAGCCGGCCGAGTGGCGGCGGCTTCACGAAGCGATTCGGGAGACGCTGACAAGGGCCGTCGAAGCCGGCGGCTCCTCCGTCAAATCTTATGTGAACGGACAGGGCGAGATGGGGATGTTTCAGCACCAGCTGCTCGTGTACGGCCGCAAAGACGAACCGTGCCCGTCATGCTCCGGTCCGATTGCCAAGTCCGTCGTCGGAGGAAGGGGCACGCATTATTGCCCTCGATGCCAGCCGCTCCGGGCCGCGCGCGCCAAGCGGCCGCAGAGCTGATCATGTCCGCTGTGCACGATGAAGACTTCCCCGCATATGATGATGTTGTTATCATCTAGGCGAATGTTCCCGGCCGCTTCCGGCGTCCGGGGCTTCGACCGGCGGGAGGGGACAACGTTGTTGGCGCATCTGGCATCGGTCATCGTGCTTGCGTTTGCCGTCAGTCTGGACGGTTTCGGAGTCGGCGTTACTTACGGACTTAGACGAATTCGGATCCCGTTGTTGTCCGTGATCATTATTGCATGCTGTTCCGGCTTGATTATTTGGCTGTCCATGCAGGCGGGCAGCTGGCTCAGCGGCGTCATTTCGGAGCATGCGGCCAATATTGCCGGTGCTGCAATATTGATCGCCATCGGCTGCTGGGCGCTTATTCAGCTGCTTCGAACGAAAGAAGGCGCCGATTCGGAAAGCGGATCGTCTGCAAGTGAAGACCAAGCGGCGGAAGCTTTGCCTTTGGCGGCTGGTTCCGCTTCGCCGTCGACCGTCTTGCTGGTCGAACTGAAGCGTCTCGGCCTTGTCATTCAGATCTTGCGAACGCCGCAGGCTGCGGACGTTGACCGTTCGGGCACCATCTCGTCTTCGGAAGCGCTGATGCTGGGCACGGCGCTGTCGCTGGACGCGTTCGGAGCCGGTCTGGGGGCTGCGCTGCTGGGGCTGCCCGCCTTGTTGACGGCTGTCGCCATTGCCGTAACCGGAGCTTTGTTCCTAATCGCGGGAACCCGGCTGGGCATCCGGCTGTCGCCTCGAAAAGGGATGCATGCAATCAGCTGCCTGCCGGGAATATTATTGATTGTGCTTGGAATAACGAAGCTGTTATAGGAGGCGGGCGATACCATGATTATGGGTTTGACCGGCGGCATCGCCAGCGGCAAAAGCACGGTAGGCCGCCTGCTGACGCTGCGCGGCGCCAAACTGGTCGATGCGGATGCCGTGGCGAGGGAAGTGGTTATGCCGGGAGAGCCGGCGCTGGAGGCGATCGCCTCCGAATTCGGACAAGCTATGCTGAACCCGGACGGCTCGTTGAACCGCCCCGCATTGGGCCGTATCGTCTTTCAGGACGACGCCGCGCTTCGGAAGCTGGAGAGCATTACCCATCCCGCCATCCGGGAAACGATGCGGGAGCGGATACGTACATATGCGGAACGGGAGCCCGATGCCTTGATCGTGGCGGACGTCCCTTTATTGTATGAAACGAAACAAGAGAAGCTTTACGAGGGCATTATGGTCGTATACGTGCCGAAAGAGACGCAATTGGTCCGGCTGATGGCACGCAACGATTTAGGCAGGGAAGAAGCCGAGCGGCGCATCGCTTTGCAGATGGACATCGAAGAAAAACGGCGGCGGGCGGACTGGGTCATCGACAACAGCGGCTCGCTGGAGGAAACGGAGCGCCAGGTCGAACAGTTTTGGAAAAGTCAGGGATTGCCATGAGAAAAAAACGAACATTCAAAAAAAGACTTTTGCTGGCGGTTATCTTGATATTGCTGATTGTATGGTTTATTCGTTCGGATTGGCTGGCTTCCAAAATATATCCGATCCATTATAAAGAAGATATTCGGGCAAGCGCCTCCAACTACAATTTGGAGCCGCATTTGATCGCCGCCGTCATTCGGGCGGAATCCAATTATCAGACCGGCAGGGAATCGAGAAAAGGAGCGCTCGGGTTGATGCAGCTGATGCCGAGCACGGCTCATTGGGTTGTGGAAAAGGCAGGTTTCGATAAGGTCACCGACGATATGCTGCGGCATCGGGCGGATGTCAGCATCGAAGTCGGTTCCTGGTATTTGAACATGCTGCACGAACAGTTCGACGACAATATGATTGCCGCCGTCGCCGCTTACAACGCAGGACCCGGCAATGTGAGGAAATGGCTGGACGACGGCGTCTGGAACGGGGAAATCGGCACCACCGAGGATATCCCGTTCGGCGAAACGAGACACTATGTACAAAAGGTTTATTACTACTATAATAAATACAAAGACCTGTACCCGGTCTTTTGAACATACGCTTGCAAGCCGGTGATGCCCCGAAGGGCCCGCCGCATCGGACGAGCCTCTCCAAGGCATTTTTATTCGTACAAGCTTAATGAATCATTATTTTTGACCGGCAAGGGATTGCTCGGCAATTTGCACCAGGCGGCGGGTAATGAAACCACCGATGGAACCAGCGTCACGAGTTGCCATATTGCCATAGTAACCGTCTTGCGGGATCGCGATGCCCAGCTCTTGAGCGACCTCGAATTTCATTTGGTCCAGAGCGGCTGTCGCTTGCGGCACTACCAATTGGTTGCTGCTGCGGTTTCTGCTCATTGTTGTTCACCTCCTTGCGGTTGGTAATCGTATTATGTGCAAAATTTCGAAGTTCATTACAGGAAACGTATGGCAAAATTGATAATGAAGCGCTTCACATTCAATGGCGAAAAGGAGGGCACCCTATGAAATGTCCTTATTGCGATTACGCGGGAACGAAAGTGCTGGATTCCAGACCGGCGAACGAAAACAAATCGATACGGCGCCGCCGCGAGTGCGAGAAATGCAGCCGCCGGTTTACGACCTTCGAAATGGTCGAGGAAACGCCGCTGATCGTCATCAAGAAGGACGGGAGCCGCGAGGAGTTCAGCCGCGACAAAATATTGAGAGGTCTGATCCGGGCTTGCGAGAAACGTCCGGTACCGGTGGAAAGGCTAGAGGTCATCGTTTCCGAGGTAGAGAAGGAGCTGCGCACTACGGCGAATGCGGAAGTGGACAGCAGCGAGATTGGCTCCATCGTTATGAGCCAGCTTTATCCCGTCGACGAAGTGGCTTACGTCCGATTTGCGTCGGTATACCGCCAATTCAAAGATATCGAGATGTTTATGAAAGAGCTGAATCACCTGTTGTCCAATCATCCGATGCATAATGACAGAGAGAAATAGTATGAACTCGAACACGCATATTGCGTGTTTTTTGTTTGTTGTTTGACCGCCATTGGAAAAGGCCATATTCGGGGATTGATCCGGATATGGCCTTTAGCCGTTTATGCGTACTTTTACAGTTAAAAGTGCAAGTTCGTCAGGAGCGGGCGCTTATTACTTATGGCGCGGTTGCCCTTATTTTAAAGCTTTTACTTCGAACGTCACTTTATCGCCGTAATGGATGACGGTGTAGTTGTTGCCCTCCGTCAGCACGTAATCCATTTTCTCGCCAGTAAATTCAAGCGGTACGGGAGAGTGGAACGTAATTTCCTGCATGCCCGCCGTATTCAGCGTTACCTTCAAGCTTTCGCCGGATTGTTCGATGAGCGCCGGCGAGTTGGTCTTCACGACGTAAATGCGGTTGTCGATTTCCGATTTCTCGGTCAGCTTGATCGTCACCGGCTTGTCTACGCCGATGAAGTAGGCATGCTCGTCTTTGTAGAAGAACCAGCTGTCCGTGTCGAGCTCCATGTCTTTGTATTTCTCGCCAAGCTCGATCCGCACGCCCAAGGTGTTCTCGTATTCCTTCACTTGCCATGGCACTTCGCTCATGTCCGGCGTCAGCTTCAGCTCGTTGTCCGTCATTTCCACGCCAACCTTGCCGCGGAATGTGTTCAGGAACGAGCGGGCCATCTGCTGCTCCGTCATGAAGGTATAGTTGTATTTGTTTCTGAACTCGTTCATCGAGCTAATCTTGTTCAGCAGTTTGTCGTTGACGTCCGTCCCTTTTTTCTGGCTGTGCTCGATATGCTCGAAATAAGTGGTCGGCAGGTTGAATCTTCCAAGCGCATCCCAAGCTTTCGGGAAGTTCAGGATGTTCGGTGCGGGAACGTGCAGCACGAACGGCACGTCTTCGCCGTCCACGCCTTTCATCGGCACCAGCTTGGACACGTCGAACGGAACGCCCATCAGAAATTCGATGCCGTCGCGCGGCGCGGTGCCTACGTTAGGCGGATTGAATCCGAAGTTCCACCAGATGCCCGCGGCCGCCTGATTGGCAAACGTGCGCAGCACATCGTTGTTGACGCGCCAGGTATGGTGGTTGACGCCCATATCTTTATCCCATTCCAGGCCCAAGTTGTGGAACATTTGCTTGTGCAGCTCGATTTCCCGTTTTTCCTGCTCGTCCGTCAGGTTGCTGTGCAGGAACATATGCGGGATAAGCGGCAAATAACGGTCCGTTACATATTTCGTATTTTTGAGCACTTGGTCCTTGTAAGGGAAGAAGCCCAGATCGATCGGCCGCGGAATGCCGTATTCCATATGGCCGGTCAGCAAATCAAGCTTGCCGTCGCCATTCCAGTCGACGACGAGCGGAATGACGTTTTTGCCGGCGATCAGATTTTGGTTGCCATAAAAATTGTAATGCTGTCCTTGCAGGATGCCTCCGTCGGACAGTCCGCCGTCTTCGCCGCGGAAATATTGGCGAATCGTGCCGTCCAGCGAGCCGATCAGCAAGTCGAGGCGTCCGTCGTTATTCCAGTCCGCGGCATGCGGAGCGGCGTTTCGGCCCGTTTGAATCGTTTCGCCGCCGGCGCTCAGCTTGCCGGCTTCGCTCCATTGGATCGAGCCGTCGGCCGCTTCGCCCGTGAACAGATGAATATAGCCTTCTCCGTCGCCGACCAGCAGATCGAGCACACCGTCGCCGTTCCAGTCGGCGAGGTGCGGAGCCGACGGTCCCGGGACCTGGAGCCGCTGCCCGTTGTTCAGCATGACCGTTTGGCCGCCTGCAAATTTCGGACTGCCGGCCGTACCGGTATTCGGATAGTAGGTCAGCGTGCCCTCGCCGTCGCCGACGATCAGATCCTGCAGGCCGTCGCCGTTAATGTCGGCAGCCGTTGGAGCCGCATAGCTGCTTACGGAGACACCGCCGATTTCCGCAGGCTCCTGGAACAGATTGCCCTCCGACGCCGCCGTCTGCAGCAGAAGCATCAGCTTGCCTTCCGCGTTGCCCGTAATCAGGTCCAGCTTGCCGTCGTTATTCCAGTCGAAGGCGGTAATATAAGCCCTGTAAGGCTTGTCCGTATCCGACATGAGCGAGTTGTAGCCCGGATAACGGTCAAAGTCGATATAATCTTTTTCCGTTTGCATTCTGACGCCGCTCGTAAACAGCGAGTGCATGTTGGAACCCAGGAACGCAGGCGCTTCGGCCGTGCCGATATTTTCGTTCCAGGCGATGGAAGAATGCCACTGGCCGCCGTTGTAGCTGCTGCGAACCAGGGAGAACGTCGGAACCTGCATATGCTCCTTCAGCAAATCCGTCCAGACGATCATATCCTCCAGCACGTAGGAGTAAGCTTCTTCATAGTGGTTTTGCCACGCCATTCCCGGTCTGCCGTAAGGCCCGTAAGCGTTCGACAGCGCATAGCCGAACTTTTCCTTTGCCGCATAAGCCGCCAGCTCGGAATGGAACAAGTAGTTCGCCGTTGCATAACCGTAATGGAAATATTTTTGCTCGTCTTCGGCCTTGAAATCGAATCTTGTAATGAACTGTTCATTCGGGAGGAAATGGTTGGCCCAGATGACCGTGCCGTCTCCAACCTTGTTGGCGGTGAACAGCGCCGTTCCGTCCAGCGTCACGATCGGCTCGGCCGAGTCGGCAACCACGCCAAATTCATGATTAATATGGAATTTGGGATTCAGTCCGTTGTATTGCGAATAGGTATTCGTAAAGCTGATCCATACGTCCTGCAGCGACTGCAGGTTGTAGCTCACCTCGGGATAACCGAACTCGAGGGAAGTGGATTCGATCGGTTTAATTTCTTTGATCCCCGTCAAATCTTGCGGGAAAATCTTGGCGAACTCATGCGCCAGCAGCAGCGTTCCGCCTTGCTCCGCAAAGCTGCGGGACTGCTCTTCCAGCTTCTGCATATCTTCTTCGCCAAGCGATGCCAGGCTGGCGTCGATCAAGAGCAGATCGTATTTATTGTCGCCCGTCTGGCTCACCCAATCTTCAAAGGTCAGGCTGCTCGTTTCCAAATTGACCAGATTGGACTGCTGCAGCTGCTGCAGCGGACTTTCGTGCGAGGCGCCGTCGCGATGATGAACGATGCCCGCGCGTATGCTGTAATCGCCCAAGTCCACGGCGGAATTGTCATCCGATACGATAGCCGTTGGTAAATAGGGGTCTATGGCTTGATACTGTTTGCCGCCAAAACAAGCCGACACCAGCAAGCCCATGATGACAACGACCGATACTAAACTTGCATTTCTGAACATCTGACTACATTCTCCTCTCGAAATACAGCCGCGATCCTTGAATCACTAGATTATGAGAACCATGAAAACCAAGCATACTTTTCAGTTTAACAGCATCACGCGGCAGATTCAATCTGTAGAAAAATGACGAATGTCAGAGATATTATGTTGCAATTGGGTATTTTTTTTGCTGTTACTTTTACCCAAATCTATAAGCGGGCTGGCGCTTGTCCTTCATTTATGAGAAAAATATAATAGGCAACGCCGATGCAATAGTGTATGATAGGATGGCATAATTTGACGGTAATCGTCCGTTCATAAAATCAAATGAGGATGTTGAAGCTATGGAAAATAATCAAAGCGGAAGGACATTCATCGACGAATTGGGAATCACGCGGGCGTTGGCCATCCTGGCCGTTATCTTCGTCCATTCCACTTCGAAGGTGGAAGTCATGCTGGAGCCGGACGCGCTGCTGTTTCCGGTTTATAACTTTTTCAACTCGTTTCTGAAAATCGGGACGACGACCTTTATATTTTTGAGCGCTTTCGTATTGTTTTACAGTTATCGGAATCGGGATTTTACGCTGGGTTCTCTCAAAGGCTTCTATTTCAAAAGGATCAAATTCATTCTGATTCCCTATGCGGCGTTTTCCATGCTTTATTACGGGGTGCAGTTGTATCGGAAGGGCGTTCTGGCCGATCTGGACTGGGACCGGGTGCAAACGTTCTTGACGCTTCTGCTGCAGGGCAAGGTGTATCCGCATCTTTATTTTGTATTCGTCAACGTGCAATTTTATTTGTTGTTTCCGATCCTGCTGTTGCTGTTCAAAAAGATGCCGCGCCTGGCCAAACATGCGATCTGGATCGGCTTCGTCCTGCAATGGGCGTATATCTTCCTCAATATGTACGTTATTAAATATCCATATAAGGCAAGCATTTCGTTCTCGTATATGTCGCATTATTTCCTTGGCATCTTTGTGGCGTTTTATTTCGATTCCTTTATGGCATTTCTGCGAAGCAAATGGAAATACGTCATCTGGACGCTGTGGGTCATTTCCTGCTCCATTCAAGGGACGCTCTGGACACTTCAGCGGATGGGGGAGGCCGTCTTCCATCTGAGGCTGCTCGATTTGACCTGGAGCGTGCAAACGTGGCTGTCCGCGATCGTGCTGTTCCAGGCGTCGTTCTGGCTGTACGGCAAGCTGAAGCCGAAGGTTCGTTATTGGGTGCTTCATCTGGGGGCCTGCTCCTTCGGCGTCTATCTGATTCATCCGCTTGTGCTGCTGTACTATAGAGACTACACCAATACGGGACATCCGATTCTGTACCAATTGTCGCTGCCGTTCGCTTTCCTGACGGCGCTGTTCATCAGCTGGGTCGTCATCGCGCTGATCCGCAAGCTGCCGTTCTACTGGGTGCTGATCGGAAAGCTGCAGCTTCCCGAGCGTCCTTCCAAGCAGACGGCCGCCGCCGAAGCGGGCAACGGCAAGACGCTACAAGGCTGATTCCGGCCGCGAAAGAAATTTTTTGAATTTGCGATTGACAGGTCATGTCCATTCATGATATGATCTGTCTTGTCGCCGATTCACGACGACATCACAACACGGGGCCTTAGCTCAGCTGGGAGAGCGCATCGCTGGCAGCGATGAGGTCAGGGGTTCGATCCCCCTAGGCTCCA